>CAYVBK010000024.1:0-77242 GCA_964449465.1 uncultured Anaerolineae bacterium
CTCATACTGGTCAATGGAGAGGCGATCCCGATTCCCTCTCCGACAGGCTGCTAGTATACAAAAAAAGCGCAGGTAGCACAAGAATGTGCTACCTGCGCCAATGCCATGCTTGCGGTCGCTCTGGACGCTGCAACATTGGTTTCGACTCAACCAACACCGCTCTCTCAGCGCGGGGTTTTAACCCCGCCTGGCAGTGCACTCGAACATTGGTTGAGCCACAACTACCGAACGCGCTCAACTTATGGGATCATAGCCGGGGCAGGCAGTTGGATGTTGGACACCTGCTCGCTGCCGGCCAGGTCGCAGATCTGGCGGATGGGCACCCAGGCCTGCACCTTGTTGCCGACTTGTGAGCCGATTTCGATGCCCTGTTCTTGCAAAACGCCCGCATCCTCGCCATTCAAGGTGATCAAGACCTGAATTTTATCGTCTTGGGCCTTGAACCCGAGTTGGGCGGCGGCGGCCGACGGATCGGCGGCGGCGACAATCTGCGCCAGTGGGCCGGTCACCTTGGGGCAACTTGATTTGTCGGACTGGCCTTTCAGGTCGGGCATCTGGCTGGTGTCTACCTCAATGCGGTCCAGTTTTGGTGTCGGCGGGACGTTTTGCGGCTGGGCGACGTTGGGAGCGACAGTGGGTTGAGCCTGAGCCAGGGCGCAGCCAGCCACAATCAGGCTGAGCAGTGTCAACATGGCTATGGCGGCGATGATTGAAGCGGGATTTTGTGTTTTCATTTCTTCCTCCAAATCCAAATCGAGACAAGGAATTGCGGTCAGGTTGCCAGGTATCATTTCAAAAAATAGGGGAACGCCAGTGTTTTGACGGTGTTTCCCCAAGATATTGAAAAGAGGTGATTTTGACAGGTTTTCAACCTGAAGACGCTCGACAGGCGTGTTTGGTTCCCCGAAAAGGAGTGAAAAATGACCGATGTGGATATTTTGATGGTGGGCCACCTGGCCCGAGACCGGTTGGTGGTGGATGGACAGGCCGAAATGGCCACCGGCGGGGCAGTGTATTATGGCGGTATGGCACTGCGGCGATTGGGTGTGCGGGTGGGTGTGGTGACGCGTCTGCATCCCGACGATTTTGCCTGCCTGGACGACATGATCCAGGCAGGGATTCAGGTTTCGGCGGCGCCGGCGGCACAAACGTCGGGCATCGAAAACGTTTATCATTCGGCCGATATGGAGCGCCGCCTGTGCCGGCCGCTGGGCTTTGCCGGGCCGTTTCAGCAGGCCGATTTTCCATCCTGGTCGGCGCAAGTGTATATGGCGGCACCGATCATTGCCGGCGAAATTGACATGGCTTTGCTGCGCTGGCTGGCCGGGCGCGGGCCGGTGGATCTGGATGTGCAGGGCTTTGTGCGCGTGCCGCAAGGCGACGAACTGGTTTTTCGTCCCTGGCCCGACATGGCCGCCGGGTTGGCCTGCGTGACCTATCTCAAGGTGGATCGCGCCGAGGCCGAACTGCTCACCGGCCAAAGCGACCTCCAGGCGGCGGCACACAAGCTGGCCGCGTATGGCCCACGCGAGATTGTGCTGACCCAATCGTCGGGTGTGACTGTCTATGCCGACGGTGAGATGGCCTGGTCGCCGTTCAAATCGCGTTCGCTGGTGGGGCGCACCGGGCGCGGCGATACCTGTTTTGCCACCTATGTGGGCAAGCGGCTCTGTTGTTCGCCGGCCGAGGCCTGTCGCTGGGCCGCTGCTGTCACCACGCTCAAGCAAGAGCGGCCCGGCCCCTGGCACGGCACGCCCGCCGATGTGGAACAGGCGATGATCGAGCGCGGCATTTGACAAAAGCGCGTTTCAAAGGTACAATAGGTACAATGTTTAGGATGGATACAACCCTTGCGTGGGAAAGGGCAAGATGACTGCGGATCCATTCGCTCATTCTATTCTGCGTTATATCATTGATCAGGGGTTGGCTCAGCCGGGAGGTGAACCGGTTAAACTGCCGCCGCTGGATGATCTGGCGCAGAGCTTGCGGGTCAGCCGGGGCAAGTTGCGCGAAGATATGCTCACTGCTCAGGCCTATGGGTTGATCGAGATGCGGCCCGGCGATGGCACCTATGTCTGCCCGTTTGACTTTTACGCCGCCATCCGCCCGGCCGTGTTGTATGGCATTGCCTGCGATGGACACAATTTTGACCGCATCTATCGCCTGCGGGCGCAGCTCGAGGTAGCTTTTTGGGATCAGGCGGTAGAATCGCTGACCGAGTCGGACCTTCGAGAATTGCAGAGCATTGTCGAACGCGCCGAATGTAAATTGGCCGGCAGACCCATCGAAATCCCACACCGCGAACACCGCGAGCTGCATCTGCGCATTTTTGAACGATTGGACAATCCTTTTGTGCAGGGGCTGCTCAAAGCCTATTGGGATGCCTACGAAGCGGTCGAACTGCACCGTTATTTTGAATTAAATTACTATCAGCAGATGTGGGACAGTCATCGCCAGATGGTCGAGGCGATTACAAGCGGGCAGAGCCAGCAGGGACGGGACATTTTGCGCAGCCATTTTCGCATATTAGAAGACCGTTTGCAAAGCCAAAATTTTTGAAAGGAGGATAACCGCCAACAGGCCGGATGCTCTCCTCTTCACGCCGTTGTGAGATGCCAGTTCACAACGGCGTTTTTGTGTCTGTGCGGTTGACCGAGTATGCCTCTTTCGGTGCTAAATTCCGAGTTTATTGTCGAACGAAATCCCGACCGTTGCATTGCCTGTCAGGTGTGCGTGCGCCAGTGCGCCAATGACGTGCATGCTTTTGACCCTGACGATGATTGGGTGTATAGCGACGAGAGCCGCTGTGTGGGCTGTCACCGCTGTGCCACGCTTTGTCCCACTCATGCGCTGACCATCCGCTGTACGCCGATGGAGTTTCGCCCCAACGCCAACTGGACGGCGGCGCGGCTGACCAATCTGTACAAACAGGCCGAAACCGGCGGCATTTTGCTCACCGGGATGGGCTGCGATCAGGGGCAGCGCATCTATTTCGACCATTTGCTGCTCAACGCCTCTCAGGTGACCAACCCCTCGATTGACCCGCTGCGTGAGCCGATGGAACTGCGCACCTATATCGGCCGCAAGCCCGACCGGGTCGAGGTGAAAAAGGATGCCCAGGGACGAGTCAGCCTGGAGACGCGGGTGGGGCCGCAGTTGGTGCTGGAAACGCCGATCATGTTTTCGGCCATGTCCTACGGCTCGATCAGCTATAATGCCTGCCTGTCGCTGGCGCAGGCGGCCCGCGACAGCGGCATTATGTACAATACCGGCGAGGGCGGCTTGCACGCCAGCCTGTACGAGTATGGCCCCTGGACGATTGCTCAGGTGGCTTCGGGGCGGTTTGGCGTGCATGCCGATTACCTGGGCACTGCCGCCGCGTTGGAAATCAAGATCGGCCAGGGGGCCAAGCCGGGCATCGGTGGACACCTGCCCGGTGAAAAGGTGTCGGCCGATGTGTCGCGCACGCGCATGATCCCGCAGGGCAGCGATGCCCTTTCGCCGGCTCCACACCACGATATTTATTCGATTGAAGATTTGCGTCAATTGATTTATGCTCTCAAAGAAGCCACTCATTACACCAAGCCGGTGGGAGTGAAAATTGCCGCCGTCCACAATGTGGCTCCCATTGCCAGCGGCATTGCCCGCGCCGGCGCCGATTACATTGCCATAGACGGGCTGCGCGGCGGCACCGGTGCCGCGCCGACGGTGATCCGCAACAATGTGGGCATTCCCATCGAGCTGGCGATTGCGGCGGTGGATCAACGACTGCGCGATGAGGGGATTCGCAATCAGGTTTCGGTGATTGCTGCCGGCTCGATCCGCAGCAGCGGCGATGTGGTCAAAATCATTGCCCTGGGCGCCGACGCCGTCTATATTGGCACCGGCGCGCTGGTGGCGTTGGGCTGCCATCTGTGCCAGAAATGCTATACCGGCAAGTGCAATTGGGGCATTGCCACCCAAGACCCCTATCTGACCAAGCGGCTCAACCCCAACATCGGGGCCCGGCATTTGTCCAACCTGGTGCGGGCCTGGTCGCTGGAAATCAAAGAGATGCTAGGCGGGATGGGCGTGAACGCCATTGAAAGCCTGCGCGGCAACCGCGACCATTTGCGCGGCGTGGGTTTGAACGAGGTTGAATTGAAAGCGCTGGGGGTCAAGCTGGCGGGAATAGCCTGAGAGGATGTTGGCGACCCAAGATGCCACTTGATGCTTGCTATTTGCAATTTATACCAGGATGTAAAAATGAAACGCATCTATGTCAACGAAGAATATTGTATTGGTTGCCGGTTGTGCGAGATCAACTGCCTGACCCAACATTCGCAGTCCAGGAAAATCATCAAGGCGTTCAAAGAAGAGGCGCCTCGGGCGATGGCGCGGGTGTTGGTGGAAGAAGAGGGGCCGCTCTCTTTTGCCATGCAGTGTCGGCATTGCGCCGAGGCGGTGTGCGTGGAGGCGTGCATCACCGGAGCCATGCATCGCGATGAAATGACCGGCGCCGTGTTGTGCGACGAGGATCGTTGTGTGGGCTGTTGGACCTGCATCATGGTCTGTCCGTTTGGGGCGATCAAACGCAGCCTGAGCGAGCGCGGGGCCAAGGCCGCCTCTAAATGCGACTTGTGTTACGGCAGTCAGACGCCGGCCTGCGTGGCGCACTGCCCCAATGAGGCGCTGGTCTATGAACAAGAGGCCGAATTCAAGAAACGCATGTCGGTCAAAGAAAAGCTGGGTAAGGAGTAGGTGTATGGGGATTCGATATGTGATGGTTGGCAATTCGGCGGCGGCTATCGGCGCGGTGGAGGCCATTCGGCAGTGCGATACCACGCAGCCGATCACGATCATTTCGGACGAGCCGCATCATACCTATTCGCGCCCATTGATCTCGTACTGGCTGGGCGGCCTGGTAGACGCCGGTCGGATGGCGTATCGCCCGGCCGATTTTTACACCCGTTACAAGGTGCAGAGCATGTTGGGCGTCCAGGTCACCGGCATCCACACCAGCGAGCATACCCTGTCATTGCATGGCGGCGGACAGGTAGAGTATGATCGCCTGTTGATCGCCAGCGGGGGCAAGCCCTTTGTGCCGCCTACGCCCGGTGCCGACCTGGAGGGGACCTTTACCCTGACCCGCTGGGATGATGCGCAGCGCATTGATCGTTATATTCGAGAGCGCGGGGCCAAATCGGTGGTGGTGGTGGGCGGCGGGCTGATCGGTCTCAAGACGGTCGAGGCGTTGCTGGCGCGGGGCTTGCGGGTGACGCTGATCGAACTGGCCGACCGCATCCTCAGCCTGGTGTTTGACCGCACGGCCTCTCGGCTGGCCGAGACCATTTTGCGTCGTGAGCATGTGGATGTGCGCACCGGGTCTACGGTGCAAGAGATTGTGGGGCGCGGCGGGCGGGTGGATCATGCCTTGCTGCGCGATGGAGAGCGGTTGGATTGTGACATGGTGATCTGGGCCATCGGTGTGCGGCCCAATACTACTCTGATTCCTCAAGACTCCGAAATCAAGATCAATCGAGGGATTTGTGTAGATTTGAGCATGCGCACCACGGCTGCCGATGTGTGGGCCGCCGGCGATTGCGTGGAGGCGTTTGATATGTTGTTGGAGACCTGCCGGCCCATCGCCATCTGGCCGAATGCCTATAAACAGGGGCAGGTGGCCGGGTACAATATGGCCGGCACGACCAAAGCCTATGAAGGCGGCGTTGCCATGAATGCCATGAGCATCTGCGACGTGCCGACCATCTCGGTGGGCATCACCGACCCGCCGGCCAATGACGGGGCGTTTCAGGTTTTGGAAGAATATCAGCGCGAAAATGGAAAATACAAAAAGCTGGTGCTAAAAGGCAACCGACTGGTCGGCGGGGTATTTTTCGGCGAGGTGGACCGCGCCGGCATTTATACCGGCCTGATTCTCGACCGGGTAGATGTGACGCCGTTCAAGAATCATTTGCTCTCTGGAAATTTTGGCTTGATCTCGTTGCCCAAAGATTATCGTAAACATCTGGTAACTGGCGAAGGAATTGAGGTATGAGGTAGCCAAGACCCATCTCGTCTACCTGTTCTCTGTCTACTTGATCCTTGTCTACTTTTTGGAGGATAGGATGAACCTGTCTTTTTTGGAAAACCCTTATGGCGACGACCGTGTCAGCTCGGCCTGCGGGTTGTTTGGCATTATGGATGTGACCGGGCAGCTTTTTTCGGGCCACGATGTGGTGCAGGGCATTACCAACATGACCGACCGGGGCAACGGGTTGGGGTCGGGCTTTGCTGTGTATGGCTGTTACCCCGACTATGAAGACTGTTATGCTTTTCACGTGATGTATGTCGAACCGGGCAGTCGCTCGCATGTAGAGAGCCTGTTCAAGGCCGAGTTTGTGTGGGTGTATGCCGAAGAGGTGCCGCACAACCCCTTGCGCGGTCTGTTCAACCCGCCGCTGATCTGGCGTTATTTTCTCAAAGTGGACCCGCAGCACCCGGCCCTGGAGTTGATGGATGAATCTGAGTACGTGGTGTCGCGGGTGATGCAGGTCAACACGTCGGATACGGGCGCCTATATTTATGGCAGCGGCAAAAACGTGGGCGTGTTCAAGGGGGTGGGGCTGCCGGAGCAGATCGCCGAATATTTTGGGATTGTAGACTATGAGGGCTATTTGTGGACAGCGCACAATCGCTTTCCCACCAACACGCCAGGCTGGTGGGGCGGGGCGCATCCCTTTGCCCTGCTCGATTGGACGGTGGTACACAACGGCGAAATCTCTTCATACGGCGCCAATCGGAGATATTTAGAGATGCGCGGCTATCATTGTACGATGGGCACCGACACCGAAGTGATGGCCTATGCGGCCGATTTTCTGATGCGTCGCCATGCTTTGCCGGTCGAAATAGCGGCGCAGGTGCTGGCTCCGCCGTTGTGGATCGAAATAGAGCGGATGCCGCCCGATCAGCGCGCCCTGTATCGCACTCTGCGCCAGGTTTACGGCGGACTGTTGGCCAACGGTCCCTTTACCGTGATCATTGCCCGACACGGCGAGATGATCGGCCTGAGTGACCGCATCCGTTTGCGCCCATTGGTGGCGGCCACATGCGGCAACCGTTTGTATGTCTCGTCTGAAGAGGCTTCTATTCGGCTGGTCAGCCGCCATCTCGACCGGGTGTGGCAGCCGGTGGGTGGCGAGCCGGTGATCGGACGGCTGGGCGAGCCGCTGGCGCCGGCCGATGAACCTATCCGGGTCGAGATGCCCGAATGGGTGATGGCCTGATCGGCCGGGAGGACAGCAGGATGGATCCATTGAATTCGATATTGGAAATAGACGCCCAACATCTTTATTATCGGGATTTGAACGCTCAATTACGCCAGGCGGTGGCCGATGGAGTGGAGCGGATCGAACTGCGCAACGTGTTCGGGCAGCGCTATCTGGGCACCGACCTGCATCGCCCGGTTGAGATGCACATCTATGGCACGCCGGGCAACGATCTGGCCGCGTTTATGGACGGGCCGCGTCTGGTGGTGTATGGCAATGCTCAAGATGGCTGCGGCAACACCATGAACGGCGGCGAGGTGATCATTCATGGCCGCGCCGGCGATGTGACCGGACACTCGATGCGCGGCGGCAAAATTTTCGTCCGTGACGACGTAGGTTATCGGGTGGGCATTCACATGAAAGAGTACCAGGAGCAGCGGCCGGCGATCGTGATCGGTGGCACGGCGCAGCACTTTTTGGGCGAGTATATGGCCGGAGGTGTGTTGTTGGTGCTGGGGCTGACTCTGCGGCCCGGCGAGCGACACATTGCCAGTTTTATCGGCACCGGCATGCACGGCGGGATCATCTATGTGCGCGGCGACCTGGATGCACATCAGTTAGGCAAAGAGGTTGGGGTGGTGCCGTTGAGTGATGCGGATCGGGCATTGATCCAGGAACTGGTGGGCGAATATGCCCGTCATTTTGGCCGCGACAGCCAGGCCATCTTGAGCCGACCCTTTATCAAGCTGGTGCCGCTGTCCAGGCGGCCTTATGGCCGGCTGTATGCCTATTGATGGTGTGGTTGTTCTTGACCGGGTTTGCTATGACCTCGCAGGTTGATAAAACCTGCGAGGTCTTGTTTTAAGGAGTGAGCACCAGGCGGATGGTGGCCAGGACGCCAGACATGTGAACGCTTACGGTGTTTCTGTCTACCGGCAGCGCAGCCAGGTCGCGCTCGCGGGCGTCGCACAAACAGGCGGCCTGAATGTCTCGCCCGGCGATCAACTGTACCGGTTGCTCCGACGGGATGGGGGTATACAACCGCACTACCAGACCGGCTTGGCGGCAGGCCGGCTTGATCGCCAAAATTTGCACCGTGTCCGGGGCGGTTGTGAGGATGGAATGGGGTTGTGGCAGGCCGGCCTGCCAGGGGCGGCTCCAGTCGCCATAGGCCAGGGCGAGCAGGTTGTTGCCGGGCTGCTCCCCTGAGGGTATGACCGAGATGGCATAGTCAAAGGAATAGATCTCCTTTTCATAGCCGGCCGCCGGGTTGGCCAGGAGCGGCACAAAACCAAAGGCGCGCTCACGGGTGGCATTGCGCAGGGCTACCAGTTCAATGTCACCATCATCCAGGCAGGCGATGGCCCCCGGATAGGCCTGAGCGATCACCAGACTCCAGGGCGCAGCCTCGTGTTGAACGCAGGCCAGGTGATACAGTGGCCAAAAGGTAGGCGTATAGATTTTGTGTTGTGGGCGCGAAACCAGGCCGCCGGACGTGTCCATGAGCAGTCGAGAGGCAGTTTGTCCAGTGCGCAGGCGCACGGTGACGGTGTGTTGAGTCGCAGCGCGGCCCTGCACGCGCAGGCGAATAAACGGATCGTCATTATGAAACCACATAGCCCGCTGTATCATTTCACCGTCCAGTTGGCTCTCCCAATGCATCTGCAGCCCACCGTTCAACTCACCGATGTCAACCTGGATCGGCTGATCGCCGGCTCGCGCCGTCGGCTTGAACATGCCACCGCGGAATTCGTGGCCCATACGCCACAATCCACCCGAATCCTGATAACTGATCAGGTCGTTTGAACAGGCTCTCAGTGCCGGCCAAGACATGCCCGCATAGATCAGGTTGGTGATGCAGCCGCCGCAGCGGGTGTCCATCTCTAGCACATAATGGCGGGTGTGGATGTGGACGAGGTGATCATCGCGCTTGTATTCGGGCAGGCGCGGCGATGCAGCTGGTTGGACTGTCGGAGCCGAATAGCTTGCCCGCGAGATGACCATAGATGCTTTTTTGTCGGCTCCCACCAGCCAGGGAATTTGCTCGTTGTAAACCACCTCGTCGGGCGAGGTGCCGGTGATAAAGTCGTGATGGTTGGCCGTCACCGCGTCCCACCAGGCGTCGTGCAGCTCTTCGCCGATGTGGTCGGCGGCGGCATCCTTCCCAGATGCTGTGGCCCAGCGTTCGGCCAGCAAGAGATGATCAACCAGGGTGTGGCACTGTTTTTTCAGTGCGGGGCGTGAGGTGTAAAAACCGCTCCAGTAGGGGTTGGGGTCTAGCTCTAGCACCGGCAGCCGGTCGCGATGGCAATCTACCAGCGCCATATAATCGTCCAGTCCGGCGTTAACCGCCCATATACCGGTAGATGGATAACGGCGCTGATTGTAACGATCAAGCAGTTTGACCAGATCGCGCAAGGGCGGCACAAAATCAAAGCCGATAGGACAAAACAGATAGGGTGTGCGTGCCAGAGGCAGCAGTTGTCGAACGAACTGTTTGATGCGTTGAGCAACGTGATGTTCAGAAGTGTCGGGCAGCGACCAGGGAAACAAATAGATGCGCCCCAGCCCCCGATGGGTCAGCATGTCGCCCTGGCCATAAGTAAAGGCATTCCAGTGGCACAGTACCTCGGCCCCGTTCATGTCGCGCCACACAAAATCCAGCGATTGTTCTTGTTTGAGCAACCTCTCTGCGCTGGAACCCGGGCGAGGAAAGGCGCCGGCCGGCTCCCAATCGCTGCCCATAAAATACATGCCATCCACTCGCGTCAAGGCGGTATAGTCGAATCCGGCGGCGCGCAGCAGCGAGGGCAGCCCCGGCGAACAGCCAAAGCTGTCGGTGAGGTACATCAGCCGCGGTTCCTGGTTGATCTGGTGGGTACGCAACCATTCCTGCCCGATCAGCCAGTCGCGCAAGATGGCTTCAACCGACGGCAGGATGGTGTCGGCGGTGGTGACGCCGCTGCCGGTGAGGCGCAGGCGGCCCTGGTTGAGCAGGGTGCGCATCAGGTCGTTCAGTTCGGGCTGCCGATCCCAGTACATGCGCAAAAAGAACATACATTCGATAGAGTAAACTCGCCGCTCGTCCCGGCTCAGTTCGTCCACCGCCATATCCAGGTTTTTGCGCACAAAGCGGTCAAAATACTCTTCTGAAGTGAACAACCAGTTGGGGTCCCAATGGCTCGACTCGGCCAGGATCAGCACACGAGATGCGTCAGCAGGGATGCCCAGCTTGTGGCGCAGCATTTGTTCTTGGGGTGTGAGTGGTGGCAAGTTGGCTAACCTTTTGTTGGCTGACATTTTGAGCTTTCAAGAGAATGGCGTAACTACCTACCTCTGTCATTCTGCGCACTGTCAGGTGCAAAGAATTTCTCTTTGCGATGTATAACGAGATTCTTTGTCACTTTACTGATCAGAATGGCACCCCAAAAGGCTAATTTTCAGACCAGGGTAGATAGTTACAAAATGGCTAAAAACCAGCCTGCGCAGCCGATTGCTGAAGCACCTTGAGGGCCGGCTCGGCCTGTTTGACCATATCTGGCCAGCGGCCTTCGATGGACAGGCGGCCATCATAGCCGCCCTGCTTGAGGGCGCGAAAGAATGGCACAAAGTCACAGGCTTCCAGGCCGGGGGCCAGGCGGTTGCGATAGGTGGCAATGTGGGCGTGACAGATCAACGGTGCATACCGCACCAGGTCTTGGGCGCTGTCATTCTCCACTGCCCAATGATAGGCGTCTACCAGCAGGCGGATGTGGGGATGGTTGACCTGCTCGACATAGCGACCACACTCGCCCACGCTGTTAAAAATGTTGCACTCGCGCCGGTTCAGCGGCTCGACCACGATGATGACACCGTGCTGTTGGGCGATGGGACCGAGCATGCGGCCAAACTCGATCAACTGATCGTTGGCGCGAGTGCGGTCCCAGCCTTCCGGCACGGCGCGGGCGCCACCCGAACCGAACACGATGGTGTCAATGCCGGCTCGCTGCGCCCGTTCACAGGCCAGGGTGACATAATGGTTCAAGGCATCCATGTCTACCTGGGGGCCGGTCACTTTGTGGCCGCCAGGCAAAAAACAATTGGCTGCCGGGCAGGGCAGCGGTGAAGCCAGGATGCGTCCCAGTCCGGTACGAAACTCGTTTTCATCTTGATCGGTGTGCAGATCGCGCTGCACATGCAGTTCCACAAAATCATACCCGGCCTCGGCCGCCAGAGCGCCGATGGTGGGTTCGCCGCAAATTCCGAATTTCATCTTGTCTCCTCTAGTTTTGAGTGGGAACGATTTGAACCTCAAACACAAACGGCCACAGTTTGCCGGTCACAAACAGCCGGCTCTGCGCCGCGTCATAGGCAATGCCGTTCAATACATCGGTGGGTTGCTCGATGAATCGGCGCAATTCGCCGAGATCGATCCAACCGGTCACCTGGCCGCTCTGCGGATCGATCCGGGCGATCATGTCGGTCTGCCAGACATTGGCCCACACCTCGCCCTGCACATACTCCAGTTCGTTGAGCCGCATCACCGGGCCATCGCTGTCGTACACGTTGACCTGGCCGATCTCTTGCAGCGTGTCGGGCTGCCAAAAGTGCAGCGTGGCCGTGCCATCGCTCATGATCAACCGTCGTCCATCGTGGGTGATGCCCCATCCTTCGGTGGGATAGCTAAATTGACGCAGCAGTTTGAAATTTTTCTTGTCATAGACCAAGCCGGTGTTCGACTGCCAGGTGAGTTGCACAACGGTTTGCTCCCAAACTACGATGCCTTCGCCGAAAAACTGTTCGGCCAGGTTGATTTGCTGGATCACCTTGCCGGTTTCCAGTTCGACCTGGCGCAGTGACGAACGACCGTTCAGGCCGGTGCCTTCGTACAAGATGCCGTCTTGAAAGACCAACCCCTGCGTAAAGGCCATCGAGTCGTGCGGATAGGTGTTGATCACCCGCACTGTCCAGGCTGGGCGGGTGCGTTGCACCGGCTGCGGCGGTGGCAGGGGAGAGATGGGGCTTTCCATCACATAGGGAATCATGAGAACGGTTTGCGTGGCGGTGGGCGAGGCAGGCGGGGTTGGCGATGGGGTGCATCCGCTTGCCGCCGCGCCGATCAGCAGGATGACCAGGAGAACGCTGCGCCAGGGCAATCTAGTTTTTTGTGCGACCATCAACAGGTGTTTCATTAGATAACATAAACCTCGCTTCTTTGTGCCAGTTTTGCCTGAATTTGCCTGCCTTGCCCTTCATAGCCGTGCCGACCCAGTAGGGCATAGGTGGCTATCTTGCCGGCCTCGACGCCGGGCTGATCAAAGGCGTTGATGTTGAACAACTCGCCGGCGATGGCCGTTTGCACCTCGAGCAAATAGAGCAACTGCCCTACCGTAAAGGCATTGACCTGAGGCAGCCGCCAGGTGCAGTTCATCCGTTCGGCGTCGGCTAGAGCCAGGGCCGTGGCCTGCTGCTCGGCCTGAATCAGTTCGTTCAACGTGTGGCCGCCCAGATAACCCAACTCGCTGTCGGGGCTGTAGGCCTGGGGGATGACCAGTTCACGGCGATAGCGGTCTACGGCGATGAAATTGACCACCTTGTCGAACGCGCCTTCGCGGTAGAGCTGGACCTGCGAATGTTGGTCGGTGGCGCCGAGTGCCTTGATCGGGGTGGCGCCGACAAACACCTCGGCGCCGCTGCGGTCGTAACGTTTGCCCAGACTTTCGGCCCAGAGTTGGCGATACCAATCGGCGATGCCGTATAGCGATTGCACATAGGGCATCATCACCGAGATAGTGCAGCCTTTTTGGTAGGCCAGGTAATGCAGCGCGGCGTTCATGCAGGCCGGATTGTGCCACACATCGGGTTGCTGGCACATCTGGTCGGCCAAGGCGGCGCCGGCCAGCAATTGGCGAATGTCAATGCCCGACACGGCCAGCGGCAGCAGCCCCACCGCCGACAGCACCGAGAATCGCCCGCCGACGCCGTCGGGAACGACAAAACTGGCATAGCCCTCTTGTTCGACGATGGGGCGCAGCACACCTTTGCGGGCGTCGGTGGTGACGAGTATGTGACGGGTCAGGGCGTCTGGCCCAAGCCGTTCAGCGATGGCCTGGCGTACCAGCAAAAACTGGGCGGTGGTTTCGGCGGTGGTGCCAGACTTGGAAATGACGTTAAAGCAGGTGGTGCGCAGGTCGAACGAGTCGAGCAGTTCGCCCACCCATTCCGGGTCTACATTGTCCAGGATGAACAGGCGTGCGCCGCCGCGCCGATCGGCCGGAAGCATATTGTGCAAGGCCGGGTTGAGGGCACTGTGGACAGCCTGGGCGCCCAGCGCCGACCCACCAATGCCCAGCACGACCATGGTGTCGCACCATTGGCGCACCTGCCGCGCCGCCTCCTCAATCTGCCCGATCACCTCATCCTGGTAGGGCAGATCCATCCAGGCCAGCCATTCGCCAATGGGGTTTTGACGGCGTTTATCGGCCAGGGCTTGCTGCGCCACCGTGATGCGGGGCTGCAAGGCGGCGATCTCGGACTGTCCAATCCCTCGCGGCCCGACCACATCGCCGATCATATTGTTGATGTCCAGACGGATTCGCATCGTATTTTGTGCTGATATATCTTGGAACATAAGGTATTCTCCTGTTCTAAATGGCAGAATGGGATAGGGCAGTCGGGTCGGTGGAGCGGCGAAATGGATCAGGTGGCCGGGGCAGCGGCAATCGGATGCGCCCAGACCGGGAATGGGGATGGTTGCATGGGGCAGTTGGGCCAGTGTGCACGCCCATGCACATTCCAGTCTTGTGGCCGATTCGATGTACCATACCTGTTCCAACACGCCGACGGTCAGCACATGGTCAATGTGCCAGTGCATTTTTTTGTCGCGGCGGCAGTGTCGCGACAGCCTGGCCCGCAATCCGCCAGGGCCCAACGCGCTGCCCACATAGGCATACCATCCGGCCGGCAGATTGCAGACGCCGAACCGACCGATGGTCAGGTGGGTTGCTTGCTCCAGCCTGATACCCAATACATAGGCGCCGGGTGCGGCGGGCCAGTGCAGGTCTACAGGGTTCATTGTGTCTTATTCTAACACAAGCCGGTTATCCAGGCAAACTCTGGCAGGGCCTGACCCCATGTTGGTTGAGCCTGTCGAAACCAACACACTTGCTCAACCTGCGTTGGCCCCAACAGTGAAATGCCCCCGGTTGTGCCGCGACAGGCCGGCCAATACGTTGGCCCAGCGAACGCCATCCAGGTCGGGCAGCACCAGATGCGCCGCTCCGACGCGATCGGCCGGCCCCAGACCGACCACCCACATGCCGCCGGCCAGGGCTGCTTCTACGCCCGATGCGGCATCTTCAAACACCACGCACTGCGCCGGCGGCAGGCCGAGTTGCGCTGCGGCATGCAGAAACAGGTCGGGCGCGGGTTTGTGCCTGTCTACGCTATAGCCGTCCGAGAGGGCATCAATACGCTCGGCGATGCTCAGCCGGTCAATGACGGTGCGGGCGTTTTTGCTCACCGAGCCGATGGCGATGCGGATGTTGTTAGCCCGCAGCTCATCAAGCAGGGCCAGGGCGCCGGGCAGCAGGTTGGCCGGCGTGACGCCCTCGATCAATTCCTGGTAATAGTGGTTTTTGCGCGCCATCATCTCTTGAATCTGCGCTTCGCCGACCGGACGGTGGCCCAATATGCGCAGCAGCGAGTCACGCCGCGAGAGGCCGCGCAGAGCTTCGTTGGCCTGTCGGTCAAAAGGAATGCCTTCTTCATCGGCCAGCCGCTGCCAGCCCAAATAGTGAAATTCAGACGTGTCGGTGAGGACACCGTCCAGGTCAAAAATAACGCCCAAGATGGGCAGGGATGTGATGGACATCAGGTTTTTCCTTTACATAGAGCAGCGTTATACTCGCAAATCGAATTCGTGCCATTGCCCGCGATATTGCAGGCGAAAGCGCAGGCGCGTCCAGTGGGGCGGCAGGCAGGGTTGAGCGGTCAGACCGGTGTCGGTGATGCGAACGCCGCCAAAGCCGAATACGGCCGCCTGCCACACGCCGCCGTCAGAGGCGGCATGGATACCCTCGGCCGTGTTGCCGCGCACATCGTCCAGGTCTACCCGCGCTGCCCGCATAAAATGGGTATAGGCCTCTTGCGGTCGGTCCAGTTCGCAGGCCAAAATGGCATGGATGGCCGGTCCCAGCGATGAGCCATAGGTATGATCGGTGCGTGGCGTGTAATAGGCCCAGTTGGCTTGCAGCGTCTTCAAGTCAAAAGAGGGGCGCAGCAGATACAGCAGCATCAGCACGTCGGCTTGCTTGAGAGCCTGGCAATGGTTGGCCCCCTCGATACCCAGAATGGCCTGAATGGAGCGGGCGCGTGGTTCGTAATCCTGGAGGTTGATGTCATCGAGCCGGAAAAAGCCTTCAAATTGCTCGATCAGTCCACTTTCAGCATCGTAAAAGAATGTCATTTTGTCGCAAATATCTTGCCAGAGAGTCAACCGCTCTTGGGTCAGGCCGAGTTGTTGTCGGAGGTCGGCGGCACGATGGGGGGCCACGCGGCGTAGCCAGTCCCATACCCGCATGGCTGTTTGGAGGTGCCATTGGGCCATACGGTTGGTAAAGGCATTGTTGTTGACGTGTTCGTGATTTTCGTCCGGGCCGATCACGTCGCAAATTTCATAGCGATTGCGGTCAGCGTGCCATTCGGCGCGGCTGCCCCAAAACACGGCGGTGTCCAGGATGATCTCGGCGCCATACTGCTGCATCCACTCGTCGTCGCCGCTGATTTTCCAATAGGTGTACACGGCATAGGCCACATCGGCGGTGATGTGCAACTCAATGTCGCCGCACCAGATGCGGTGCAACCTTTGGGTGCCCGGTTCTTCGCCCTGCGGACCGGGCACCCAGCGCGGGGTCACTTCGTCGCCGCTGTCGGCACTTTCCCAAGAAAACATGGCCCCTTGATAGCCGTTGGCTTGAGCTTTGCGGCGGGCGCCGGGCAGGGTGTGGTAGCGATAGGTGAGCAGGTTGCGCGCCAGCGCCGGTTGGGTCCAGGTGAATAGTGGCATGGCAAAAATTTCCGTGTCCCAAAATACGTGGCCGCGATAGCCCGGCCCCGACAGGGTTTTGGCCGGGATGCTGGCTCGTTCGTCGTGGCGGGGGGCAGCGATGAGCAGTTGAAAGAGGCTGTGGCGCACGGCGATCTGGGCGGCGTCATCGCCCTCGATCAGCACGTCGCTGGCCTGCCAGGTCTCTTGCCAGGCAGATTGATGGGCGGCCAGGATTTCCTCGCGGGGGGGCAGGGCGGTCAGTTTGTCTTGTGCTGCCTGTGCCGGCCGGTCGGTCTCGCGAGAGGTATAGAGGGTGACAAACTTGTCCAGGGTGACGGTCTCGTGCCGGTCGGCGCGGAAAGTGAGGGCCAGGGTGGGGCAGGCGGGGCAGTTCATTGGCTGGATCGCGCAGTTGTCGCCGCCTTGGGCTTGCAGGCCGACGGCCATGCCCAACTCGATGCGAGAATGACGGGTGCGGGCGTGCAGCCAGGCCAGATGCGGCGTGGCGTCCTGATCAAGGGGCTGCCAGTGCAAGACGCCCATGTTGTCGGCGCAGGCGAGCAACCCGGCTTGTGCTTCGATCTCGGCCGGGCCATCCAGCGGGGTGATCTGGCAACGCACCAGCAGCACGTGCGGGTCGGACAAGCTGGCAAATCGCTCCAAGGCAATGTCTACCGTCTGCCCGGCCGGGCTGCGCCAACGCACTTGTCGGCTGAGGATGCCGGTTTGCAGGTCGAGTTGACGCTGATAGCTCAACACCTCGCCGCGATCCAGGCGAAATCGTTCACTGTTGACCCAGATGTTCAGGGCGGTCCAGTCGGGGGCGTTTGCCAGCTCGGTGTAGACGACAGGCACATCATCGTATACGCCGTGGATCAGGGTCATCGGCCAGGCGTCGGGGTGGCCTTCTTCAAAGGTGCCGCGCGTGCCGACATAGCCGTTGCCGATGGTGAAAACGGTTTCCTGCGCATGCATGCGAGCAGGATCGAATGTTTGTTCGCTGACCAGCCAGTTTTTCTTGTCCATAACGCTTTCTTTCATTGCGAGAATTGGGGTTTGATGATAAAATGATCGGGTTTTGCAAGATATTTTAGTCAGTTTTGATGATCTGGCAACCTGGAGGGAATATGTCGCTCACGGCATTGGTGCCCATCGCCGACGGCAGCGAAGAGATCGAGGCCGTTGGCATCATTGATGTACTGCGGCGAGCCGGCGTCGAGGTGACGGTGGCTTCGGTGGAAGAGCGGGTACAGGTGACGGCCTCGCGACGCACCGGCCTGGTCGCCGACTGCTTGCTGGCCGACTGCGCCGACCGAATGTTTGATCTGATTGCTCTGCCGGGCGGTATGCCGGGGGCCGAGCATCTACGCGACTCGGCATTGCTGACCGGAATGCTCAAGGCGCAGCAGGCCGCCGGGCGGTGGTATGCGGCCATCTGTGCCGCGCCGGTGGTGGTGCTGCAACATCACGGCCTGCTGGCCGGGCGGCGGGCTACCTGTCACCCCAGCGTGGCCGGGCAACTGGCTCAGGCCGAGGCGGTAGAGCAGCGCGTGGTGGTAGACGGCCATTGTATCACCAGCCGCGCCCCTGGTACGGCCATCGAGTTTGCCTTGAGCCTGGTGCAGGCTCTGTGCGGCGAGGCGATGGCCCAAGATGTGGCCCGGCACATGTTGGTTTCTTGGTTTTTTTGTAAAAATTGAGGAGAAAGAATGACACAATACGTTGAACCAGAACCGCCCAAGAGGGCTTTGGTCATTGCCGCGCACCCCGATGACATCGAGTATACCATTGCTGCCACCATCGCCAAATGGGTGCGCGCCGGTACGCGGGTGCGCTATGTGCTGGTGACAAGCGGCGACGCCGGCACGCATCAGTTGGGTGTGACCCGCGAAGAGATGACCCGCATCCGCGAGGCCGAGCAGTTGGCTGCTGCCCGGGTGGTGGGTGTGGAAGAGGTGGTCTTTTTGCGTTATCCTGATTGTATGGTGCAGCCTACGCTGGAACTGCGCGGCGAACTGGTGCGCGAGATTCGCCGCTTC
This sequence comes from uncultured Anaerolineae bacterium, assembly GCA_964449465.1. Taxonomy (GTDB): domain Bacteria; phylum Chloroflexota; class Anaerolineae; order JAFGEY01; family JAFGEY01; genus CAYRXM01. The sequence continues at coordinate 18,315 of CAYVBK010000024.1, forward strand.
AAGCCCGACGCCGCCGTGTGTTTTGACCCGACCCGCCTGTTTGTGGGCGGGCGTTATGTCAATCATCCCGATCATCGGGCGGTGGGGCAGGCGGCGGTAGATGCCATCTCGCCGACGGCAGCCATGCCGCTGGCTTTTTCCGAGCAGTTGGCCGAAGGGCTAGAGCCGCACCGCGTCCGCCAGATTTGGGTGGCCAACCCCACTCACCCGGACACGTGGGTGGATGTCTCGAAGACCATTGATCTCAAGGCGCAGGCTTTGAGCCAGCATGCCAGTCAGTTGGTACCGGGACGAGATTATGTGGGCATGGTGCGGCAGTGGGCTGCCGATACAGCGGCAGCGGCAGCAACAGCGGGCGCGGCGGTGAATATGGCCTATGCCGATGCCTTTATGCGCATGGTGCGGCCCGGCTAGCATCAGGTTGGCAAAGGGGCGAGGCCAAAGCGTCGGGCTGAGAAAGAAAGGCGAGGCTAAAGCCTCGCGCTGACTCGAGCGCGTCTTGTGAATGAGCATCTGTGGCTCAGATTGTGAGGAGATGAGATGATGGAACAGATCAAAAGTTTGTGCGGCTTGTGGCGATTTCAGCCCGATCTGACCGATGAAGGTGAGGCGCAAGGATATTTTCGTCTCGACCATGATGCTCGTCGCTGGCGCGAGGTGACGCTGCCGGCCTCGTTTGAGGCTTGCATGCCGGCTCTGGACACCTATGAGGGTGTGGGGTGGTTTCGCCGCCTTGTTGACGTGCCGGCCGACTGGCAGGGGCGGCGGGTGTCACTGCGCTTTCAGGGCGTCAACGACCGCGCTTCGGTGTGGGTCAACGGCGTTCATCTGGGCGATCACGAGGGTGGCTTTTTGCCGTTCGAGTGGGATGTGCAAGACCTGCTGCGTTGGGGCCAGGATAACCTGGTGGTTGTCTGTGCCGACAATCGCCGCCGGCCGGGCGATGTGCCGGGCTTGCAGCGTGGCTGGCGCGGTTGGGGCGGCATCTTGCGCGAGGTAGAGTTGGTGGCGACCGATCTGCTTTACCTGGAGCATGTGCGCATGGTGGCCGAGCCGGTTGACCAGGGAGGGCGGCTGGTGGCCCAGGTGCAGGTTAAAAATGGGCGACCGCAGGTCGCCGCAGTGCAGCTCCAGGTTCGATTGATGATGCAAGATGAAATTCTGACTTGTTTGACATCCGAAGCCCGGGCCTGCCCATCCGGCGAGAGCCTGTCTTTGACTGTGGATGGCCTGGTTGAGAATATCAAACTCTGGTCGCCGGAGCAGCCCAACCTGTATACGGCGCAGGTGGAATTGTGGACCGGTGGCAATCTGGCCGACGCGCAGAGCATCCGGGTGGGGTTTCGGCGCATCGAGGCGCGCGAGGGCGGGCTGTATCTCAACGGTAGCCGGCTTTTTTTGACCGGTTTTAATCGTCACGAGGACTTGCCGCGCACGGCTATGTGTCCCGACCCAGACATTGTGCGCCGTGACCTGGCAGACATCAAAGAGGCGGGCGCCAATTTCGTCCGTTTGTGCCATTATCCCCATCACCCGGCCGAGTTGGATATGTGCGACGAGGTGGGGCTGTTGGCGATGGGCGAAATTCCGCTGTACTGGTGGGATGGTCTGGCCGAAGGTCAGGTGGACTGCGCTCGCAAGCTCGATGCGGCAAAACAACAGTTGGCAGCCATGATCCGCCGCGACGCCAACCATCCGTCGGTGATCATGTGGTCGGTCAGCAACGAGACCGATGAGGAGCGTCCAGAGGTGGCCGCGGGCAATGCCGAACTGGTGCGGCTGGCTCAACAACTCGACTCTACCCGCCTGGCCGTGCATGTGAGCAATCACTGGCAAGGCGAGTCGCGCTTTGAGGCCGACGATGTGATCTGCGTCAATGCGTACCCCGGCCTGGAGCGGCGCAGTCGTCAACCCGATGCCGACCTGTCGCTCCTGGCGCAGTTTTGGCGCACAGAACTGGGTAAACTGCACGAAAAATATCCCCCAAAGCCGATTCTGGTCTCTGAATTTGGGTCCATATCGTTGCCGGGCGTGTGGGGCGGCGTGTTGGGCGAGGACACACAGGCCGAGATTTTGGCCGGCGAGTTTGCTGGTATGGACGCGCCATACGTCTGTGGGGCGACGGTGTGGTGTTGGGCCGACCATCCCTGGCCGCCAGCGACGTTTGATTTTTGTGGGCGGCTGGCCATCAGCCCGTATGGTGTGATGACTCGCGACCGGCGCAAACTGCGGGCCTATTGGACGGTTCGACAGATGTTTCGAGAGCGGCAGGGTGTGGTCGAGCCGCCGTTGCCCTCGGCCCTGCGTGAAAGCGCGGCCGGCTATCCGGTGGTGATGATCTGCCCGCACCTGCGCGATATTCCCCAGGTGCCGTTCCCGCCGGGTTTTGGCATCCGCCCGATGCGCCTGGATGAGGGCGGCTTGTGGACGGATATTGAGCGCGATGCCGAGCCGTTTTTCAGCATCGGCGAGGATGTGTTTGAGCGCGAGTTTGGCCATGATCCGCAGAGCATTTTGCATCGCTGCTATATCGTTACCGACGAGCGCGGATTGGGCGTCGGCACGATCAGCGCGTGGTACAATCGCGATTTCAAGGGGCAGGATTATGGGCGCATTCATTGGGTGGCCGTGCGGCGGGGCTGTTGGGGCAAGGGGCTGGGCAAGGCTGAACTGTCGTTTGCCATGAACCAACTGGCGCAATGGCACGAGCGGGCTTATCTGGACACGCAGACCCGGCGCATTCCGGCGATCAAGATGTATCTGGAGTTTGGCTTTGTGCCAGACCTGGAGCCGCCGGGCGCGGTGGAGGCCTGGCGTAGCGTATTGGCCGAGCTCAAGCACCCGGTGTTGGTCGAGATGCTCAGTTAGGCAGGCAAGATGTTCAAAATTCGTTGGGGCAGTTTGCGCCACAAAATCATCGTTTGGGCCTTTGCGCCGACGGCTTTGATTCTGTTGGCCGTGGCTCTGATCAGTCTGTATGCGTATCAGCGGGTGGTGGAAAATCTGGTGATCGAGCGCGATCGCGAATTGACCCGCCTTACGGCCAATTTGCTGTCTTCAGAGTTGTTCAATCGCGCCGACCCGCTGTCCAGCGAATTTTTGACCGTGTCGGAGAGCAGCATGGCGGTGCTGGATCGCAACGGCAAGGTGTTGCTGTCAGAGCCAGACATGTCGCCAGAATGGGGGGTGGATTGGACGCGGCGGGTGCCTTTTCGCCAGATGTTGAGCCTGGGTCGGCCCACTTTTTCCAATATGATGGTGAGCAGTCGCCAGGGAGAGCGGGCGGTTGTTTTGGTGATTCCGTTGCAAGATCAGGGCGGCGATGTGGTGGGCGGTGTGGCTAGCCTGTTTTTTCTCGAGTCGACCTCGAACAATGTGATTTATCACAGCATCGAAGAATTGCGGCGGGGTGAGCGGCTTTATCTGGTAGACGGCAATAGTCGGGTGCTTTATCATACCGACGCTCAATACATCGGCCAGAGTTTTTCTGGCCAACTGGCGGTGCAATTGGTGTTGGGCGGCGGTGGTGGAGCCATGCGCACGCGCAACATTGCCGGGCAGGATATTGTAGCCAGTTTTGCTCCGGTGCCTGGCACGCCATGGGGGTTGGTGGTTGAAGAGAACTGGGATGCCTTGATTCATACCAGCTATTTTTACAATCGCATCATGCTGCTGATGCTGGCTCTGGGCGTGCTGGCGCCGATGTGGATTGTTTCGGCCGGCACGCGACGGATCGTGCGGCCAATTGTGCGTTTGATTGATGCGGCGCGGCAGGTGGCGAATGGGTATTTTGACCAGCGAATTGTGGCCTCGACCGGCGATGAGGTAGAAGAGTTGGCCGGTCAGTTCAACCGCATGGCCGGTCGGTTGCAAGTGTTGTACAACGACCTGGAGCGGCAGGTGGCCGAGCGCACTCACGAGTTGACGGTGTTGAACGCTCTGGCTGCGACGGTCAGCCGTTCGCTGGACCTGCGTGAAGTGTTGAGTGATGCATTGGATGGAGCGATGGGCATCACCGATATGCAGGCCGGGCAGGCCTTTATTCTGGAGCCCGAAACGCAGCAGTTGGTGTTGATTGCGCATCGCGGCGTGTCGGAGCAGATTGCCCAATATACCCGGCAGTTGCTGTTGACGACCAGCACTTCGGGGTTGGCAGCCATCGAGGGGCGGCCAGTGTCGCGGGCGGTGAGCGATTACCCTGCCGGCGGTCTGAAAGAGATGCTGATCCGGTCGGGTATCAAGTTGGTGGTCAGCGCACCCCTGCTGGCCCGGGGCAAGATGGTCGGGGCCATTGACCTGGGTTCGATGACCATGCGCGACATTGCTCCGCAAGAACTGTCTTTGCTGGCCGCCATTGGCCATCAGATCGGGGTGGCGGTGGAAAATGCCCGTCTATATGAAAAAGCGCAGCAATTGGCGGTGATGCAAGAGCGCAATCGCCTGGCGCGAGACTTGCACGATTCGGTGATGCAGTCGCTTTATGGGCTGACCATGTATGCCGAGGCGACGGCACGTCTGCTGGAGGCTGGGCGCTCTGATCTGGCTGCTGAACACCTGGGCGAAATTCGCGACACGGCGCAAATGTCGCTGCGCGAGATGCGGCTGTTGATCTTTGAGTTGCGCCCGCCGGCTGTGCAGCGTGATGGTTTGGCGGCGGCTTTGCAGTTACGCCTGGAAGCGGTTGAGCGAAGGCTGGGTATGCAGGTCGAGTTTTGGGCCGATGGTGAGTTTGGTTTGCCGGACGAGGTGCAGGAGCAAATGTACTGGGTGGCTCAAGAGTCACTCAACAATGTGCTGCGGCATGCTCACAGCGACCGCGTGTCGATCAGGTTGTTTCATCAGGCGGATGATGTGGTGTTGGAAATTGCCGATGATGGCCTGGGCTTTGATCCGGTCAGTCCTGCGGCGGGCGGCGGGTTTGGGCTGCGCGGGATGGCCGAACGGGTGGCGCGGCTGGGCGGCAGTTTGATCATTGATAGTGCGCCGGGGCATGGCACGCGAGTGCGGTTGGTCATGCCGGGCCAGGTGGGGGAAAACAAGAGGAGTATGGATGGATAATTTATCAGAGTGTCTGGTGCGTGTTCTCATTGCCGATGACCAGTCTATTGTTCGCAAGGGCATTGCAGCCTTGTTGTCTACCGAGCCGGGCATCGAGGTGGTGGGAGAGGCGCGAGATGGCCGCGAGGCGGTAGAACTGGCTCAGGCCTTGCGCCCCGATGTGGTATTGATGGATCTGATCATGCCGCAAATGGACGGTATCGAGGCGATCACCCAGTTGATCGCCGTGCAACCCAATGTCCATATTTTGGTGCTGACCAGTTTTGCCAGCATAGACATGATCTTGCCGGCCATCCGCGCTGGCGCGCTGGGCTATTTGCTCAAAGATTCCAGCCCGTCCGAGTTGGTTGAGGCCATTCATCAGGTTCATTGTGGCAATGCCTCGTTGCATCCGGCGGTGGCGCGCAAGTTGTTGCAGCAGCTTTCTCAGCCAGACCGGTCGCACTCGGAACCGACGAATCATCAAGAAGCTTTGACCGAGCGAGAGGTGCACGTGCTAAAACTGGTGGCGCAGGGTTACAGCAATCAAGAGATCGCCGACCATTTGTCTTTGAGCGAGGCTACTGTGCGCACCCATGTCAGCCACATTCTGGCCAAGCTAGAGCTATCCAGCCGCACTCAGGCGGCCCTCTATGCGTTGCGCAAGGGCTGGGTTTCATTGCAAGAGGAATAGAATCGGCCACATTCTACAACAAATGTGATAGGCCCATCATCATTTGTATTCCCCAGACCGCTCACAGAGCGGTCTTTTTTGTGTAGCAAGAATTCAATGATTTTTCTGACGACAGGTCCTTGATGCTTTGATATACTATGTTCAGCCTATCAACCCTGGTTTCTAAAAAAGGAGGACATGATGTATCATCGCAAGTGGATTGGATGGTTGGTGCTGTCTGTTGCGCTCTTGGTTTTGGGCGCATGCCAGCCGCAGACCATCATTGTCGAAAAGCAGGTGCCGGTCACTCAAATCGTCAAAGAAACGGTCAAAGAGACGGTGGTTGTGGCAGGCACTCCCCAAGTGGTCGAAAAAGAAGTGACCAAAGTGATTGAGAAAATGATCACGGCCACACCTACGCCGGTCACGGTGAACAAGGGTGGCACGGTGATCGAAAGCACCTTTGCCGACGCCGAGATTTTGAACCCCATTCTGTCTACCGATCAGTCTTCGTCCGATGTAGAGGCGTTGCTGTTCAACAGCCTGGTGGGCATCAATCCCGATGATTTGACCGTCATCCCCGAACTGGCCGAAAAATGGGATGTCTCTGCCGACGGCTTGACCTTTACCTACTATTTGCGTAAGGATGTCAAGTGGCACGACGGCGAGCCCTTTACGGCCCAAGATGTCAAGTTTACTTTTGACACCATTCTCAACCCCGATGTCAACTCGCCGCGCCGCGCCGACATTGCCGACCTGTTGACGCCAGACCAAATTGTGGTGTTGGATGATTACACCATCCGCTTTACGCTGAGCAACATAGACGCCACCTGGCTGTGCTGCAAAGATGTTTATCCCATCATCCCCCAGCACATCCTGGGTGGGCTGTCGGCAGCCGATTTCAATGCCGCCGAATTTAACACCCTGGCTCCCATTGGCACCGGCCCCTTTATGTTCCGCGAGTGGGTCAAGGACGATCACATTGCCCTGGTCAAGAATCCCGAGTATTTCAAAGGCGCGCCCAACATTGACTTTTGGTACTATAAAGTGGTAGCCGATCAGACGGTCGAGTACGCTCAACTTCAAACCGGCGAAGTGGATTATGCCGACATCAAGGGTGCGTTGTGGGAAGATGCTCAAAAGCAGTCTTATTTGAACTGCAAAGCCTACTCGCAATTCAGCTTTACCTTTTACATCTATCAGTTGGATCCCGAAAAATCGCCGCTGTTCCTGGATGTGCGCACCCGTCAGGCCTTGCTGTATGCTCTCGACCGCGAGGCTTTGGTAGACAGTGTGATCTTTGGTCTGGGCGAGATCGCTCATTCGACTGTGCCGCCGCTGTCGTGGGCGTATAATCCTGATAACGAGCCGCGCTATGAGTACGATGTCGAAAAGGCCAAGCAGCTCTTGGAAGAGGCTGGCTGGAAAGACACCGATGGTGATGGCATCCGCGAGGCGCATGGCGTGCAAGGCGTGGCCGATGGCACCAAATTCTCTTTCGAGATCAATACCAATGCCGGCAACAATGAGCGCGAGCAGGACATTGTGGCCATGCAGCAATACTGGGCCAAGATCGGTGTCGAAGCCAAGCCGATGCCTCTGGAATGGAATGCCCTGTTGGCCAAGCTGACCGAAACCTATGATTTCCAAATGATCCTGGTCGGCTTTAATTGGGACGTGGATCCCGATCAAAAGACCATGTGGCATACCGAATCGTATGGCGGCGGCTTTAACATGAACAAGTATTCCAACCCTGCGCTGGACAAGATATTGGACGATGCGTTGCAGACGGTAGATCAGGCCAAACGCAAAGACCTTTATTTCCAGATGCAGAAAATCCTGGCTCAAGATGTACCGGCGCCCATCCTGTACTTTAGAGAAGGCACCAATTGTTGGAACAAGCGATTGCACGAATATGATCCCAATACGGTGCAAACGCGCTGGAACATCGAAGAGTGGTGGGTAGACCGTTAACCTGGACTTCTTGACAGGTAACGTGGACCGGGGACCGTGTTACCTGTACCCTGGGGCTGGAGCCCACGCTCCAGCCCCTTTTTTCCTGTCGAGGTAAATATGGGAAAATTCTTGTTCCGTCGAATTTTGCAAGCGGTGCCCGTTTTTATCGGTGTGACCATTCTATCCTTTGTCCTGATTCACTCGGTGCCGGGCGGCCCGCTGGCACGTCTGGAACTGGATAAAGACATCAAGCCGGAGGACATTGCCCGCATCCGCTCCAACATGGGGTTGGATCAGCCGGTGTGGAAGCAGTATTTCATCTGGGCCGGCTTGTTGCCCAACAGCCGCGGCGGCTATGCCGGCTTGTTGCAAGGCGATCTAGGGATTTCGTATATTGACCAGACACCGGTCAGTCAAAACATCATCGAGCGATTACCCAATACCCTGCTGTTGAGCGTTACCTCGTTCATTTTGAGCCTGGCTATGGCTTTGCCGGTGGGAGTTTGGTCGGCCATCCGGCAGTATTCCTGGTTCGACAACGTGGCTACGGTTCTCAGCACGGCGGGTGTTTCCATTCCGGCTTTTTGGTTTGGCCTGATTGCCATTTTGATCTTTGCAGTGCGGCTGCGTTGCTTGCCTTCTGGGGGCATGTATACGTTGGGCAAAGAAAAAACCTTGTTTGATTTGTTGACTCACCTGATTATGCCGGCGGCCATCCTGTCTATTTTGAATGTGGCCGGTTGGAACCGCTTTATCCGCGCCAGTGTGCTAGAGGTGATGAATCAGGATTATGTGCGCACGGCGCGGGCCAAAGGGCTGCGCGAGCAACTGGTGATCGGGCGACACATTTTGCGCAATGCCCTGATTCCGGTGGCTACGCTGGTCGGGCTGGCTATACCGGGGCTGGTCAGCGGTGCCTTGATCACCGAGACCATCTTTGGCTGGCCGGGCATGGGACGGCTGGCTTTTACGGCGGCAACCAAGCGCGACTATCCGATGATCATGGGGACATTGGTGATCGGCACGGTGATGGTGATTTTTGGCAATCTGGTGGCCGATGTGGCCTATACTTTTTTGGATCCGCGTATCAAGGCCGAATAAAGCGAGGGAAATATGTCTGTCCAAACCCTGGAACCTGTTCAAAATCCCATTCGCGCCAGAGCGGCGGCTCAGCTCCGGCTGCGAGAAGCGACCAAGACGCCCGGTCTGGTCGGCATGGCCTGGCAGCGATTTCGCCGGGACAAGTTGGCGATGTTGGGCGCGGCGGTCTTGATCATCTTGATGGCTATGTCGTTGAGCGCACCGCTGCTCTCCAAATACGTGACCCGCTTTGAGCCGGCCGACATTGAACTGGGGGCATCGCTCAAGGGGCCGGGCTATCGCAAAAGCGCAGATCAGCCGGTGCATTGGCTCGGCACCGACGAGTTGGGGCGCGATGTGCTGACTCGCGCCATTTATGGCGGGCGAGTGTCTTTGTACGTGGCCCTGTTGACCGAGTTGCTTTCGCTGACTATCGGCACGGTGATCGGCGCAGTGGCCGGTTATTATGGCGGGTGGGTAGATAATGCGCTGATGCGCGCGGTAGACATTATTCTGTCCATTCCCGATCTGTTTTTGTTGATCCTGGTGGCGGTGGTGTTTCGGCCTGGCGTGACCGGTCTGGCTGTGGTGATCGCCGCGCTCAACTGGACCGGGGCCTCACGGCTGGTGCGCGGCGAGTTTTTGGCCCTCAAAGCCCGCGATTTTGTAGACGCGGCCCGCGTGGTGGGCGCCCGTGACTCGAGCATCATCTTTAAGCACATCTTGCCCAATGCCACTTCGCCGATCATTGTTTCGTCTACGCTGGCCCTGGGCGGCGTGATTCTCACCGAATCTGCGCTCAGCTATTTGGGTATGGGCGTGCAGCCGCCTACGCCCAGTTGGGGCAATATGCTCTCCAACGCCCAGCAGTATCTCTATCGGGCGCCCTATTTGATCTTGATCCCCGGCTTTATGATCTTTATCACCGTGCTGTCGGGGAATTTGATGGGGAATGGGCTGCGCGATGCCTTGGACCCACGCATGCGCCGATAATTACGATATGCCTGTCCGGCTCTTTTTGCACTCTGTTTGCCCAAATCGTCAAAAACGAGTAAAATCTCTAGCCGCACGTAGAATGATTGGACGCGTGCGGCTAGAGTCGTTTTGACGAGTTGGAAGAAAGAGCATGCCATGTTGATCCCCCAAATGATTGCCGATCTGGTTCGGTGCGCCATCGAGCAGGCGCAGCAGGTGGGCGATTTGCCCGTGTTGACCATTCCTGATATTGCCGTGCAGCCGCCGCGCAACCCCGATTTTGGCGATGTGGCGACATCGGTGTGTTTGCAGTTGGCCCGCCCGGCGCGGTTGGCTCCGCTCAAAATCGCCGAAATCGTTGTGCGCCATCTGCCGGCCCACGAGATGATCGGCGCCGCCGAACCGGCGGCGCCCGGTTTTATCAACTTTCGCCTGTCGCCGGGCTGGCTGGCCCGACAGGTTGATGCGATTCTGGCGGCCGGGCCGGGCTGGGGGCAGATAGATGTGGGGCATGGTCGGCGCGTGCAGGTGGAATATGGCAGCGCCAATCCCACCGGGCCGCTGCATGCCGGTTTTGGCCGCAACGTGACTTTGGGCGACGGCATTGCCAACGTGCTGGCGGCGTCCGGCTATCAGGTGCAGCGTGAGTATTATGTCAACGACGCCGGTACGCAGGTACAAAAGCTGGGCGAAAGTCTATTGGCTCGCTACTGTCAGTTGTTGGGGCAAGAGGCGGCACTGCCGGAGGATGGCTATCGAGGCAACTATGTGATCGAGTGGGCGCAAGAGATTTTGAACGTTGAGGGGCGGCGGTTTTTGGACATGCCTGCGGACGAGGCGCAACTGGCTTTGGGCGAGATGGGCATCCAAAAAGCTCTGCGCAACATCCAATCTGACTGCGAGCGGCTGCATATTCACTATGACCGCTGGTTTTCGGAAAAGAGCCTGTATCAAGATGGGACATACGAACACATTTTGGGGCAATTAAACGCCAAAAATGCCCAGTATGTCAAGGATGGGGCGATCTGGTTCAATGCGACGGCCTTTGGTGGAGACAAGGACGAAGTGCTGGTGCGTTCCAGCGGATTGCCCGGCTATTTTGCCTCCGATGTGGCCTATCATTATGACAAGTTTGTGCGGCGTGGTTTCGAGTGGGTGATTGATGTGTGGGGCGCCGATCATCAGGGCCATGTGCCGCGCATGCATGCCATGATGCGCGCCCTCGACCTGGACCCAAGTGCCTTGACATTGTTGATCTATCAAATGGTGACGATCATTCAGGGTGGACAAAATGTGATCATGTCCAAGCGTGCTGGCACGATGGTGTCGTTGCGCGAGTTGTTGGATGATGTGGGCCCCGATGCCACTCGCTTTTTCCTGTTGCAGCGTTCGGCCGATAGCCAGATGGATTTTGATGTGGACCTAGCGAAAAAGCAGAGCGACGAAAATCCGGTCTATTACGTGCAATATGCCCATGCTCGCATCTCGAGTGTGATGCGTACGGCTCGCGAACGGGGCTGGAGCGACTGGTCGAGCGGCGATGTGAGCCTGTTGACTCACCCGGCCGAGTTGACTTTGATTCGCAAGATGGTGCAATTGCCCGAAGTGGTGATGCGCTCGGCGTTGGAACTGGCTCCCCATCACCTGTGCTATTATGCCCAAGAGTTAGCCAACGCCTTTCATTCTTTTTATCAAGAGTGTCGTATCGTTTCATCCGATCCTGCCGATGCGGCTCTGACCTGCGCCCGTCTCAAGCTGGTAAGCGCGGCCCAGCATACTCTGGCCAACGCGTTGCACATCATCGGGGTAGACGCACCGGAGCAAATGTAAAGCTGGTTTGACAGTCGGCCAAAATCACATATAATCCAGTTTGTGCGGGCGGTTAGCTCAGTTGGTTAGAGCGCCTCGCTTACACCGAGGAGGTCACAGGTTCGAGTCCTGTACCGCCCATTCAGGTCAGCAAAAAACAAGGCCAGGCATCAAGCCTGGCCTTGTTTCTTATTGCGACCGAGTGAATCTTGGCTCAGGGGATGGTGAGCCGCTGGCCGGGGTAGATGATGTTCATGTTGTACAGATTGTTGGCCATAGCAATGGCCCACGCCGAAACTCCATAACGGCGGGCAATCGAGTACAGCGTTTCGCCGGCCTGAACTACATGGATGCGCGGCGCAGGGGTTGGGTCGGGCACCGGCGGCGTGACCGGCCCGCTGCCCGGCAGGGTGAGCCGCTGCCCCACAAAGATGCGCGATGGGTTGGCGATGCGGTTCAGCAGAGCGATGGCGTCTACGGTGGTGTTGAATCGGCGGGCAATCGAGTACAGGGTGTCGCCGGCCTGGACGATATAGGTGGTGGTGGGACCTGGCACCGTGGTTGGCGCCGGCGTGGGCTGTGCGCTGCCCCCGCGCGGGATAGTGAGATGCTGCCCGACGTAAATCCGCGATGGGTTGCTGATATTGTTGATCTGGATCAGGTCTTGCACCGAAACGCCAAACTGGCGGGCAATCGAGTACAGGGTGTCGCCAGAGCGCACCACATAGATGACCGTCTGCCCTGGCACGGGCGTGGGCGGCACCGGCGTGGCGGTCGGTGGCACGGTGGTGGGCGTCGGCCCGACGACGGTAGGCGTTGGCTGAACCGGAGTCGCAGTGGGCGGTACCGGCGTTGGCGTGACGGTGCTGCCGACGGTGATCTGGGCGCTTTGACGGGTGGCGGCGATTTCGTTGCCATTCATATTAGCCATTTTCAGGTCGGTAAAGGTAATGTTGCTGCTGCCGTTGGCTTTGCCCCGAAACGTGATGGTGAGCAGTGTGCCGCTGCCGTTGACCGGCTGAGCCGGGGCCAGTTGCGAGACGACACACAAAACGGCGCCCAGGCTATTGTCGGCGTTGTTGGCCTGCACAAAATCGGCTTGCAGCCAGCTTCCCAATGCCACCTGGATGCCCGGCTTGGCCGCGTCGGCGTCTACCACTTCCAGCACCAACGGGTTAAAGGCGATACTGACCTGATAGCCATACAAGCCCTGCACATCTTGGACGTATAGCGAAACGGTGGTGGTCTGGTTGACCTGGATGTTTTGGCCGGCCGGATCGAGGCGGGCGACCGTGTTGGCGGCCAACGCCTGGGATACAGGCAGTGCGCTGGCTAAAAGGACGACGGCGAGCAAAACGGCGGAAAATTTGATCTTGTTCATCTTGTCTCACTTTCTTTTTAACAGAATAAAAACGATTCCACTGCTGACGATCAGGGCGAGAGCGGCGCCGATGACGATCCAGACCCAGGTGGTTTGACCAGTTACACTGATCTGGCCGTGTTGCGCCGTTGCCTGGATGCTCTGCCCTTGTGTGTTGGCCAGTAAAAAGCGGCTCAGGCGCACCGGGCTGATGGCGGTCTTTTTGGCGCGAAAGGTGATGCTGACAATGGTGCCATCGCCTTCGCCGGGCTGATTGGGTGGCAGTTGGGTGACAGCATAGTCGGCGGTGCCGGCCTCATTGTCGGCCCGGTTGAGGACGACAAAGTCGGGCGATGGCATGTTGCCGGCGATCAACTGGATGCCATCCTGATTGGGGTCGGCATCCACCACTTCCAACACAGCAGGATCAAAGGCCAGGTGAATTTCGGCGCCGTACAGGCCGGATACCTGAGCGATGCGCAGATCAACCTGGACGGTTTCGCCCATATGTAGCCGTGCCGATGCAGGTGAGACCTGAATGATGGCCTGTCCCTGACCGGTGGCTGAGGTAAAGCCCATCAGGCTGACGCACGAGATAGCTACAATTAGCCAGTTGAGCGCGGTTTTCCATTTCATCATACCCTCCCTTTTCATTTGCACGTGTTGCATCCCCTTTGTGAACAATTTGTCATCACGTTCCCATTCTATCATTGGCAGCCGGTTTGCGGGGTTACTCTTGGGTTACAAAACCATTACATGGCCGGCGGCGGTGTCCAAGAATGGCGATTTTGTTATACAAACTGGCAATGGTATGCCAGCCAATAATCAAAAAGCCGCGCGGCCAAAATTGCCGGCCGGCAGCACCAGGTCGCCAATATCCACCACGCCGTCGGCATTGAGGTCGGCCTCAACGTCGCGACTGCCGAATCGTGCCGCGATAAAGACAATGTCAAGGATGTCAATCTGCCCATCCTGGTTCATGTCGCCGCCCCACAAAGTGAGCGGCGGCAGAGTGAGCGACGAGGTGATGGGCGCGCTGATAATCCAGCGATTCATCAAATAGCCGGGGTGGGTGGCGGTGATCAGCGAGATGGTCCCGGCGACGGGTAGGGCAAAGTCGCCGGTGATGGTGGTGGTTGTTAAATAACCTGATGCGGCAATCCGAACGCCATTTGCCGCAGTTCGCCCTTGCAGGCTGACCCGGCCATAGACCACGGGGTTGAGCGTGGCGATATTCAGGCGATAACGGGTGTCTACGCCGCTGCGTCCATAATACTCTTGCACTCGGGCATAATAGATGCCGGTGCGGGGCGCCGTCCACTCGATGCGCGAAGCCCAACTGCTGCCGCTGTCGTCGTTATAGGCCAGCACGGTGGTGCCGTCGCCGTCCAGAAGGGTCAGGGTGGTGTCGCAGTTGTATTCCAGGTGCGATGTGGTCAGGCGCAGCGTCTGGCCGGCGACAACCTCAAACCGTACCCAATCGGCGGCGTCGGCGGCAGGGCAGAAATTGTGCGTGGTAGTGTAGGTGATGCCGGCTGTAAGGGTGATGGGGGTCGCGGTGGTCATATCGTTGTCCGGTTCAAAGGCATCGGGGTCGCACGAGACCGACAGCGCCAGATAGGCGGTCAAAAACTCGTCCCAGCGCGTTTGTGCCGTAAACACCAGGTAATCGTTTTCGCCGGCATACATGCTGTCCCAGGCGTTTGGCACGGCCGGAAAATAGATGCTGATGCCGTGTGCGCCAGGCCGTGCGCTGCTATGCCGCTCGGTCAGCATCACATCGGAGAGTGCCTCCATCACGGCCTGTGCCGCCTGGCTGGTGCTTGAAGAAAGGTCGGCGGCAGCCAGCAATTCGGCCAGATGATGCAGGTCTATGTAGCTGCTGCTGAATTGCTGCGCCTGGCGGCGGGCGCTGCGAATGGCCTCGATCTCGACGTCGAGGTGGGCGATCAGGTCGCCGGCCAACTCGTCTACGGCCGCGATCAGGGCATCATAACGGTGATCCAACCGCACCGCCGATTGCGTCTCGCTGGGGTGCGCTTCAGCATACCGCTCTACGATGGCAATTCCCAATTCATCGCCCGTCCAGTTGGGGCGCGCTTGCAGGTCGGCCAGGATGGTGTGGTAAGGATAGCCGGCGCCCGGCTCGTAATCTTCGGAGGCGGTGCGGGTCAAGGCAAAAAGGCGCACCTGCGCATCTATTTCGATCATGGCCATCAGGCAGGCGTCAAAAGCCAGCAGGTCGAGCGGGCGGCTGCCGTCGGCGGTGATCGCCGCCAGGGCGCGGCGCAGTTCGGCCGAGTCGAGGGCGTCGCGTCCGTTGGTGTCATCCCAGCAAATGGCTTTGCGGCCTTCTTTGGACAAATTGGCCGTGCGCCAGCCATCGCCATGATTCCAGACCACCAGGGCGGTGCGCTGCGCCGGAAACCGGGCCATGCCCCAGCGGGCAAAGTCAATCAGCGTTTGTGGATCGCCCATGTTGGCCTCGCCGATGTCCATCAGGGCATTGGCCGGTGTGGGCGTCATGCCCTGCTCCACGCGAAAGCGCAGGGTTTGGCTCCAGTTGCCATAGCGGTCATCATAGCCGGGAATGCGGTCGAACTGCACCACGATGTGGACCTGCTCTGACGAGCCGATGGCGGCCATTTCCAAAAAATCATCTATGGCGTATCGCTCCAGGTTGTTGTCGGCGTCCAGATAGATCAAGATGGTCCAGGCTGCCGGCGGTTGAGCCATAACCAGCTGGGCCCAAGGCGTGATAAACTGGGACAACGCAAAACCGATCAGAAATATCCAGATAGAGCGATGGGTTTTCATCCTGGCCTCACAAGCGGGTCAAAATCCAATCAGGGTGGTGGTGATGTTCCAGGCGATCACCGACAGCATCAGCACGGCCACCACGGTGATATAGACCTCCATGCGAAAATGTTCGTTCCAGGGGTTCAGCCGGGCCAGCAGGCCGACCCGTTTTTCGGCCACCTGGCGGCGGGCCGGGTTGCGCACGCTGATGTCCAGAATACTGAGTTGGGTCTCGATCTGCAAAATGCGATATTCCAGGTAGGCAAGTTGATGGGCAATCGCCCGCGCGCTGTTTTCGCTCCAACTCTGTTGATCTTGACGTAGCCGCTCCAGGGCGACATTGTATTCTTGTAACAGTTGTAACAATGTTTCTTTGTCTGGCATAGTAACCTCCGGGTGCATCTCTATTTGATCAGATTGTACCACCGGTTGATGTCTGGCGAGGTTACGTTTGGGTTACGATTTGATTATCCAGACCCATAAAAAAAGGCCTGCCAGGTTTTTTGTACCTGGCAGGCCCGAATTGTAACCGGAATGTTAGCGATTCCAACGGACGGGGCCGGTTTGCCCAAAGTGACCGCCAACCAGGGTCAGGTCGAGGATGTTGACCACGCCGTCGCCGTTCAGGTCGGCGCCGGCATCGGCGGTGGCAAAGCGATAGCCGATGTAGGACAGGTCGAGGATGTCAATGCGATTGTCGCCATTCAGGTCGCCGCCCACCAGAGCCATCTCGCCCAGGTCGAGCGATGCACCGCTGCCGGCTTTGACGGTGACAACGGCCTCCAGGCAGCCCGGATAGCGGATGTGCAGTTCCATCTGGCCTTCATAGTACAGGCCAAAGCGGCCATTCTCATCGGTGGTGGTGTGCGGGCCGGCCAGGCTGGACAGGATGACCCCGCGCCGGTCAGCGCGTCCGGGCAGGCTGATCCGGCCGGTGACGTTGGGCGTGATGAGATTGTCTTCGTAGCGGCGGTGGGCGCGATAGTATTGCCATTGTTGTGGGCTGTTCCACAGCACATAATAGGCATCGCTGGCCGCGTTCCAAAACACCTTGCCATAAGCAAACTGTTGATCGCCGCCCATCGCGCCGTATTCCCAGCCGATGGGGTAGCCGATCACGCTCTTGATCGTGCCACGCGTGGTAGATTCATTGCACCAGGCCACGCCAAAGCCAAACATGGGGCCATAGGGCCACCAGGCATCGGGGCAGGCCGCCGGGAAGAGGGGCATACCGCCAAGCCAGGCATTGTTGTGCAGCGTCCAGATGCCATTGTCGCGGCCCATCCAGTCGGTGCCGCCCGGCCTGGTAGATTCAATGTCGAACACATAGATGTGCGTGGGGTCTACCACTCCGCTGCCGCGCCAGTTCATCAAGCCGCGCTCGTATTGCTGCTCCGAGTACCAGTAGGAGGACGATGGAGCTACCGGTGCACCCAGGGTGCCGTGATTGCCACCCGCTTCCTGCCAGCCGCGGATGTACTCGACATCCATCGGCACGGCAAAACCGGGCGATGTGCCATAGTCCAGCACAGCCAGCGTGCCGGCAGCATAGTTGGTGGCGATGATGGCCGAGCGGTGCAGGGTGATGCCCTGACCGCCGTGCATGCCCTCAATGTCGCCGTTGTTGGGGTCGGTGTTCTGGGCGCGGATCATGCGGTGGCCATTGGCAGCGTCGAGGACATAGACTTCGTCCATGTCGGCCTGCACCACAAAGATGTGCTGCGTGGTGGGATTGACGCCGATCACATAAGGACGCAGCATGGGGATAAACTGGAGCAGGTTGTGGTTGGTGGTGTCCAGGACGTATACCCCTTCGGCGGTGCCGTCACGTTTAGAGATATAGACGCGGCCGTTGGTGCTGTCTACGGCGGCGGCAAAAAAGCCGACATACTGCTCCAGCACCCGCACCACCGGGTTGGGGCGACCATCGCCATAGAGGATGACCACGCCGGTATCGCTGCCTTTGCGGCTCTCGACAAAAGCGCGCTCGGCCTGACCGTCGCGGGCATCCCAGCGTGAGAACTCGCTGTGGATGGGGATGTAGGCATGATCGCCCAGCGCTGCCGGCAGGCCGGGGTGATGGCCGACCCAAAAGGTCTCTTGCACAGCCAGGGTGTTGACATTGAACAGCGTGACAGTGCCATCGTCAAAGTTGGTCACATAGGCCACATTGCCGCCGATGGCGATGCCAAAGGGACGGCGGCCTACCGGAATGGTGGTGATCAGGGCATAGGTGTTGGCGTCCAACACAGCCACATGGTCGCTGCCGCCGTTGACTACAAAGAGCTTGCTGCCGTCGGGACTGAGGGCCAGGCCATTGGGACCCAGACCACCGCACGGCACCGAGGCCAGCACGTTGTTATAGGCGGTGCCATCCAACACGGCGACGGTGTTGTCGCTCTGCACGGCCACATACAGGCGGTTGCGCTGCACATCCGACACGATGCCCTTGAGCAGGGTGCCCATCGTAGATGTCGGCGGGGGGGCAGGTGTTGGGATGGGCGTGGCCGTCGGCGGGACGACGGTAGGCGTGGGCGTCGGGTCGGCTACGGTGATCTCAGCGATGGTGAGGGTAGCGGTGATGGGATTGCCACTGCCATCAAACAGGCTGAAATCGGGGGCGAACCCCACTTCGCTGACGCCCAGGGCCTTGCCTCTAAAGGTGATCGAGACCAGGTCGCCGCTGCCGCTGACCGGCGACGCGCTCATTTGCATCGCCATTGCCACAATCATGCCCAGGCTGTTGTTGGCCTCGTTGCCCATGAGCATCTGTGGGTTGATAAAGGTGTTGAGCAGGGTGATCTGCACGCCCGGCAGGGCCGGGTCGGCGTCTACCACTTCTAGCACGGCCGGATCAAAGGCCAGTGAGGCGCGATAGCCATTCAGGTTGACCACATCTTGGGCGCGCAGGACGACGGTGGCCGTGCCGCCGACCGGGATGATCTGTGCGGCCGGGGTGAGCAGGGCGGTCGGAGATTGCGCCGCGCTGAATCCCGGCGCCAAGCCAAGCAGCAAAGTGACAAGACAAAATACACAAGCAAGTTTGCGATAGGAGCGCATTTGAACCTCCTTTTACAGACACATGTTTACGGACACACGCTGAGGATAGGTCCGACCAGGCCAAAGTTTTTGCCGATCAAGACAATGTCAAAAATGTCCACAATACCGTCGGCGTTAATGTCTGCTGCGGCAAAGGCCTGATTAAAGTGACCGGCGCCCAAAGTGAGATCGCCGATGTCAATGGCATCGTCGCCGTTCAAGTCGCCGCCCAGCAAGGTGATGTTGGGCATAAAGGCCGACTCGCCGCCCTTGACCGGGCAGCTTGTCAGCAGCGCGGGCAGGTACAGGTCATGTTCCATCGTCAGATCATAGGTGTCACTCGGCACGGCAGTAAAGGTGTACCAGCCGCTGGCATCAGTCAGGTTGGTCAGCATCACCGGGCTGAGTGTGACCAGGGTATTGCTGTGATCGGTGCGGCCTTCCATAAACACCCGTCCGCCCAGGTTGCCCTCGGCGACGACGGCTTGCTGTACGGTGATGCTGCCACCCAACGCAGCGCAGGCAACCGGCGCGCCATAGCTGTCGGCCAGCTTGATCTCCAGCCAGGTCAGCGGGCTGACGCCGGGGGCGATGCCTTGAAACGAGATCGTGGCCAGGTGCAGGGTGCCATTGAGCGGAAGCGCTTTGGCGACGCGCAGCAGCGAGGCGGCAAATTCGGCAGCATTGGTCGAGAATTGGTTTTGAATCTCTTCATATTCGCCCGGCAGGGTTGTAAAGGCCGCTCCGGCCGTGATGACTATGCCGCTGACGATGGTCGGATCGAACTCCAATTCCAGTTCCAGGCCGTAAAAATCGCTGACATCTTGGACCCACACTTCAACAGTGGCCGTGTCGCCCACATCAATGGTCTGATCGGCCGGCGCAAGATAGACGGTGGGGTTGGGCTGGGCGATGACCGGCTGCCAGGGCAGCAGCCCAAAAATGAGAGCCATAATCGAGACAAATTTCATCCAGGTTTTCATTTGATACTCCTTGTCAGAAAATGAATAAAGGTTAATTATGGTAAATTTAAAACTTTTTTTGATCAAACCACCTCCTTTGGCCGGTTTGGGTGTGAGAGGAGGCTGCTCTCCGCGCAAGCCTGGAGAGCAGCGCCCCAACTCACCGGCACGTGCCGAAATTGCGTGCCACCAACACCACGTCTACAATGTCCACCCGCCCGTCGCCGTTAATATCGGCTGCGGCCGGGTTGGGGTTGGTTGAGCCAAACTGTCCGCCTACCGCCGACATGTCCAGGATGTTGACGCAGCCGTCATTGTTCACGTCGCCGGTCAAAGGCGTGACCGTGCTGCCTACCGTCACCTGGCCGTCGGTGCGGCTGACAGGCATGACCGCCGCCGATGCGTTGACCAGTTGCAGGTTGGCAAACCATAGCGGGGTGTTGCCGTTGGCCTTGCCGCGGAATGTGATGGCGATCAGGTTGCCGCTGCCGTTCAACGCGGGGGCCGGGTTGACCAGCGAAGCGGCAAAACGCACCTCGCCAGCAGTGTTGTTGATGGTATTGGCGATGATGTGCGGGTTGGCTGCCGACCACCAACCGCCTGCGCTGACGGCAGTGGCTTCGAGGATGGCCGGGTTAAAGCGCACGGTTGCGTCAATGGCGTACAGGTCGCCCACATTTTCGGCTCGCACATAGACGGTGATGGTTTGTCCGACGCCAGTTTGCGTCGCGGCCGGGTCAAAGCGCACCTGCTGGCCGCACACATTGACCGAGACATCGTCTATGTACATCCATGTGCGTTTGCCGTTGCCGTCGTTGATCACGTTAAAGTACAGCACCACCTCGCGGCCCTTGTAGGGCGACAGGTCAAATGTCACCTGCCGCCACACGCCGTCGTTGCGGACCTGGCGCATAACCACACCGCCGCTCAACAACTGGTAATTGCGGTCCAGGATAAACATTTCCTGCCAGTCCACTTCACCATAGGGCTTGCCGCTCTCGCCCTGAATGGTCTCGGCCGGATTGTAGCCAATGTTTTCCTTGCCATCCCATTCGGCCTTGATGGTGTCCTGGCTGTGGGCCTTGTACCAGAACGACAGGGTGGGGTTGGATGCGCCGGCCGGGATGACGATATGCTGATAGGCCGACGAATGGCTGTAGGCATCCCCTGTAGAGGACGCCACGCCCAGCCGCATCGAGCGGGTGCCACCGTGTGCGGCATCGGTGGTATAGTCGGCCGGGCGCGGGGTGTTGCCGCGATACCAGTCGCCAGTCCACTCGAACCCACGATTGCGCACCAGTTCGGCGCAGGGGCTGCTGCCATAGCAGGCGTTGACCTGCACATCGTCCACAAACATCCAGGTGCGATAGCCATTGCCGTTGTTGATTACGTTAAAGTAAACCACAATGTCCTGCCCGGCAAAGGCGGTGAGGTCGTAGGTGTACTGTGTCCAACCGTTGTTATTGCTGCGTTCGCGCATCAGCGTAGCCAGCCAGTTGTAGCAGCCGGCCTGCAAGATCAACACCTCTTGCCAGTCATTGATCGAGGCTTTGTTGGCGGCGTTCCAGTCGAACGTACCGTCAATCACCTGAGCCGGATCATACAGGTCTTGGGTGGGGTCCGGGTTGTCCTTGACTGCGTCTTGGGTGAACCGGCGCGCCCAAAAGGTCAGGGTGACGCTGGTCGCATTGGCTGGCACGTGAATCTTTTGATAGGCCGACGAGTGGCTGTACACATCGGCACTGCCTGGCTCGATGCCCAGGCGCACCGAACGGCTGCCGCTGTGCTTGTCGGCGGTGGAATAGTTGGCCTTGTGCGGTGTGACCGGCATGTCCCAGCGACGAGTCTCTTCAAAACCGCCGTTCTCGATCAGATCGGAGCAGGTTTTGCCGCCATCGGGCGGGGTGACGCACTCGTTGATGGTGATGGTTGTTGGGGCGGCCGTATGCCCGATTACATTGCCATCGCGGTCGGCCAGCTTGGCCGAGACCCAACCCACTTGTGCCGCGCCTCGCGCACGCGCCGAAAAGCGAACGGTGGCCAGGGTGCCTCCGCCCGTTACCGGCTCGGTGGGGGCTAGCAAGGTCATGGCAAAATCTACTGTGCCGTTTTCCTGACTGGCCTTGTTCACCACGACATAGCTGGGTTTGACCGATGGAAACAGGCTGCCGGGCAAAATCTGGATGCCGGGCTGAGTATCATCATCGTCCAATACCTGAAGCAGAGCCTTGTCAAAAGTCAGATGCACCTCGACCGCATAGAGGTTGGTCGCATTGGACACGCGAATGTCCACATTGACCGTATCACCCACGTTGACGCTGCTGCTGGACGGCACCAGAGTCAACGCAGCCGTTCCGTTGGCCCAGGTTGGGGTCGGAAGCAGCAGGGTCAGGCACAAGATGAGCGCAAAACTGTGTAGAAAAACCTTGTTCATTTTTTCCTCCGTTCCAATAGTTTATTCTTGATCGGTTGTATCCCAGGGCGTCGGCCCTTGACGGCCAAAGTTGCCGGCGACCAGGGTCAGATCCAAAATGTCTACCAGCCCATCGGCGTTAATGTCGGCAGGTGCGTGATCGCTGCCAAAGTGCCAGGCCACAAAAGACAGGTCGCGGATGTCAATGCGGTTATCGCCGTTGACATCACCGCCCAGCAAAGTCACCGTACCGGCATGGGTCACGTCGTCCATTGTCACCCGCACCAGTGTTTCGCTCTCGGCCGAGAGGTATCCGGGCATTGAGGCGGTCAGCGTGTAAAACCCCTCGCCGTGCGATGTTTTGATTGTAAAAAGTCCTTGTGCATCGGTTTGTGCCTTGTCCCATTGTGCGGCGACCAGGTTGGCAAAGACGCCGATGCCGCCATATTTGTCGCTTCGCCCTTGTAATCGCACCGCGCCGACGATTTCGCCTGGTTTGCGCACAAATACCGCGCCGTGAAAAGCGGTGTTCAGGCCGATGGCGTCTGTGCCGGCCAGCAACCGGCTGGTGTTTTCGATGGCAACATTCGAGCGGCCGACCTGTTGTCCTCGCCAGGTGATGGTGGCCAGTTTTTGCCAGCCGCTGGGCTGAACCGGCAGGTCGGGCGCGCCGCTCACGATCAGGTTGACCTGGCCTTTTTGGTTATCGGCCTGATTGAGGACAATTTGCTGCCCCGACCCGAACAGAGCAGTGACGGCAACCTGAACACCATTGGCAGCATCCTGATCGGCATCCTGGACGGCAATGATGGCCGGGTCGAACGAGATGCGCACCTCGATCTGTTGGATGGTGGCCGGGACGTTTTGCAAGGCGATCAGGATGTCGCTGCTTTTAACGCCGCCGATGGACATGGCTGCATCGCTGACCAGGAGCGAAAAATGATCGTCGCTGACCGGCGTCGGCGTGGGGGTGGGAGGGATGGAGGTGGATGTCGCCGCCGGTGTGGGCAGAGGTGTGACCGTCGCAGGCGATGTGGGCGTCCATGTGGGCGTGGCGTCTGGCGTGGCGGTCAGCGCCGAATCGAACGGCGAGGGTGCCCATGCTGTCGCCGGCGCGGCCTGGCTGCCGATCATCGCCATGATCCATGCTGTCGCCATAACCAATCCGGCCAGATATGTCCAGTTGAAAGATGATTTGTGTACCATTTCGATAATTCCTTGCCCTGTTGGACAAAAAAGAGGGGGAATTGTGGCTCCCCCTGGTTGTGCTGTGTTTTTTTGTCTGGCTGTGTGATTGTATGGTATCACAACCCCACAAAAAGTGCTGTTACGAAACCATTACAAAAGTGTTAGGCTTGGTTTATCCGGCAAATAGGGTAGGGCATGCTATCGTCTAGAGAGAAATTGTGGTATCATACCTGGAAGAGTTGGCTCAACGTGTTATTTGAAACCCGGAAAGGATTTTGCCATGCTTTGTCAAGAATATGCGATCCACACCCTCAACCTCATTCCCCGCGCCGATTGGCGCCCTTATCCACCCATCACCGACCGTCTGGCCTGGAACAGCCTGCCCGATTCGGTGCGGCAGGCCTATGTGGCCTATGGCGAACAGGCGCAGCAAAGCGCGTGGCCGACGCTGTTGGCGGCTCGCTACCTTGATTTTGCCCGTGATGGCAATCGCAGCCGCTACGAGAGTCCTTATTTCGAGCGACGTAGCATGCTGGTCGGCCTGACGCTGGCCGAGTGTATGGAGAACCAGGGGCGTTTTCTGGATGACATTGTCAACGGCCTCTGGCTGATCTGCGAAGAATCGAGCTGGTGCGTGCCGGCGCACGTCCGTGTGCAAGAGGCCGGAATCGGACTGCCCGATACGACCGAGCCGGTGATTGACCTGTTTGCCGCCGAAACCGCCGCCGCGCTGTCTTGGGTGTACTATTTGCTGGGGCCTCGCCTGGATGATGTGTCGCCGTTGGTGCGCCCGCGCATCGAGCGCGAAATTCAGGCCCGCGTTCTCACGCCTTATCTGGAACGCGATCACTGGGGCTGGATGGGCTTTGGCGGCCAGCGGGTGAACAACTGGAATCCCTGGATCAACTCGAATATCCTGGCCACAGCTTTGTTGATGGAGGCCAACCCCGACCGACGCGGCGAGTTGGTGTTCAAGGCCATGCGCAGCATAGACTGTTTTGTGGACCCCTATCCTCAAGATGGCGGCTGCGATGAAGGCCCTGGCTATTGGGGGCGCGCTGGCGCTTCGCTGCTCGACTGTCTGGAACTGTTGTATTCGGCCAGCAGCGGGCAGATTGATGTGTATGGAGAGAGGTTGATTCAAGAGATTGGGCGATTTATCTATCGCGTTCACATCGCCGGAGATTATTTTGTCAATTTTGCCGATGCTTCGGCCCTGGTGACGCCCGATCCGTGGTGCGTCTTTCAATATGGGCGGCGCATTGGCGACGAGGGGCTGATTCGGCTGGGGGCCTGGGCGGCGCACGAAAAAGACCTGCTGTGCCGCGTCAGCCGGCAGGCCAAAGTAGAACGGTTGACCAGCCTGGGCCGTCTGCTGCCGACCCTGTTCAACCTGGATGCCCTCTTTGCCGCGCCGCATCAGCCGCCGTTGCCGCGCGATGCCTGGCTGCCGTTCATCCAGGTGATGACGGGGCGCGATCAAGCTGGTTCTACTCGGGGGTTGTTTGTCGCCGCCAAAGGGGGGCATAACGCCGAGAGTCACAATCACAACGATGTGGGCAATTTTGTCATCTATGCCGATGGCAAGCCGTTGATCGTGGATGCTGGCGTAGAGACCTATACGCGCCAGACTTTTGGCCCGGAGCGGTATACCATCTGGACGATGCAGTCGGCGTTTCATTCGCTGCTGCCGACGGTGGACGGCGTGCAGCAGGCGCCGGGCCGGGAATTTGCAGCGCGCGAGGTGAGCTATCAGGTAGATGAGGGCGGGGCCGAATTGAGCATGGACATTGCTGCTGCCTGGCCGCCCGAGGCGCACATCCAGACCTGGCAGCGCACAGTGGCGTTGCGGCGCGGGCAGGCGGTCGAGGTGACGGATTGTTACGAGTTGAGCCGTCCGGCCGGCGAGATCGTCCTCAGCCTGTTGACGCCATGCGCTGTGTCGTTGCAAAGCGGCGCGGCAGTGCTGTCAGAGGCGGAGATGGTGGATGGGCGCGTTTCGGGGCAGGGTCAAGTTGAATGGGATGCGGCTTGTTTTGAGGTTTCAACCCACGAGATCGCCATTCACGACGCCCGCCTGTTGCCGGTGTGGGGGCCGTGCCTGACGCGCATCGTGTTCAAGGCCGTTCACCCGCCTGTGCAGGGGCAGTGGACGGTGCGAATTGGCCTGAATGGGTAGCAACAAAAAAAGGCACGTGGCCGACCTCTATGGGGTCGGCCACGTGCCGATTGTTTGTGAACAGGCCTGTCAGCAGAGCCTTTTAGTTGGTTTTGTAGCAGGCGCGATGAAAAGCGACTTTTTTGTTCTTGCGGGTGCGTCCACCGATAAACTCGATCATGTTGACCATCAACAGTTCGCCTTGTTTGATCGGCTTTTCACAAGCGGCACAACAGTGTCCGCTGGGTTTGGCGCGGTTGGCATCGCGGGTCGCCACATCAGAACCCATTTTACTTGCGCGGGCCATGACTATTCCTCCCAGTCGTCGAATTCAATCCATTTTGCATAGCGAATTGCTATTATACCCAGATCGGCCAAAATGTCAATTTGAGTTTTGCCGCTCCCATTCCCAAACGTGCGCTTGCAGGCGTTGGTTGGCCTGACGCAGCGCGCTTTCGGCGTCCAGGTTGAGCCGGCGCGCCAGGTGTGCCAGGTCGAACAACATGTCGCCGAGCAGCCGGGCCTGTTCGTCAGGCGATTCCATGTCGGGTAGGGTGGCGATGCCTCGGATGATCCGATCCCGCAGAGCCGGAAGGGTGGTTTGCAACAGGCCGCTCGGTTCGGCATGTCGTTGCAGCGATTGCGCCTGCGCCAGGGCGGGCATCGAGCGAGAGACGCCGTTCAGCATCGAAGGTTTTTGATTTGTACCGTCTTTTTCTTGTTGCTTGATGCGTTCCCAGTTTAGCAGCACCTGTTCGACACCGTCTACGGCCAGGTTGCCAAAGACATGCGGGTGTCGGCGCACAATCTTGGCATTGACATATTGAATCACGTCGGGCAGTTTGAATTCGCCTTGTTCCACAGCAATCTGGATTTGCATCAAGATGTGCAGCAGCACATCGCCCAATTCCTCTTGCAGCCCGGCCAGGTCGTCACGGTCCAGGGCATCCAGCACTTCGTAGGTTTCTTCCAAAAACCCTTCGCGCAGAGAGCGGTGTGTTTGTTTGCGGTCCCAAGGACATCCGTCGGGAGCGCGCAGATGGGCCACTGTGTCCTGAAAAGCCTCCACACTGGCGGCCGGGGGCAGTGGCGGCAGATAGAGCATGGCTGGGCCATCCACATCCGTGCCATCCAGGTCGGCCAGGGCAAGGGGCTGTATGTGAGGATTGGGTGCGTCGGCACGACCGACCAGAGTGACCGGCGCGTGGTCGGGATAGGCCCGGCGCAGCAGGCCGGCCAGTTCTGGCAGTGTCGTCGGGTCGGTCAGCGGGCCGATCAGGGCCGGGCGGTCGGGGCTGAGGGGGGGATAGTGGCGGCCAAGCAGCGATTCAAGAGAGGCCAGTTGCAAGGCGACGGGTTGAATGTTCAGGACGCGCAGGGTGGGGGCGATCAACGATCCATCTATCATATCAGTCTCTTTCAGAACAGGCGGGTGATTTCGTCTTGATCAAAGCGCGGCAGGGGCAGGCTGCCCTGTTCGCTGCGCAGAATCAGGCCATAATCGGGCGGAACGGCGCGGGCGATGGCCGTGCAGGGGATGCCGGCCTGCTGCAATGCGGCGCAAATCGGCGGCGCGGCGTCGGGCGCAACGGCGATCAACAGCGCGCCGGAAGCGATGACGCCCAGCGGGTCGAGGTTCAGGGCGCGGCACAGTTGGCGCGTCTCATCGGCGATGAGAATGGCAGCCTGATCCACGATCAACCCGACGTGGGAGGCCATCGCCATTTCCCACAAACCGGTGGCCACACCGCCTTCGGTGGGGTCGTGCATGGCGTGGATGGATAAAGGCGCGGTTTGCAGGGCAATGGCCGCATCTCGAACCACGCTGATGCCGGGCTGATGGAGGAAATGGCGACAGTGGGTCAAAAAATCCTCGGCAAAGAGCGGGCGCAGGTCGCCGTCTTTTTCGCGGGCAATGATGGCCGTGCCTTCGATGGCCGCCTGTTTGGTCATCAAGATCACATCATCCACCTGCACGCCGCCGCTGCGAATGAGGACGCCTGATGTAATTTCACCCAGCATCACGCCGACCACGATGGGGCGATCCAGGCCGCAGGTGATTTCGGTGTGTCCGCCGCACGGCACCGCGCCGATAGAGCGGCAGGCGTCGGCAATCTGCCCCATAATGCGGTCAATCAGAGCCAGGTCGGTCTGATCGGGGGGCAGGAGCAGGGTGCAGAGAAACCAACGCGGCGTGCCGCCGGCAGCGGCCACGTCGTTGGCATTGACCTGCACGGCATACCAGCCGATCTCGTCGGTGGCAAAGGTGATCGGGTCGGTCTTGGCTACCAGCCAGCGTCCGCCCATATCTATGACAGCGGCATCTTCGCCTATGCTGGGGCGCACCAAAACTCGATCATCGGGCAGGGCAAAGGTGTGTTGGTGTAGCAAGGCGGCCAGGTGATGCGGCGGCACTTTGCCGGGCGGCAGGGCGCAGATCATAAGCCGCTCCCTTGCCACAGCGCACTCAATATCATGACCAGAATTTGCTCCACAATCCAGAGTAAAATCACGGCGACCATGACCGAAATGTCCCAGGCCACGTTTCCGCTGCGGATGGGCGGGATGCGGCGGCGGATGGGCGCCAGCACCGGCTCGGTCAGTCGCCACAAAAATATCACCACCCGGTGGTATGGACCATAGATCATTTCCAGCAAGACCCGCATCAACAAGGTGATGCTGTACAGGCCGACCAGAAAATGAACGGCGTTGATGGTAAATATCAGAAACGATTTCATTTTACCTCTCGAATGCCGATTACGGCAGCAAATCGTCCGGTGGCGCCATGTTCGGCGCGGTGAGAAAACCATTCGTCGGTATGACAGGCTGTGCAGGTGCCGGCGACCTGAATTTGTTGCACACCGGCGCGGCGCAGCCATTCAGCGTTGGTCTGCCAGAGGTCCAGATGCCAGTGCCCATCGCGGCGCGGCGACAGCAGGTCGGGGCGGTGGGGCAAAGCCTGGCGGATGGCTGCATACACATCCTGGCCTACTTCATAGCAGCACGGGCCGATGGCTGGACCGATACCGGCCAATATGTCGGCCGGGCGGCAGCCGAAAGCATCGCCCATTTTTTGTACGGCCGCCTGGACGATGCCGGCGGCTGCACCGCGCCAGCCAGCATGTACCAGACTGACCACACTCTGGATAGGGTCGTATAGCAAGATGGGGGTGCAGTCGGCAAAGCGCAATGTCAGCAGCAGGCCGGGCGTTTGGGTGATCAGGGCGTCGCATTGGGGGATGATCTGCCCTTTGTGTCGCTCATCTACGATGCAGACTGCTGCGCCGTGTATCTGATGTGGCGAAACCATATCGGCGGCGGCTGTGCCTGCGGCGCGGGCGATCAGGTCGAGGTTGGCCTGCACCGCTGCGGGGTCGTCGCCGACCGAGCGGCCGGCATTGAGGCTGGCCCAGGGCGGCCGGCTGTGTCCGCCGAGGCGAGTAAACAGGCCGTGCGTGATTTCCAGATGGCTGCTCAGGTGATCGAATTGGTAGTAAATCAGAGATTCAAAAGTAATGCGCTGCATCGGTGTCCTTTTTTCAGGAGGCAAGTCTAGCATAAAGCAGCGATAAATGCAACATGGCGGAGTGAGGCAGGTTGGCGGCATCTCGCCAAACATTCAGGAGGTGCGAGTGCGTGTCTTGTATGGGCCGATTCATTCGTGGCGGTTTGGCCGCTCGTTGGGAATAGATTTGCTGGCCGGCAAGGGCAAGAGGTGTCCTTTGAGCTGCCTCTATTGCCAGTATGGTGAAACCGTTTACCCCACCTGGCAGCGGAGGGTGTGGACGTCGGTGGAGCG
This sequence comes from uncultured Anaerolineae bacterium, assembly GCA_964449465.1. Classification (GTDB taxonomy): domain Bacteria; phylum Chloroflexota; class Anaerolineae; order JAFGEY01; family JAFGEY01; genus CAYRXM01. Next base: position 47,563 of record CAYVBK010000024.1, read on the forward strand.
GCTGCAGGGCGACCTGGCAGCGTTAGGGCAGATCGAGGCCGATGGGGTCACGTTTGCCGGACTGGGTGAGCCAACCCTGGCCGCCAATCTGGTCGAGTGTGTGGCGGCGGTGCGAGAGGTATGGGCCGGGCCGGTGCGCATCTTGACCGGCGGGGCTTTGCTGCCCGATTCGGGGGTGCGCGGCGATCTGCTGGTTTTTGATGAGGTGGTGATCAAGCTGGATGCGCCGGACGAGGCTTTGTTTCGGCGGATCAACCGGCCGGTGAGCGGATTTCCCTATCGGCTGGCCGATGTGGTGTCGGGCATCGCCCGCCTGCGCAAGGCTTATCGTGGCCGGCTGGTCTTGCAGATGATGTGGGTGCAGGCCAATCGGTATGCCGCCGCAGAGATGGCGGCACTGGCTTGCCGGCTTGGCCCCGATCAGGTACAGTTGGACACGCCGTTACAACCGGCTCTGGGTGGGCCGCTCAACGAGGCCGAGGTGGCTGATGTAGTGCGGGCGTTTGAGGGGCTGCCCGTTCGCCACATCTATGAGCAGGGGGCGGCAGCGATCCGGCCGCGCACGATGTAGAAAAACAAAAAGCGGCGTTCGGGCCAGGGCCCGAACGCCGCCGGTATGAATTCTTGACGCTGACCAGGATGCCGCTGAAAAAGTCTATTTTTACCACAAAGAACACCGAGAACACAAAGGTTTGCGATACTGTTGAGTTTTTAGAAATGCTTTGTGTCTCGGTGGTAAGAGGGTTTTTCAGCACGCTCCTAGGAGGCCACTGAAAAAGTCTATTTTTATCACAAAGGACACCGAGAACACAAAGGTTTACGATACTTTTGAGTCGCTGAAAATACTTTGTGCTCTTTGTGTCTTGGTGGTGAGAGGTTTTTTTCAGCACGCTCCTAGGAGGCCACTGAAAAAGTCTATTTTTACCACAAAGAACACCGAGAACACAAAGGTTTGCGATACTGTTGAGTTTTTAGAAATGCTTTGTGTCCTTTGTGTCTTGGTGGTAAGAGAGTTTTTCAGCCTGCTCCTAGACGACTTGCTCATCTACATCGCGGAAGGCCTGAGCGATGCGCTTGAGTTCGTCAGAGATGTACCCCAATTGATCGGCGGCTTTTTGCAAGACAGGGATTTGCTCTTCCCACACGGTATAAAAATCTTGCTGCGCTGCGCCATCCCATTCGGAATCCAGATTGACCATGGTAGATTTGAGGTTCTGGATCATGGTCTCGGTCTCATCTTTGCGGTTGCTAAACTGGGATGCGATTTCTTCCAGCCGTTCGGGGGTGACACGAATTTGAACCATTGCAAGCTCCTTTCATTGAACAACGCGAAAAAATTATAGATGATCAGACTACATTTTCGTCTGCTTCACGAAAGACCTGGGCGATGCGCCGCAGTTCGCCGGCAATTTCATCCAGCAAATTGGTAAACTGGTTCATTTTAGGAATCATAGCATCCCACTCGGCATAGAACTTGTTTTGAGCTACGCCGTCCCACTCGGCATTGAGGCTGTCCATCGTGCTTTTCAGGCTGTGGATCATGGCCGAGGTGTCATCTCGTTTTTGCTCAAAGACGCCGGCCACTTGCTCCAATCGCTCCGGCGCGACCACAATGCTAACCATATTTCTGCTCCTCTCTGTCAAATGTCCTCTTGTCATCTGGGATGATTATAACATACGGTTGACATCCGATCAAGTTCTCGTTATAATGACACAAGTCAAAAGGTATGTAGGTTGATTGATGGACGGTACAAGGGTTGCGGGGAGGCTTTGACATGGGGCAGATTCGCGTCAATACCGAAGAGGTACGCCAGGCCGGGCGACGGTTGTGGGGCGAGGCGCGCGAATTGGATATGCTGTGCCATCGCTTGCAGCGCGAAATGTACAGTCTGGACACCTGGAGCTGGGACGGACGCAGCCGTTGGCGGACCGAGCCGCTGCTAGAGCAGGTGCGACCACGAGGAGTTTACCTGGTCAACGAATTGGAGCGGCTGGCGCGGCTGTTGCAGCGGGTGGCAGACCGGTTCGAGGACGAAGACCGCACGGCGGCGCGCAACCTGGAGGGGATGGACTGGGTCGAGTTTGGGGTGAGCGGTGCATTGGCCGGGGCAGCCTGGGCCGCCGGAGGCGGTTGGCCGGTGGAGGGTGAGGTGCCGCCGCGCATTTACGTCGTCAATGGGATCAATGCAATACCCGGCGCTGATGGGTTGGATGATAACGCTCGAAATATGGAAAAGCTTTTGGAGCAGTACGGTTATGATCCTGATCAGGTGACGGCGTTGCCTTGCGTGTATGAAAAACAGATTGGCCATGTTAATCTGCAAACCAACCTGCAAGGAACGCAGTCTGGCGGGTGGCTCAGCCCGGTGGACTGGTTTACCGGCGCGGGCGCCGGAGTGGTCAATTGGGCGTCGGGCGGAGTAAATCAGATTGCCAACAAAGGTATAGATGTCGCCAATACCGTTATCGGCTCTGGTCAGGTGGCCCAAGAGTATGTGCTAGGCGACCAGGGACACTATACGCAGCAGACATTTGACGCAATCAATCGAGACCTGGCCCAAAATCCGCTTGTGCCCGGCCAAAAAATCATCTTGATCGGCCACAGCGGCGGTGGAGCCATTGTCAGCAATCTTGCCGGGATGGTCGAAACTCGGCTGGGGCGCGAGGTAGAAGGCGTGGTAACGCTGGGCGTGCCGGTGTCCAATTTCGACCAGGCCAGCCGCTATGCCGACCAGGTGGTGGACATTCGCCATAAGGATGACAATGTTGGCCGCGCTTATTTGCGCTCTGAAGAAGGCCGGGTAGGGGTTCCCGTCGCGCTGGCCCAGGTGGCAACAGGCAATCCGCTGCTGTCTACTGTGGGTGGACTGTGGGCCGGCGATCAATTGGCGCGTGACCGGTCTTCCAATATCTCTTATCACACTGTGGATGGCGCTTCCCAAAACGCGCACAATTCGTACATGAATCTCGAAAATCCAGAGGTCAATGCCCAGGTGATGGAGGTGCTGCAAGAGCGTTTTCCATCCATCAGGCAGGCAACAACCGATTCTCCGTCGGCAAATTGAGTTGAGGATAGCATGAGCAGGCGTTTGAGCAGGTGGTTTTGGGGGTGTGGCTTGTTGGCCTGGCTGACTTGCGCGTGTGGGCAGTGTGGAGCAGATTCATCCATCCCGCCGGAAGGTCTGGTCGATGCCAAGCCGCGCTCGACCAGGGTGCTTTGGACCGCCGATCCCAGCCAATGGAGCAGCCAGGTTCCGGTCGGCAGCCGTTTGCGGGTCTATCAGGTCGAACTGACAAATGGGCAGATCGAGCGGCGGGTGTTGTTTCAGGCATCCCGGCAGCCGGCGCAGTATTTGGGCGCATTGACCCACCAGTTAGGGCAAGCGCCTGTTGAAACGATGCTGATCGAAATCGGCGCAGATCGTTTTATTGTCGGCCGGGTAGATGAAACCATATCTGGGCAGCTGGCCTTTGTGGACATGGAGCGTGTCGAACCTCATCGCCCTGACTGGATGAAGGCCACCAAATCCAGCACCGTGAAAAGCCGCGTTTTTATTCTGCCCATTTTTGCCGATCAAACAGAACAGTGGAATCAATTGGCGCGCGTGGCGATCAAAACTCGTGAATCGCTGGCCCAAGGTGTGGAGAATCCGGCTCTGGGCGGCAGCGCATGGGAAGTGGTGTTCGAGCCGCCGCTAGACATAAGCACGTTTTGGGTGTCGGCATCGCTGAATGTGAACCCTTGAAGGAGACGGTATGGCCGAAACAAACACGAGGCAAATTGTCGAGGTGATTTTGTCCAGAGAAGAACTGGCTTTGGTGTTGGCGCTGATCCGCGCCGACACGATCCCAGGTCTGGGCGCTGATCCGTTGGGCGAATTGACCCCCGAACAGCGCAATCTGGGCTTGATTTTTGCCGAACGGGCGCTGCGAGCGCGTGAACTGGCACGATTGGACGCAAATGGGCAGCTCTTGGTGCAAAATGCACTTTTGAACATGGTGGGCGCATGCGCTTTTGCCCAAACCTCGGTGCTGGTGCAGCATCATTTTCCTGATGGTCGCCCCCCGGCACAGTATTTTGGACACATTCGCGAAGGCATTCTAGTGGCGCATACCCTGCCTGATCAGGCATTGCACCGGTTGGCTCTTGTTCCGGATCGCACCGCCTTGATCGAGCAGATCATTTCAGTGTGCCAGGCGTCAAATTTACCCAGGATGCCGGCGGTCGAGATGCAGGTGGAACGGGCGGCCCTGGCGCAGGTGCGTGAAGCCGCCGCACAAAATCAGGCGGCCGGAGCGGCGATTCTGGTTCAACATGGAGCAGAGGCCGAGCCAGCGCAGCAGTTTGCCCAATCATTGGCCGAGCCGCATCACCTGGCCATCCTCCAAATTGTGCAAATACATCCTCAAGATCAGATGCACCTGTGGGATTTGACCCTCTTGCACACGGCGCAGGCCGCCTGGCTGGCTTATCCGCTGCCCAACCCGGTTGACGGACAAGATGTGTATATGCTGCGGTCGATCAGCACGCCTGAATTGGTCCGCCTGCTGGGGTCTTGGATTTAATGACAAGGAGCGTCACAATGGGCAACATTCGCGTCAACACCGAATCGGTGCGCGCGGCGGGGCGCCGCCTGCTGGCCGAGGCGCGCGAAATTGAGCAGATGCGCGATGACCTGGAGCGGGCCATCGACGGCCTGGACACCTGGAGCTGGGACGGGCGCAGCCGCTGGGAAACCGAGCCGCTGCTCAACCGCGTGCGCCCGCAGGGCACCCAGGTGGCCAATGAACTGGAGCGGCTGGGGCTGCTGCTGCGCCGCGTGGCCGACACCTTTGAAGATGAGGATCGCACTGCGGCGAGGAATCTGGAGGAGATGCCGTGGGTGGAGTGGGAGACAGATGGCCCAGATTCTTCTCCGTCTGCCAATAACGCTTCTGATAATTCACTCCCTTCGGAAAAATCCTGGCTGGAATCATTAGAAGGTTGGTTGGGAACTGGCGCTACTGTATGGGATGGCATCAAAATACTACCGGCAGTTGCCAGCGTTTTGAAGGCTCCGTATGTTAGTGGGTTGACAGGCAACATTTTCAAAGATGCTTGGGCTTTGGGAGCCAAAAATTTAACAAGAGGATGGAGAGACCTGAATCAACCCATTGGCTTTTCGCCTCTTGTTGTTGGAACCATTGGCGAGGTCGTCAGTGAAATCGGCGAGAATTGGCAAGAATACGAGGGAGATGTAGCCAAAGTTGGTCTAGGCATCGTTGTAGATACTTTTTTGGGGGTTGGTGGTTCTCTCATTGGTGGTTCGATAGGTACATTTGCCGGTGCTGCTATAGGTAGTGTTTTTGGGCCTGTAGGAACAGTTATCGGAGGCAAGATTGGTGGTATGGTTGGCGGATGGCTTGGTGGAAAAGCGGCAGAATGGGTTGAGAACATAAAAATAGGGGATAAAGAACTAGATCAAGTCATAGTAGACACAGCCCATAATGGTTTGAACAACATTGTAGATAAAGTGCTTGATTTCTTTTAATGTATTCAAAATGCTGTAACTCATGGTTCGCTTATTTTTTCCAGAGTTTTTCAAATTGCCTGCTCACAAGCTATTCAGACGCTATTTTAAGCAGCTTTGTGAGCATTTTGACAAGTCAGGTCTCTCGAAGCGGCCTTGAGTCGCTCCTGGGACTTGATGCAAAGTATCACTTCTATGAGCAGATATTTTTATATGTCCATCAGAAAATGGGCGAACCGAGAGCTGTAAATGAATTTTAAACGTATCTTCTCAATAACTTGGGGGAACTTCAAAAGACAGTTGACGAAATGTATCAATAAGTCGCTTGAACGCGACACTTCTTGACGTTGATTTGCGACCGTTCTGGCGGCTCCCCCCAAATTTTGAGAAGATACTTTTAAACCAATACAAACGTCCTCATTATAAGGAGACCATAATAATGAACACAGATGATTTCATTCTTAGTGTAGAAGAAATAGCGCTAGTTATGAGCATAATTGGACAACCCCAAATGGCGCACGATATTATGGTGGCCCAGTTAGGTGCAATGCAAAAAGAAGAAGCCCACATTCGTTTGTTGACTGCTGGGCATTCGTTATTAGCTCGAAAGTGGCTAGATATAGATGCAGAAGGCAAGATGAGTCTTGTAGAACCATTGATGTCTTGGGGACAAATTCTTGTTCATGCTGACTTTTCTATTCGTTATAGCCGTTCATCTCGACAGGCAGATTATTCTTTCACTCACCACTTTAAAGAAAATCGAGTTTTAACTCATATAATAGAACAAGGATTGCTACATCATATCACTCAAGTATCAGATCGCAAGACACTTCTTCAAGAAGGAAAAGAATTTTTCGAAGTGGGTCAAACAGATTTTGTGGATTGTCCTGAAATTGAGATACCTCAAAATGTGCTGAATGAGATTAAGGACGAGAAATCAAAATCAAATATTGTTGAAAAACTCAAAAGCATAAATATTCCAAGTCATCTCCAGTCAGTGTTAGTAGAAGATCTGAGTCAAGTTCGATACAGAGGCAGTATCTTGAGGGTTGAATACGGAGAAGAGAAAGCCCCATTCTCAGAACGAGGGCTTTTAGTTCTTCGGGGCCCTTCACGGCTGTGGCTTTTGCGCTCACTTAAGCGTATCGAACAGAATTTTCTTGTGCTTCTGCCTGGTTCAGAACCAAAGTTTGAAGAAGAAATTAGAAAACTTTTATAAATCTATGCCCACCCTAACCCTCACCCTGCAATCCGACAGCCCGCTCAGCGGCAGCCTTGACCTGGAACTGCCCGCCGATGTGCCGATCATTCAACTGGTCGGCATCTTGCTGGATGTGCTGCAACTGCCCCGTGTGGATGGGCTGGGACAGCCGATCGGCTATCGCCTGATCAAGCTGCCCTCGCGCGAGCCGCTCAGTCCCCAGTCTACTTTGGATGCGGCCGGCATTGTCACCGGGCGGGTGCTGGCCCTGCTGCCGGCAGCGGCCGGCGTAGCGGCCATTCGTACGGCTTCGGGGCGGGTATTTCCGCTCGACGACCGCAGCAAGCCCTATTATGTGTTGGGGCGCAGCGATGCCGCGCAACAGCCCGACATTGATTTCACCTACGAGCCGGGCGGCCAAACCGTCTCGCGCCTCCACGCCCAGGTGTACCGACAGGGGGCGCAGTGGATGGTGGTGCAGATTGCGCCCAACAACTCCACCTGGGTCAATCAGACTCAACTGCTGCCCAACCAACCCTATCCGCTGGCTCATGGCAACGTGATCACGTTGGGCCAGGCGCAGGTTACATTCAATTTTGCATAGGGGGCAAGGATGTGGATGATGAACACGAGCATCAACATGCACCGGCTTGATGGATGGGCTGCCCTATCTGCGCTCCAGTTGCAGGATGGTGACAGCAATTCGATCATTATCTTGATTCTGGTGATCATGATTGTTCTGGTGATCATTGGCACCGGGGCGGCGATTTGGCTGGTGCTGCGACGGCCGGCCCGGCAGCACACCAGGGCGGCCTTGCCATCGGACGAGATTTCGTTTGGCGATCCGCCCGCTACGTCCGCTCCTTCGTCCATCCCGCCGACACCGGTTTTTCCTCCGCCTGCGCCGCCGCAGCCTGTTTCTATGCCTCCTGTGTCTGTACCTGCTGCGCCCGCATCCGTTGCGCCCGCATCCGTTGCGCCCGTGTCTATGCCGCCGGCGCCGGCGCGTCCACCCCTGCCGCAGACAGCGGCCATCTTGCCGCCGCCCGATCAGACGGTCGCGCCGGCGGCCTGCCCACCGCCTTCGGCGATGCCGGGAACCAGGACGTTTTTCGAGTGCATCCATGCGGCGGTGCATTTTGATCTGTGCGCTCCGCGCGTGTGCATTGGCCGCGCCCCCGACAATGATTGGGTCATAGATGAGCATTACCCCGGCTGGGAATCGGTGTCGCGTTATCATGCCATGGTTCAATATGAGCAAGGTTATTGGGTTTTGTATGACCAGGGCAAGAACGGCAGCGTGTCGCGCAACGGCATCTTTGTGCAGGGACGGCGCACCCAACGCAACCTTTTGCGCGACGGCTGGCAGGTGTCCATCGGTTTGGTCGAGCTGGTGTTTCATGAGCAGGTCGCCGGGGAGAATGCACTATGAACCTTTCTGCCGCAGCTTTTCAGACCGGCTCGATTTCGCCGGCGCAACTGCCTTTTGCCGCGTTTCCGGTTGGTTCATTCCTGGATCGTTACGTGGTGCTTCAAGTCTACCGCGAGTCGCGCCAGGCCAATTATTATCTGGTTGAAGAAATGGTCACCGGGCGGGCCGGAACTCGCTGGCTGCTCAAAGAAACCAGCGAATGGGTGACCGTGCAGGCCCAGGTGGGCTTGCACGGACGCAGCCTGACACATCCGGCTTTGCGCCTGGCGCAGCGACATTGGGTGGCTCGCGATTATAACGGCGCCGAACGGCACTATTTGCTTTTTGCCGGCCCCGATTGGCTGACTCTGGAAGGGCAAAATGCCACCGTTGAGCTGGATCAGGCGTGTCGGTGGATCGGGCAATTGGCGCAGGGGCTGGCCTATTTGCATCAGCAGCAGATCGCCCTCGGCCCGGTTGGCCCGGCGCAGGTGTGCATCCAGGACGGTCAGGCCATGTGGTTCGATCTGGGCGAGGTCAAAAGTCCGGCCTCGCCCGCCGATGTGCAGGCCAATGTGCAAAGTTTGGGCGCCTTGTTCTTGTTCATGCTGACGCGCAGCTATGTTTTGACTCCCGACCTGGTTTTGCCGCCGGCAGTGCGCGAACTGATCCGACAGACCTCACAAGGCCATTATGTCCGCGCCCAGGATTGGCTGATCGCCCTGGGACAATTGACCGCCGCGCCCATTCCGGTGTCGCCTCCTCCTGCGCCGTCATCCGGTGTGACCCCGCAGTTTGACTTGCGCCTGGGTCGCCGCACCGACGCCGGCCGCGTGCGGCAGATCAATCAGGACAGCCTGTTGACCCTGGACCTTGGCTGGATCAACCGCTCGCACGGCGCGCCGTTGGGCGTGTATGCTGTGGCCGACGGGCTGGGCGGCGGCGGCGCCGGCGAGACGGCCAGTCAGCTCGCGCTGGCGTATGTGGCCCAAAAAGCGGCGGCGGCCATGTTGACGCCATTTCTGTCCGAGTATACAATAACGCATCCAGACCTCAAGGGCTGGATGCGCCAGGTGACGCAAGAAGCCATCCAGACGGTCGACGCGGCGCGCCAGGGACGACCCATGAGCAGCACCCTGGTCTGGGCGGTGGTGTCTGGCTACGCGGCCTGCATTGCCAACGCCGGCGACAGTCGCGCCTATGTCTTGGACCGTCAGGCCATTCGCCAGATCACTGCCGATCACCTCACCGCCGACGGCCAGGTTTCGCCGGCGCAGGTGGATGTGTTTGAAACCCGGCTGCCTGTGGGGGGATTTTTGCTCCTCTGTTCCGATGGCCTGACTGATTTGGTGCAAGAGCCGGTGATCCATCAACTGGTCCTTTCGTCCAACAGCCCACAGCATGCCTGCGACCGTCTGATTGCTGCCGCCAATCAGGCCGGCGGATCGGACAATATCGCCATTATTCTGATCCAGGTGGATGCTCTTTTAGTCAAATAAGGAGAACAGCATGCCGTACAAAAACTATATTCTCGCTGCTCTATGTATCTTGATGCTGATTGTCTTGCCGGTGCAGGCGCAAAGCAATCTCGACCGGGTTCACATCCATGATGCGCCGGTCAATGCCCAGACTGGCCAGATAGATGTTTATGCCTCTGTGCTGAACTATGCCGATCCCAATTCGGGCGGCAGGCCGGTCACCGGCCTCAACTCGTCTACATTGACGCTCAAAGACAATGGCCGCCAGTTGGCCGCCGACGAGTTCAGCGTGGCATTTGAACCTACCGGCATCTCGGTCATCGTCCTGATTGACACCAGCGGCAGCATGCTGTGCAAAGACACCAGCGCCGACTGTCAGTCGGGCGGCACATCGAACCCATCGCGCATCGAGCACGCCAAGACGTTACTGCGCGAGTTTACCGAGCGATATTTGCAGCCGCAAGACCATATTGGCATTCTGGAATTCAACACCACTGTCAGCTCGTTATACCCGTTGTCACCGGCTACCGACAAGGGCGCCATCTATAATTCCTATGCCAACCTCACCGCCAAAAAGGGCGCCAACACTGCGCTATACATGGCCATCAGTCAGGCGATGGATTGGCTGGAGACCTCGGACTCCCGACTGCAAGGCGCGGTCAAACGCCAGCAGCACCTCATCCTGGTGTTTTCGGACGGCAACGACGGCTATCAGCAAGACGCGGCCGCGCCGCAGCATGTGCCGATTGTCAATGTGCAAAGCCGTTTTGCCGTGCGCGATTATGACACGCCGCTCTATGGCGTGGGCATTGACACGGCCGGCAAAAACGCGACCAAGGCTTATAATTATGAAATTGCCGACGTGGCTGGCCTGGCTCGCTATACCAAGGGCCAACTGGTCGAGTTCAAAGGCGACAATCAAAATCAGGTCTATGCCATGTATGAGCAGATCAAACAATTGGGCAACGCATATCGCCTCACCTATCGGCCCATCACAGAGGCTCCTTCTCACCTTTTGATCGTGCAATACCAGGGTGCTCAAGACGAGGTGACGGTGGCTTCGGGGCTTCAATCTCCTCGCCCCGACAAAGGCAAAACTATCCTCAATCCGCCCGAAGGCACTCAGGCCTGGACATCGGGCATGCGCGTCACATTGACCACCGAAATCTCGTTCCCCGACAACAATCCTCGTCCGATCAAGGTGCGCTGCATTAAAAAAGAGGCCGGTCAGACCCAGGTGACGACCATTCTCGATTGGACGCCGGGCAGCCCGCCACCGGTCTGCGAGTGGACGCTACCCGATCCTACTGACCTGTACAAAGACCGCCCGATCTCGTTTTATGTCGAAGTGGCAGACTCGATCCTGACCGGTCAGGATGCGGTTCGCTCGGAGGAAAAGCAGATCATTTTTGCTGCCGCGCCCACGCCCGTGCCGACGGCGACGCCCATTCCCACCGCCACGCCTGAACCAACCTCGACGCCCAAGCCCAAGCCCATCGAGGTGGTGGGCAAAGCAGGCAGTATGTGGCTGCCCTGGCTGCTCTTGATCATTGTGGCGGCGTTGGTGGTGCTGTTTCTGGTGTTTCGCAAAACCTTGATGGAAAAGTTGGCCAAACAGGGACCCGGCAAGGCTGCCCCCAAAACCCAAGTGCTGTCGGCCATCGCTGCGCCCAAAGCCAAACTGGTCGTTTTGCGCGGCATGCAGCCCGGCGCCGAATACCTGATCCGCGACTCGATGATCACCATCGGCCGCGAACAGGATTGCCAATTTGTTGTGTTGGATCCATACATCTCGCGCCGGCACGCCACCATCCGTGAGCAGGGCGGGCAGTTTGTGTTGATTGACGAGGGCAGCGGCAACGGCACGCTGCTGAACGGGGCCAAAATTCAACCGCGCATGCAATATCCCTTGCAGCCGGGCAGTCGCATCCAGATCGGTGATACCATCATCGAATTTCAGGCGATGGGCAGTCTTCAAACGCAATTGTTCCAGGGGCAGCAGTCGGGTTCGGCGGCCGGCGCGGCGCCAACCATGTATCCACCGTCGGGCGCGGGGATGCCGGGGCAGCCGGGCGCGCCAGGTTTGCCGTCCATCTATCCGCAGCAGCCGGGCGGCCCGACCATATATCCGCAGCAGCCAGGCGTGCCACCCACCTATCCGCAACAGCCGGGCGGTTCGACCATGTACCCGCAGCAGCCCGGCGTGCCGCCCACCTATCCGCAGCAGCCCGGCAACCTGCCCGGCGCGCGGGTGACGCAGGTCGTGACCCAACCGACCAACAATCCGCCCACCAATCCATCCAACACACCGTAATCGGGGGTAGGGGCAACCCTTGCGGTTGCCCCCCGATGCGGGCAGGGGCAAACGGGCAGGGGCAAGCCCTGCCCCTACGTTGGGCGGTTGCCCCCGACGTTTATACAAGAGGCTGGTATGCACACAAAACTGGACATCTGGGGCGACACCGATCAGGGGCGGCAGCGCGAATACAACGAGGATGCGGTTTTTCCTCGCTCTGGCCGCGACATCACTGAGCAAAACATGTACAAGAAAAAGTCAGTTGAACGCGGCACACTCTGCCTGGTGGCCGATGGCATGGGCGGCGGTAGTTCTGGTCGCGCATGCAGCCGCCTGGCTGCCGAGACGGTGTTGGAGCGTTATTACGACATAGTCGGCGGCGACCCGCCCGCCAGTCTGGAGATGGCGATCAAGGCCGCCAACACGGCCGTCCACAGCTATGCCCGTCAATCGAGTGCGGCCAACGCCGGCTCGACGGTGGCTGTGGGCCTGTTTATCGGCTCAACCCTGCTGACCGCCCATGTCGGTGACAGCCGCGTCTATGTGTTTCGCCAGGGCCAGGTGGCTTTTCGCACCAAAGATCACTCGCTGGTGCAGATGCAAATTGACAGCGGCTTTATCAGCGAACAAGATGCCCAACATCATCCGCAGCGCAACCTGATCACCCGCTCGTTGGGTGAAAAGCCCGATGTGCAGGTCGAAATGAATACCCTGACCATGCAGCCCGGTGATGTGGTAGTGATCTGCTCGGATGGCCTGAGCGGGGTGGTGAACGACGCCGAGATCGGACGCATCGCCGCGGCCAACCGCCCGCAGCAGGCCGTCAAAAAGCTGATCGCCCTGGCCAATCAACGCGGTGGGCCAGACAACATCTCGGTGGTGGTGGTGCATGTGCCGGGTGGAGGGCGACGCGGCGGCGGATTGGGCCGCTATGGTCAGGCGATCATTTTGGGCGGGCTGGGATTGATTCTGTTGGGTATCCTCATTGCTCTGCTGTTGATCTTTGTCCGATTCAACGGCAGTGACTCGACCCCGACGCCGAACGTCACCCCGGTGCCGTCGTCTACGATGACGCCGCTTGCTACAGAGCCGCCGACGCCCACTGTTACACCGACCTTTACGCCGACGCCCACGCCGACACCCACGCCAACGCTCATACCCACGGCAACCGGCACGGCGATGGTGTCGCCCACGTCCACCTATATACCACCGACCAATACACCCACGCCCACCCATACACCGACGCCGACCCATACGCCGACCCATACGCCGACGGTGGAAACGACGGTGACAACGACGCCGACGGTGGAAACGACGGTGACAGTGACGACCGCCCCGGTGCCGACGCCGGAGGAAACCAAATCGCCCGAACCAACCCAAGATAGGTAGCGCGGGCCGGGTTTGGCTCTGCGGGAGGACGTTTCCTGTCTCAAATCGGAGGACACTTGACTCTTTTTCCAGGACAGGTTTTGCAAAATCGCTATCATATCATTGCTCAGCTCGGGCAGGGCGGCATGGCCACTGTCTACCTGGCCCAGGATGATCACCTGGGTGGTCTGCGGGTGGCGATCAAGGAAAACCGCGACATGTCGCCCGAAGCGCAGCAGCAGTTTTTGCTCGAATGTAACCTGCTGCGCGGACTGTCTCACCCCGGCCTGCCGCAAATTGCCGAATATTTTGCTGTCAACGGGCGGCAATACCTGGTGATGGAGTACATCGAGGGCGATGATCTCAAGCAGCGGTTAGAGCGGCAGGGACAAAAAGGGTTTGCCGAGCGCGACGTGCGCGCCTGGGCCGATGCGCTGCTGGATATTTTGAGCTATTTGCACGGTCAGCCTCAGCCGGTCATTCACCGTGACATCAAGCCCGACAATATCAAGCTAGATGTCGGCGGGCGGGTGCGGCTGGTGGATTTTGGCATCGCCAAGGCGCAGCAAGACGGAGGGCGCACCCTGCCCGGCGCACAGGGACGCGGCACGCCGATTTATGCCTCGCCGGAGCAATTCAACACCAGCAGCACCGATGCCCGTTCGGATATTTATTCGCTGGGCGCCACCCTCTATCACCTGCTCACCGGTGAGCGGCCGCTTCCGGCCTGGGAGCGGCAGGCGGGTCAAAAATTGCCCCGTCCGCGCACCCTGACGCCCAACCTGTCCGCACAGGTGGAAAAGGTCGTGCTCAAGGCGATGGAACTGCAGCCCGAAAAACGCTTTCAGACCGCCGTCGAGATGCGTCGGGCTTGGGCGGCGCGCCCCCGGTCCTTGCCCTGGCCAGCCATCGCCGTGGCGGCGACGGTGCTGCTGTTGGTGGCTATGCTGATCTGGGGCATCGCTTTTGGGCCAGACAGCGCCACACCCACGCCCGCATTGACCTCGACGCCGACCCCTACGCTGACCTGGACGCCCACACCGACCCGCACCCCAACGTCCACACCCACGCCGACGTCCACGCCGACGCCGACACGCACCCCAACATCCACGCCGACGCCCGAAACGCCAACGTCCACCTATGCGCCAACGTTCACGCCGACGTTTACGCCGCGCCCGACATCGACGCCGACGCCGCGTTCTACGCCGATCCTTCTGCCCACCATGACGCCGGCGCGTTAGATCGCCAAGATCCAGGGTATTGGGATTGGGATACCGTTGATTGAGCCTGTCGGAACCAACGTTTGCGGGTTCTGCAAGATTTTGATCTGGAGGAGCGAAAAATGAGAGTATATCGTTTGTGGGTACCGGGCCTGCTGGCGGTGGCACTGGTGAGTCTATCCATTCTGTGGATTGTCGGTACGCCGATTTGGGCAAATGGCGACCCGGTCGTTCGGTCTGCGATCATTTCGGCCAGCCTGCCTGTTTCCGACACGCTGCCGGGAGCGGCGCTGAGCCGCACGGTGTATTTTGACCCCGACCACTCTGGCCTGATCACGGTAACGCTAGAGATCAGCGGCACGCCGACGCTAACCTTGACCGCCGCGGCCGCTTTTGCTCAGCCGCAGCGGGTTTATACCTCAACCATTTCACCCTGGACGGCAACTATCACCTACAGCGTGGCCGCCGGCGCAAGCGGCCAGGCGGTGGGCTATACGCTGGTCAACACCCACGCGCACACCACCACATTGACCCTGTCATTTGTTGCCGACGCCGCTTTGCCGCAGGTGACTATGAGCGCGCCGGTCAGCGGCACGGTGTTCAATGCGGTGTCGCCAACCCTTGTTTCGGTGTCGGGCGCGGCCTCTGACCTGGGCGCCGGGCTGCAGGGCGTGTCGCTGACGGCAGACGGCGGTCTCACCTGGGCGCAGGCTGTGGGGCTGAAAGATTGGTCGTGGGACTGGGCTGTGCCGGCCGGCCAGGATTACAAAGCGTTCACCCTCACGGCGCGGGGGGCCGATTGGCTCGGTCACGAAGGACGGGATTGGGCGCGGGTGTGGGTGGACAATGTGCTGCCGTCCAATCCGGCTCTGGTGACGACGACCAACGGCATCCGCGCGGGCGCGTGGATTTCGGCCTCGACCATTCCGGTGGGCTGGTCGGCCGTATCCGATGGCAGCGGGGTGCGTTACGAGTACATCTGGTCGCAAAACAGCACATGGAACGGCAGCGGCGGGCAGTCTACCACCGGCACATCGGCTGTTGGCGCGAGCCTGCCGCAGGGCGACAACTGGTTTCACCTGCGCACGCGCGACGGCGCGGGCAACCCGGCCGCCGCAATCGTCCATCTGGGGCTGTTCAAGGTGGATACGGTTGCGCCGACGGCGATGATCACCGCCCCGGCCGTCGTCCAACCCGGCCAGGGCATCCCGGTGGCATGGTCGGCCCAGGATGAGCGGTCGGGCCTGGCGGTGCGCCGAATCGAGTACAAAAAAGGCGATGGGGCGTGGCAGACCTGGCTGTCAAATGTGCCGGCGGTGGGGCAGGGGACGTTTGTCACCGTGACGGCCAACTCGACCTATACCTTTCGCCTGGTGGTTCAGGACAATGCCGGCAACCCGGCCCAAGACCAGGCCGTCACGCGAGTGACCTGGTTCGATGTTTATTTACCCATTACGCTGCGCAATTATGCACCGTTTTGCAACGGCAATTTTGATCAAGGCTGGACATGCTGGCAGCATGATGGTTTGTTCAAGCAGGCCATCACCTCGGCCCAGGCGTGGAGTGGCGGTGATAGCCAGATGGTGCTGCTGGGCGATTCATCGTATAACAATACCGGCGGCGTGCCGGTAGGCCATGGCCGCGTGTGGCAGACTTTTAATGTGCCAGACATGGATGATGCGCATTTGACCTTGCGGTACCGCATCTATACCCATGATCTGGTCTGGTCAGACAAGTACCAAAGGTTTTACGATTCGTTTGAAATTCATATCAACACGATGGGAAGTGATGCTCAACGAAACACGCTGTGCCGTGCTGGACTGGGCAATCCGTCGGTTACCGCCGCCGGCGGTCTGGTTTTTTGTAATGGCAACCCGGCCAATCCCAGCCAGACCGGGCCAGCCAAAGACCTGGGTTGGCGGCAGGTGACGTTGGATTTGAGCGCGTTCAAGGGGCAGACGATCACTTTGTATGTGGCGGTGTTTAATCGCGTGGATGGGTGGTATAACACGTGGGCCTATGTGGATGATGTCGTGTTGTACAAATAGCTACCAGACATGCCCGTCACCTGAAGCGAATCGCAGATTCGCCAGTGACGGGCACATCTGTGATTGGCAGTTTATACGGTGTCTTGCTCTTGCGCCGCGGCGATTGGGTCCGCGGCGTTTTCTGTTGTTTCAGGTTCGGCCTCTGGCGGAGCCGGCCAGACAGCGGCAATTTGTTTGACCCAACTCAAAACCATAGACGCATCCCCCAGGTATGGCGTTTGCCCTAATTCGATATTGCCGCTGCGCACCACATAGCCGCGCCCCGGCGGCAACTCGGCGCGGGACGGCAGACGTATTCCTGTCCCCAGCGGGCCGCTGTCCTGCGCCTGGATCAGCACCCCAGAGCGGATGCCCTGAATCTGGCGGATCAACGCATCCGAGCCGGCCGACCAGTTGAGTGGTGTGGCCGCGATGATATATATGTTGACGTCACGGCCGCTCCGCACCAGATTTTCCCACACCGCTTTACAGTCCTTGTCCCTGTCCCGGTCATTGTTGACGGCATCTATAAAATCGTTGTAATCGTCAATGAGCCACACGATGGCCGGAAATGAGCCGGGCAAAGCAGCTGGCGCGCTCAGTCCCATTGTGCCGACGTTGAGGCTAGAGGCAGCCTTGACACGCTCGGTCAATTCGGCGGCCAGCCAGGGCAGCACCTGGTCTTTGAAGGCTTGCAGATTGGGGCAATGGGCGCGAGTGTGCGGCAGACGAGACAGCGGCCCCAGGCTGTTGCGGCGCGTGCTGATGCTCACCAACTGGACCTGCTGCGGCCCATACCGCTCGGCCAGGCTCATAGCCCAGCCCAGCAGCATATTGGTCTTGCCGCCCTGTGGCGGCGCCGCGATCAAGAAATAGGGGCCGTGCCGGGCCATCTCTACCGACACAGGTTGCAGGCGCAGCGAGTCTAGCCCCAGAGGGACGGTGAGGATGGTGGGGTCGCCGACCGGTGGCGTGTCATCCAACACCTCGCGCCACGAGACCCTGTCGGGCAAGAGGCGGATCGGCGGCGGCGTGCTGCCTGACCAGGCCTGGCGCATGGCTTGGGCCAATTTGTTCAGTTCAGGTATCTGATCGATCTCTTTGTCGGCGGCGGTGGGCATGGCCGCCTGAAATTCGAGCGGCGGCTGTTGGGCATTGTACCAGCCGCGCCCCGACGGGATTTTGGCGTCCGGGTCAATTTGAACCCGTCCGCCCAACAGATCGCGGTAATCGCGCACGTCGGCCAACTGCAAAGCCATGCGCCGCGAGACGATGTTCAGGACTTCGGGTGGCAAATCTCCGTTTTGGTCGCCGACCAGGACGGCATGGATGCCCATCGCTCCGCCGTCGCGCAGCAGGCGGGTGTAGGTGGCTTTTTCGTCTTGAAAGCTCTCGCGAAAGGTCTTGAATCCGGTGATGACCAGCAGGATGGCCGCCGGGGCCTCGGCCGGTTTGACATCACGCAGGCGGGCCAGGCTGTCTACCTGCGCCTGCCTGCACAAGGCCTGGCGCTGATCGATCTGATCGCTCAGATAGCCGAGCAACCGCTGAATTTTTTGGTTGTCCGACGGGCCGAAAATGCCGCCCATGTGCGGCAGGACGGCCAGAGCTTGCAAAGCCTGCCCGCCCAGTTCGACGGCATAGATGTGCAATTCATCGGGGGTGTGGGTGCGCGCCAGGCTGATCACCAGGGTGCGCAAGAGCATCTCTTTGCCTGATCCGGGGACGCCCACCACCACCAGATGGCCGTCTTGCTCGGCCAGCGGCAGGGTCAGCGGCCCTTGCTGCTGACGGGCCGGGTCGTCGGCCAGGCCGAGCATGGCGCACATCCAGGGCCGGTCGGGCAGCGACGCCACACGATGGGCGGGCGCGGCGGTAGGGATGGGGGCAGCGGCGCGGCATTGAGGACAAAATCTGGCCGTGGGGCGCATGATGGCATTACATTGCTCGCAGCGTCGCTCCTGAGCGGCGGCGCCAAACAGCCAGTCGTCCTGGCCGTTCCAACCGCCCCAACCCGCCCGCCGCAGCATGTCATCGAGGGGCAGAGTTTTGGGCAGCGGGGCCGGCCATGGGCTGTCCAGCCTGCGCAGGTTCATGCGACGGGCGGCCTTTTCGAGTGCCTCTACCATCACCTGGATGTCGCGCGGCGCATTGTCGTCGGCCGGCTGGGGCCGGGCCTGACGCGAGTCGTACAAGACTTGCCTTTGCCCCAGCGTTGAAACGGTCTTGATGACGATGCGCTGCTCGGCCTGGAGGGCAGCTTGCTGTTTGTGTTGGTCGCGATAGCGGGCGCCCACAAAGGCCGATTGGAACAGCTCGAACACATCGTTTTCGCCGACCTGCAAATAGCCGCGACCGGGCGTGCGGGGCAGGTTGGCGGCGTCGCCGCGGTGCAGCATGTCCTGGCTTTCGCCGCGATTTTCCACTCGCAGGCAGATGCGAAAGCGGGCGTTGGCCCAGATTTGCGGTTTGACCACACCGGACGGGCTTTGGGTGGCCAGAATCAGGTGGACGCCCAGCGAGCGGCCCACGCGGGCGATGCGGATCAGGGCCTCGATGAAATCGGGATAGTTGGTGACCAGTTCGGCAAATTCGTCAATGATCACGATCAGGCGGGGCAGCGGCTCGGTCACTTGTTTGTTGACAAATTTTTTCTGATACACTCGAATGTCATTGACCCCGGCTTGCTGAAACAGCCGCTTGCGCCGCTCCATCTCGCCTTCCAGAGCCACCTGGGCGCGGGTGGTGAGTTGTCCGTCCAGGTCGGTGACCAGGCCCAGCGTGTGTGGCAGGTTTTTGAAAGGGTCAAACGTGCCGCCGCCCTTGAAATCCACCAGCACAAAGCCCACCTGGTAGGGATGGTGCGTCATGGCCAGCGACAGGATCAGCGTTTGCAGCAACTCGCTTTTGCCCGAACCGGTGGTGCCGGCCACCAGGCCGTGCGGGCCGTGGCCGGTGTGGTTGAGATCGAGGATGAGCGGCTGCCGGCCGCGTTTTTCGCCGATTTTGACCTGGAGATATTCGCCATCGCTTTGATTGTTCCACCACCGATTTGCATCGTAATCATCTATTGATGCCAGCCCCAGCATGTCCAGCAGGCGCACCTGTGAGGGCATGTCCTGGTCGGATTGCAAGGATTGCACGCGCAGGGGGGCCAGGCCGCGCGCCAGCCTTTCGCTTGTGGCTGTGTCGGCCTGATCGGGCCAACAATCAAAGCTGATCCCACCTACCCCGGCCGAGGCACAGTTGAGCTGACCGGCGCCGGTCAATCTGGCGATGGTGCTGCATCCCATCGGCACCTGATAATCCTGGTCCACCAAAAAGATGGCCGTGGCGCCCAATTGCGCCCCTCTGGTCAGCAGCAGATTGATTGCCGGGGTGTTTTGCACCAGCCGATAATCGTCTACCAGCAGCACCAGCCAGGGCCAGGCCGGGGCGGTTTGACCCAACTCGGGGCGGGCGGCCTGGCTCTCGCGCCGATGCAGTTCTTCCAGCAGGTCGTCGAGCATGTTTTGGGTTGAGATGGGGTCGTTGGCCAGATAGCGCGGGCGCGGGTCGGCGTCGAGGGCGTGGGTGTGGGGCAGCCATTTGAGCCAGGCCCACTCGCTTTCGCGTGGTGCGCCAAATATGGCCAGCAGATGCAACTCGTCGGGCGAGTGATGGGTTACCAGGTTGCACAGAACGGCGCGGGCGATTTGGGTGCGCCGCACCAGATCGCCCGCGATGCCCAGTGAGCCGACGCGCAGGTTGACCGTGCGCGGCACGTCGGGCAGGTTTTCAAACTCTTGGGCCAGGGCATACACCGGCTCAAAGCGCGGGTCGGGCATGGGCGGGCGCGATACCTTGATTTTGACAAAAGAGGGCATGGGGCCGTGACCCACCCGCACACACAAAAAATCGGGGTCTTGAGGGCGCCGCTGCCACAGATGCGGGTCGCGGCTGACGGGCCAGCCGACCAGGATGTTCAGGTCGGGGTCGGTAAATGCCAGGATGCGCTGCTGCTCAATTTGCTGGCGTGTCAGTTCGCCACGTTTTTGCTCCAAAACCTGAGCATATTGATACTCTTTTTCCTCGTTTTCTTGCTGACGGGACTTGCGCTGCATCGAGGTGTTGATCCAGGCCATCACGCCCGAACCGACCGACATCAGGCCAAAGCTGAGGGACATGATGATCATGGCGGTCATGTTTTGCGAACCGGCCGACGAGGTGAACAGGTTGGGCAAAAAGCGGATGCTCAGAGCCAGCAGGGCAAAAATGATCGGCATCGCCAGCATCCACTTGTTGACCTGCGGCATGGGGCTGAGGTTGGGTGGCGGCGGCAGTTCGATTTCGCCTTGCGGCAGCGATTCGATGATGCGGGGCATGCGGTTAAAGGAAAGGGTCGGGGGCATGGATGCACTCCTTAGCGGGAGGCGACTCGTTTGTCTACAATCTGGGCCGTTTTGAGGGCTTGTTCGTTAAAATCCGGGCCTTTCCAGCCGGTCAGCCCCACCTCGATCACGACATTTTCGCGCACAAACACATAGTGGATGGTGATCAGGTCGGGGTTGTCCTTGTTGGAGATAGTCAGCATGGTGCTCCATTCGCCCAGCCGCGCTTCGCCCTCGTTGAGCGGGCCATACTGGCTGTCATTCTTGATCTGCTCGGTTAATTGGCCTTTGTAGGTGCGATAGGCTATCTGCGCTTCTTGGGCCGAGAGGTAACACTCCACCTGGCTGACCACGCGCGCATAGCGGGCTTTGTTGCCTTGATAAACGTGCCGATAACCCGACAACCGGGTGATGTCGGGCGTCCAGCCGGCGCCCTTGTTCAGGCGGTGCTGTTCGACCAGCGTATATTCGACGCCCAGGTCGTCCAGCGACAAGAGCAGCGGCAAAGCGTCGCGGTGACGGATGGGCGGCGTGGGCGTAGGCGGGCGGATAGCGGTGGGTTGCGGCGAGCACGCGCTCAGAACCAGCAGCCAGCCCATCGCGACGATGGCGATATTCCATTTTTTGATCTGCTTCATCGTCCTAGGTCCTTTCTTGACGTAAAGCATCCAGCCGTGCCTGCATCCATTCGTTCACCCGCTGCGGGTTGGCCCGCCCGCGCGAGGCGCGCATCACCTGGCCGACCAGGAAACCCTTGACGGTTTCTTTGCCCTGGAGGTATTGGTCCACCGCGTCGGGGTTGTCCTGGATGACCTGATTTACCAACGGCTCAATGTCGGCGTCGCTGCTGATCTGAGCCAGGCCGCGCGCCGCAATGATGGCCTCGGCCGATTGGCTGCTTGAAAACATTTCGATCAGCACGGTTTTGGCCGTGTTGGCATTGATCGCCCCGCGCTGAACCTGTACCAGCAGGCCGGTCAGGGCCATTGGCGTGATACAGGTCTGGGTGATGGACATGTTGGATTCGTTGAGCAGGCGGAACAGCTCGCCGGTGATCCAGTTGCAGGCCGTTTGTGCCTCGATGCCCTGTGCGGCGGCCAGGCGGGCGCAGGTCTCAAAATAGTCGGCCGTGTCGGCGTCCTGCACCAAGACCTGAGCATCTTGGGGACGGAGGCCATATTGGGCGATCAGGCGAACCTGCTTGGCGTCGGGCAGTTCGGGCATGTGGGCGCGCACGTCGGCCACATATTCCGCGCTCAGGGCCAGCGGCGGCAGGTCGGGTTCGGGGAAATAGCGGTAATCCTCGGCGCCTTCTTTGCTGCGCTGAAAGACGGTGCAGTTTCGGGCTTCGTCCCAGCCCATGGTGACCTGCTGTACCCGTCCGCCCGATTCCAGCACCTGGGTCTGGCGGGCGATCTCGTAATCAATGGCCTGTTTGACGGCGCGGAACGAGTTGAGGTTTTTGATCTCGGTCTTGACACCGAGTTTGTTGCTGCCTACCGGGCTGACCGAGACGTTTGGCTCGCAGCGCATAGCTCCCTTTTCCATGTCGGCGGTGCTGACGCCCAGGTAGCGCAAGATGGTGCGCAGTTGAATCAAAAACTGGCGCGCTTCTTCAGAGGTGTGAATGTCGGGGCGGGTGACAATTTCCAACAGCGGCACGCCGCTGCGGTTAAAATCTACCAGGCTAGCCGTGCCGATGTGAAAAGTTTTGGCGGTGTCTTCTTCCAGATGAGCGCGCACAATGCCGATGCGCCGCACCTGGCCGTTTACCGGCACATCCAGCCAGCCGTTGACGCAGATGGGCAGGTCGTATTGCGAAATTTGATAGCCTTTGGGCAGGTCGGGATAGTGATAATTTTTGCGGTCAAATTTGGCAAAAGGGGCAATGTCGCTGTGCAGAGCCAGCCCCACGCGCACAGCAAACTCGACGGTGCGGGCATTGATCGTCGGCAGCACGCCCGGATAGCCCATGCACACCGGGCAGACTTGCGTATTGGGGTCGCGGCCAAAAAAGTCGGCGGCGCAAGAGCAAAACATCTTGGATGCGGTGCGCAGTTCAACATGAATTTCGATGCCTATGGTGGCCTGATAGTCCATCCCTTGTCTCCTCCCAGATGAGTTTGTGTTTGATTATATCACAAGGGGCGTTTCTGGTAAATTGCGATGGAATGGTAAGGGGAGAGCAGGTTATGCCTTTGGTACGTTTTCAGGTATAATACGGCGCATTTATTGTCCTTTGAGAGGGAGGAAAGAGTGAGACGAACAGACGATTCCATTGCACAACGCATTCAGGGGATGGCCGACCGGGTGGCATCTCTTCAAGAGCGTGACTGGTATTATTATCTGATGTCCAGCGATGCCTTGCATGGCTCCAAGGTGACGGTTTATGGTCGCGAGATGCTGATGTTTGCTTCTTATAGCTATCTGGACCTGATTCGCCATCCGCGCATTGACGCAGCGGCGCGGGCGGCGATAGACGAGTTTGGCAGCGGCACGCATGGCGTGCGCCTGCTGGCCGGCAGCACTCGCCTGCACGATGAGCTAGAGACGACCATCGCCCGTTTCAAGCAGACCGATGCGGCAGTGACCTATTCCAGCGGCTATGTGACCAACGTGGCGGCCATTTCGGCGCTGTGTGGGCGGCACGATGTGGTTTTTTGTGATCGGTTGAACCATGCCAGCATTGTGGATGGCTGTCAGTTGGGCCTGGCCGAGTTTGTACGCTTTCGCCACAATGATATGGATGACCTGCGCGCCAAACTGCACGCTGCCGATCCTCAGGCCGGTAAGCTGGTGGTGGTGGATGCCGTTTTTAGCATGGACGGCGACATTATCAACCTGCCTGCCTTGTACGAACTGTGCCGCGAGTTTGGAGCCTGGCTGATGGTAGACGAGGCGCACAGCCTGGGCGTGCTGGGCGCAACCGGTCGCGGCATCGAGGAGCATTTTGGCATGCCCGGCTGTGTGGACATCAAGATGGGCACGCTGTCCAAGACCATCCCCAGTGCGGGGGGCTATATTGCCGGCGATGCCGACCTGATCAACTATCTCAAGCACGCCTCGCGCCCGTTCATCTTTTCGGCGGCTTTGCCGCCGACTTCGGTGGCGGCGGCGCGCGCTGCCTTTGATGTGATTGTGGACGAGCCAGAGCGAGTGCAGCGGGCGCAGCGCAACATGGGATACTTTTTAGATAAACTACACGCTCAGGGGTTTAATACGCTCAACAGCCAGACCTGCATCGTGCCGATTATCTGTGGCAGCGAAGAGTGCGCCTGGGAGATGGCGCGGCGCAGTCAGCGGGAGGATATTTTTGTCTTGCCGGTGGTTTCGCCGGCCGTGCCAGAAGGCACCAGCCGCCTGCGCGCCAATGTCACGGCCGCGCACAGCCTGGAAGAGATTGATTATGCCGTAGATGTGTTTACCCGCGCCGCCCACGAGGTGGGGCTGTTGTAGCACATTTAGGGCGGGTTGGCGAGGCTGAGGCCGGCCCGGCGCGTGAGCGTCGGGCTTGCTTTTTTATTGCCTCAGTGCGTCTTGCCAGGCCTGGCGAGTGAGCCGGGCCGTGCGCTGCCAGCTAAACTGTTGTGCCTGTTTTAGAGCGGCCTGGCTCAGTTGCTCACGCCAGGCTGCATCGTTGATTATGCGCGCCATAGCCTGCGCCAGTTCATCTGGATCATCGGTGTCCAGGCACACGCCGCCCGCGCCGACCACTTCGGGCAGCGAGCTGCGGTTGGAGATGATAACCGGCGTGCCGCAAGCCATCGCCTCTAGCGGCGGCAGGCCAAAGCCTTCATAGCGCGATGGAAAGATCAGGGCTGTGGCCGTGCTATACAGTGCCGGCTTGTCGGCTTCGTCCACCTGGCCGATCAGGTGGACGCGCTCTTGTAGCCCCAACTGCTCTATGATCGGTTGAGGGTGCGGAAAAAAAAGAGTATCTTGAGGCGGCAATTGTCCGGCCAGCACCAGGCGAGCGCCGGGGAGGGGCAGGCGGGCAAACGCTTTCAGGATCAGCGGCACATTTTTGCGCACATCAAAGCCGCCCAGGTACAGCACATACTGGGGTGGGAGGTGATACCGGGCGCGCACTCGCTCCCTCTCGTCAGGGTCGGCGACAGGCATCAGCCCTGCGTCGGCGGCCAGATGGATAGTCCGCACCCGGCCGGCCGGGATGTTCAGGTGATGCACAATGTCTTGCCGCGAGGCCTCCGAATCGGTCAGCACCAGGTCGGCGCGGCGGGCCGAGGCCGAAACCAGGCGGGTGTATTGCCGACCCGGCCATCTGCCCTGATACTCGGGCAAGAGCAGCGGAATGAGGTCGTGAATGGTGACGACAACGGGGCGCGGGTAGCGCAGCGGCGAAGCCCAATACGGCACGTGGAGCAGGTCGGCCTGCCCGCGGCGAGCAGCCTGCGGAAAGCCGATCTGCTCGAACCACAACTTGTTCAGGTGTTTGAGCAGGCCACCGCGCTGGCTCAAGGGAAAGCGCAAAGGCTGCCATGTGACCCGGTCGGTGAGCCAGGGCGGCGGGGCGGTCTGCGGCGGGACGCACAGCAAAAAATGCTCGTTGCCGCCCTCGGCCAACACAGTGCGCAACAGATGGGTGATGTATTGACCGCTGCCGGTGTGGGGTTGATGGATGAACCAGCCGTTGATGGCAATTTTCATGGACAGCTCGCTCTCAGGATGCTGCTGAAAAAGTCTATTTTTACCACAGAGGACCAAGGGTTACGACGCTCTGGAACGCTGGCCTCCTAAAGCTTTTGGTTCGTTCATTTTTGATGGACATATAAAAACCCTTTAGATTAAAAATGCTGTTTTATGAACTGCCGCTTGAAAAAGGACTGATGCCCATTTCACTATAGGGGGCGACCTCGCCCCCTACGACGTCCCAAAAGCTGCCCACATTCTGTCGGCGGGGGCTGAAAACCAGGCCAAAGTCGTTCTTATGTCTAGCTATTGCCCTTGCCTGGTCTGCGACAACAGAAAACACCCCGGTTTTCGGGGGGTTCGGGGGGCAAAGCACCCCCGACAGGGCTTGTCAAGGGGCTGGCCCCTTGACATAAAAAGCTATGTTGACATAAAAAGCTATGGTTAAATATGATCAGGCGATTTGAAGAACTCAAAAAAATGAGCGAACCGCAAGCTAAAAGTCATTGGGTATATTATACCATTCCCATCCACCTGTACCAAGCGGACAGGATGTCACGTTTTCAACGTGACCTGCGATTGCTGGACAGCCTGGTGGCGGCTGCGCCGGACGAGTGCAGTGGCGCAGCATTTTTTCTGAACGGCAGGGGTTTTGGCCAAGACAATGTTGTTTGATGACAACAGGATGTAGGAAATGGCAGTTAATGTTATGACTCTCCTGAAAAAAGGTGGATTTAACCACAAAGAACACAAAGGTCACAAAGAAAATTCAGGTTGAGCTTGAAATTGTTCAAATACAACATTGAAATAATTAATGCAAGTCTTGACTTTCTTCGTGTACTTGGTGTTCTTGGTGGTTTTTTCAGTGGACTCATGTTATAATGATGCTCAGATGGACTGGGTGGTCTTGTGCTGTTGGCGCGGGAGGTGACATGATCGCTCAACTTGCCTCGTATCTCGACGCCGACCGGCAGCGAGCTGTCGAAAACGTCCGCGCACCGTCATCTGATCGACCACGGCCCGGCGCACGCCGACCGGGTGATTGCCCTGCTCGACGGCCTGACCGATGGGTTGATGAACCGTGATGATGATCGATTGAATCCTGACGAGATATACATTCTGCTCGCTGCCGCGCACCTGCATGCCCTGGGCCTGCAGGACGAGCAGAGCGAGCCCGATCCCGCCGCGCGGCTGGCCCGCTACCCCAAGCTGGGCGCCGAGCTGATCTACCGCACGCTCGAGTCGCCGGAGCGGGCAGCCGACCTGGGCCTGGTCGACGACCCCGGCCTGGTCGAGATGATCGCCCTGACCGTCGCCGGGCACCGCCGCACCGATTATCCTTCCCCCGAGTATGACGACTATGGCATCGGCAGTGCCACGGTGCGCCCGTGCCTGCTGGCGGCCCTGCTCTGCCTGGCCGACGACCTCGACCTGGACTGCCGCCGCGTCGATTTGCAGCAGATCCGCTTGATGGACCTTCCACCAGATGAGGCGCTGGACTGGTGGCTGCACCATTACGTCAGCGGAGTCAAGATAGATGACGAATATGTAAAAATCAGTTATCGTTTGCCCCAGAATGCGCCGGGCTACGATGCGCTGCTGCCCTGCCTGGTCGAAGCGCGCCTGCGCGCCGATTTCGACGCCCTGCGCGACACCTTTCGCCTCTACGGCGTCAAGCCCGACATCGCCCCGCCGGCGGCGCTGCGACCGATGCGCGCCGTCCAGTCCATGCCGCCCGCGGTGTGGGCGGCTGCGCGGCGGCGCCTGGCCGAGATCAAGGGCCTGGAGCCGGAACCGCCGGCCCTCTCGCCGCTGGTCGAGACGGTGCGCGGCCTGCTGCACACAATGGGCTACGACTGCGAGCCGCCGGGCGCGCCGGCGAACGGGCTGACCTGCTTTCGCTGCCAGCCGCTCGGCGGCGGCCTGCGCCCGGCGATCGTCGTTGGCTGCAAGGACGGCCCGGCCGAGGTGGCCGATGTGCAGGCGTTGGGCCAACGATTGGAAGCAAGCTGTCGCCAGGGCTATGTCATTGCCGAGACGCGGGTGCTGCCCTCGGCGCAAGATGCCGCGCAAAAGGACGGGCGGCTGTGCGCCCTGACCCTGGCCGGGTTCTACCGCGAGCTGCTCGATTTCAGCGCCTACGTCCGAGAAGTGATCGACGATTATCAAAACAGCGAGCTGGCCCGCTACTATGTCGACCTGGGCTGCGTGCGCCGTTCCTACGACGCACGCGGCGAGGTGGTGGGCGAGGACCGCTACAAGCCGCTGGACGATTACCTCGACGCCTGGCTGCGCGCCGGCGGCGAGCGCAACCACATCTCCATCCTCGGCGATTACGGCACCGGCAAGACCTCGTTCTGCCGGCAGTATGCGGCCAGGCAGGGCCGCCGCTGGCTGGCCGACCCCGACCGCGAGCGCATCCCGGTGCTGATCACCCTGCGCGATTACACCAAGACGCTGGAGGTGGGCAGCCTGATCACCAGCGCGCTGATCAACCAGTACGGCATTCGCGGCACCACCTTTGAGGCCTTTACGCGCTACAACCAGGACGGCAAGCTGCTGATCCTCTTTGACGGCTTTGATGAGATGGCCCAGCGCACCGGGCTGCGCACGGCGGTGGACAATTTCTGGGAGCTGGCCCGCGTGGTGGCGCCGGGCAGCAAGGTGGTACTCACCTGCCGCACGCCCTATTTTCGCACCCATCACGAGGCCGAGCGGCTGCTGCACGGCCGCTCCGCCGCTGCTTTCGCCGCTGCTTTCGCCGGATCACAATCCGGCGATGGCGCCGCAGACGGCGAGGCCTTTATCGACCTGCGCGACCACCCCAATTTCGAGATCGTGCACCTGGAGCCGTTCGACGATGCCGACGTGCAGGCCGTGCTGCGCCGGCGTTTCCCCGACCGCTGGCAGGGCTACTGGGCGCAGATCCAGCGCATCTACAATCTGCCCGACCTGGCCCACCGCCCGGTGCTGCTGGACATGATCGCCCGCACGCTGCCCGAATTAAAAGAAGGGCAGCGAGTGAACGCCGCCCGGCTCTACCGGGTCTATACCGACGGCTGGCTGGAGCGCGACGTGGCCAGCGGACGCACGCTGATCTCGCCCGCCCACCGGCGTTTCTTTGCCGAGGCGCTGGCGATGGAGATGCTGCGCAGCGGCGAATTGAGCGTGCATTACGAGGGCATCCCGGCGCAGGTGCGCGCCCATTTCGGGCTGCAAGATGCGGCCCAGATCGACTATTTCGAGTCGGACGTGCGCACCTGCAATTTCATGAGCCGCAGCGAGGACGGCTACTATTGCTTTGCCCACAAGTCGTTTATGGAGTTTTTCTGCGCCTGCCGCCTGCACCGGCTGATGTTGACGAACAGCGCCACTGAAAGTGGTGCTGTTCGAATTAACGAGGAGGTGCGGCTGTTCCTGACCGACCTTTTTGCCGAACAGCCCAAAGCGGAGCCGGAGCCTCCCAATACTCCACTGGATGGGTTTGTCTGGGTGCCGCCGGGCGAATACGTCCTGGGCGGCCAAAATGGCTTTGACCTGCAAATTGCCCGCCTGGAGCAGGGCTTTTTTGCCGCCCGGACGCCGGTGACCCACGTCCAGTATGCGCGGTTCATCGAGTCCGGCGGCTACCGGCAGCGCAAGTATTGGACGGAGGATGGCTGGCAGTGGCGCGAAAAAGAACGCCGGACGCAGCCGGGTTATTGGGATAACTCCAAGTACAATGATCCACAGCAGCCGGTGGTGGGGGTGACCTGGTACGAGGCGGCGGCCTACTGCGCCTGGCTGGCGGAGCAGATGGGGTGGCCGGCGCGCCTGCCCACCGAGCAAGAATGGGAAAAGGCCGCGCGCGGTGTCGACGGGCGGCCCTACCCATGGGGCGAATGGGCCGAAGGACGGTGCAACACAGACGAAGCCAAGATCGGCCGGCCAACGCCGGTGGGGCAGTACTCGCCGTCCCTTCACCCCGAATTGGGTGAAGGAGGGGACAGTGTGTATGGCCTGCAGGACCCGGCCGGCAATGTCTGGGAGTGGACGGATTCGTGGTATGACGCGGACAAAGATAGGCGGGTGTTGCGTGGCGGGTAACCGTTCAAATAGGGTCGGGTTCATAGCTGTCAATAGGAAATGATGGTGATTGACGACAGTCCA
>CAYVBK010000025.1:0-70598 GCA_964449465.1 uncultured Anaerolineae bacterium
GTTGACATAAAAAGCTATGTTGACATAAAAAGCTATGTTGACATAAAAAGCTATGTTGACATAAAAAGCTATGGTCAAATATGATCGGGCAATTTCAAGAACTCGAAAAAAAAATGAGCGAACTGCAAGCCTGTATATTTGTAATCAAACTTGCAAGTCTGGCTCAGGTTAGCATATTCCGGGCATAAATGCAAATTTTGCGGGTTGGGAGACAATTTCAGATTGTGTCCGGTTGGCGGTCTGTGTTATAATCAGGGTTTGTACAGTTCATAGGTTGAGTTGGGCATAGTGAAACCCAACTATTGAATTTTCTTGGTGGTCTTTGTGTCCTTGGTGGTTGAGAATCTCGTTTTTTCGCAGTCTTTATTTTGAACAAGGAGCTACAATGAGTATTACTTTTCGTCACTATCAATATCCTGATGATTATGAACTGGTCAGCCGCTTTTTGATCACCCACTATCAGCCCGGCAATCTCGATGGCAACTGGCTCGAACCAGCCTGGGAATATATGCACTTTCACAGCATGCTCGACCGTGAGTCGCTGGGGCGGATCGGGCTTTGGCAAGCGGGGGCAGACCTGGTGGGGGTGGTGCACTATGAAGGGGTTTTGGGCGAGGCGTTTTTCCAGTTTCACCCGGCCTGGCGTTGCCTGCGCACCGAGATGCTTGAATACGCCGAGGCAAACCTGGCCGGTATCTCGCGTCGGGATGGTCGCCGATACCTGTGCGTTTGGGTCAACGACAACGATCCCGAATTTCAGGCTTTGGTGCAGGCGCGCGGCTATGAGCGCCGTGATGATGAGCGGCGTCCGATGGCCCGCCTGGACATCCCCGATCCCTTTCCGGCGATTACCCTGCTGCCGGGCTTTTACCTGACCAGTCTGTCCGCCCGATGCGACTGGGCGCAGGTGCATCGGGTGCTGTGGCGTGGGTTTGACCATCCGGGTGAGCCGCCCATGTCTGCTGCGGAATTGGATGACCGCCGTCGCATGTTTGACACGCCCAAAGCGCGCCGCGAACTCAAGGTGGCTGTGGCCGCCCCCAATGGCGATTTTGTGGCTTTTTGCGGCATGTTTTACGAGCCAACCTGTCGCCTGGCCTATGTCGAGCCGGTGGCTACCGACCCAGACTATCGGCGCATGGGGCTGGGTAAGGCGGCCGTGCTGGAAGGGATTCGCCGCTGTGTCGAGTTGGGCGCTACCGAGGCCTTTGTCGGCTCGGATCAGCCGTTTTATCAGGCCATCGGCTTTGTGACGTTGTACAACAGCGAGTGTTGGGTCAAATACCTGGATTGATCGGATCAAATGGCAAAGTTGAAAATTATCACCAGGGCACTGGTGCGCCGGCGCTCGGTCACGATCACGGCTTGGGCGGTGATGCTGGGTGTCAGTGTATTGCCCAATGCGCTGCTGCACGAGTTGGCTGGCGGCAGCCCGCCCTGGCTCAAGTGGGCCAAGATGGGCTTGCTTCTGGCCGTGACCGCAGCGACGTTCTGGCGTCCGCTGCGCCCGCTGCGTCATTTTGCTCTGATCATGCTGGCGATTTTTGTCAGTGAAGAGTTGGTATCTCGGCTGACTGGCTCTGGGCTGCGGCAAAGCTGGTTTGGCGGAGTGGGTGCGCCGTTTGTTTGGAGTATGCTCGGCACGCAGTTGGGCCGGCTGGCGGTTTCGCTGCTGATGATTGGCATCTTGTTAGCTCTGCGCTATCGCCGTGCCGACATGTTTTTGGTGTGTGGGCAATTGGACGCGCCGATCACCCCAGTGCGTTGGTTGGGCTTTTCCAAACCCGATCCGTGGACTCGTTTTGGGGGGCAGTTTGCCGTGTACATCAGCCTGGGCACCCTGATTTTTCTGATCCTCGGTGGTCGCCCCACCCTGGCGGCCTTGTCTGCCGCTCTGCCGATGCTGCCGGCTGTGTTGCTGTTTGCGGCTATGAACGCCTTTAATGAAGAAATGACCTACCGCGCCTCGCTGTTGGCCGGGCTGGCGCCGACCATCGGGGCGCAGCAATCTCTGTGGATTACGGCGGTGTTTTTCGGTCTCGGACACTATTTTGGGGTGCCTTATGGCGTGGTCGGGGTGATCATGGCCGGTTTTCTCGGCTGGGTGATGGGCAAGTCCATGCTGGAAACGCGCGGATTCTTTTGGGCCTGGTTGATCCATTTTTTGCAAGATGTGTTGATTTTTTCGTTTATGGCTGTTGGCTCGGTCAGGCCGGGTGGATAAGGGTCCCGCAGAGTTGCTACAGCATCTCGACCGGGTCTATATCCAGCCGCCAGCCCGGCCCCAGGCGCACGTGCTTGAGCAGGTCGCGGGGGTCGGTGGCGCGCACCACAATGTGCCAGCGCCAGCGGCCGCGCAGTCGCGCCCAAAAGCACGGCGCCGGGCCGATCATGACTATGTCGGGTAACAAATACTGTCGGATGATCGCCTGCAACGTTTCGGCCATTTGCGTGGCTTGCTGTCGGCAGCGCGCTGCACTGACGTCGCTGAAAATCAGTCGAGCCAGGCGGCTGAATGGCGGATAGCCCATCTGCCGCCGAAAAGTGATCTCGCGTCGGTACAAGCCCTCTTGATCATACCTCGCCGCGGCCTGAATGGCCTCATGCTCTGGCGCATAAGTCTGCACAATCACCTGTCCGCCGCGCCCGCTGCGTCCGGCCCGTCCTGACACCTGCACCAAAATTTGAAAGGTGCGCTCTCCGGCCCGGAAATCTGGCAGGTTGAGCGCCGTATCCGCCGAAATGACTCCCACCAGCGTCACCAGGGGCAGGTCGAACCCCTTGGCAATCATTTGTGTGCCGATCAAAATATCGGCCTCATGCCGCGCAAACTGGCCGAGCAGGGCCTCATGGCTGCCTTTTTCCTGCGTGGCGTCGCGGTCCCAGCGCAGCAAGCGCGCTTGCGGCAGCAGTTCTTGCACCACTTCTTGCACCCGCTGCGTGCCGACGCCAAAATAGCGGATGCGGCTGCTTTGACACACCGGGCATGTTTTGGGAACGGCCTGTTGATGCCCGCAGTGATGGCAGGTCAGGCCGCCGGTGTACTGGTGAAAGGTCAGCGGAATGTCGCAGCGCGGGCAGTGTAGCACCAATCCACAATCGCGGCACAGCACAAACGTGGCCGCGCCGCGCCGGTTGAGAAACAAGATGGCCTGCTCGCCGGCGTCCAACACTCGTCGCAGTTCTTGTTGCAAGGGGCGGCTGAACATGCTGCGGTTGCCGGCGCGCAGTTCGTGCCGCATGTCTACCACCCGCACTGGAGGCAGCTCGCCGGTTGTTGCCGTGACCGGCATAGCTGATGAGTGATTCAAGATGCGCTGAGATAATTGGAGCAGCCGAATGTCGCCGCCCTCTCGGGCGCGAAACAGGGTGGTCAGATCGGGGGTGGCGCTGCCCAAAATGACCACTGCTCGATGGCTCTGCGCCAGGCGGATGGCTACATCGCGGGCGTGATAGGGCGGGGCGACATCGTCTTGCTTGTACGATGCATCGTGTTCTTCGTCCAGCACGATCAGGCCAATGTCTTGAAACGGGGCAAACAGCGCCGAGCGCGGCCCCACCACCAGGCGAATGTGTCCGGCGCGGATGCGTCGCCAGGTGTCATATCGCTCGCCGTCTGACAGGCGGCTGTGAATGATGCCCATGGCGCCCGGAAAGCGCGTCGCAAAGCGGCGTGAAAATCGTTCGATGGCCTGGGCGGTGAGTGAAATTTCGGGCACCAGGATGATGGCCTGGCGTCCCTGCTCCAGCACGGCCTGCGCGGCGCGCAAATAAATCTCGGTTTTGCCGCTGCCAGTGATGCCATGTAAGAGAAAGGTGCCTGGCCGGCCAGCCAATGCCGCCGATATGTCGGCCCAGGCGCACGCCTGATCGTCCATCAGCGGCGGCGGCTCGTCGGGGTCCAAAACGCGACCGGCCAGCGGGTCGCGCCAGACTTGCTGCTCGGTCAATTCGATGATGCCGTGTTCTTCCAAAGCCCGCAGGTCGGCCAGCGAGCAGCCGGTTTCGGCATAGACCCAACTGATCCACACCCACTCATACGGCGGGCGGGTCAGCAAATAGTCCAATGCGTGGTGCTGCAACGATGCGCCGCGTAGCTCGATGATTTTTTGCCGCACTTTCTGTTCGCTCAGTTTCAAAGAGATGGCAGCCGGTTCGACCGTGCGTTGCACCAGGCCGCGTTCTTGCATGGCGCGCAGCATAGTCGGCGAGGCGCCGACAGTGCGGCACAGTTCTTTTTCGTCCATCGGCGCGGCCTGTTGGCTCAAATGATCCAACACGGCGCGTTGTCGGGGGGCGCGGGACAGCGCGGCGGGGTCGGCTGTCGGGCCGGGGCGCACCCATGTGCGAGATGGCAT
Organism: uncultured Anaerolineae bacterium; assembly: GCA_964449465.1. Lineage (GTDB taxonomy): Bacteria > Chloroflexota > Anaerolineae > JAFGEY01 > JAFGEY01 > CAYRXM01. Next base: position 4,359 of record CAYVBK010000025.1, read on the forward strand.
CACCCCGACCCAATCCTGCTGCGCCAGAGCATTCAGGCTGGCGGGCGAGGCGTCGGCGCGAGACAGGATGTGTTCGACAGAGGGATGAGCAGATGGCTCGTCGAGCAGGGCTTGCAAGATGGCCGCGCGCGGGGAAGCCCGCCCCAGAGACTGACGGGCGCGCTGCACCTGTGGCGGCGACATGAGCAGACGGACAAAGCGGGCCTGGCGAGGCTGGACGCGTGCGGGAGGCAGCGCCGTGCTGCGGATCAGGATGCCGCGCCGTACCAGGGCGCGCACGGCCTGCGCCGCCGATTCGCGCCCCAATTTTCGCCGCAACTGGGCTATCGTACACTCGCCGTATTGCTGCACCCAATGCACGGCCTGCTGTTGCAGCGGAGGCAGGTCTGCGGGGATGGGCGTTTCGGGATGGAGGCGGACGACCGGATGCGGCTCGCGCAGCAGGCCGGGTGGCAGAAAAAGATGCAGGCAGTCTATCATCGGGGTCAGGTAAAACTCGCTGAGCCACAGGCCCAGTTCGATCTGAAATGGGCGCAGCACCGGCTCGGCGGATAATATCCGGGTGAGTAGCTTGATCTCGGCAACCGGGGCCGTGTCCACCAGGTCAATGACGATTCCTTGCACCTGGCGCTGACCAAATGGCGCCTGCACCAACATACCCGGCACGATAGGGTCGCTCCAGGTCGAGGGAACCAGGTAATGGAACACCGGGCCGGGAAACAGGCCATCTATCGAATCGGCACGATATGCGCTGCCCCCGCCGTGCGTAGGCGCATGGACGGCTACCACAGCCAGTTTGCGCGGTTGTTCTGCTGTCATGGCCGCCCCGCTCAGCCTGTGGCGGGCTGTTCGGCCTGACGATAGAGGACGGCGGCGGCATAGCCCACCACGCTGCTCATATCGCCGCTGACATGGCCGGAATGGGCATAGTGCAGCACCCGGGAGCGGTTGGCTCCCAAAGCCTGCGCGGTCAGCATCACGGCCATCACCGGGCCGCCGCCGCAGGCTTCGGCGGCGTGTTGCGCCAGCAGCCGCGAGAGGCCGTCGGGATCAAAAGCGTCAATCTTGTCCGTCACCAACCGGTCCAGCCGTTCGGCCTGGCGCGCCGGGTGAAAGTGCGACAGGTCGGTGCTGGCCACCAGCAGGGTACGACGACCAGCCAGGGTTGCGGTCAGCGCATGAGCCAGGCCGACGCAGGTTTGCCAGTCTTGTTCGCCCAACATGATGGGCACCAGTTTGAACGGGCCGAGTGCCAGTTGCAAAAAGGGCAATTGAATTTCGAGGGCGTGTTCGTTGTCTCGCGGGATGCGGTTCAGGCCTAGCCGCTCATCCAGCGCCGTGACCAGGTCGGTGTCGAGTGGCACATCGCCCAAGGGGGTGCGGTAGGCATCGGCGGCGGTGACGGCATACGGCCCTACATACATTCGATGCACCGGCGAGACCACAACGACCGCATCAAATGGACGGCCACGTACCTGTTGGTAGGCATAGGCGGCCACCTGGCCCGAATAGACGTAACCGGCGTGTGGGCTGATCAGCCCCACAATGTCACCCTCGATGGGCTGCGAGGGAATGTGAGACCAAAAGCCCTCGATCATGCGGGTCAATTCTGGCGCGCTGCCAGGGTACCATTGCCCGGCAATGGCCGATGGTCGAATTTGCAAGGACATGTTCAACCTCCTCGTTTGAACCAGATCGCCGCGACGGTGGCTCCGACCAGCAGCACGGTGGCTATGACCACAACCCGGCTCCATTCGCCGGCGCGACGATCATCCACCATCACAGGACCTATGGGCGACATGACCGGCAGGTAGCGCGGCATCATCGTCCAGCCCAGGGCCAGGCCGGCCAGCAGCCCGCCGATGTGGCCCCAGATGTCAATACCCGATACCGAAAAGGTCATAATCAGGTTAAAAGCGATGACGCTCAAGATATTGTAAAACTGGCGCTGGCCGCGCGTGCCAAAGTCGCTGCGATAACGGTAGAAAAAGGCGGCCTCGGCGCCGATCAGCCCGAAAATGGCTCCAGACGCTCCGGCTGACAGGTGTGGGCTGAACACGAAACTGGCCCACACGCCATAGGCGCCGCTGAGCACATAGAGCCACACAAAGCGCGCCGCGCCGAAAAAACTTTCCACCTGTGGCGCAATGACATAGATGGCATACGAGTTGAATAAAAGGTGCATCAGGCCGATGTGCAAAAAAATGGGCGTGATCAGCCGCCAGACCTGCCCTTGTTCGATCAGGGGGTTGAATTTGGCGCCAAAGGCGATCAGCACATCGGGGTCGGTGCTGCCGCCCAGAGCGGTCATAGCCAGCCAGACGAGGATGTTGAGTAGCAGAATGACCCAGGCGGCTATCGGGCGGCTGCGCGGCACGGCCAGCCGCAAAATGGGTGGTTGGGACGGCGGCGATGGCGAGGTTTCGGGAAACATGATGTCTTGGCTCATAGGCGGGCCCGGCGCGGCGCGGCGCGATGCTTTTCGGCCAGGATGATTGCCATAATCACGTCTACTGTGCGATCAAGCTGCCCGGTGACGTTGGGAATGACATAATCAAACTCGCCAATGTGACGCATTTCCTGGCGGGCGGTTTGCAGGCGCACCTGAAGCTGTTCGGGGGCTTCGGTGCGCCGCTGCTTCAAACGCTCTACCAGGTCTTGCTCGGTCGGTGTGGTCAAAAAAATCAAGATGGCTTCGGGGGCCATGCGGCGCACGGTGGTGGCGCCCTGTATATCCAGGCGCATCACCACATCTTGACCGCTGTCCATAGCCTGACGCACTTGCGCTTTGGGCACTCCTTTGTATTGATCGTATACCACGGCATATTCCAACAACTCGTCCTGGGCGATCATGCGTTTGAATTCTTCGGTGGTGACAAAAATATAGTCTACCCCATCCACTTCGCTCTCGCGACGCGGGCGCGAGTTGGCTGTTACCACAAAATGTACCGGCGTGCCGCAAGCCGACATACGCCGCACCAGTTCTTTAACCACCGAATCTTTGCCCGCCCCCGAAGTGCCGGAAATGACGATCAGCAACGGGGGGTGTTCAAAGTGATACAACCGGGCGACGTCAAAATCGGTTTCTTGAATAGATGGCTCGTTTGCTGCTGTGCCCAAATGCTTGCCCCTCTCCTCGATTTGCGATATAATCCGCCCCACACCATCACTTTATCAGGAGGTTGAGCGATTATGCCAATTTATGAATATCGTTGTTCAAATTGCGGTCAAAAAGCGCGCAAGCTGTGGCGATCTTTTACTGCCATAGACGAACAGTCATTAACCTGCCCGCGCTGTGGCGTAGCAGGCTTGCGGCGTATGGTTTCTCGAGTGGCCGTTTTGCGCTCTGAGGAATCGCAACTGGAAAACATGGCCGACCCTGCCATGCTGGACGGGTTGGATGAAAACGACCCCAAATCCATTGCTCGTTGGATGCGCAAGATGAGCAAACAGGTCGGCGAAGAGATGCCCGTCGAGTTTGACGAGGTGATTGACCGGCTGGAATCTGGACAGTCTCCCGAAGAGATCGAAGCCAGCATGCCCGACCTGGCCGATAGTATGGGCGGCATAGGCGGCATGGGCGGGGACGGGTTTGTGGACCTCTAGCCGGCTGTCTATAGGCTAGAATTTTTCAAACCGATCCACGTTCAAAATAAAGACCACCGCACCTCCTACCTGTACTTCGATGGGGGTGGGCATGTACAATTCGCCCGACTCCATCGTTGGGGGCAGGGGGTTGACGTATTGGGTGCGGGTGTGGCAGTTGTTGCGGATGATCTTGAGCACCCGATCCAACTCGTCATCGGCTACGCCGATCAAGAGTGTGGCATTGCCTTCGCGCAAAAAGCCACCAGTGGTGCTGATGGTTGTGGCGCGATACCCTTCGCCCATCAAAGCGTCCACCAATGCGTGTAGATCATCGCTGTTAATCACACTGATCAAGAGTTTCATGTCTTTTTTCCTTTCTACTCGCGATAAATGCGCACCCGGCGATATGGTTCTTTGCCTCTGCTGTGCGAAATCAGGTTAAATTCACGGGCCACCTGGTGCTGCTGGCGGCGAATGTAGGCATTTTGCGGTCCCAATTCGATCATTTTGGCCCCGGCAATGATCTTTTGCACGGCTTCGCGCGTTTCGCGCATAGCTCTCCCCAGCGCATCCTCGCCGCCCAGATCGAAAATGCCTGCCAGGCATTTTTCAATTTGCAACTCGGTGTTGGAGCGCAGGACGTAAATCGGCACGCCCTGATCTTCGGCGGTCACCAGCAGTTTGGGGCGATCTCGATAATAGTTTTTCAAGGTGATCACGGCGTCGGCGTCTTCCAGATCGTTTAGCACCTCTACCGGCACGGCCAGCTTTTTGATCACTTCGATCAGGCGGTTGCGGGCCACCCCATAGGCATACAGGCGCAGCGGGGCGACCGGGGCATTGGCCAGTCGGGCGTCCACCCCACTCCATGCCTGATCCGGGTCCGGTTCGCCCTGTTCCGACCACGTTTCAACGGTTTCCACCTGGCGGCTGGCCTGGTGCGTATGAATCTGGCCAGATTCGTCGCGAAAGCGCACCTGGGCTGTTACTGGCTGGCCGCGCAGCAGCCCATCTACGGCTTCGGCCACATCGGGGTGGACGGCCACACGATCCCAGTTCTGAATCTCGACCACCACATCAAATGTGGGTGGGGCGCGCCGTTCCAGCACTGTTTTTTGGGTGTGCCGCCGTCGCGCTTCTTCATCGCTGAGGGTCACGCTTTCGATGCCGCCGATCAGGTCGCACAGGGTGGGGTTTTGCATCAGATTTTCCAGCGTGTTGCCGTGCGCCGTGGCCACCAGTTGCACGCCGCGTTCGGCGATGGTGCGGGCGGCCAGGGCCTCTAGCTCGCGGCCAATTTCGTCAATGATGATCACCTCTGGCATGTGGTTCTCGACCGCCTCGATCATGACCTCGTGTTGCAACGACGGTTTGGCGACCTGCATGCGCCGCGCTCGCCCCACCGACGGGTGCGGAATGTCGCCATCGCCGCCGATCTCGTTCGATGTGTCCACAATGATCACCCGTTTTTTCTCGGCTAATACACGCGCCGCTTCACGAAGCATCGTCGTTTTGCCCACGCCCGGCCGCCCCATCAACAGCACACTTTTGCCTGACAGGATCATGTCCTGAATCATATCAATGGTACCATAGATGGCCCGGCCCACGCGGCAGGTCAGACCGACCACGTCGCCGCGCCGGTTGCGGATGGCCGAAATGCGGTGCAGGGTGCGCTCGATGCCGGCGCGATTGTCGGCATCCAGGTCGCTGATGTGAGAGACCACATCATCCAGGTCCCGGCGGGTTACTTCGCGCTCGCTCAACACCACTTCGCGTTCCAAAAAGCGCGCTTCTGGTACACGGCCCAGGTCCAGGACCACTTCGAGCAGATCGTGTTTTTGGTTCACCTCTCGCAATGCTTGTTGAATAAAAGACGGCAAGATTGCCATCAGAGCTTGCAAATCATCGGTGTTTTGTTCTTGCGTCATTCCTCGTTATTGCCTCTGTTTATGGCTTGGCTGAAAAAAGGCCGTTTGCCCGTTAAATCACTTGATGGGATATTGTTCTCGTGCCTGTTAAGCACAAAGAGCCAGGCTCCAAAAAAGTTCAGCTTGTTCATTCTCTTTTCAGCGGACTCGTTTTTGAATTGAAGAAAGGGGCGTGGTGGGCGCCTCGGCGCGTTTGTCCAGCACGGCAACCAACCCATGAGCCGGCTCGTGGATGCGCACGGTGGTATGGCGCACCAGGCAGCATTGGGTGGATAGCCAGGTAAACCCCTGCGCTTCCAGGTCGGCACGCAGATGCGACTGGTATTCGCGCAACGCGCAATAAATCGGGCGGGCCGGATAATAACTCTGCAAGGCCATCCCGTATTCGATCAATTGCTGGCCCTGCCGACCTGCACGCGGGTGCAAGAGCAAGGTCAGCCAATGTCCGGCTTGTCCGGGCCAGAGATGCCCATATCCGCCAATGCCCTGGTTATCTTGCCAGACAAAGCCCTCGCCTTCGTTCCACACGATGGGGCCGGGCAGGTCGGTCTGGCCTGGCTCGAACGGACCAAATTCGGCTTGTTGCACCAGGTGTGGGGTGATAGACTGGTAAAGTGAGCTGAGGGCGACCCGGTCGCCCGATTTTTGCGGGCGAATTCCGTCCTCGCCGCGCCGCCTGACCTCTGCAACCGGTTGGTGGCAGAAAATGTCTTCGCGCGCATACGCGCTAAACCCGGCATTGAGCAAGAGTTCCTGTTCGGGGCTGTCGCTGTCGGCAGCGGCAAACAGCCGCCAGATGCCCTTTTGGCCGGCCAGGTCTACGGCGTGACACAAAAGGCGGTTCCAGATGACGCCGCCATCTTCGTCGGCTTGCAGTGTTGGGGCCAGGCTGTGCACGTACAGCGCCGGGTGCGGAGATGGGCGGGTCAATTGCAAAAAGCCTTGCAGCCGTCGGCCATCTCGCCGCGATTCATCCAACACCAGGGTCCAGGTTTGGGCCTCGTCCAGAGCCAGAAATGAAGACCAGGCCTGCTCCAGCGCGCTGCGCGGGTGCGTCAGCGATTCGATGGGACAAAGGTGTTGAGATATTTTTTGAAGTTTGGCAATAAATAACGAATCAACAGGTGTGAACAACCGGACAGGCATATTTGGTCATCCTGGGTGTTTGATCAAGGCATTTGTCCCAAGTATACTCTGTGCGGCGAGAATAGGCAAGTTGTATCAAGGGGCCAGGCCATATACAGTTTGTTGCAACCAGGCAGTCCATTCGTCGGGCAGGCGCAGGTGCGGCCAGATCACGCCCAGGGCCTCGCGCCAGGTATAATAAATTCGCCAGGGCTGAGGCACCTGAGCGGTCGAGGCGGTGGGGCTGATGTAGGCCTGGATGCCGGCCTGACGGAAAAACAGGGCGGCGCGGTAACAGTGCAAAGGGTGGGTGACAATGAGGGCGGTTTGCCAGCCTCGCTCACGCATCAAAGCCGCGCTCAAGAGGGCATCGCTGCGCGTTTCCCACGAGCCTTCGACCGGAATGATGGCCTGATCTGGCACGCCCTGTTGGGCAGCCAGTTCGGCGGCCAGCCGGGCCGCTCCGGCCGGCCCTTCTCCGCCGGTAAACAGCATCACCTGAGACCAACCGGCCTGATACAACTCAACACCGTGCCGCACCCGTTCGATAATGTCCTGGCCGGCACTGCCATCGGCATTGATGCTGGCGCCCAATACCACGATCACGTCGGCCGGGCCGGCCTGATCCAGGCGGCCGGCCCGGTCAATCAACCAGGTCAGTCGGCCCCACCATACCGTGCCGATCAGCACCAACGCGGCCAGTCCCAGGCCGACGGCGCGGCGGAGCAACCGGCGACGAGGGCGGGGAGGCGTATTTATGTCAATTTGCATACCGATGCTCCAAAAGCCCATAAACGCAGTAAGCAGAGCTAAACTGTCTGTATTTCCCAAATTTATCCCAAGTGTGATTTGGGAAATCGCTTCGTTGTGTTATAGCCCGACTTGTGTCGGTCTGCATTGTCATGCAGCTATGCCGATCCGCCTGGGCGGCTTTGTTTGCCGGTGCATCCCTGCATCTGCACGCAGAGTATCGTCACAGATTTTAACGATGCATCTGTCACCAGTTTTTTCTTGACCGGCTCGGGGTCCGGTTCGAGTTGATCGATCATCAGGCACAATGCGGCGCGTTTGGCCTCCGGGTCTTGTACCAGGCTGGCATGTCCCCAAAAATGTACGCTGCGAAATCCATGATCGCATTTGCCGGCGCAGTAGCCCAAATCCTCCAATACCTGGCCCCATACCAGCGGATTGGCCTGTATCCAGTCGAGTTTTTTGCCCTGACCGGCGCAGTGCATGTAAAAGCAACGCGTAGCCGCGTCAAAGGCGTAATTCAGGCTGACCAGGTACGGCTTGTTGTCGTGGCACATGGCCAGGGTGAGGTATTTTTGTCCCTGAATGATGGCCATCAATTCGTTCTCGTCGGTGATGGCTTTTTCCTGCCGGCGCAAATGATAACCGCTCATAATGCTCCTTTCAGACCAAAATAGGTGTATAGTCCACGCTCAGCCTGATCTTGCAGCCAGGCCGCCTGTTCGGGGATGTCCTCGCTCATCCGCCCGGCCGCCACCAACGGCCACCAACGGCGATATTCGTCTTGGCCGCCTGGCCGCAGGCTCAAGTAATGCCTGACATAGGCCCGCCAAAACCAGCCGGCGGCCAGTTTTTCCCCTATGTTGTTGCTGCTCTGCCTGGATCCCTCGATCAAGACCGCCGTTCGCGCCACATCGGCAGGGGGGCTGCCGCATGTGGCGTCTACCCAGTCAATCACGATGGCGCCGGCGTCGGTCATCAACACATTCCAGGGGTGAAAATCGCCATGACACAACTGCTGGCCTGTTGGCATGCCCGCTAATGCGGTCAGCGCGGCCGCCTTGAGTTGTTCGGGAAGGCCTTGTGCTGCCTCGATTTTGTAACGTAGCCGCTCGTGCTGCGAAGGAATGTTTTTGACGCCGCGTACGGCGTGAATGGTGACATGCAGTTCGGCCAGTTGGCGCGCCGCCCGTAAAATAGTCCAGGGACGCACCAGCAGCATTTGTCCCATCGCCGGCCCCGATAGCTTTTGATATTCCAGACCCAGGCGGCCCTCGATCTCGACCAGCTCGCCCACTTGGGGAACCGGCAGCCCGGCAGCGCAAATGGCGCGGGCGATCTGCGCCTCATAGTGAACGCTGGACCGAGGGGCCCAGGCATAGAACAATTTGAGCACCTGATGGTCGTTCCAGTCATAGATTTCGGCCGTGCGCCCTGTGGCCATCGGCGGATGCGATAGGCTCATGTCTTGTCTCCGAGCTTTTCAGCAATGGTGGATAGAGTTCACTGAAAAAAGGGCTTTATCGCCGAGACGCTAGGTTCACAGAGAATATAAAGAGCCTTAAAATTTCGTTGACTCTCAATCCTCATCATTCTCCACATTCTCTGCGCCTCTGGTGAAAATAGTCTTTTTTTCAAAAGAGACTGGATTGGTTTTGTGGATTATACAGGATACTCTTTGATCCGACAAACGCCCAGAATACCTGGGCAAGGGGCAACGCGCATAATGGCTGCTTGTCAAAGGAAATTCATCGGCGCACAGTTGAGAATTTGGGCCAGTTATGGTACAATAGAGCGATATGGCAGCGTGGCCTGAAACGGTACAGGCATATCTAATACGATGAGGTTGGGAACATGAAAGACACTCAAGATCGTTTGCTCAACAACATGATCTTGACCATGCGCTGGATGGTCGAGCGCGAGCAAAAAACCTGGCGGCCGCCTACCGATGTCTATGAAACCGATAGTGCCTTGATCGTCAAGATTGAGGTGGCCGGCATGGATGAACGAGATTTTACCATCTCGCTCTCAAACCGCAACCTGATCATCACCGGCATCCGGCGCGATCTAGACCCCAAGCTGGCCTATCAACAGCTCGAGATTCCGTATGGACACCTGCGCACGCAGGTGTTTTTGCCTTATGAAGTGGATCATGAGGCGATCACGGCGGCTTATGAAAAGGGTTTTTTGACGGTTACACTGCCCAAAATCAAGACCTGTGTGGTGCATATCAATCCCGTCTCGACGCCCAACTGATCGGCCGTGTTTGGGCGACCGACCGATGTTGATTTGAACAATGACCCCAATTATGGGAGGTTTTAGTATGAGTATCTCAGATCTTGTATCTGAGTCTGAACTGTCAGAAATCGAACTGGCTCAAGAGGACGAAGCATCGCTGGTACAGGTTCATACGGATCATGAAGACAGTTCTGAGCATGAACGTTTTGAGATTCCAGACGAACTGGCTATTTTACCGATACGTGGTATTGTTTTATATCCAATGACCGCTCTACCGTTGACAGTGGGTCAGCCGCGCTCGGTGCGGCTGGTAGATGATGCCGTGCTGATGGAGCAGCGCGTCATCGGTCTGGTGGCTGCCCATGGCGAAGGTGAAGAAGAACCCGACCCCAGCCAGATGTATCAGGTCGGTACGGCGGCTATGCTGCATCGCCTGCGCAAGCTACCCGACGGTACCATTGTTCTGTTTGTGCAGGGGATCGAACGTATTCGCATTGGCGAGTATACGCAAACTGTGCCTTATCTCAAGGCGCGCGTCACGCCGTTGCCCGAAGCATCGCCTCATTCAGCCGAGATCGAGGCGCTCAAGCGCAGCATCGTAGACCTGTTTCGGCAGCTCGTTTCGCTGACGCCCCACATGCCCGATGAAGCCACCCTGCTGGCGGCCAATGTTGAAGATCCTCGTCAGTTGGCCTATATTGTTGCCACCTCGCTGCGTATGGATGTCCAGGATGCGCAAGAAATTTTAGAGATGGATGGCGTCAAGGAAAAGCTGCGCCGCCTGATCGTCTTGTTGCGCCGCGAACTCGAAGTGCTTGAAATCGGGCGCAAAATTCAACAAGAGGCGCAGGGTAGCATGGAAAAGGTGCAGCGCGAGTTCTTTTTGCGCGAGCAGCTCAAGGCCATCAACAAAGAACTGGGCGTCGAGGATGAGCAGGCGGTCGAAATCGAAGACTATCGCACCCAGATCAAGGTGGCCGGTATGCCCGAAGAGGCCGAAAAAGAGGCTCTGCGCGAGTTGGGGCGCATGGAAAAAATGCCGGCAGCGGCGGCCGAGTATTCGGTCATCAAGACTTATCTGGATTGGATGGTCAACCTGCCGTGGAGCCAGCTTACTACCGATGATCTCCAGATCGCTCACGCCCGCCAGGTGTTGGACGAGGATCACTATGGGCTGCAAGACATCAAAAAGCGCATCCTGGAGTTTCTGGCCGTGCGCAAGCTGCGTCAGGAGCGCAAGGCCGAGCGCGCCGATCATGACGCAGACCCCCAAGACCTGATCCGCCGCGAGCGCGAGGGGATTATTTTGTGTTTTGTGGGGCCACCGGGCGTGGGCAAAACCTCCCTGGGCCGCTCGATTGCCCGGGCGATGGGGCGCAAGTTTATCCGCCAAAGCCTGGGCGGCATCCGCGATGAGGCCGAAATTCGCGGGTTTCGCCGCACCTATGTCGGGTCTATGCCAGGGCGGATCATTCAGGCGTTGCGGCGAGCCGGTAGCCGCAACCCGGTGTTTATGCTAGATGAGATTGACAAGGTCGGTTCGGATTGGCGCAGCGATCCCTCGTCGGCGCTGCTAGAGGTGCTGGACCCGGAGCAGAATAACGAGTTTCGCGATCACTATCTGGATGTGCCGTTTGATCTGTCGCAGGTGATGTTTATCTGCACGGCCAATCAGTTGGCCACCGTTCCGGGGCCGCTGCGCGACCGCATGGAGGTTATCGAGTTGGATGGCTATACCGAACAAGAAAAGCTCCAGATCGCTCGCCAATACCTGGTGCCGCGCCAGATCAAAGAAAACGGCCTGCGGCCGACCGAAATCGCCTTTAGCGATGCCGCCCTGTTGCGCATCATTCGCGAGTATACCTATGAGAGCGGCGTGCGCAATCTGGAGCGTGAGGTCGGCAGCGTGTGTCGCAAAGTCAGCACCCAAATCGCCGAAAACCTGCCCCCCTCTTCTGAAGACAAGTCACCCGAAATCGCGCCGGTGCAAATTGGCACCGCTGAGGTGGTGCAGCATCTGGGCAAGCGCAAACACTTTTTGGAAGAACTGGGCGAGCGGATCAATCGGCCTGGCGTTTCGGTGGGATTGGTGGTCACGTCGGCCGGCGGCGACATTACCTTTGTCGAAGCGACGCGCATGCCCGGCAAGGGCGGTCTCATCTTGACCGGACAGTTGGGTGATGTGATGAAAGAGTCGGCGCAGGCGGCCCTGAGCTATATCCGCTCGCAGGCCGATCAGATGGGCATTGACGCCAAATCGTTCGCCGACTATGACATTCACATCCATGTGCCGGCCGGCGCCGTGCCAAAAGATGGTCCCTCGGCCGGGATCACCATTGCCACCGCGCTGGCCTCGTTGTTGACCGGCCGCTCTATCGCCGACCGGCTGGCGATGACCGGCGAGATTACCCTGCGCGGCCAGGTGTTGCCGGTGGGGGGAATCAAACAAAAGGTGTTGGCCGCCGCCCGCGCCGGCATTGACACCGTGATTTTGCCCAAACGCAATCAGCCAGACCTGGACGATCTGCCCGACGAGGTGCGCGAAAAAACTCGCTTTGTCCTGGTGGATCGCATCGAACAGGTTTTTGAAACCGCCTTGCTCAACTCGAGCGCGGGTGAGAGCCAGGTACCCTAATTCAAATTTGCCTTTCAGGAGAGACCGATTCGGAGGTCACACAGGCAGAAAAGGCTTTGATTCCCGGTCGGTGGTATGGCGAGCATCCATTTTCACTACAGAGGCGCCGAGAACGCGGAGAATGATGAGGATTGACACGAGTCAGCGAAATTTTAAGGCTCTATACCCTCTGCGAATTCTGTGTCTCGGTGGTAAAATGCTTTTCAGTGGACTCTTGAATAGGTCGGAAATGCGGCGTCGTTATGAACGAGCCATTCATCCGACTTGATTGGACAGCCGCCTGCTGCACGACGATTTGAGAGCGTAAAAATCGCTCTCTTTATTCAGACCTGGTTTGTACCAGAAACGCTCTGGTACAGCAAGTCTGCGTGATTTCATTTCTTTTCGCCGGCCTCTCGATCAGGGCATCCTGATATTGATCTGTAGATTGATCTATCGATCTATCAGACCGATCCCAAGAGAGGAATTCGATTGTCTAAAAGAAAAAACAAAACAAGATGGCTGCGTATGGATCTACATTTGCATACGCCGGCCTCGGCCGATTATGAACAGCCTCAAGCCAGTTACCTGGATATTTTACGCCAGGCATCAGAAAAAGAAATAGATATTCAAGCAATTACCGACCATAACACGGTCGCCGGTTATCGCGCCATCCAGGAACAGATCAAAAATCTAGAGCTGCTGGAAAGTCTCAATCGGCTGCGCGATGACGAAAAGGAACAGTTGAACGAGTATCGTCGCCTGCTCGACGAGATTTTGTTGCTGCCCGGCATCGAGTTTACGGCCACATTTGGCTTTCACATTTTGGGGATTTTCCCGCCCGATACTTCGGTGCGCACTCTTGAACATCTCTTGTTGCAGCTCAAGGTGCCGGCCAACAAGCTGGATCAAGGCGCCACCGATGTGGGTGCCACCACCGACGTATTGACCGCTTATCGGCTGATTGATGAGGCCGGTGGGTTGGTCATTGCCGCCCATGCCAACACCGCACACGGTGTGGCTATGCAAGGGCTGAGCTTTGGCGGGCAGACGCGCATCGCCTGGACTCAGGACCTGCATCTGCACGCCCTCGAAGTGACCGACCTGGAAAAGGCGGGCCGCCGCTCGACCGCCTACTTTTACAATGGTTCCAAGCCCGAATATCCGCGCCGGATGCATTGCATCCAGGGCACCGATGCCCATCGCCTGATTACCGACCCCGATCATCCAGAGCGGCTGGGCGTAGGTGAGCGCGTCACCGAAATTCGCCTCAAAGAGACCTCGTTTGAACAGCTCCGCGCTGCCCTGACCGGCAGCGATTTTACCGTTACCCGCCCGGCACAACCGATCACGGCGCCGCCTTTTGATACGATTGCTCAGGCCCGGCAGACCGGCAATACCATCGTCCAGGCTTTTCACGAGAGTGCGACCCGACGCGGCGGACGCCTGTACGCGATCCTGGCCGACATTGTGGCTTTTGCCAATACGAACGGCGGCGCGGTCTATATCGGTGCTGGCCCCAACCCCAAAAATCCACCGGTCGGCGTGAGCGATGCCGAGCAGGTGATCCGCCTGATCAAGCACGACATAGAAACCAAGATCACTCCGCCGCTCGACCTGCCTATTGATGTGCAAGAGAGCGAAGGAAAACCCATCATCCGCATCCAGGTGCCGCGCGGCGACAAACCGCCTTATGCCATTGACGGCAACAAGATTTACGTGCGCGATGAGGCCGAGACTGATCTGGCCGTGCGCGATGAAATTGTCGAACTGGTCAAGCGCACGCTGGCCGGGCAGACGATCACGCCGGTGACGGTGCAGGTCACCGATTCGCAGGCCATCCAGCCTCCGCGTACCGGCGTGGAAATTCTCGAAGCGGTCGAACACAAGGGAAAACGATATTACACTATGAGCGATCTGCGACAGGGCAACCGGGTACAAAATGTCACCCTGGCCTCCTCGCGGCGTCTGTGGCGTTATGCCATCACCGAATCGCAAAATACAGGCCATCGCGAAATTCAATGGCAGGGTGAAATCGGCCTGGTGCAGGCCTACAAGCAGAGCGGTCAGCAGCGCTACGACCTGGTGCAGCGCCGCCCGGATGGGCGCATCCGCATCTATTACGGAGTGAGCGAAGAAGGGCTGCACGGCGAATGGCGTGCCCTGGCCGGTTTGGACGAGGATTGATGGTCATCGGGGTGTGTAAAATCAAGTTGTATCTTCCCACCTCGTTCTCGCTCAAAGACAAGCGCAGCATTATTAAAAGTATCACCAGTCGCGTCCACAATGAGTTCAATGTCAGCATCGCCGAGGTGGATTTTCACGATGTCTGGCAGACGGCTCTGTTGGGCCTGGCGGCCGTCTCGAACGATGCCGCGTATGCGCATGGTCTGTTGACTCGTGTTATCGAGTGGATAGAGCGCAATCGGCCCGATGTCCAACTGCTCGACATTGAGATCGAGATGCTCTAAAAAAAACGGCTTGAGCAAACTTGCTCAAGCCGTTTTTGCTACTGGCTCAGAAATGTAAATCCAGCCAGCATTTGCTCTACAAGATTGAGCCATAGCCGAGGGTACAAAAACAGAACGGCCATAATTCCCAACGTGAGCAGCCCCCAAATCAACACAATCACATCTTGCAGCACACGCGCCCTGCTTGGGCCGACTGTCGGAGTGATGGAATCCGACTGAGGTGGCACGACCAGGCAGGCAGCCAGCCCTATCAGCGCGCCCAGGCTGACGCCAATCCCAGAGAGGATCAGCACCCAGGCCGATGTCGGGTCGGTTTGCAGCAGTTCGCCGATCAACGGCCAGCGGCCAGCGGCGCCCGGCAAAAGTGGAAAGCCGGCCAGCGACAGCAGCCCCAGCATCAACAGGGTGATATGCAAGGGGCGGCGGTAAAACAGCCCCCGACAGCGATCTGGCTCATCTTGTTTCTGTGTCTCTTGAAAAACCACCGTCAGGCTGGCGCCGACCAGGAGCATGCTGAAAGAACGCCACAAGAGCATGTGCGCTGCCCAGTTTGCGCCCTGCGCCGTGCCTTGTCCCAACGCGACCAGCCCGGCGCCCCAATCGGCCAGAGCGGCATACCCCATCAGGTCGCCCCATCGGCGCTGTCCAATCGCCGCACTGCCGCCGATCACCGCTGCCAGCAGCCCCATCCAGCGCAAGAGGTCAAACATCAGAGTGTTTTCCAGCAGCACCGGATAGGCCTCGATCAGGTGAAACAAGATCAATAGCGAGACCGGCGAGCAGGCCGTCAACAGCCATGGCAGAGCCATCGGCGCGGCGGCAGCTGCCACCGTCACCAGTTGGCTGTGAAAGGGCGGTCCCATCATCAAGATGCCCAGTCCGATCATACTCAAAAAAGAGATGGCTAGAGTGACCTCGGACGCGTCTTGGTCCAGGTAGTAGGGCAAAATCAGCAGCGGGATCATGGCCAGAGCCGTAAAGACGAGGATGCGCAGCCCGCCAATCGCCATGCCGGGGCGGCCGCCGGCCAGCACAAGGACAGACAGGTTGGCGGCCATCCACAGAAACAAGAGCCGGTAAATGTTTTGTTGTGCCGTGAGGGACAGACACAGCAGGCCAAGAACGGCCATGCCAAATGGATAGAAAAAGCTGCCCTGATCGGCCGGCAAGGCCAGGATAAAGATCAAGCCGGTCAAGATGAACATCAGAGTCAGCGCGGCCGTGTTGGGCGCATCCAGGGACCATGTTCGTCCCAAAAGATTGAACGAGCGATTCAACAGCAGTACCCGTTCACCCCACAAGAGCGGCTCCTGGCTCAACAGGCGCGCGCCCAGCCAGCCCAGCCACAGACACCCCGCGGCGACAATGGTTCCACTGATCCAACGCCAGCGGTGAAATAGATAAGCCAGGCCGGCGCAGGCCATCGCTGCGCCAAAAAAGAACACCACGCCCGGCCATTCCAGCGGCCCGGCGTTCATAGCACATCTCCGGTCAGGGCATCTACTATGATCAAATAGGCGATCCCCAGCCCCATCAACAAATTGATCGCGGCCAAAACGCCCACTCCCATCAGCCCCGGCGACATGGTGTCAAAAAACAGATCAAAACCACCCATCAGCGTCAACAAGCCCATACCGGCCGTCAGCGGTGTCCAGGTCAGCACCAAAATGAGCAGCCCCACCAGTCCCAACCAGATGCAGGCCGGGGCAATGTCCGGGGCGATCAGCGGCAGGGGCAGGCTGCTAGAAATGCTGTATAGGGCCATCCCTAGCAGTAAAATAGCCAGCAGCCGAAAGGGCCAGTTGGTCGGGCGCATCGGCCAGGGCAGCGGTGGAAGCGGCACCTTGCCCTTTTCCTGTTCGATGCGCTGTCGTTCAACCTGGGCCTTGTGCGCCCGCTCGCTTTCTACCCACCGCGCCGACCAATAGATCATGGGGCAGATCAGCAGCCCCACCAGGGTTTTGATCAGAGCCAGTTCGGGCGGCAGCATGCGCAAGTGCAACAGTCCCAGCAAGATGTACTGCGCCAACAAGGCCCACAGGCCAAATCGCCAGTCTCGCACGATGGCAATGATCGAGGCGGTGATCACTAATCCGATGACTGCCGGGATGCCGGATAACTGGGTCAATTGAGAGAGCAAATCGTTCAAAGACATAGCCTTATTTGCCAGATTATCGTGTTCTTATGAGTAGCAAGACGATCAAGCAGATCAGCATTGCCCAGGCCATATAGCCGGCTCCTTGGACGACCTGATTGATTCCCCACATCCAGGTGTTGACCTGCCGCAGTCCTTTTTCTACGAGCCGATAAGCCCAATCTAGTTCGACAATGCGCTGTATCAGCGGCCACCAGGCTTCGGCCCACATCAAGATCGCCGTCTGGCGGCGGTATAACACGGCGGCCCCCACCACCGGCAGCAGCAAAGCCGCCCAGACGGGCAGCGTGGGCAGCGACAGGAGGCGTCCCAAACCAGGCAGCGGCTGTTCAACCCGCAACAGGCCGCCAAACAGGCCCAGGAGGACCAGGATCAGGGACAAGACAGCGCCGCCGGCCCACAAAATCTCTAGCGACCAGTCAACTCGCCGCAGGAACGGCCACACTGTCTGCCGCAGCCAGCCGGCGAGGCTTTGATTTGGTGTTGCCGGGGCAGGCTCATTCTGGCCTGAGGGGATGGCCGCCCTGACGCCTGGCTCGATCTCCAGGTCCAGGACGAGGCGTAGCAACGCGCCCAGAATTGATGATTCGGCCACCATCCACAGCAAGAGCAGCAGCCAGTTTTGAGCCTGAAATGTGGCCACATAAAACGCAGCCCGCACCGCAAAACCCAGCGTCAGGGGCAGGCCTGCCAGGGACAAAACCGGCAAGGCCACAGGGATCACCCGCCAGTACGAGCGAAAATCGGCCATCTCGAACCGATAGCTGCACGGCCAGGCCAGCGACAGCGCGGTCAGACTGGCGGCAATGTGGATGCCGGCGGCCAGGAGCCATTCTGCCGACATGGGCAGACTGGCAGTGGCCAGGATCAGTGTTCCGCCCCACTGGCAGGCTGCCTTGACCAACCGTTGCGGGTCGGGGGCGGCCCAGGCTTTGCAGGCCGCGGTCAAGGCACCAATTCCACCGATAATCACCAGGATGGTCAGCCAACCGCCATACAACGCCAGCAGATCCCACCGGGCCAGCCGCAGCCACACGTTCACTCCGCCAACCAGAGGGACCAGCCAGGCCAGCAGTCGGGTCAGTGGGTGAGTCTGGTCGGCGGACCCGGCCGACGGCAGCCAGCTTTGCAAGGGAAACGGCATCAGCCGCAACCAGGCCGCCGCGATCAGCCAGGGGGCCGCCTGGGCAGGGTCGCCCGGCGGCGCAGATGTCGCTCGCGAGGGATCGAGGGGAATCGGGCTGCCTCCCTGTTGCCACAATGTCAGCCCCACACCCAACAAAACGGCGCCGGCCAGGCTGAGCAACCCGGCGCGCGGCCAATTCTCGCCTGGCTGATCATCACGTTTCCAGGCCAGTATCAGACACAGGTCGGCCAGCACCCAGCTCAGAGCCAGCATGCTCCAGTCGCCGGACATCAGCAGCATTACCGCTGCACCCAGCGCAGCCAGCCGCCCGGCCCGACCGGCGGGCGGCCGGCCCAGCCCAGCCAACGATGTCGCCAATGCGCTCAACAGCAAGATCAGGGTCAGCCACCAGGCCGCCGGGTCGGCCAGCAGGGCAGATACAGACACCAGGCCGGCCTGCTCACCCCCAAATGCCCCCAAAAGAATGGGCTGTCCGATGGTCCCATGCATACCGAGAAAGAAAATCAGGCCCAGAGCCAGCACCACTGTTTCAGCGATGCCATGATCCTGCGGCTTGAGCAAGCGGTCTGCGATATAAAAGACCAGTGCACCCAGCCACAAGACGATCACCGTTCCCAGCAGCGTCGAAAACATATACATCCTCCCGAAACGAGGATTTTACCACAGCCACTTGAAAAGCACAATCAGGCCATAAACCAAATCTGCCAGGCCGCGGCCTGGCAGATTGGACTGGTGATCTGGGGTTCCGGCAAGAGCGTGCCGGTTTACTTTGCTCCGGTTTATTCCGGCTCGCCCAGTTCGGCAGATCGGTGCGTGGTTGTTGGGCTGCGGAAACTGCCGCCGCGCGAGATGGTGTTGTTGCTCTTGAACAGGCGAATTTTCTCGCGCACGCGCTCTTTGGCCGCTTCACGGCCGGCCGAGAGGTGCTTGCGCGGGTCCTCATCGTCCGAATGGGCCTTGAGGTGATCAAAAACCGCATAGGTAAACGCCTGCGACAAATACGTTGCCACATTGACTTTGGCGATGCCGTTCTCGATGGCCTCGACGATGCTTTCCTCGCGGACGCCCGACGAGCCGTGCAGCACCAATGGCACAGTGGGGATGGCCGCATGGATGCCTTGGAGCCGCTCAATGTCCAGGCCGGCGGCCTGCGATAGCAGCGCATGCACCGAGCCGATGGCAATGGCCAGCGAGTCGGCGCCGGTTTCGGCGATGAATCGCTGCGCTTCGGTGGGCTTGGCCATGGCGTCTTCGATCTCTTCGGGGGTGGCCCCGCGTTTAAGCACCTTGCCCAACTCGGCCTCGACCGGGATGCCGCAAATGTGCGCAATGTCGCACACCATCTTGGTGATGCGAATGTTCTCGGCCAGCGGCAGGCTAGAGCCGTCGAACATCAGCGAGGTAAATCCTTCGCGCAGGCACAGCACGTTCTGATCAAAATCGGTGCCATGATCCAGGTGCAGGGCGACCGGCACATCGGTGTGTGCGGCGGCAATTTTGACCAGACCGGCGGCAAAGGGCATGCCGGCATAACGGATGGCTCCCTGACTGACCTGCAAAATCACCGGAGCCCGCTCTTCGGTAGCCGCTTCGACAATGGCTTGCACCATCTCCATATTGTTGGCGTTAAACGCCCCGACGGCAAAATGTCCTTCCAATGCAGCTTGAAGCATTTCTTTGGTTGTGACCAGTGGCATATTGACCTCCTAGAAAAATAAAGTTGGAAAACACCTATTCTTGCACGCGAACATCGGCCAGCAAAATGCGGTTGGCCTCATCGCCGCTTACCGACATGCGCTCGCCGGTCAGCGCGTCGTACAAGCCGATCTCGATCTGATAAACACCCGGCGGCGTCTGCGGCAGAACGTCCAATACCCGTGTGTCTATCACTACCTCGCCGGGCCGCCAGCGTGTGGTGGGATGTCCCTCACGCAGCGGTTGGCCATCATCCTGCGCCCACAACGGCCCGCCGGTGGCCGGGTTGTATGGCCCCAGCAGGTGGGCAAACACAGTATAGTCCTGCTCAAGCCATTGCTGCCCCTGCCAGTGCAGTTCAAGAGTCAATGACTGCCCGGCTCGCACTGTCGTTCGCGGCCGCGCCGTATAGCCCAGGAACAGCACGATGCCGTTGCCCATCTTTACCCGATGCGATACGTCTGGCCGGCCGGCGGGCAGGTTGCGGCTGTGGGTGATCTGACCGGCAGGCAGGGTGACACAGTTCTGGCCGTCGCTCTGGCACACTTGCAGCCGGCAGCGGCCCGGTGGTGTGTAGGTGTAAACCGCCAGCGGCGCCAGCACCCGCCGCATGGCTGCCGTATCGAGTAGCGACAAAAGCAGTCGCTGCTCGTCTATCACCTCGCCTTGCGCATCCAGCCAGCGCGCCGTCCAGTCTCCTCCGGCCGAACGGATGTACAGGCTTGTCTGCATCACATCGCCCGGCCGAAACTCGTCTGTGACCTGATCATAGCCGATCAGGTCGCCGTTGGCAAATGAGTGATCCACAGCATATTGCGGCCGGAAATCAGGGCGGACTGTCGGCACAATCTCTTGAGCAGTGTACAGGGTCAGGCTGTTGTATCCTTGCCAGACGCGCAGCGTGGCCTGGCGGTTGGCGGCCAGCCAGCTTTCGACTAGATTTTGCGGGTCTTGCAATGACCGTTCAAAAGCGGCCAGCCATAGCCGGCCGTGCTGTTCGTGCAGCGGACGCAATTCGTCCTCCACATTGTCGGCGGTGAACAAGGATTGTCGGCGCGGCATCAGGTATACCGTTGGGCCGTCGTCATTGGGAAACTGGCGATTGTAGTGATACAAAAACACCGGATAACGATCGCCCGACACCAATAGCACCGCATCGTCGGGTTGCCCATAAGCGGCCAGAGTGCGCATAGCCGTTTGATAGTCATCGCGCAAATATCGCTCGCTGTAATGTATCGGCAGGGCAACGGCCCAGGTGATTAATGTCAGAGCGGTCATACCCAGGCCGACGACTCGTCGCCACCCGTGCCGCTGTGTCAGTTGCACAATCAGCCCGGCTAATAGAATGTAAAAGAGCGGTGCAAAAAGTAACAGATAGCGCGCTTCGGGCTTGGGCGAGTAAAAAAATCCGCGCGGGATAGACAGGGCATAAACCACCAGCGGCGGCAGCACCAATGGCAGACCCAACAACAAGGCAATCTCCCAGGATACAAACCCATATCGCTGCGGCTGAGTGCGGTCGCGAATCATCTCGATCAGGCCGACCAGGATTAGCAGGGCAAATGCTGCCGTCAGCCAGACATAACGATGCAGGTCGGTGGAAACGCCGCTGATCAGCACCGTGCCGTACAACTGCCAGATGATGTGGAATGGGAACGCCGACCGTGCCACATCGGTGCGGGTGCGCGACATGCCCCAGATCAGCCAGGGGGCGTACAGGGCGGCAATGCCCAGTTGAGATAAAACCCATCGAAACGCCAGGCGGCGTCGCTCCGGCTGACGCCACAGGGTGCAGGCCATAAACAGGTTTTCCAGGATCAGGGTCAGGCCGGCCAGGTACAGGGTGTACAATGCCGCTGCGCTCGACAGGATATAGCGGCTCCATCCGCTGTTTCGGTTGTGGCGCAGCCGGCTGAACAAATAGACCGACAGCAGGGCAAAAAAGGCCGCCCACACATACATGCGCGCTTCTTGTGACCACCAGATATGAAATCGCGCCGTCGCCGTCAGCAATGATGCCAGCAATGCCGCCGGCCGCCCAAACAGTCGCCGTGCCAACACACCAACCAGAGCCACAGTCAATAGGCCGCCGATCAGGGACAAATAGCGCACTGCCAGTTCGCCCGTCCCAACCAGCCGCAGCCAGCCGTGCAGCATCCACAAATACAGCGGTGGGTGAACATCTTGGGCCGTAATGCGGGTGGTTTGCGCCAGGCTTTGTCGCGCCGCCCATACTGCATGCCCTTCATCCCACCAGATATTTTGCTCGCTCAGGCGGTACAAACGCAGGCCAAAACCCAGCAGCAAGATCAGGGTCAGGAGCAGGTTAAAACGACGGGTGACGATCAGGCGCACATTTGCGAGCATAGCTATCGAGTTGATTGAAAAACAATGATCCACGACGCCAGCCGCTTTTCATCCTGGCACATGTCGGCGAGCAGGCCAAAAGCTGCGTCACTCTCCAGCAGCAAGACTACTTCGTATACCTGGCCTTCTTGCATGGCAAAATCGGCATAGCCCACATTTACCTCTGGCTTGAGGCCGGTAAACAAATGTTCATCCAGGCCATTCCACCGGACGATCAACTCGATGTTGGGCAAAGGCCGACCGGCCGCATCGCGCACCTCGATTCTCAGCCGGCCGGCCGGCGGTTCACAGGTGCGCCGCTGTTCGATCACCTGAAAGCGTGGGCGCGGCGTGGGAGTGATGGTCGGCGTCCAGGTGGGGCGCGGTGTGGGCGAGGGGCGTGGCGTCCATGTGGCCGTAGGTTGGGGAGTAGGTGACGGTATCAGCGGTGGCAGCCGTGTGGGTGTGGAACCCGGCTCTACGGTCAGCGTTTTCGTTGGCGGCTCGGCTGCGGTTGCTGTGGGCATGGGCGTCCAGGTCGGTGTCGGCGTCTCGGTGGGGGTGGGAGTGATGGTCGGCGTCGGCGAGGGCCAGGGCGTGCGCGTGGCCGTGGGGATTACGTCCGGCAGATAGGCGGCCAGGGCGGCCCGGCGATAGCCCAGCGACAGGGCCAACGCCGCCAGCGCCCGAATTTGAGTGGGGTTTTGGCCGTCAGTGGCAAATTGCTCGGCCAATGTCACCACTTCACTGCCTAATGCGGCCGGGTCGCCCAGCGTCGCCAATCTCGCCTGCGCCATGCCCAGATCGTGATTGGATGCGAACGACATGGCGATCAAGATCAGATATTCGCGGCGATGTTCTGGCCTCAGGGATGCTGGCCCGACGTTGACATACTCGACCGGCCACAGCCACCAACTCACCCACAGCCCGCCGCCTACTCCCAGAGCCAGGCTCAAAAAGCCGGTCAGCAGCAGCAAGATCGCTGTCGGTCGTCGTTTGGGGGGCGGTGTGGAGGGGGCCTGAATCATGGCACACGCTCCTGAATATCCCGATAGGGGGTCAGCGTGTCGCGCTGTGCGCCCAGGGCCAGAGCCAGGCGCGTCAGAGCCAGAGTTTGCGACGCCGAGGGTTGCTGCGCGATGGCCTTTTCGGCCCGGTCGGCTATGGCATTGGCCGGGTCGTCCAACATGAGCAAATCCAGGCGCGCGCGCGCCGCATCGAGGTTGTGGTCGAGGGCAAAAGCCTCGCCGATCATCAAGATCAAGTTATCCTGATAGGTCGGGTGAAGGTAGGCCATATCGGTGTCAATATATTCGACCGGCGCGGCGACCCAACCGATCCACAATCCAAGTCCTACGCCGCCAGCCAACCCCACAAGGATGATGGACAAGAAAAGGAGAACAGAGATTTGACCGCTGCGTTTTCCAGGCATAGCCCGTCCTTGAAACAGGCAAAATAAAAGGGCATCCCTTGAGTGTGTGACCCACAAAGTGTGACTCACACCAGGGACCAGCCCCTTGTCAATTCCCAATTCTGCCAAATGCTGGTATAATGGGTGATGCCGGAGGTGGGAATCGAACCCACAAGAGGTCACCCCCACGCGATTTTGAGTCGCGCGCGTCTGCCAGTTCCGCCACTCCGGCTAATCAGGTACTAGTATAAACCGAAATGAGAATTTAGTCAAGTTGGGATCATTTATGGATGAAACAAAATTGATCGCCGCAGCACAGCAAGGCGACCGGAATGCGTTCAACGACCTGGTCATTCAATACCAGGCGATGGTCTATAACGTGGCCTATCGCATCCTGGGCGATGGCGACTGGGCCGCCGATGCCGCTCAAGATGCCTTTATTTCGGCTTTTCGGCACATGGCCGAATTTCGCGGCGGCTCTTTCAAAGGCTGGCTGCTGCGCATCGTCACCAACGCCTGCTATGATCAGCTACGTGCCAAAAAGCGGCGACCGACCTCGCCTATGGAGGTGGTGCTGGACGATGATCCTATCGAGATCAGTCTGCGGGACACGCGCGAGCCGCAGCCGCCCGAATATATTGAACAGCAAGAGTTGGGGCAGTTGATCCAGCGCGGGTTGGATACTCTACCGCCCGATCAACGCACAGTGTTGGTGCTGGCCGACATTCAGGAAATGTCTTATGACGAGATTGCTGCTTCTTTGCGCATTTCGCTAGGCACGGTCAAGTCGCGGCTCAGCCGGGGGCGCGGCCGCCTGCGCGATTTTTTGCAATCGCACGCGGAACTTTTGCCGGCGCGCTACCGTCTACATCGTGAGGCCGGAGGAGCAGCAGGGCTGGCTCTGTGGGTGGTTGAGTGGCTTGCGGCGCGGCTGAGTTGGAGAGATGAGAATAAATGAACCTGTTCAAGATAATGTTCAACAAGACAAAACAATCTCACGTTCAAGAACTCCTCTCGGCGTATCTGGATAATCAGCTTGCAGATGGCGAACGGCAGCGCGTGCTGAGCCATCTCCAAGTATGTCCGGCCTGTCAACAAGAGTTCGAGTCGCTGCGCTGGACGCGCTCGCTGCTGCGCCAGACGCCGATGGTTGCGTTGCCGCGCTCATTTGTGGTGCGTCAGGCCGATGTAGAGTCCCGACCTGCTCCGGCGCAACGGCGCGCGTTGTGGGCCACGCAATGGGCCACCGCTCTGGTGGCGTTGCTGTTTGTGGTCGCCCTGTTGGGCGATGTGTTTACCGCCGGTATGTCTCAACCGGCTCACGCGCCCGCCTCAGCGCGGATGGTGGCATCGGAGCAGACCGACGAACTGCAAGTGACTGTGGTTGTAGTAGAATCTACGATGCCGGCAGAAAAAGTGGTTCAAGCGGAACGGGCCGGCGGTCAGGATGTCACTCCGCCCGGTGTGGTTGAGCCGACTGCCGAGCCGGTCACATTGCTGGCGGCGACCACTGTGGAGGCTAATCAGACGGTTGTGGTGGAGATGGAGAAAGAGGTGCTGCGAGTCGCGCCGTCACCGACGCTGGCGTCACAAGCGACGCTGGCGTCACAAGCGACGCTGACGCTGCAATGTACGGCGACCCCGCCCATGTCGAAATATGCAGCGACAGATGCGGCCGATCAGATCACACCCACCATCTTACCGCCCGATGCGACTGTTGAGCCGGAAGCGGCGACCGGAATGTCTTACGGCGAGGCCGACGCGCCTCCGCTGTCTCCTCCGTCTCGTCTGCCCTGGCGGATCGCCCAAGTTGTGTTGGGGTTGACGCTGCTGGGCCTGGTTGCAGTGGTGATGTGGCTGCGCCAGAAATGAAAATGTCTCAAACAGGCCATTTTACAGCCGGACGAGCTCATTGATCCGTCCGGCTGTTTTCTTTGACTTTTTGCCTAAAAATCGCTACAATGGCTCTGCTGAAAAAAGGACGGCCATTCCGTTCGTCATGGGGAGTCAGTTGTGCCGACACGCCGTATTTTAATCCTGGATCGTAACCCCGGCTTTGCCCATATCCTCGCTCAGGGGCTGCAACGGCTGCCTGGATACCAGGTGTCCTCGGTGCACAGCGGCGCTTTGGCCTGGCAGGCGGTGCACGATGCCATCGAACGTCAGGAGGCCTTTCATCTGCTGATCCTGGATGTTTCTCTGACCGACATGTCCCCCTCGGACCTGGTGACGCAATTGCGCGACCAGGACCCGTATCTGCGGGTTGTGTTGGTGCCGCCGTTTGGTCAGGAATTGAGCCGAGACCTGGCTGCTTTGGACATTCAGGGCGTCTTGCCCAAACCCTTTTTTGTTCATCAACTCAAAGCACAGGTGCGGTCATTTTTTGAACGTCCGGTGGTCACCGCGCCGCCTACCCGCGTTGAGCGGCTGCAAGGCCGTCTCTCGACCATTCAGCCCTTGCTGCAACACCTGGCCGATGAAACATCGGCTCGCCTGGCCGGGCTGATCTGTCAGGGTGAATGGGTGGCCTTTATCGGCGCCGGTTCTCCAGATCAGCAGACGCTCCTGGCCCAGTTGGTGCGGGAGCATCTGGCGGTGTCCAGGCGGCTGGCCGTTTACCTGGATGAACAGAATGGCCGTTTTGATTTGCTGTCTTGCGTTGGGCAGGAGCACAGCCTGTACGTGCTGCCGCTGGATGATCAGGTTTCATTGATTGTGGCCCCTGGTGGCCGCGTGCCTTTGGGGGTGGCGCATTTGCACATCAAACGTGCGGTCGAGGGGCTGACCCCAGTATTAAAGAGTGAACCGCCCGGCAAGGAACGGCTATGAGCATACAGTCTTGTTCCGAGCCGCGCTATCGGGAGATGCCTTTGTCGGTGCTGGGGCGGTCGGTGGTGGTGGCGACCAAGCCGGGCATTTTCAGTTGGGATGGGCTGGATACGGCCACGGCGCTGTTGATCGAGGCGATGCAAGTTCAACCGACCGACCGGGTGCTGGACCTGGGCTGCGGATACGGCATTGTGGGGGCGGCGGCGGCGATGGCGTCGCCTCAGGCTGGAGTAGACCTGGTAGACGAGAATGTGGTGGCCGTCGAGGCGGCGCAGCGCACGCTGGCGCTGAATGGCCTCACCAATGCGCAGGTGCATCTGAGCGATGGCACAGCGGCGGTGCGGCATATCGAGTTTGATGTGGTGGCGGCTCATCTGCCGCGCGGCAAAGAGGTGGCCCAGCAGTTGATCGTCCAGGCTGCCGCCGCGCTCAAGATGGGCGGGCGGCTGTATCTGGCCGGACACAACCGCAGCGGCATCAAGCCATTCCTCGAATTTGCAGACCAGGTGGTAGGTCCGGGCCAGGTGTTGGCCTACAAAAAAGGCTGTCGCGTGGCCGTTTATGTCAAGCAAAAGGCGGCCAGCACGCCCGACGCGGAAGAATTGTGGCGCGAGGTCGAGGTGAATCTGAGTGGGCAGACCTGGCGGTGTGCGGCGCGGCCGGGCGTCTTTGCGCGAGATGGGTTGGATGATGGTACGCGTGCCTTGATCGGGGCGATGGACATCCGCAGCGGCGAAACGGTGCTGGACCTGGGTTGCGGCTGTGGCATTGTCGGCGCGGTGGCTGCCCAAAAAGCGGCTGCTGTCTATCTGGTAGACAGCAGCCTGATCGCTGTCGAAGCATCACAGCGCACCCTGGCTCTCAACGGCATTGTGCATGCGCAGGCTGTCCTCAGCGACGGCGCAGCCGCGGTGCGAGACACCGTATTTGATGTGGTGGTCACCAACCCGCCCTTTCACCAGGAGCGGGAAACCGATTACAGCGTGGCGCATCAGTTCATCCGCGATGCCGCCGAGGTGTTGTCGCCGCGCGGCCGGTTATATGTGGTGGCGAATCGGTTTATCCGCTATCAGCCGCAGATGCAGGCCTGCTTTGGGCAGGTTGGCACTGTGTATGAGGATGGCCGCTTTTACGTCATTTTGGCGCAGCGGCCCAAAAAGTAGGCCATTCTCCCCGCACACTCGTCAAGAGAGGCGGGAAGAGGGCCAGCTAAAAGAATTCGTGCATATAGGGCAGGGTTGGCGGGAACATGGCTCGCATCACGGCGCAGGTTTGCGGCGGCGGACTGCCCCAGCCGCGAAAGATAAAATCTTCGGGGTCGTTAAGACCATAGACCAGGGCGGTCAGTCCCTGAATCTCCAGGTCGCAGTCGGCCACATCTCCTCGCCTGACCTCCAGTATGCCGTCATTTCCACTAAATTCCCATACCCCTTCATTCCACGGACATATCGGGTCGTTGATGCGGGCGGTAAAGCGGCCAGTCCCCGCCTGGATGCCTTGGATTCCGGCCACATGGACAATGCGCGACATGGGAGCGTGAAAGATCGGCCCGGAAGTGATTTTCAGGTCGGGCAGCCAGGTTTCGGGCCGCTCGGCTGGCGGCAGCCAGATTTCAACCTCTTGAGCCTGGTCAATGTGCTGGGCGATCCATTGCAACAGCAGGTATCTGGCCTGGCTGTGATCATAGTAAAATCGGTTGGCGCGCAAGGTAAATTGGGTGATTTCGTCGCCCTTGAGTTCATACACGAGCAGCCCGGCGATGCTGCCGTTCACGCGAGCCAGGGCCAGCCAGGAACTATTGCGTTTTTGCACCTGCGCCTTGTTGGCATAATCAAAGACCGACATGCCGTGTGTGCGCTGTTGCATCCGGTAGACATAGTCGCGGTAAGCGTCCAGGCCGTCGCCGATCAACATCCACTCGATCTCGCCGCCCAGATTCTTTTTCACCAACGGCTGCAAGTTGGCCGGCGAAAATTTGACCTGGCGCGGCTGCGGCCAGGTGACATAGCCCAATCGTTCGTAAAATGACTCGCGAAAAGGGTAAAGGCAAGAGACAGGACGATTTTCTTCATGGATGGCTTGCAGCAGCCGGATCAAAGCCTGGCGGGTGCAGCCCTGTCGCCGTGCGGCCGGATGAGCGGCCACGCCCCACACGCCGCCCATCGGCATCACCTTGCCGCGCACCTGCTGGGTCATTTGTACAAAAGCGGTGCAGGAAACCGCCTGCCCATCCTGAAATGCGGCAAAATAGACCGACCCTTCGCGTTGTTTGAACATTTCCAGCCGTTCGGCTTTGTCGGGCAGCGGCGGGGAAGCGTTAAAGGCATACGAGGTCAGCAGGTACATGATCTCGGCCATCTCGTCGCCATAGACCTGACGGACGGTGATATTGGACATTTTTTTCTCCTTTTTGTGAAATCGCCCAAGAACAGGTGTTCGATTCTAGTCCTGTCAGGGGTTTTTGTCAAAACGTCGAGAAGCATGCTGAAAAACCTTCCCATCACCAAGACACAAAGAGCGCAAAGCATTTTTAGCGACTCAAAAATATCGTAAACCTTGGTGTTCTTTGTGGTAAAAATAGACTTTTTCAGCAGCCTCCGAGGAGGTCATTCGTTGTAGCAAAGGCGGTTTGTCACTCTGAAGAGGGGTGAGGGATGCCCACGTCTCTGTCTGGGATGGCAAGTCGCCGGCCTGGCTTTTTACCGGCCGGAGACCTGGATGGTAACCCGGTTGCACTCGACCTGATTGTTTGCCAGCACTACCTTGAGGGTAAAGGTTTGGGTTTGGGCCGGGCAGACCTCTTGCGAATCGTGGCCGGCCCGCCCTGTCCGATCCAGGTACACTGCCTTGATGCCGTCCACATCCCAACGCAAAAAAGTGCAGCCGCCCGCGTTCAGGCTGTACTGGTCGGCTCTAAAGTGGGCGGCTATTGTGTGCAATACCTCGCAACTAGAGTTGAGCCCGGTGCGCGTAAACTCGGCGGCTATCCAGGCAGAGCGGCTATCTGGCGCGGCGATGTTCAGCCACTCGCCGGTCGAGCTGTAGACGGCCAGGCAGTCGCACTCGTACACCTCGCCGATCTGGTTGTAGGTTGTGCCGGGGCCGCTGCGCAGATTGAGCGGGCCTTTGATCACCAGAGCAGACCAGATCGGCGCGGGGAGCGGTGTTGGCGTAGGGGTGCGTGTGCGGGTGGGCGTTGCCATGCGGGTGGATGTGGGCGATGGGATGTAGGTTGATGTGGGCGGCGGCGGCGTGCGGGTGGATGTATAGGTGCGGGTTGGCGCGGGCGTGTTTGCCAGTACTGTCACCACAGTCGGCGTGTGGGATAGCGTGGGCGATGGCATCCGCGTGGGCATAGGGCGCGGCCGGGGTGGGTGGGTGACGATCATGACGGCGATCACCATAAATGCGATGGTCAGCCCGGCGGCCATCCACCACGGCCCCAGCGACGCCACCGAGAACCGCGTCGGGGCTGCCGGAGTAGCCGTCAAAGCGGCGCGCATCTCGGCGGTATTGGCAAAGCGGTTGGCAATGTCCATCTCGGTGGCCCGGCGAACAACCTGCTCCCATTGGTCGCCGATGCGGGGATTGTGAGCGCGAACGGATAGCGGCGCCGGGTGGGCCAGCCGGCTGTTGACCTGAGGCGGCGTCTGGCCGGTCAGGGCATAATAGAGCATGGCTCCCAGGCTGTACAAATCGCTGCGCCGGTCGGTATAGCCCTGACCGCTGCCGGCCTGTTCGGGCGGGGCATATTCGGGCGTGCCCATGTTCTTGATCACCGGTTGGGTCGGCGGCGATTGGGGATTCCACACCTTGACCAGGCCAAAATCAATCAGGACGGCCTGTCCGTTTGGGCGAATGAGGATGTTGGACGGTTTGATGTCGCGGTGCAGGATGTTGTTTTGATGGCACAACTCCAGGGCATTCAAAATTTGTTCGGCAATCTGGCGCGCCTCGGTTTGAGCGAGCGGGCCAGATTGTTGAACGCGCTGCTCCAGGCTGACGCCCTCGACAAAATCCATCACCAGGTAGGCGTTGCCCTGTTCTTCAAAGAAATTGGTCACGCGCACCAGGTTGGGGTGCTGTAGCCGGGCCAGGATGCTGGCTTCGAGTTGGAATTGCTGTCGCCGCTGGGCCAGAGTGATGGGATTGACGCCGGACGGGGCGATCATTTCCTTGATCGCTACTGAAATCTGGAGCGTCTGGTCATAGCCGCGATACACGATGCCCATGCCGCCCTGGTTGATCATTTTGCCAATGTGATAGCGTCGTTGCAATACGGTTCCGGGTGACAGAGTCACGCCTATTTTCCCCCTGTGTCGCTGTTCAACAAAACCACTCCACGTCCATCCAAAACCTGCACGCTCCAACTGCCCATCGGGTTGGCTGCATAATCTGCCGAAAAGGGCTGCCCCGGCGCCATCGCTGCCGGCCAATCGGCCACCGGTTGTCCGTCGAGCAGCAAAACCACCTGCCCGCTGATGGGACGGATGGTCAGCGCGCTCACCCGCACTGTGCCATTTCTGCGGGTCAACCAGAGGGCGACCTGGGCGTTGGCTGCACTCAGTCCGCCCAACCCATTGATGCTGTACCATGTTTCTTGCCAGCCCACCGCACCGCCCGGCGCCAGCGAGGCATTGTCCCAAAAGGTGGGCGTCAGCCCGCCCCACAGCTCGACATAGCCGCTGTTGTCATCGGTCCACAGGTCTGAGCCGAGTGTGCCGGGGCCGAAAATTTTGGCCCCATGCGCTGTTTCAGAGGGAAACACGCGCACCACCCCCATGCCCGATGTGGGGTCGGTGGCGCCCATAAAAGAAATGCCGGGCGCAAACAGGCCCAACCAGCCGTTCCAATTGCCATAGCGGCTCAGGTCGCGCCCGCCATAGATGGGCCAACTGATTTCGGTGGCCGCGCCGGGCAGTCCGCCATCGCCGGTCGAATGGATCGTGGCCGTATCGGTGGGCAGCCAAAAGCGCAGATCGGGGTTGGGGCGATTGCGCGGCGACAGGGCAAACATGCCGTTCATCCAAAACTGGAATGTCTGTTCCCGGTCGGTGGGGTTAGAGATGCGCGGGCGGATGGTCAATGCCGACCGTCCCCTGGTCAATGCCACCGTCACCTGGACGGCCAGGCCGGTGCGGTCGTCGGTGTTGCTCCAGGTGATTCCGATCTCGCCCGATCCGCGTTCGATGGTATAGCTCCAGGTGCGCCATTCGATCAGGCCATGCTCCTCGACCGGAAAAGTCCATTCCATGCCGCCGGTGGCCAGCCACCAGCCGCGTGCTCCCCACTGTGTGGGCTTGATCACCGGATTGACGTAAAACATTTCCTGGCCGCTGGGTTTGTCGAGCCAGCGATAGAGCCGCCCGCCCAATTCGGGCAAAAAGGTGAGGCGGACGTATTCGTTTTCCAGGATCACCGTCTTGAACACGCGGGGCGCTGGTGGCGCAACACGGCTGTGATCCAGGCGCGGGTAGGGGTATACCGGGTCATCGGGCGATGTTCCTACCAGAGCATTTTCCCAGCCATAGCAGCTCAGGATGATTGTCCCTTCGCTGACCGAGATCAGCGGCAGCGGGGTGGGCGGCACAGACGCGGTGGCCGTCTCTGGAGGCGGTGTCACCGTCAGCGGGACCACCTGCGTGGATGTCGGCGCCGGTGTGGGGGTGGCGCTGGGTGTGGGCGTGTCGGGCCAGGTGGTGGGCGTGGGCGGCTCGGCGGTGAGAGTGGGGGGGAGGATGGGGGAAGGTGTTGCCGTAGACCAGGTTGAAGCAGTCTGCGATGGCAAAAGCGGTGGCATAGTCGGAGCGGCGGGCCGGCAACCTGCCAGACTAACCAGACTGGCTATGCCAAGACATAGCCCGATGATCACGGTGAATTGACTTGTTTTGTTCACAGATAGTCTCCCTGATGGTCGAAAATTTGAAATTTTACTGTTTCGGCAAGTTAGCGTACTAGTACGTAAAGGACTCCATTGTGCCATCTTGATACAGAATATATAACCATCCATCATGGCCTCGCCAAATCAGGCCATGCTCAAAATTTTGCCAATGTGCCTCATAACCCTGTTCTTCGGCTAATGCCCAACCAATTGTCGATGTGGGGCCGCCCAATTTTTCGCACCACAACTTGCCAATGCCGCGTTTGGGCGTAGGCGGCGTCTGGCGCGATGACACGTTTGGACACGAGTATTCGTCCTGTCCCTCCGGCCAGTCTATGATCGGATAGGCTTGCCATGCCCCATCTTGTGTTACCACATAGCCCAATTTCAAGTCTTGACGCCAAAAGATTGAGCCACGTTCAAACAACTCTTGGGCGGCAAATGTGACGCCAGCCAAACCGATTGCCCAGCCCAATTTGCGGCGAACTCGGATCTGTTGGTGCCATGGATAGCTCAAATCGCCTATCGGCTCTGATTGGCCTGGCGACGGCAAGGCTTCGATCACGCGCACCTGTATCTGGCTTGTGGCTTGACCGCCATGTTCGTCTTGCACCTGCACAGTGATGGTTTGTAAGCCCAATCGGTCTGGCGCGCCATAGGTGGCCTGTCCGTCCTGGCTGATCAAGTCACCGTCGCTGACCCGCCAGGTGTACGAGATAACGTCTTGGTCTGGATCAATAGCCTGGCAGGTTAGAGTGATAGCGTGCCAGGCTTCTACCACAGCCGAAGAGACCTGAATGAGTTGAATGACCGGGGGCCGATTGGCCGGTGTGGGGGGGGGCGTGGTCACCGGCACAGCGTCATGGATGGTGTGGATGGCAACGAATTGGGCCATTACCCACCCTGGCCACCCCAAATATTCTACCTGCCACCATGTGCCATCGAGCAGTTTGCCTGTGACAGGCAGTCGGTCTCCTTTGCGAGCCTGGCCGCGCACATTGTACGCTGTACTGGGGCCATCATAGACGATCAACTCTGGCTCTTGCACCACCAGGTAGGGCAGCGGGGTTGTTGATGGGGTTTGTGTCGGTGTCCAGGTGGGCGATGGAGTGGCTGTGGATGTGGATGTTGGCACGGGTGGAGAAGGTGTATGAGTGTTTGTGGGTAGAGGCGTCTCAGTTGGAGCAAGGGGCGTCCAGGTCTTGATCTGGTGGCCGTTTTCCGATACAGCCACCAGGTTCACAGACTTGACATCAGGTGAACCGGTCTCTATTTTGCTGGTCTGGGCAGTTGGTTTACTTTGCCAGACAAACCAGCTTAGACCTAATCCTGTTACCGAGATGACAGCGACTAGTAGCCCAAGCAGCCAGGTATGGTTAGGCCGAGCCTGCGATGAGCTGAATTCAGGCCATTTATGCCATGCATCGTGCAGAGCATCGTGCATTTCATCTATGCTGGCATAGCGGTCATCTGGCTGCTTGGCCAATGCTTTCAAAATCACCTGTTCCACTCTGCGTGGAATTTTTCTATTATACCTGGTGGGCGGCTGGGGTGGCTTGGATTTATGGTGATATGCCCACGATCGAGGTTCATCCGGATCAAAGGGCAAGTGTCCCGTAAGCATTTCGTAAAGGCACACACCCAATGCATAGATATCGGTGCGCTTGTCTGGTTCCTGGTTTTCCCACAGTTCTGGCGCCATATAGGGAGGTGAACCCGAAGTGTTTGATTTGGACGATGAGTCTGTGGTTGTACGGGTTTGATCGGCGAGTAAGGCCAGCCCAAAATCGCTCAGATAGGCTTTGTCATCTTGACCCAGCAAAATGTTGCCTGGTTTGATATCACGATGCAAAATGCTTTCTTTGTGAGCATAGCTCAGTGCCTTACATACCTGATCGAAAATGTGGGCTGCCCGATCCAGCGGCAGTGAGTGGCCTCGCTCAAGGAGTTTGTTCAAACTTGATCCTGGGATATCGTCCATCACCAAAAATGGCGGATGATGGTCGGTTACCAGCTCGTAAAATCGGACAATGTTGGGATGTTGAAGCTGCGCCATAGCTTGGGCCTCGTGTTGAAACTTGAGCAAATAGCTGTCTTGATCCTGATATATAGAGGTTATGACTTTGATCGCTACAGTGCAGCTGCGTTGCCGATCGTGCGCCCTATAAATATCACCCATTCCTCCAGAACCAATTTTGGCCAAAATTTCATATCGTTCGTTCCAAACCTGCCCAATCAGATCCATAATCGGCTTTCCTCCAACAATCCGAGTTCACTGAAAAAAGGTCATTTGAATCGCCAAGATGCCAGGAACGCAGAGTTGGCTAGATTTGGAAAATCCAAGATACTGAATGATACCTGGCAGTCTTGGTGTCCTTTGCAGTGAACGAGTTCTTTCAGGCGAGTCGGTCATAATTATTCAATGACTAGTGCTGCGTCGTCAAAAAAGGCTGCGCTGCTGCGTACTGGATAGAGGCTTTGTGCTGACAGGCACGCGGTGATTCGACCCTTCAGACCGGCTGATACTTGGGGTGAAATGAGTGTAACTATGCCATTGGATTGGTTGATCTGGATTGAGTTACCCCAAAGCGCGAGGCTGCAATCGTTTCTGCCTTCTGAATCAATTCCGATGGATACAAGAATATCTCCTTGATCGGCAAATGCGCCTGCCGATGCTTGAAAACGAACCAGAGTGGCTGGAGGGATATTGATCGTCTGAAAAATGTAAACCTGGAATCTGGTAAAACCTACACCATCTATTTGCAGCGTAGCCCCGTTGATCATACGTGCCGGATCATCGGCTTGTTTGAACGCAGGTACTGCCAGATTGTCGGTATCTCGATTGGCCCACCACTGCCAGCCGGGGATGTTGTTGGGTTGAATGTTCTCAAAACCAGCATTTTGCAAACGCGGTATTACAGGCAGAGTTGACATGATAATGATCACGGTTGGTGTAGGGGCAGGGGTGGGAGTAGCGGGCGGTTCAATTACGGGCAAGGTATCCAGGTTGATATAGGCAGCCGATGGATAGGCATCAATCCAGGCTGCCCGCCCCAAAAAATTCACTTGCAGCCACATCCCATCAGCTGAGCGACCGATCACAGGCAGCATATCGCCGCGGTGAATTTCTCCCCATGGCTCATACACCATACCCGGCCCGGCGTATATGGTCAGCGCCTCTACTGCCACTCGCACAAAAGGTGTGGGTGTGGTCGTCGGAATCAGTGTCGGTGTCCAGGTCGGTGTGGATGTTGGTGTTTGAGTAGGCGTTGGTGTAAGGCTCGGCAAAGGTGTCCAGGTCATGGTTGGCGATGGGGATGGAGGCGGTGTTGCGGTAAATGACAGAGATGGCTCGACAGATGGCGTATTAAAAGCGACAGATGGCGCGCGGTTGGATAAAAATAGCCTGGTCAGGCCAATCAACATCAATAGCACAAGCAATCCGGCGGCAATCCACCCGCGTCCGAATTTGAGACATCTGGGCATTACAACCTGAGGCTGCATGGCAATTTTTTGCTCTATTTGTTCTTCTTGAATCACCGTGTCCAGATCATTCAACATCTCTGCCATATCATGATACCGGTCAGCGGGATTTCTGTTCAAAGTTTTGAGAATGAGCCAGGAGACACCTTGAGGAATATCTTGATTGAGCTGGTTGGGTGGTACAGGATTTTCTTCTAGTCGTTTTATTTGATCGTTAATATCCTTGAAATTGAATGGAGGCTGACCTGTGAGCATTTCATAAAGGCATGCGCCCAATGAGTACATGTCTGTGTAAGCACCGACCTTTTCGCCTAGCACCTGCTCTGGCGCCTTGTAGAGGTCAGGTTGAATTTGCTGCGAACTGCTGGATGTGGTAATCCGGTCTACCATTTTGGCCAGGCCTAAATCGGCCAGATAGGCCTGGCCATCAATCCCCACCAAAATGTTGCTCGGTTTAACATCTCGATGATAGATGCCGTTTTGATGAGCAAAATGCAAGGCCTGGCCGATCTGCCGGGTAATTTGGATAGCCTGATCTAGCGGCAGCACTCTGTTGGGTGTGCTGTCCAACATTTTGCGCAAATCTTGGCCTTTGATGTACTCGATGACCATAAAGGGCGGATCATGGTCTGATACCTGCTCGTAAAAGTGAACGATGTGAGGGTGGTTCAACCGTGCCAGTGCGCGCGCTTCGCGTTCGAATCGTTGCCGACCATAAAGCATATTGGGCGACGACATGACCTTGATTGCCACCAGGCGATCCTGGTCTTTTATATCTTGGGCCAGATAAACGGCACCCATGCCGCCCTGGCCCAAGATGGCAATGATGTAATAACGATCAACCAGCGTTGTATTGATTCGTTCTTGCATCTACCACTGCTCCCATCGTCCGCTGAATAAAAAAAGGCGGTTGCCCACCTGGTCTTCCCAAAAGATTATGCCCTTTTCAAAGTCTTGTACGGTGAGGTTGGGGGCCACATACTCGTGCTCCAATGCCCAGCCAATGCTGGCCGAGGGGCCACCCAGATGGTCGCGCCAGATTTTGCCAAAGCCGCGAATGGGTTCTTGCAGGCCCGGCGGCGGCGTATAGCCCATCTTTTCCGGGTCTATACCTTCTCGAAACTGGTCATATTCCACCGCCGCTGCCCCGCCGGTGTAAAGTACATACACCTGGTCCTGGTTTTCTCGCCACAGCATATAACCCTTTTGAAACCTCTGTGCCGCGCCATACTCGGTGTGCGCGGCGTTGAGGGGACAGCCCAGCCGCTCTCGCGCCGCATTCCAGATGCCCTTGAATCGCTCACCAATCGGCACGGCGCAAGGTATGGGCGTTGGGGTGGGCGTGGGGGGTTGGGGCGTCCGAGTCGGTGTTGGCGGTTGGGGTGTCGAGGTGGGCGTGAGCGTGTGGGTGACCGTTGGCGGTTGTGGCGTTCGAGTTGGCGTTGGTGGTTGTGGCGTTGAGGTGGGCGTCGGTGGCTGGAGTGTCCATGTTGGCATTGAGATTTGGGGTGTCTGGGTGGCTGCAGGTGGCAGTGCGGCTGCCAGTGTCGGTGTGTCGGCAGTCCGAGATCGCCTCCAGAGCCACCCGCCGATGCTTGCTCCTGCAACCAGGAGCAAAAAAAGAGCAATTGCTCCCCACAACAGCACACTGTTTGGGGGCATTGTCAGCGAGGATGGTGCGGCTGTCAGTGCGGCGCGCATTTCTTGGGCCGTTTGAAACCGCCGCGTCAGAGCCACTTCCATCGCCTTGAGGATCACGGCCTCGGTGCGCGCCGAAATGTTTCGGTTCAACTGACGGAGGCGGGGGAACTGGTCTGGTGCGGCCATACGTGCGGTGGCTGAAGGTGGCGATTGGCCGGTGAGCAGATGGTAGAGGGTGGCTCCCAAAGCATAAACGTCCGAACGAGCATCTGTGTGGCCGGCGTGGGGCAGGTCATACTGCTCTGGTGGGGCGTACTGCGGCGTGCCGATGCCGCGCAAGATGGTGGCCGTTAGCGGGTTGCTGGGGTCTTGCAGTTTGACTAGCCCAAAATCCACCAGCATAGCCTGTCCATCGGCGCGAATGATAATATTTTGCGGTTTAATGTCGCGGTGAACCACGCCCTGGTTGTGGCAGTAGGTCAGAGCATCCAAGAGCTGCCCGGCCCAGGCCAGCACATGCACTTCGGGCAAGGGGCCGCTGCGCCGGGCAATGTCGGCCAGGCTCTCGCCCTGGATGAAATCCATCACCAGATACGCACTGCTCTGCTCTTGAAAAAAGTCGGTGACACGCACCAGGTTGGGGTGATTCAAACGGGCCAGCACCGCCGCTTCCTGCCAGAACTGTTGGTGGAGCTGTCCCAGTTTGCGGGCGTCCAGGCCGGGCTGCGGCGTCATTTCCTTGATCGCCACCCAGATACCCAGCCGCTCATCCCAGGCGCGATACACGGCGCCCATACCGCCTTGCCCCAGCAAGGTGTCTATGCGGTAGCGGTTGTTGAGAGTTTGACCAGGGAAAAGGGGCATATTCTCTCCTTTGCCTCATTGAAAGCGTAGGCCGCTACAAAGCTCCTTCTGAAATCAATGCCAGGAGGATCAGCCCTCCGCATAACGCCATCAGGATGGCTGCCCCAACAATCACGCTCCACACCAGCACGGTCGCCTGGCGTCTTTTGTTTGCGGATGCTGCCCCTGGCTCGCATACCACCAACGTGCCGCCAAACATGTCGTGCAAGGCGCGCCGCTGCCGGTCAAACAACGGCACGAGGTAAATCAAATAGCCCAGTCCCAAGGTGAACTGTCCTACCAGATTGGGCAAGAGAAACAGCCCCACCCACCGCCAAAAAGCCCGCCAACCTCCGATGCGTCGTCCTCGGGCGTCTACCACCCGGATGTGCAGCCACTTTTTGGCCCAGGTCTGTCCACCGGTGACATAGGCGCGGATGTGATAAAAAGCCGATACGGCCAGGCTGATGCCGCCGCAGAGCAAAAGCTCGGCCAGGTTGATCAGCTCCCAGCTCAGCGCATCTACCAACAGCGCACCTACCAGGATCACCGGCAGGCAGGCCAGCAGGCTGATCAGGCCGGTGATCACGCCGTCGAGCAGAAAAGCAGCCAGCCGTGTGCCAAATCCAGCCAGTTCCACATCGGT
Organism: uncultured Anaerolineae bacterium; assembly: GCA_964449465.1. GTDB lineage: Bacteria > Chloroflexota > Anaerolineae > JAFGEY01 > JAFGEY01 > CAYRXM01. The sequence goes on from CAYVBK010000025.1 coordinate 43,150, forward strand.
GGGCAGGGCGGCGGCGATGGGGTGGATAGGATGCTGCACCATCGGTTGTGCCAGCGGCGGCGCGGCCATCTGCGGGTATAGTATCGGTTGTGGCTGCGGCTGCGATGCGGCCTTGAACACCGGTGATGAGATGGGCTGATTGCGCAGCGGATCGGATGGCGTGGTCAGGGCGCGGCGCATTTCGGCGGCGCTGGCAAAACGGTTCTCCATAGACGACTGCAAGGCCCGCAAAATCACCTGCTCGACGTGCGGCAAGATGCCCGGATTGCGGCGGCTCGGCGGGATCAGGGTGGCGTGGCCCGAAACCAACTCGATGGCGTCGGGCGGGGCCTGCCCGGTGAGGGCAAAATACATCGTTGCGCCCAGCGCATACAGGTCTGAGCGGGCTTCGGTGCGTGCCTGACCATACTGCTCCAGCGGCGAAAAGCCCGGCGAGACCGCCCGCGCTCCGGCTGTGGTTTTCATCGAGGGATCGGCGGCCTTGGAGATGCCAAAGTCTACCAGAATGGCCTTGTCTTCCGGCGTGATGCGGATGTTGGCCGGCTTGATGTCGCGGTGAATGATCGGCGGCGTTTGCCGATGCAGATAATCCAGTGCGTTCAGCACCTGGATCGCCCACTGTACGGCTTTATTGACCGGCAGTGGTCCATTTCGCTCAATCATCTGCCCTAAATCGCTGCCGGCGATATAGTCCATTACCAAATACTGTTCGCCATCGGCCTCGATAAAATGATCGGTCACGCGAGGCAGGTGCGGGTGCGACAGCCGGGCCAGCAGAGTGGCTTCGGTGTAAAATTGCCGCTGCGCATCGGGCGAGGTGTCAAAGCTTTCCTTGACTGCTACCTCGACACCGAGCCGCTGATCCTCGGCCAGGTAGACGGCGCCAAAGCCGCCCTGTCCCAGCAATTTTTTGATACGGTAACGATTTTCAAGTACCTGACCTATCGCCAAAGTCATTTTTTTCCTCATCCAAAGTCTACTGGGCCCGTTCTCCAAGCCGGATCGTGATTACCTGGTGCAGCAAGACGGTGGATTGACCCAGAAATTCTTGCTGGCCTCTTGCCCATCGCCCGATTTGACCTTGAACGTGCCGGGCGCGCCGCCGCACGATTGCCAGGTCAGTTGATAGCTCAGGCCGCCGCTCATCGGCCCGCCGATCTGGTCAATATCGCGGTAATAGGTATACCGTCCGTCGCCGCCCTGCGCCGAGATGTAAAATTCGACCACATAGCTGCCTCTGGACGGGCAATAGATGTTGGTTTGAGTGTATTCGATGCTCAGCGGGCCGTTTTTGGCCGGCGTGGCGGCGAATCCGCCACCCACCTGGATGGTCAGTGTGTGCAGTTCGGCCTGCCCATTTTTCAGCACTACCTTGAGGGTAAAGGTTTGCGTTTTGGCCGGGCAAATGCGCTGTGAGTCGTGCCCGGCGCGGCCTGCCCCCTCCAGATAAACTGCCTGCACACCATCTACCTCCCAGCGCAGGTAGGTGCATTCGCCCGATTTGAGTGACGTGCTGTCGGCGCGGAAATGGGCATTGACGGTGTAGGTGGGGCGGGTGGGCGTGGCCGTAGGCTGAACGGTATCGCAGCGCGGCGAGGGATCTATGCGCACGTATTGGCGGGCGATCCAGCCCATTTGTCCGTTGGACAGCCGTACATTCAGCCAGTCGTTGGCGGCGTTGATGGCATAAACCGGCACACATGCGCCATCCTCCAGTTGAGCGATCCTGGTCTGATCGGTGCCGGGGCCGCTGCGCACATTGAGCGGGCCGTCAACTACCTGGGCGTAAAACAGCACTGTGCCTTGAATATAGGTAGAGGTAGGTGCAAGGGTCGGCGTGGTGTTGGGCGTTTTGGTTTGTCCGGCCGATGGCCCAGACGTGTTAGTAGGTGACCCCGGCGCGACGGACGATGTCGGAACGCGGGCAGGTGTTTGGATGGAAAAAGTCGGCGATGGGGTTGGGTTTTTGAATAGATTGCCCGCAAACGACGCAGCGATCAATCCGCAGGCCAACAACCCCACCAAAGCCAGCACGGCGACTGCCGCCCACACACAGCCGCTCTTTTTGGCCGGACGAACCAGTGGCACAGGTGGCGGCATAAATGGCGTGCCGTTAGGAGGCAGCGGCGTTGTAGGCGAAAAGGACGAAACCGGTGGGGTTGGCAACGGCACCTCGCCGTGCAGAGCGCGCCGCATTTCGGACGCGCTGGCAAATCGTGCGTCTATGCTCAGCTCCATGGCCCGCAAGACCACGTATTCCATCTGTGCGCTGATCTGCGGGTTGATCAGCCGAACCGGTTTGAATTCGCCGGGCATGGCCATGCGGTGCGTGGCCGTGATCGGCGCCTGCCCGCCGAGGGCGTGGTACATGGTGGCGCCTAGCCCATACAGGTCGCTGCGCGGATCGGTGTGACCGAGATGTCCGCTGTACTGCTCTGGCGGCGTGTATTCGGGCGTGCCCATGCCTTCCAGCACCGTGCGCGTCTGGGGATTGTTGGCATCCCACAGTTTGACCAGGCCAAAGTCAATCAGTACGGCCTGTCCATCCGGGCGAATGATCACATTTTCGGGCTTGATATCGCGGTGAATGACGTTCTGGCTGTGGCAGTATTCCAGTGCGTCCAGCAGTTGGTCGGCCCAGTTAAGCACCTGCACCTCTGACAATCGCCTATGTCGCGCGATCAGAGTAGCCAGGCTGTCGCCCTGCACCAGGTCCATCACCAGGTACGCACTGTTGCGCTCGACGATAAAGTCGCTCACCCGCACCAGGTTGCGATGGTTCAGCCGCGCCAGCACCTGCGCTTCTTGTTGAAACTGGCTCAGTAGTTCATTGAGGGTGCGCGGATCCAGGCCCGGCTGGGCGGTCATTTCCTTGATCGCCACCCGCACATTCAACCGCTGATCTATGGCCTGATACACTGCGCCCATGCCGCCGCTGCCCAGCAGACCCAATATCTCGTAGCGATTTTGCAAGATCGTACCAGGACCCAGGGTGCTGAGTTGTGTCTGGCAAAATGAACAAAATTGTGCTGTGCTACGATTTTCGCCGCCGCATTGCGGACAAATTCGAGACATGAACACGCTCCCTAGAAAACCGCTGAAAAAGTCTATTTTTACCACAAAGGACACCGAGAACACAAAGGTTTATGATGCTTTTGATCTGCTAGAAATACCTGGTGTCCTTTGTGTCTTGGTGGTGAGATGGCTTCTCAGCCTGCTCCTCAGACCTCCGAGGTTTTACAACCTCGGAGGTCTATCAGAGGTTGATAAAAATCAAGGTGTGCTGGCGTTCTTGAGCGTCAGCGGCAAATAGACCACGTTGCCCACCGGCCTGACCTGTACCTGGGTGTTGGTAAAGCGTTCAAAGTTGAATCCTACCGGCCAGGTCTGTGGGTCGCGCAGGTTGTCGTTGGGGTCTATGGCCAGCGACACGCTCGACTCGGTGAAAAAGGCCGTGCCATAATAGTTGGCAAACAGTACCGAGATGTGATATTCGCCCACCATCGGCGGGTTGATCAGGGCAGCATAGAATCCGTCTTGGGCTACCGCGTCGGGGGCGATGCCGTCATCGGCAAACACCACTGGCATCTGGTTGCCATCGGGCAGGGTGACGGTGGCGGTGACAAAGGCGCCGGCTACCGGCACGCCCGCCCGCAGCGTGGCGCGCAAGACGATGGGCGCAGGCAGATTGATCACGCTGCCGCCCGCCGACTCGACTGCTGCGGCCAGGGTGCCGCTGATGGCCCGGCTGGCGCTGCCGGCCCAATAGATCAGGTCTATGCCGGGGTTGGCCGGGTCGGTGGCCATGCCTTGCAGCAGCCATGTGCCGGTCAGCGGCGCTATGGTGCTGAAAATGTTCAGTGTACCGATGCCGGGAGCGTCTTGATAGAGCGGGACGGGATACATGGTGCCTTCTGGATCGGTCAGTTGCATGGTGACAGAGAGCGGATTGCCGCGATAGGCCACGGCCACCTGCAAGCGGTCCAACGAAATGTCTACGTCAATTGGCACACCAAAAGGCGCGCTGCCCACCAGTTTGGTCATGCCCATCTTGAGGGTCACGTCTACTAGCGGTGAGGTGGCCTGATTGGCGTTCTGCAAAGCCGTGAACAGCGAGGTCAGCCCACTGCCGCCGCCGGCCCCGCCGCCGACAAAGGCGTGCATGCCGCCGGTTTGGGCGGCCAGTTCGTGCAACATGTCGGCCAGATCGTCATCGCCGCCATAGCCAAAAGTATACACCTGAATGCCCGCATCTTGAAACTGGGAAATCAGGTCCAGCGGATAGGCACCCACAGAGCTTTGGCGATGGCCGATCAGGTAAACCACCCGCGTGGTGTCGGTGGGGATGGTGGGAGCGGTCAGCCCTTGCAGTGCCATCTGCAAAGCCGCGCCGATGTTGGTCTCCTCGCCGCCTTGCACGATGTTCTGGATGGCGGTCTTGATCAACGGGCGGTTGGCCGGATTGTTCAGGGTCAGCGGCAGCACCATTTCGGCTGCGTCGTGATAGGTGACGATGCCCAACGTGTCTTCCGGCGGCAGCCAGTCTACCAGCAGACCCAGGGCCAGTTTGGCATTGTTCAACTGGTCGCTGGCAATCATGCCGGCCGAGGCATCCAGCACCAGTTGGCGATAGACGCCCGGCTCGCCGACCTGTGCGCCTACATCGGCGTCGCCCGGCATATCTGCCACGCCGGCCATGCCGCTGCCGCTGCTCCACACAAATTGCAACGAACTGCGTGCCTGGGTGCGCTGACCGGGCAGTTGGAGCGAGGGCGATTGGCCCGATCCCGGCGCTGCGGTCACCAGTTCAGAGTGATAGAGGCGCGTCGGCAGGCTGGCACGCTGTCCATTGCGCGGGTCTTGCGAAACGGGCCGGCGCAGAGTGTCCCACCCGCTGGCGCCATAGCAGCGACGTTGAGCATTGTTATAGCTGGAAGGGTTGTTGATGGCAGTAGAAAAGTTGAGCCAGTTGAAACTAGGGCTGGACAGGCCGCAGTTTTGGCGGGCATTCCACTGCGAGTTCATGATCGAGTTGGACACGGCATTGTCGCCGGAAAGCGGTGTGCCGATCCAACTGCTTGAACTCGAGCTGCCCCTGTATTCGTCGTAAAGCGAGTAAAAATAATGTCCAAACTCGTGGGCCAGGGTGTAACCGCCACCCTCATAGCCGCACTCGTTGGCCAGAAAATTGGTGCTTTGGAACACATCGCACATCTGGATGCGTAGGCCGCCCTGCGGGTTGGCATAGCCCGAAATGTGAGCATTGGGCCAGCAGTTTTGAATCCACACCACATGCGAGCGGTCGCTGTTGGCCCCGTTGACATAAAAGGTGATCTTGCGCAGCTTGTTGGCCCCGTTCGAGGCCTCGTATACGCCGTCGGCGAAATAGCGCATGACGGTTTCATATTTGGCACGGTCGGTGCTGTTGGGGTTGCGGTACAGCGATACGGTAATGTCCACCGGCATGCTGGTGGCTCCGCCGCCGGTGAGGGCGTTGGCCGTGTTGCTGTAGGCCGAGTTGCCATAGCTGTTATAGGCGCGCACGCGATAGTAATAGCGCGTGTTGCTGCTCAGGCCGCTGTTGGAATAGGTGGTGGCGCCGTTGACGATGGCGGCAATCTGACTCCAACCGCTGCTGCCGGTGAGCGAACGCTCGATCTTGAACTGGGTGGCTCCGTTGCCCCGCCACGACAGGTTGATCCGATCCGAGCCGGCCGCGGTTGCGCTCAGGTTGGTCGGCGCGGGGGGCAGGCCATAAGCGCCCACCACCACATCATCCACCTGCCACCACCAGGCCCAGTAGGCGTTGTAATAGTGGAAACGGACGATCACACTGGAGCGGCCGGCTGCCAGTGAGCTGAGATTGAGGTTGACCGTGCCGGCATAGTCCGACGTGCGTCGCCACACGTTGGTCCAACTGCTGCCGCCGTTGTTGCTCACGTCTACATCGCCCACCGAGCTGCCATAGCCGCGATAGTGGGTCTTGAACTGGAGCTGCACGTTGGTGTACGAGGAGAGGTTCATCGCCGGTGTGCGCAGTTCGGTGTTCATGGTAAAATAGCCACCCCAGTCACTGTCGGCGATGGCCATGCCGCCGCCCCCGCCAGTGTTGTTGGAGCGGCCGGCCGGGTTGTTGAACCGCCAACCTACGCTGCCATTGTTGATGCGCACCGACCAGCCGGCCGGCTGTGCGCCAGAAGAAAAGGACTCGCTCAGCACTGTGGCCGCTGGCGCAACCTCTTGGGGGGATGACACCGCTTGAACTGTTGGCTGCATGGCCAGGCCGAGCAGCACCATCAAGATTACGCTCAAAATACGAACAAGATGATTGATTTTCATCAAACGGTTTTTCATGATTTCTCCTTGTCTTGATCGCAGTCCAAAAGGCATCTACACGATGCCCTGTGAATGGAACCGAAACAAGCTCACCTCCTTTCATCCTTTGTCCAGGTCTGCCACAATCCGCCGCGCCAGCGGATTGTCGGGGTCAATTTGCAAGGCTCTTTGCAAGGCGGCGGCGGCCTCGTTGGACTGTCCCAGAGCCAGATAACACAGGCACATACTGGCATGTGGGTCGGCGTCGCGCGGGTTAGCCATAGCCGCATGCTGATAAGCGCGGATGGCATCGGCCCATCGCTTTTGCTCAAAATAAATCTCGCCGATAAAATAATGTGCCAGGGCGTGATTGGGGTCTTGTTGCACTGCCTTTTGCCACTCTTGGAACGCCTGGCGCGTGTTGCCCTTTTTGCGCTGAATCAACCCCATCAGAAAGGATGATTCGGCAGCATTGGGGTTCTGCCGCTGAAGCTCTTTGATCAGCTGCTCGGCCTCGCTCACCCGATTGGCCTGGAGATAGCACATAGCCAGGCGCGCCTGGATCTGTGCATCTTGTGGATGGGCGCGGGCCAGTCGCTCCAAAATGGGCAGGGCTTTGGAATATCGCCCGGCGGCAAATTCCACGTCGGCCAGCAGGCTGCCCAGATCATCATCGTTGGGAGCCAGTTGATAGGCCAGTTCGAGCGTTTGCAAGCCTTGTGAGAGTTGATCGGTAGACAGGTAGACCATGCCCAACTGTGTGTGGATGGCGGCATCGCGAGGGTGTTTTTGCGCGCCGCTCTCCAGGCAGGCGATGGCCTCGCGCGGGCGATCTAGCTGCGCATAGCATTGCCCCAAACCGAGGTACAGCCCGGCCTCGTCGGCGCCCAATCGTATGGCCTGCTCATAGGCTTGTGCCGCCAGCTCAAACCGCCCGGTCTGGAGATGGGCGTCGCCCTGCGCCATCAGTGGGCGGATTTGGGCGCGCGCATCCGGTGGCGTGCCCGGCGCAGGCGGCAGTGGGGAGCGGCAGCGCGAGCAAAAGCGTGCCGTGGCGCGGTTCATCGCCCCGCATTGCAGGCAGGGCCGGTCGGTGCTGCTCAGGGGGCTGCGGCAGCGCGAGCAGAAGCGCGCCCCAGCGCGGCACATGTTGCCGCAAACCGGGCAGCGCACCTGCGATGGCGGTTGGCCGGGCTGTGGCGATGGGATCGCGGGCGATGGGATCGCGGGCGCAACCGGCGGCAGCGTTGCCTGTGCGGCCAGGGCTGCATCTACCAGCGGCGTGAGCGCGGTGGCCAGTTCGCCGGCGTTTTGATAACGGTGCAGGGCGTTCAAATCCATCGCCTTGAGGATGATTTCGTTCAATGCCGGGGCTACCGCCGAATTGATCTGGCGCGGCGGGGTCAAAGTCAACTCTTTGGTCATGCGGTCAAAGCCGTCCGGCGGCAGGCGCATGGTCAGCAGACAATACAGCGTTGCCCCTAGCGCATAGACATCTGAGCGGGTGTCGGTGCTGCCGGCGTACTGCTCTGGCGGCGAAAAGCCCTGCGACACAGCCCTGGCCATGCGCTGCGTCTTGGTTTGTGGATCGATCTTGGCGATGCCAAAATCTACCAAAATGGCCCGTCCTTCGGCGTTCAGGCGGATGTTGGCCGGCTTGATGTCGCGGTGAACGATCGCCGGCTGTCGGCTGTGCAAATAGGCTGTCGCCTCGCACACCTGCGCCATCCAGATCAACACCTGTCCCACCGGCAACGGTCGGCGCGTACGCTCTGCCTCAATGATCACCTCGAGCAGGTCGTGCCCCTCGATATAGTCCATCACCAGGTACTCGCTGCGCCCGTCGGGGAAAAAGTCTGAAACGTGGACCAGGCCAGAGTGATTCAAAGAGGCCAGCAGTTGCGCCTCGCGCCGGAAAAGCTGCCGTGACTCGGAGGTCGGGTCGGCCAGTTCCTTGATCGCCACCTGCCGCCCGGCCAGGCGGGTGTCTTGGGCCAAATAGACCGCGCCATAGCCGCCCTGGCCCAGCTTTTTGACGATTTGATAGCGTCCGCGATCCAGCGAGTGACCGAGCGGTAATGTCGGTGGAGGTTGAGATGACATAAGAGTCCTTTTTATCTGGACAAGGGTGACTCCACTGAAAAAACTCAACAAGGTGCCCGTCACCTGAATTCGACTGAATATGGTTATGCTTTAGAAGTGTCGAATTTTCGTAAAAATTCACCAAAGTGACGGGCACCTGAGCTGCAACGACTTTTTTCAGGAAAGCCAAGGGTGATCTAGACCACGTCTTTGCGCTTTTGCACCAGCCAGGTCAATCCGCCAAAGGCCAGGGCAAATGCCATCAGAACGGCCCAACGAGTCAGCAGGTGAGCGGTGGTGGAATCATAGCTGACATTGAACTTGAAATCGGGCGTCTGCTTGATTTGCCCGTTGATGCAAGGCGATTCGGCCTGGCTCAGGCCGCGCCGGAGCTGTTCATTCTCAAACTCGACGCAACTCACACTGGCGGCCCGGCGCTCCGGCAGGTTCACCGTATCGCCCAGCGCCTCCAACGTCCAGCGCGAGGTGGTCAGATAGGAAATCGGTTTGGCCAGGTCGGGCAGGTCAAAGATGGCTCCGGCAAAAAGAATCTGCACAAACAGCACGATCAAAATCACATAGATGACCGTGTTTTGGCTGCGTGCCAGCGCCGAGATCAGCAGTCCGGCGGCAATGTTGGCCAGTGAGGCCAGGAACAGGGTGATATACATCTCGATGGCTGCCGGCAGCATGACCCCATTGGCTGGATATTCGACCCGCAAACGCACTACCAACAAGAGCAGCAGGCATTGGATGGCGGCAAACAGGGCCAGCACGGCCATTTTGGACAGCAAATAAGGCACAATTTTCAAGTTGACCATGCGTTCGCGGGCATAGATGGCCTCTTCTTTGATGATCTCGTACGCTGCGGCAAAAATGCCCAGCAGGTTGGCCGAGAGGGACAGCATAAAAAGCAGTCGCTGCGCCGCACCGACCATGATATAGGAGGCTTGAAATTTTTCATCGTCATTTGTCGGGTCTTGTTCCAGCCGCTTATCGGCGATCTCTTGCTGGATTTGTTCGCGTATCTGATCGGGCGGCTTGCCCACCAGGTCTTGCGGTTTGGCCATGATCAACAAGAGCAGGCCGATCAGCGGCATGACGGCCAGCAAGATAAACAGGCTCATCTTGTCGCGACGGATCAGGTCGAAATATCGCCGCGCCAGCACGGCAAACTGCTGTATGGCCGAGCCGCGCCGTTTTGTTGGCTGTGGCGGCGCAGCCGGGCCGGGTGGTGGCGGGTTGATTTGCAGCCGCCCGCTGACATACTGCCGGTATTGCGGTGAGGCTTGAAAGCAGGCGGCCCATACCTGTGCTGTAGACGGGTTGGGCATAGCCGTACTCAGTTGCTGGTAATGAGGCTGTAAGCGCGGCGGCAGCGAATTCTGCACCGGGTCAATGGGCTGGCCTAAACGGGCGTAAATGTCGGCAAAGTCGGTCGCATCGAAAAAGGCCAGTGCTTCTTGCGGTGGGCCAAAAAAGACCAGATAGCCGTCGGCCATAAAAGCCACGTGGGTGCATTGGGCAATGTTGGCGGTGGCATGTGTCACCAGCACGATGGTGCGACCGGCGTCGGCGAGCTGGCGCATGGTGTACATCATCTTTTTCTCCAGGCCGGGGTCCAGGCCCGAAGTTGGCTCGTCAAGAAAGAACAGGCCAGGGTTGGCCAGCAATTCTGCGGCAATGCTCACCCGCTTGCGCTGCCCGCCGCTGAGTTGATTGACCTGCTTGTCGGCGTGTTGGGCCATTTCAACCTGAGACAAGGCCTCTTGAACGCGCCGTTGCACCTCGGCCGGGTCGGCATCGGGCAGGCGGAGTTGCGCCGCATAGGTCAGCGCGCTGCTCACCGTGAGGTGGCCGTGAATGATATCGTCTTGCGGCACATAGCCCAAAATGCTGCGGTAGGCGGCAAAATTGGCATACAGGTCATCGCCGTTGATCAACACCTGTCCATCGGCGGGGGTAAAACCGCTGAGGGCTTTCATCAAGGTGCTTTTGCCCGCCCCGCTGCCGCCCACCAGGGCCACAAATTCGCGCGGATAGATAGACAGCGACACATCTTGCAGGATCAGTTTGCGCGTGGGGGCTTGGGGCCTGCCCAGATTTTTCAGCGACAGGCCGCCGCCGATCTTGACCTCGCGTTTCAGGTTTAGCGCGTCCAGCCGATAATTGCCGCCTGGCGTGTACTGCGTCAGGCCGGCCTGATCGTAGACCAGCTTGAACGGGCCAATCTTGATTACGTCGCCATTTTGTAGCGAGCAGTCGCCGCGCACTGGTTGACCATTGACAAACGTGCCATTGCTGCTGTTCAAATCGCGCAGCACAGCGCCTTGAGGCGTTTGTTCCAGGCGGGCATGCTGTCGCGAAACAGACGGGTGGTTCAAGTGAATCTGGCAGGCCGGATCGCGCCCCATCGTCACCGTTGCTTGCTGTTGGAGGTTGAGCCGCCCCAGCGGAATGGTCTGTACCGGCTGGTCGGCGGCGCCGGCAGCCTGATAGATGAATCCCACCGAGTTGCCGCGCGCATCGCCCATGCGGATCATATCGCCGTTGCTCAGCTTGTGGCTGGCTGCGATCTTGGATCCGTTGACCGAGGTGCCGTTGGTGCTGCCCAAATCGGTGAGCCAATGCTCTGTGCCGCGCTGTTCGATCTGGGCGTGTCGGCGCGAGACGGCCGGATTTTGTGTCACAATGTCGCTGGCCGGGTCGCGCCCGACGATCATTAGCGGCCGAGATAAAAGAACCGGTCGCTCGATCTGGCCCGGTTCTTGCACGATCAGTTGAGCTGTCGCACCTAGAACGCGGGTTTGGTTGAAAGCGGATGCCGGAGGGAGCGATGAATCTGCTTGAACTGCCCGCCCGCAAGCCGCACAAAAGGCGGCATTGGGACGACTGAATTTGGCGCCGCAGTATTTGCAAAAATTGGACATTCCTGCTCCTCAAAGGTTGAGCTTGAGATGGTAGCGGCGTGCCCCTGCGCCGCTACCAATCCGATGATGGGGCGATGCGTACATCGTCTACCCATGCTTTGGCCGAGGTTCTGGCATTGTGCCACAATTGGATGGCTGGTTCGAGCCGAATATTTTCGCCCAGGGTGACGCTCTGGATGCCAACCAAATTGTCGTCCACAAAATAAGACAGGACCCGTCCCTTGTTGGCCGCCGCGATGCGCAGGGTGTACCATGTGACCGGTTTGGCGACGGTTTCGGCAATGACTATGCCATTTCCCTTGATCACCTGAATCTGGCTCTCGTTCAAGAAAAATTCAGTATAGCCGCCCGGCAGGTTGGCCGAATAAAGCACCAGCGCGATTCGTCTGCCACCCTCGCTACTGCCGCGTTGCTCCAGCATCAGGCGCGCCTCGAAAAAGGCAAAACCGGCTTGCGGCCAGGTAGCCAGGCCCAAGATCACGCCATCCTGCGTGGATGGGGTGGTGTCGGCGAGCATCAATTTGCCGTCTTGCTGGACGATCTGCGCCAGTGCGCTGGCCCGATTGATCTGCCACAAAGCCTGATTATAGCTGTTATTATACGCAGAATTTCCAAAGTTATCGTAAATGTTGTCTGTCAAGACCAGCGAGCCGGGCAGTTGCAGGTCGGGCGTAGGCGTTGCCGTGACGCTCATTTCGGCGATGGCCGTCTGCCCGGCGGATAGGGTGGCCTTTTGGCTGATATACATGGCCGTCTGGCGAGCATGAGTGGTGGCCTGCATAGCCTGGACGGTAGACTGCCAACGCTTTTCTTGATCGGCGCGCAGTCTCAGCCATCCGCCGGCGATGGCTAACAGCAGCAGCACGGCCACCGCCACCCATATCCACACCCGGCGGATCGCCCGGCCCGGTCGGGCAGTCTGGATGGCGGGCGGCTCAGCCTCTTGTTTTGCCGGTTCGGGCGGCGTTACCAGCGCGGTAGGAATTGCCGCTTGTGTTGCCCGAATCTCGGCCGCCCGTGTCTCGGCCAGCACCTCGGTGGGTTTGGGCGCGGGCGCGGCGGCCGGTCGAAACAGGCCACGGCGGCCGTCGGTGGGGCCTGTCTTGCGCCGCTTTTTCGAGTCGGTCTCGGCGACCGGGCCGGGCAAGGCCGCCTTGAACTCGCTCATATTTTGATAGCGGTGGACCGGCACAGGCTGGGTGGCCTGGATGATGGCCTGCTCGACCTGCGCCGACACTGCCGGGTTGACCTTGCGCGCCGGCGGCAGGTTGAACGGCGTCATGGTCGGGTCATAGCGGGTGAGCAACTGATGCAGCAGCACACCCAGCGCGTACACATCCGAGCGGGCGTCGGTCTGCCCCTGGCCGTACTGCTCTGGCGGGGCATAGCCCACTGTGCCAAAGTTGGCCGTGTCGCGCGCCTGACCCGGCTTGAACAGCCGCGCCACGCCAAAATCAATCAGCTTGATCTGGCCGGCAGCGTCTACCATCACATTGCCCGGTTTGAGGTCGCGAAAAATGATCGGCGGGGTGCGGCTGTGCAAATAGCCCAGCACATCGCACAATTGCGCCGCCCAGTTCAACACCTGCGCTTCGGACAGCGGACCGGATGCGTCGTCCAGCCGTTCTTGTAGCGTTTGTCCCTCGATAAATTCCATCACCAGGTACAGCTTGTCGCCCTCGACAAAAAAATCGCTGACCTTGGGCAGATTGGGATGGTCGAGCAGGGCCAATATGGTGGCTTCACGCCGAAAGGCCTCGCGCGCCTGCTGTCGCTCTTGAGAGTCGGTTAGAGCCGCATCGCTCATCTCTTTGATCGCCCACAGCTTGCCAATGATGCGCGTATCGGTGGCCTGATAGACCGCACCCATCCCGCCGCGCCCCATTCGTCGCACAATTTGATACCGTCCGCTCAGCAATGTTTGCGGCGGCAGGTGGCCGGTCAGACCGCCGGGCGGCGTGCTGCCGCGCAAGGGAGCGGCGCAGTGGAGGCAAAAGCGCGCCTGCGGTGGGTTGGTCGTGCTGCAGACCGGGCAGGGCTGATCGGTTTGGATCAAGGCCGTTGCGCACTGGACACAAAAGCGCGCACCATCTTGATTTTCGCTGCCGCAGTTGGGACAATATATGCTCATCCTTTTCGATCTCCCCGGCGGCGCGCCGGCCCGCCCTGCCGCGTCTGCAAGGACTGCCACACCAGGTCGCCGGCAAACCAGCCCAGCGCTCCCAGCACAGCCCCGCCGATCCAGGTGACCGGATTGAGCAGCATCGTCAGGCTGCGGAAAATGACCTCAAACAGCACGGCTATCACCATCGTCATCGCCGCGATCCAGGCCAGCTCGCGCGGCCACTCTTCGTCGCGGCCCAATTTGCGAATGCGCGGCAGCAGCCGCACCGCTCCTTCGGCGATCAATCCGCTGAGCAGCAGAGCCAACAGCACCAGACTCAGAGCCCAATCCTGCCAGCTCCAGCCCATGCGCACGTTGGTGATCACCGTGCTGACCAGAACGGTCAGCGCATAGGCTGTGTGCATTGCCCAAGACTTGCGCGTGGCGCAGTAGGCCAGCGGCAGCACGACCACAAAGCCCGGCAAAGCGTTCCACAGCCATCCCCAGGCGGCCAGGGCGGGGGTCAAGAGCCACAGGCCCAGCGAGAAAACGACCAAAAAGCCGGCCAGGGTCAGCACGATCTGAGGGGTGGACCACTGCGCCACCATCATCACCAGGCGGGTGGTGGGACGCGAAGTCGGTTTGAGCGGCGTTCCCTCGGTGACGAGGGGGCCCGGTTGGCCTTGAGGCGGCCAGACGGGCGGGCGCACGCCCAGTTGCCCGGTGATGGCCTGCCTGATCTCACCAGTGCTTTGCCATCGTTTTTCACGGTTGCTCTCCAGGGCGCGGGTGATGACATTGACCATGGCCGGCGAAATGGACGGGTTGAGTTGGCGAACCGGCGGCAGGCCCCAGGGCGTGGTATTGGGGTCGTGGCGGGTTAGCAGGTGATGCAGGGTCACGCCCAGGGCATAAATGTCGGTGCGCGCATCCGACTGGCCGCTGCCGTGCTGTTCGGGGGCGGCATAGCCCGGTGTGCCCAAGGCCATCGTATCGCTGCGCTTGCCCGGCTTGAAACTGCGGGCGATGCCAAAGTCAATCAACTTGACCTGCCCGCTCCGGTCAATCATGATGTTCGATGGTTTGAGGTCTCTAAAGATAATCGGCGGGTTTTGTGAGTGCAAATAATTCAGCACATCGCAGAGCTGCACGGCCCAGGTGGCCACGTGCGCTTCGGGCAGTGGGCCGGGCGTGCGATCCAGAATTTTTTGCAGTGTCTCACCGTCTACAAAATCCATCACCAGGTATTGTTTGCCGCCAAAATCAAACACATCGCTGACCTTGGGCAGGTTGGGATGCTCCAGCCGGCCTAATAATTCGGCCTCTTGATGAAACTGCGCCACCGCCTGCGCCCGCTCGGCCGGGTCAGCGATGGCCGCGTCGCTCATTTCCTTGAGGGCAACTCGCCTGTTCAAGCGGGTATCCATCGCTTCGTACACGGCAGCCATACCGCCCTGGCCCACTTTGCGCATGATCACATAGCGGCTGGCGATGATGGTATTGGCCGGCAGCAGGCCGGTGGCTCCCGGCATGCTGTCGCCGAACCAGGGGGGTGGGGTGTTGACTGCCGTCGCCGGACGGATGTTTTGTTCGCCGATGGGGGCATTGCCGATGTACCCATCGCCGGGCAGCGGCTGCGATGAAGGGCGGCTGTCCGGGACGAGGTTGCCGGTCAGGGCGGCGCGACACTGACGACAAAATTTGGCTCCGTCGCGGTTTTCACAGCCACAGTTTGGACAATAAACGCTCATTCCATCCTCCAGTTCTACAAACAGGCGCAAGGCCTGCCCCTACTAGATCACTCGCACAATGACGATGGTGATATTGTCTTCGCCGCCGTTGTGATTGGCCAGGTCTACAAGCCGCTCGCAGGCATCCTGGGGGTTGGGCGAGTTGACCAACACTCTTTGAATGTCTGGGTCGCGCACCATTTCCCACAGGCCGTCGCAGCACAAAATGAGTTGGTCGCGCGCCTGCAATTCAACCTGAAACACATCTATTTCGATCTCGGCCTTTTCGCCCAGGCTGCGGTAAATCTGGTTGCGTTGTGGATGGGTGTAAATATCTTCCCAGCGGATTTGCCCGCTTTTGGCCAGGCTGTATACCAGCGAATGGTCTTGGGTAATCTGTTTCAGTTCGCCGCGGCGGAACAAATAGGTGCGGCTGTCGCCGACATTGGCGATATAGGCCTGTCCGCCCACCACCAGAGCCGCCGTGACGGTAGCGCCCATATTGCTTTGGCGCGCCCGTGCCTGCTTAAAGACGGCGGCATTGGCTTCTTGAATGGCTGAGCGGATGGCGTCTTGGGGCAGTTCGCCCAGCTTTTGGGTGGCCCGCCCGGCGCGACTGCTGCTGTATTCATCCAGCCAGTCTTGCAAGGAGCGACTGATCGTCTCGCTGGCCACCTCGCCGGTTTCGTGACCGCCCATGCCGTCGGCGACCATGTAAAAGGCTGGCAAGGGTTGATTGCTGCGTCCTTTGGATACTTCGTATACAAAAAACTGGTCTTCGTTATGGTCGCGCACACGGCCCGGGTGGGTGGCTTTGCCCGAAATCAAGCGCAGCGGCGGCAGATTGCGTCCGTTCAAATGCTCCACCATTTCGTCAAACGACACATAGCTGCCTCGTGCTCCCATCACAATAGCCACCTGCAAAGAGCGCGGCAGCGAGTCCACCTTGGGGCTGTTCAAATCCTGGCGCAGGTTGCCGCCGGTGGTGATGGCGTACAGCAGCCGCGCCAAAAAGAAAATGTCGCCCAACACGGCGCGATGTGCCTGCGCGCTGTCGGCGGGCAAGGGGACACATGTACTCAGGTCGGCCAGGCGCGCCTGCCCTTCTATCACCAGTACCTTGTTCAAACCCTGACTTTTATCGTCGTTCAGCACCAGGCCCATCTTGTGCAGGCCGTTCAATGCCTGAGCGATGCCGGCGGCCCAAGCTGCCGCCTGCTCTGGCGGCACGCGCTGGGTCAGATCGGCCAAAAAGCCCGGCGTTGAATTGGGACATTCCATGATCAAATAGTTTCGCCCAGACGCCTCACACGCCACATCCAGCACAGGTTGCAGACCGGCCTGCTCGCGGCTCGCGCGCGCCAATGCCTCGGCTTTGTTGGTGTCGCACGACCAGCCGCCGGTTTGACAGACCAGTACTTGATGCCCCCGGCTGTCTTGGGCGATAAACCAGTTGGGGCGTTTGGGCAGCGTCTCGGTGCGTGTATAGGTCTCGCCTGGGCGCAGCAGGCCGCCGTTGAGGTCGAGCGGCAGCAGCGGCTTGGTGCCTTTGCCCAGCCCCAACATGTCGCTCACCTCGTTGACCATGTCGCTCACCTCGTTGACCAGGCTCTCGAAAAAGCCGCTTTTGGGTTTGGTAGGCGGCGCGGCCTGAGGCAGCAGCAAGGTCGGTGCCGCCGGCTGTCCCACCGCCGCCGGCTGTCCCAATGGCCCACCGCAGTTGGTGCAAAATCTGGCCCCGGCGCGGTTGGCTATGCCACACTTGGGACAAGTCGTCGAAGGAGTGTTCATATTCCATCCTTTCTACAAAACTGTTTCCAGCCAGACCATCAACCACCACAGCAGGCTGCTCACTGCGCCCACCTCGGCCAGGGTGGGCAAGATAACGGCAGCCCAGCCGACCATCTGCCGCCAGGCTGGCGGTGCGACGGTTATATTGACCGTCACCCGGTCGCTGGTCACGCTATCGCTGACCTGAATGTGGCCCTGATAGGAGGTGGGACGTCTTACCAGGCTGCGCAGCAGCCCCGAAATGGTCCACAAGGCCAGTTGCACGCCTGCCGCGCCGCCGCCCAACAGCACAAGGGCTTGCCACAGCAGCGTCCACCACAAGCCACCCATCGCCGCGCCGATGATCAGCAACCAGAACAAAGGCTGCTTGAGCCACGCGGCCAGAAATTGCGGCGGACGCCAGTCGAGGTGCTCGAGTGGCAGGCGGTCGGGGTAAATGCTCACCGTGACCCGTTCGCCGTTGGCGGCGCTGACCGGCGAGACGGTCAGCCAGGGTTCCTGCACCTGGATTGCGGCTCGCCCGCGGCCCGAACGCACAATTTCAAACGAGCGATGCACCGGTGAGGCGGCATCTTGCTCGACCGTGCCGGCATCCACCTGGAGCGGTGCCACCTGCACGCACGCAGGCGGGTTGGTGGCCGATGATTGGGGGAGAGATGTCTGCGAGGCGGGCAGTTTGACAGGTTGAGAGGTGACCGGCTCTTGCTGCGATGTGCCGACTTGCGCTTGCGCCGGCGGTTTTTTGCCGGTCAGGGCCTCGCTGAACAGGGCCATCGTTTGGGTGCGTCCTTGCATATCCAGCTTGACCGCGTTGTCAATGGCATCGGCGACGCGGGGCGAGGCCGAGACCGGCGGGCGGAGCAGGCGGCTCTTGGCGAAAAAGGGCGGTCGGGTCGGGTCGTTGGAGATGGAACGGTTGGCCTCGTCGGTGGGGTCAATGCCGGTCAAAAGTTGATACAGCATCACCCCCAACGAATACACATCGGCGGCCGGGCCGGTCTCATGAAAAGAGGCTTCGGGGGCGGCATAGCCGGGTGTGCCCATCTTGACCGTATCGCCCTGTTTTTTGTTGCCTTTGAACTCGCGGGCGATGCCAAAGTCAATCAATTTGACTTGCTCGCCCGGCATGTTTGCCGCACTGTTCTGGATCATGACATTGCCCGGTTTCAGGTCGCGGTAAATGATCGGGGGATTCTGGTTATGCAAATGATCCAGCACATCGCACAACTGCACCGCCCAGGGCAGCACGCGCTGTTCGGGAAAGCCGCCCGAGCTGCTCTCCAATATCTTGTCCAGCGGCCGGCCGTTCACACAATCCATAGCCATGTAATGCTTCAAGCCGATCTGAAAATACTCGTACACCTTGACGGCGTTGGGGTGATCGAGGTGTTTGAGCAGCCGCGCTTCGCGCCGAAAAGCCTCGACAATTTTGGGAATATCTTGCGAGTTTGCGCCCGATGCGCCCAACTGCGTCTCGTCCATCTCTTTGAGCGCAAGCACCTGTCCGGTCTGCATATCTCGCACCTTGTACACCACGCTGCCCATGCCGCCGCGCCCCAACTCGCCGATGACCTGGTAGCGGCCATTGAATATCAGGCTGTTGCCGTCCGGCAGCCGCGGCACTACCGAACCGATGTGGGTGACTGCCCCAACCGGCTGTTGGCAGTTGTGGCAAAATTTAGCTCCCTGTCGCAGCAACGCGCCGCAACGCGCACACACCCATGCCCCACATTGCCTACAAATGTTCTTGCCCGGCCGCAGCGAGGTGCCGCAAGCCGGACATAGAATCTCTTCCACGCCAACAGATGTGCTTGCCGATGGGGTTGCTGGCCTATTTGTCGCCGCCACATTCACCGAGTCGCCGGCCGGCGCCCCGCACTTGAGGCAAAATGACTTGCCCGCTCTCAATTCAGTTCCACACCGCGCACAATTTGCCATGCACTACCCACCTCTATTTTCGACGCGCCAGTTTGCGCGTCTTGTACTGCGCGGCCTTGGCCGTTTCCGAGTCAATCTGTCCCTGTTGCGTCAACTGACGTACCTGCTCTTGCACCGTGGCCGCCAGGTCGGTCTCGCCCATATCCAGCAGACGGGTGGCCGCGGTCTCTAGTTTGCGGGTGGCCGCTTCCCGGTTGCCCTGGCGCAGGTCTTGCAGGGCGCGCGTTTGCAGGTTAAAAGTCAGCACCCGCTCCACCGTGTTCATCACGCGCGGGTTGGCAGCCGCCCGAGCGACGTTGCCCGCCGCATACTGCACCACCACATCCTGCCGCTCTGTCTGGCGGGTGAGGCTGCCGGCCGGGTCGTCATAGGCCAGAGCCAGTTGCGCCAGGCGATAGGGTCCCGGCGCAGGGCGGGGCGGAACCAGTAATTCCAGCAGCAGGGCCGGCGGCTCGTTCAGTTCATAGTCGCCCAGGACAATGCTGGCGTTGCGATCCACCAACTCTATTGCTCCCAGATGGGCGATCATCGGGCGGGCGCGATGGATGGCGCGTAGTTCAACGCCCTGGCTCAGGCGCAGTTTCAGTTCCAGGTTGCGGTAGGCGATGGATTGCACGGCGTTCAATTCCTGGCGAAAGGCCGCCGAAATTTCGTCGAGTGTGTCCATACGATAGGCATGCCCGCCGGTTTCGTCGGCGATGGGAATGAGCAAATCCTCATTAAAGTCGTCGCCCAGGCCCATCGTGCTGATCGCCGCGCCCATCGCCTGCGCACGGCGGGCCAGGGTGCGACAGTCGGCCTCATCCGATGTATAGCCATCGGTCAGCACGATCATGCGGCTGATCGCCGTTGGGTTGACGCTGCGCCCCAATTCGTCCAGTCCCAACGACATGCCTCGGCCCATCAAGGTGTCATCGCCCAGGTTCAACTTTTCCAGGTCATCAAAAGCGGCCAAAATGCTGCGTCGTTCCGAGGCCGGCGAGAGCGGCAGCAGGGTGACGGCCCGCCCGGCGAACAGGATCAGGGCGAAACGGTCTTGAGGCTTGAGCATTTCGACGGCCATACGCAGGGATTCTTGAACGGCGTCTATGGGGCGCGGCAAGGCTTCTAATTCCTTGCGGTCGATCTTGCCGAGGTCTACCTGCAACGACGGCACCCCATCCACGATCAGTTCGCGGGTATAGCCCGATGCCACCCATCGTTTTTGCAGTTCGGGCGGAGCAATGCGGATCATCATCGAGTCGCTCTTGTCTACCACCAGGGCCAGGTGAACGGGCAGGCGCACTGCCCCGACCTGTCCACCGCCGATTTCCACCAGCATGTACAGCAGGTATGGTTCTGCCCTCATTGGGATCGTGTTCACATTTAGGGCCACATCAAGAAACAGATCGGTGTTTGGGGTCATTTTTTGTGCTCTCGGGTTGGCTCTTTCAAAATCGCTCAAAACGGACGGCGGTATTGCCCAGGATGATGGTTTCGCCGCCGTTCAGTGCAACTGGCTGGGTGACACGCATCTGGTTGATCCAGGTGCCGTTCGAGCTGTTCAGGTCTTGCAGCACGGTTTGTGGGCCGCTCTTTTCCAGGCTGGCGTGCCGTCCCGACACGCTGGAATCGGTCAGTGCCACATCACACTGCGGGGCGCGGCCGATCGAGATAGATGGCTTTTGGAGCGGAAACACCTGTCCCTGCTGCGGCCCGCCGATCACCACCAACTGGCCCCACAGGCCGCTGCCGCCCAACATGCGCGTGGCCGCCGGCTGATCGATGATCTGCGGTTGGGCCGGCGGCAGAGATGGTGGTGCGCCACCCGGCGCACCGATCTGGGGTGAGTAGCCGCCCGGCGGGTAGCCGCCCGGCACACCACCCGGTGCAATGCCCGGCCCTATCAACCCTGCGCCGGACAGCGGCGGGTTGATAAACACGCCGCCCTGCGCCACCTGCTCTTGCAAATGGTAACGGCGCACGTCTTCGGGCAAGTCTTGCCACTTGCCACGCAATCGCTGCTGGGCGGCGTCGCCCTCCAGCCGTGCCACCTGGCTCTCATCCAACGCCGCGCCCACCCGGTCGGGCAGGGTCAGGTCGTTGATGCGCACATCAATCAGGTTTAGGCCCATGGCCTGCACCTCGTGTGCCGATTGGAGGATCTGCTGGCGGACGATCTGCCGGCCGCTCTGGGCCAGGGTTTGAAATGATTGCTGGTTGATCACCTGGCCGAGCAGGTCTTTGATCTTGCTGTAAAAGGTGTGCACGGGCTGGGCATACTCTACAGCTACCCGTGCCGGGTCAATCACCTGGTACGAGACGCTCAGCGACACGTTGACCCGCCGTTGATCTACAGTGAGGAATTCGCCCTGCGAGATCACATCCAGATTGCGGATTTTGGTGTCTACCAGCACCGTTTCGACGACCTGGAAGGGCAGGCGGAACATGAACTGGCGGCCCGGTTCGAGGATTTTCTCCACCCGCCCGTTGCGCAGCACTACCCCCACCGTGCCTTGCCGCACCAGGGGCAGGCCGACAAATCCATCTTGCTGGTCGGTGCGCATGATCAGGTCTTCGACCAGATTCACTTTGCTTTCTTCAGACATTTCAATCCTTTCTGTTTCAATCCTGGCACTGCATGTCAGCCCTAAAGCGTCGGGCTAAAAGGGTGGACTCCCGGCTCTCTCAGCGCGGGGCTTTAGCCCTGCGCTGCCTGCCCGACGCTTTAGCGTCGGGCTAAAAGGGCAAACCCCCGGCTCTCTCAGCGCGGGGCTTGAGCCCCGCTATCCCTGATCGATTGGGCGCAGCGAAAGCCGAGGTGAGTACGACGGGAGGAGTCAAGGACTATACGCCGATATGCCGAACGAACCAGCGACACAGGATCGTACCGACTGCCCCCGCGCATGATACGAGCATTGTCACTCTGCACATCCTCCCGCCCATCCGTAGCATCATAGGGATAAGAACGGTGCAGGCTGGTAGTCCACTCCGACACATTGCCGGCCATATCCAGTGCGCCGTACGGACTGGCTCCTTGGGGCTTGCTGCCAACCGGCCAGGATTGATTGCCTTGCCCGCAATTACCCGAGCCATTTTCCAGCATCACGGCATAATCGCACGATGCTGTCTGGTTTCCCCAGGGATAGATGCGCCCGTCCGTCCCACGGGCAGCTTTTTCCCACTGTGCCTCGGTGGGCAAACTGCGCCCGGCCCACCGACAATAAGCTATGGCATCGTCCCAACTGACGCCCACCACCGGATGCGTATCGCCGTTCAAACTGGCATTGTCGGCAAAATAGGATTGATGGCATGCGCCGGCGGCCACGCATCGTTGATATTGTTGATTGGTCACCTCGGTGCGATCGATCCAAAAAGCATCCAGATACACCTTGTGTTGCGGTTTTTCGTCGTTATAAGAGTTGGTCTCATCATCGGCAGAACCCATCAAAAACTCGCCGGCCGGCACATAGACCATGATCATGCCATCCGTCTCGGCGATGCGAGTGGTGCCGGGTTTTATATTCTGGCTGCTGCGCAGCACTTGGCTCAACCACACTCCGCCACTCACCAACAGGATCAACAGCAGCACAGCAGCACCCCATATCCAGTTGGGCATACGCCGATCACTCGGCTGATCCATCCGCTGTGTGAGGGCGGGCTTGTTCTTGGGTTTTGTTGACCGAGCAGCAATCTCTGGCTGAGCCAGGTCGGTCGGCAAAGGATATGTCGCAGGCTGCAATGCCGCCCGCATCTGCCCGCCGTCGCTGTAACGGTCGGTGGGATGGGTGGTCATGGCTTTCAAGATGACCGCTTCGATCTGCGGCGACAGGCGCGAGTTGAGTTGGCGCGGCGGCAAGAGCTGTGCCGCACCGCCCATCAAAGCGATGGATTCCGGCGGCTGCTGGCCGGTGAGCAGGGTGTAGAGAGTGGCCCCGGCGGCATAGACATCTGAACGGGCGTCGGTGCCACCCTGCCCATATTGCTCCCACGGACTGTAACCCGGTGTCACGGCCCGCGCTCCGCTGGTGGTGAGCAGGCGCGGGTCGTAGAGCTTGGCGATACCAAAATCTACCAGCACGGCGCGGCCGTCGGGGGTGATGCGGATGTTGGCCGGCTTGAGGTCGCGGTGGATGATTGGCGGGTTTTGGCTGTGCAAATAGGCCAACGCGTCCAATACTTGGGACATCCAGGCTACTGCATGTGCTTCGTCCAGCGGGCCACCCTGATCCAGTATGTGCTGCAAATCTTGCCCCTCGATCAGGTCCATCACCAGGTACTGTCCCTGTCCGGGGATGAAAAAGGCGTCCGAGACGCGCGGCAGAGAGGCATGGCGCAGCTTGAGCAGCAAGGCGGCTTCGCGCTGAAACTGCCGCGATATACCCATCGCCTGCGCTTCGGACGAGGCATCGAGGTTTTCCTTGATCGCCACACTGTATTGGACATTCAGGCTGGCGCTCATGTTCAAGTCGGTGGCCTGATACACCGCACCAAAACCACCCTGTCCCAGCAAGGCCTCGATGCGATAGCGATTGTTGAGAACCTGGCCGATCAATGATGTCATTCAAAATCTCCCCAACACTCCGATTTCAATCAGCGCGCTCCAATTCGTTCAAAGCGAATAACCGTGTTGTTCAAAATAACGATCTCGCCGCCATACAAACCGGCAGGTTGCGGGCCAAGCCGTTGCCGGTTGACCACCGTGCCGTTCGAGCTGTTCAAATCCTGGATGAACACTTGTTGATCGCACAATTCCAGGCGGGCATGCTGACCCGACACGCCCGGATCGACAATTACTATGTCGCAGTGCGGGGCGCGACCGATCAGCACCGACACCTTGTTGAGCGGAAACACCTGTCCCTGCTGCGGCCCGCCGATTGCCACCAACTGACCCCACAGGCCGCTGCCGACCATTTTGGTGGGCGCATAGCCCACGGCCGGCTGCGGCGGGGCTGCCCATCCGGCCGGTGAGACAGCGGCGGGCGCTGCTGCGGCTGGTGATGCGGCGACAGCCGACATTCCGATCTGGGTGGGATAGACGCCCGGTCCGCCTGGAACGGCCACCTGCGGCATTATGCCGGGCAGCGGCGGAACGACCGCGCCGGTGGCTTGGGCCGGGATTACATGCTGGAGTAGCTTTTTCGCCGACCACCCGCCGACCAGATAAATGCCGCCGATGGACAGGACAAAGGGAGCTATGGCGGCCAACGGCGGTACAAAAAATAGCGCCAGCGGCACGGCCAGCCAGATCACCAACACGCACACGCCCCAGAGGGCCAGGCGATAAGGGCCGTGCTGCCATTGTTTGACCAGCAGCCAGCCGGCGCCCCAGATGAATGGCTCGACGATCACGGCCATGCCGGCGCGCGGATCTGTCTCAAACAGGCGCAGCACCCGCCCAATGCCCTGGCTGATCTGCCACAATTTATAGACGGCAAAGGTCAATCCCGCGAAAAGGCCGACAATGATGATGGATGCCAGCAAGATCAGCAGCCAGGGGTGTGCGCTGAACAGCCAGATCAGCCCCATCACCACCACCGACAGCACATTCTCGGCCGTCTTGTATACGGCGCCGCTGGCCGTGGTGCCGACCAACCCCGTAACGGTGGACAGCATAGGTTTGAGCAGGAACTTGAGGAATGTCACCACGCTGGCTAGCGTCGCCCCGCCTGTGCCAACAATGACCAGGTCCATATCTGAACCGCCGTTTGCCAGGCTCAAATAGAACGCTCCGCCTCTCCAGGCCGCTGCTGTATCGGGCGACACCATCTGCACGGTGGCCAGGGCCAGCAGTGCCCCCGACGCCGGCACCAGCACGCCGCTAAACAGCCCCACAGTGGTGTTGATAAACCGCAAAAAGACCGGGTCGAGGAACGAGCCATAGGCCGGCAGGGCGGTCAGCACCCACAACACACCCACAATGGCGATAAATACCCAAGAACCCATCCAACTCACTTCGGGCAGCAGGGCGATCCACTTGAACTGCGCCGCCAGCCCGATCAAGAGCAGACACAAATACTGATCCGAGATGCCCAACGCGCCCCCCGACGCGATGGCCGACAACATGACTTGAAATGCCATTTGCTACCTCCTATTACCCTATGACAGCCAGGTGTCACGCTGACGGGGCAAAGGCAGACTCCGCCCCTACCTGGCGGCGATTTTCCAGGCGACTCGCCACTCTCTGTGCAAGGCTTGAGCCTCGCTACCGGATTGAGCAAGCCGTCAACACGCCACTCACGCCGGCTTGCGCCTCATACTCCAACATACGCCGCAGTCCCTGGCCATACACATCCTGACGGGCCAGCATCACCTGCACCCGGTCGGCGGCGCCCAGAGCGTGCAGCACCTTGAAAGCCAGCCATTCGGCGAACCCCTCTACGGTGAGGGCATCAGCTACCTCTGGGCAGGTCTCGGCTTGCCAGGCATGCGCCCACTCGTGCGCCGCCGTCTGCGCCATCAACGCACAAGGCAGGCCATTTTGCATATAGATGGTGCGCCGGTCACCCTCGCGCACATAGACACCCAAAACCTGATCGGCCTGCGTTTTCAGGTCGGGGCGCATCTTGTCCACCTGCACCCGCAGACCGGGCCGGTCGGTGACGACAAACCGCACGCCGATGCGCAAATCAATGCGCAAAGTATCTTGAATGATGCCCTCTACTCGCTCAAACAGAGCCCGTGCCTGCGCCGGATCGATCACGGCGGTCTGCTGGCACGTGCTGCAAATTATCCGTCCGTCGGGCAGCCGTTGCGCCCGGTCATCCAACGGCGCGGCGCACACATCGCAGCGCGGGCGGGTCTCATAGCAGGTGGGGCAGTAGGGACCCTGACCGTTGACCTCGATGTAGCCTGGCCCGATGGCCCGGCCGCACGAGCGACATCGCGGTGCGGCGGCCGCGCACAGAGCGCACAGGCCATCTACGGCCCGGTCGGGGCGCATGGGCAACCCGCACTGCGGGCAGTGCGGCAGCGATTGATGGCAGTGGTCGCATACAATCAAAGGGCGCGCCCTGCGCTGCGGATGGTCGTATCGCCACCCGCCGCCTTGCAGCAGCCGGCCGCACAAATTGCAAAACGAACTCGAATCAGGCATAAAAAACCAGGTCCAGACCGCCCAGACGCACTTGAAAGCCGTTGTTGAGCTTGTTCATCTGCTGCACTGGCCGGTTGTTGACCCAAGACTGGCCGTTGGACTGATCGTAGAGAATGTAGGCCCGCAGGCTCGGATCATAGCGAATTTCGGCATGCTGCGCGGCCAGCCCCATGCTGACCAGATCACTGCCCGGCGCGCTGCCGATGGTAAATACAGGTTTGTTGATCGGCCAGACCTGAGACGGGTTGGCCGCCGAGACCAGGCGCGGGCCAGGTGTGGGCGCATAGACCGGTGAAGCAGCAGGCGCAGTAGCAGGCGCAGTAGCAGGCGCAGTAGCAGGCGCAGTAGCGGGCGCAGTAGCGGGCGCAGTAGCGGGCGCAAAAGCCGGCATGGTGGGCGTCGGCGTGATGGGCTGAGCATAGCCGGGCGAGGGCTGGGCCGGTGCATAAGATGGCGGCATTGCCGGCTGCTGTGGTTGAATTGGCGGCGCGGCGTATTGTTGATAAGCGGGTTGGGCTGGTGATTGTGCCGCCATCTGCTGTGGCGCCGCCTGTAGCGCGGTTGCGGCGGCCCGATTGTCTTGAAGCGGCTGCAACGTCACCTGGATGCCCTGCGTCCAGTCGGCCAGGATGTTGTAGAGCAGCGCGGCCAGCGCCGACACAACGGCGCAGATCAGGCCGGAAAGCACAATGCCGCCGATGAAAAGCAAAATATGAGTCAGCCAACTGCCCTGGCCGGTGAATTTTTCGAGAAACTGGTAAAAATTGTTCAGCGGCTCGGACATTTTGAGCAAGTTGACGTTGAGTAACGAGTTGGCCCATTGAGAGAGCAAATCGGTGCCCTCGATCAACTTGAGACTCTTGAATGGCTCCAGGGTCGTCTTGATCGCGTTGGCTAACCAGATTACCAACAACAATTCGATCAGGGTCGGAATGGCACTGATGATGGACCCGATGATGAACCCCATCCGCATCGCAGACAGCACGCCGATTTCCTTGATTTGATAGCGCATGTTTGGCTCCTCTGTACGCACCGGTCAACGCGCCCGCCGCCTGTTGGTCGGGGGGGGCGTTCGGTTGACGATCATTTATTGCGCAAAAAAGGTCAGCTTGACTTTGCCCAGACGCAGTTCGACGCTGTTGGACAGCGGTGTAGGAATGCCGGGCAGCACTTTTTGGTTGTTGACAAAGGTGAAATTGGTCGAGCCAAAATCCTCGATGAACCACTGCCCGCCTTGCTGATAGAGCCGCGCATGCCGTCGGCTGACCCCGCCCTCATCGCCGCCATACAGGGTCATATCCACGTCGGGAAAGGTGTTGCTGACCGGATCCTCACGACCGATGATGTACTCGGCTTTGCCGGGCGGCAAGGGAATCGGGGTGCCGTTGGCTTGCAAGATCAAACGCGGCGGCGCGCCATAGAATCCGGCCTGAGCCGGCGGCTGGTACTGCTGAGCCGGCGGCTGGTACTGCTGAGCCGGCGGC
>CAYVBK010000025.1:70698-75878 GCA_964449465.1 uncultured Anaerolineae bacterium
GAGCCGGCGGCTGGTACTGCTGAGCCGGCGGCTGGTACTGCTGAGCCGGCGGCTGATATTGCTGAGCTGGTGGTAGTCCGCCGTCGGCTGCCACTGGCGCGCCGCAGCTGTCGCAAAAGGCTGCTCCGACCGGCAACGGTGTGCCGCACTGAGCGCATACGCTGGCCGCGCCGACCGGCTGAGCTGCCGGCGCGCCGGCAACCGGTTGGATCACGGTGGGGGCGATGCCGGCGCCCGCCATACTGGCGCCCGCCATACTGGCGCCCGCCATACTGGCGCCCGCCATACTGGCGCCCGGATACGCGGCCGGTGCCACGCCCGGTTGCGGCAGTTGGGCACCGCAGTTGTCGCAAAATGCCGCGCCGTCCTGATTGGGGGTATTGCATTGTTGACAGGTGACCATTTTCCTCTCCTTGAATAAAATATCCTATTCTTCCAGCTTTTGTGTCAATTTGCGTGTGGCATAGGTGATCTTTTTGGTGCCACCGGCCGACATCTGACCGCTTTTCTCCAGATTGGTGGCTTCTTGTTGCATAGTGGCTGCCAGTTCTTCTTCGCCCATATCCAGCAGACGGGTGGCCGCGGCGCGCAACTTTTGGGTGGCTGCAGCAATGTTGCCGGCCTGTGCCTCTTCCATGGCGCGGGTTTGCAGCCGATACGCGCTAACTCGTTCGACAATGTTCATGACCAGTGCATCTACCTGCGTCGCTTGCGCCGGGTCGCCGGTAAAACCAAGCAGAATATCGGCGCGGGCGGTCTGATGGTACAAGTTGTTGGCCGGCACCTCGTAATCCAGTTCGGCCTGAGCCATGCGATAGCGGCCCGGCTGACGCGGCGGGATGGTCATTTCCACCAAGATGCTGCGCCCCTGCCCTTTTTCCAGGTCGCCCAGAAACACCTGCACGTCGCGGTCCGAGAGGGCGCGCGGCCCCAGCTTGTTGATCTGCGGCTTGACCTGCCAGACATTGCGCGGCACGACGCCGGTTACCAGGCGCAAGATCAGGTTGGCGTTTTGCACCACTGCTGCCTGCGCCGCCACTACCGATTGGCGAAACATGCCGGCCACCTTGTTCACGTCGTCCAGGTATTCGACTCCACCGGCGTTGCCGCTGGCCGCGACAATGTCTTCGAGCAGTTTTTGATTCCAGTCGTCGCCCAGCCCAAAAGCCATCACCGGCACACCCAACTGCCCGGATTGGACGCCCAATTGTACACACTGCTGGTCGTCGCCATAGGTCTGACCGTCGGTGAGCAGCAGCATGCGCCCTACCCGTCCCCCGCTCTGGTTTTTGCCCAGTTCGTCCAGACCGGCCTTCATCCCTGCCGAGATGGCTGTGCCGCCGCGGTCGCGGATACCGTCAATTTGGCGGTGCAGTTCGTTCTTGTTGGCTGCCGGCTGGGCTGGTACAATGACTCTGGCATGCTCATCATACAGCACAATGGAAACTATATCGTTCGGCCCCATCTGGTCTACGGCGATTTTGGCGGCGGCCTTCATATTGTTCAGCTTGGCCCCGGCCATCGAGCCGCTTTGATCCAGCACCAGGGCCAGATTGAGGGGCATTTGCACCGCTGCCATCACCTCGGTGGGCAGGGCCTCGATCAAGACATAGGCCAGTTGCGGCGCACCGGTAGCAGGAAAATTGGGCTTGTTGGTGCGCACAACGAGATTGACTTCTCCGGGCATGTTGACCTCCGTAAAATGTTTTATCTATACTACATCTACCACAATCACGCTGATATTGTCATCCCCGCCGGCCAGGTTGGCCTGTTCGACCAGTTCATCGCATACGGCCTGCGCGTCCAGCGGATAAGACAGTAGGGCGCGTTCGATGCCATCGTCGCGGGCGGTCTCCCATACCCCGTCGCAGCACAACACCAGGCGGTCGCCGACCTGGACATCTTGGGCCCACACATCTATTTCAAGCTCTGGTTTGTCTCCCATCATGCGGTAGACCTCACTGCGCTGCGGGTGGGCATAGATGTCGGCGGGGTGCAGCTCGCCTTTTTCCACCAGCCGGGCCACTGTCGAGTGGTCGCGGGTGATCTGGTGCAAGATACCGTCGCGCCACAAATAGGTGCGGCTGTCGCCGACATTGGCAATGATCGCCTGCCGGCCATAGATCAGCGCCAGGGTTAGAGTGCTGCCCATATTCTTGTGCGTTTCGTGCGCTTCGCGGGTGAGGCTGCGGTTGGCCTCTTGAACGGCCTCGCTCACTTGCTGCGGCAGAGTTTCAAGAAGGAGCATTTTGCCGCTCAAGGTCGGAGCCAAGACCTGCGACACGAGTTCGGTGGCCAGCACTTGAATCACCCGTCGACTGGCGACCTGACCGTCGTCGTGGCCCCCCATGCCGTCGGCGACGGCAAAAAGGCCCAGACTGGCGGCGGCCCGTCCTTCTGTCACCGTCGCGCCGATCAGCACCAGCAGGCTGTCTTCGTCTATGGCGCGCACCTGGCCAGGGTGGGTGGCATAGCCGGCGCGCAGGCGCAAGAGGGCCGGGTCTGAAGCAGGTGGCGGATCGCGGGGGACGGATTGAATCCATAACGATACATTATCTTGCGTGGTGACACATTCCCAATCGGCGTCGGGGGGCGCGCTGCCGACCCGCGCCCGGCACGGCAGGCCGTGATCGATCTCGACGCCGCAGTGTGGACAAAAGGGGTCTTGGAGATCAGAGCGAACGCCGTTGCACTGCCAGCAACGCCGCCAGTCTTGGGCCTGATAGATGACAAAATCATCATCCTGCTCATCAATCTGGATCAGGCTGATTTGCATCAGGGCGAAATGGTTCTCTACCGTGATCGGCAGGTTGGGGAACGGCGGCGACCAGGCCGGTGACGGTTCGGCGACCGCCGGCGGCTCGGCAGCCAGCAGCTCCGCGCCACAATGGGCGCAAAACCTGGCGCCGTCTCGATTTTCCTGATCGCAGTGTGGGCAGTGGATCACGTTGATGCTCCTGTAAAGGCAAAGGGTAGGGGCGAGGCTGGCCCTCGCCCCTACGATTATGGTTGGGGTTATGGTTCAATTGAACGGACGCCGATCAAAATGACGCTGATGTTGTCATTGCCGCCGGCATTGTTGGCCGCATCTACCAACTGCCGACAGGCATCTGGCAACGAGGCGGCTCCGGTCACGATTCGGAGCATCTCTTGATCACTGATCTCGCCGTTCAGGCCATCGCAGCACAGCAGCAGCACATCGCCGGCGGTCAATGCCTGCGTGGTCACATCGGCTTCTACCTGCGGCCGGTCGCCGATGTTGCGATAGATCACGTTGCGTTGTGGGTGGGTGGCCGCTTCTTCGGGCTTGATCTGCCCGGTGGCCACCAGCCGCTCTACCAACGAGTGGTCGGTGGTCAGCCGCCTGATCGTGCTTTGGCCGATCAAATAGGCGCGGCTGTCGCCCACGTGGGCAATGTGCGCCTGCAAGCCGCCCTCTGGCGCGCCGACCAGGACGGCCATGACCAGGGTAGTGCCCATATCGTTGCGTGAGGCTTTGCGGCGCTGCAACACAACCTGATTGGCCTCTTGAATGATTTCTTGCAGCCAGGCACGAAAATCGTTCACTCCGCCGTTGCTGGCCAGAGCCGGCCCCAGCACATCGTTGAGGGCGCGCCGGGCGATGGTTTGCACGGTCAACCGGCTGGCGACATCGCCGCCCTCGTGGCCGCCCATGCCATCGGCGATCACATAGACGCCCAACGGCGCACTGGCCGAACGATAGACCTGCCCCAGTTCCAGCGTCAGGATGCTGTCCTCGTCCAGATCGCGCTGTCGGCCTACGTCCGACAGTCGTGCCGTATGCACATCCAGCCCGCCCGGCCGGCGCATGTGCTGCTCCAGGTCGCGCAGGGTCTTGGCCAGATCGGCCGCGGTGACATAGCCGCCGGTCAAAAGATAGATAAAGGCCGGGTTGGCCTGAGGCAGCGACAGATTGACATTGGGATTGTACTCGGCCAGGCCGGTGGCCCAGCGATACAGCAGCAGTGCCACCTGACGCACATCAGCCTGAACTCGCTGCGTGCCGGTCTGCTGCCATTCGGTTTCCGACAAAACTTGCATGGCCGAGAAATCGGCCCACTGCGCCGTCTTGTCCCAGATGGCAATGTGGCGACTGTCGAGTTCGCGCAGGGCAATGCGGCGGCTGTGCAGCACAGCCAGGCCATCGGCCAGGCCGATGCCCCAACTCAGCACCGCCGGCCACTCTTTGGGCCCGCTGATCTGCGCACCATTTTTCCAGATTGGATCATCCAGCACCACACAGTATCGTTTTTCGCTGCCTACCGTTTGCTCAAACACATGGCGTGGCGGGACGAGGTTGGGATGCGCCAGGCTCATCTGAGCGACCTGCCATTCGGTTTGCAGCAGGTCCATACGGGCGGCCTCTTTGATGACATAGCGCGGCGTGTAGGTGGCCGATGCGGTGAGGGGGCCGCCGCATTTGGCGCAAAACGGCGTACCTATCGGGTTTTCCTGTCCGCATTGCGGCGCAGGACAGATCAACACCGGCTGATTGCGTTGCGCCAGGTAGCGGTTGAGCTGCTTGCTGTGATGGATTATGTCGAGAATCTGATAGCGGTCTTGAATCAAGACGCCCACTGGCAGAGGGCTCATCGGGCCGGCGTTCGCCCCTGGCAAAGGCTGCGTGCCAGAGGCCAGGGGGATGGTGGAGACCGACGACCCCGCTGCTGCGACGCTGTTCAGCGGACCTGTCGCTCCGGCCAGGGTGCCTGCGCCAAGCGGCGCGCTGCATTTTTGGCAAAATTTGGCTCCGGGGCGGTTTTCGAGTCCGCACTGTGGGCATTTGTTTGTTAGAGGTGGCACAGGCGGCGTCGGCTCGGGCGGTTTTTTGCCCTTGAACAGGCGGAAAAGCAGCAAGATCAGCCCCACAACGACAATGATGCCTGTCGCGATGATCACTGCTGGAATCAGCCACGAAGGCAGCCGTGACTTGTCGGTCCCGGTCGTTCCGGCTTGCCCGGTAGGTGCGACGGTGGGTGTCGGCGTGATGGTGGGCGACGATGTGATGGTAGGTGACGATGTGATGGTAGGCGACGATGTGATGGTAGGCGACGATGTGATGGTAGGCGACGATGTGATGGTAGGTGACGATGTGATGGTAGGTGACGATGTGATGGTAGGTGACGATGTGATGGTAGGCGACGATG
This sequence comes from uncultured Anaerolineae bacterium, assembly GCA_964449465.1. GTDB lineage: Bacteria > Chloroflexota > Anaerolineae > JAFGEY01 > JAFGEY01 > CAYRXM01. The sequence continues at coordinate 75,867 of CAYVBK010000025.1, forward strand.
TGATGGTAGGCG
>CAYVBK010000026.1:0-72916 GCA_964449465.1 uncultured Anaerolineae bacterium
GGTCAAATATGATCGGGCAATTTCAAGAACTCGAAAAAAATGAGCGAACCGCAAGAATAGGGCTATGGATGATGGATTATACCATTTGTGCAGGCATTGCAGCAAGACCGGCGTTGGTTGAGGGCGTTGGTTGAGCCTGTCGAAACCAACACCCTCGAAACCAGGCCGGCCTCGGCCACCGCCGCCGATTTCGACAAGCTCAACCGGCTTTTTTCAAGCGCAACCGGCTCTTTTCAAGGAGGTTATTTGATGAACAACCGCGAACGCGTGATCGCCGCATTGCAACACCGCCAACCCGACCGCACCCCCTATCACATCGGCATGACCCAGGTGACACATGCCCGCATGGCCGCCTATTATGGCAACCCGCAGTTTGAGACCGACCTGGGTAACTGCCTCACCATACTGGGCTGCGAGCCGGCCGGTGCCTGGCAAGAGGTGGCCCCCGATGTGTGGCAGGACCAGTTTGGCGTGCGCTGGAACCGCGCCGTAGACAAGGACATTGGTGTAGTCTGTAACCAGGTGATTGATTCCGACACATGGATGAGCTACCGGTGGCCCAACGCCGACGATCCCACCCGCTATGGCAGCTATGCCAGGGTTCTACAAGACAAACAAGACAAATTTGTGGTCGTCAATCACGGATTCAGCCTGTTTGAGCGCGCCTGGACGATGTATGGCATGGAAAACCTGTTGATGGATATGGCCGCCGAGCCGCGTTTTGTGCATGCCCTGCTGGACAAAATCCTGGAATTCAACCTGAGCATCATTGACCATGTGTGCGCTTTTGATGTGGACGCCATGATGTTTGGCGACGATTGGGGCATGCAAACCGGGCTGATCATGGGGCCGCGCCGATGGCGCGAATTCATCAAACCGCGCGTCGCCCAGATGTACGGCGCAGTACGAGCTAAAGGCAAGTATGTCTTGATTCATTCGTGCGGCAAGGTGGATGAAATTTTCCCCGACCTGATCGAGATCGGCCTGCACGTCTTTAACCCCTTTCAGCCCGAAGTGATGGATGTTTTCGAGATGAAACGCCGTTATGGCGACAGCCTCAGCTTTTACGGCGGCATCAGCACGCAAAAGACGCTGCCTTATGGCACACCGCAGCAAGTGTGCGACGAGGTGCGACGGCTGCTGGACGAGGTCGGGCGGGAAGGCGGCTATATCGCCGCGCCGGCGCACGCCATCCCCGCCGACGCCCAACCCCAAAACATTGCGGCCATGATCGAGGTATTGCAACGTCAATGAACGGACCTACTATGCGCAAAATCAACCTGTACACCGTTTTGAACGGCCTTTTTGTCCTCCTATCGCTGATCTACCTGATCTTGTTCGGCGTTCATTCGCTCACCCGTCTGCGCCAGTTCTCACCCGATTCGATGAACTATGTAGACGTGGCCCGCAACATCATCGGCAGGCGCGGCATCACCCAATCTACCCTGGGCTTTAATCAACCGCACTGGGATGCCCGCCGCACCATCCCCACCCCACTGACCTCGCAGCCGCCGCTCTATCCCCTACTTATCGCCTTGCTCGGCCTCTTGGGAGCCTCTCTGCCCAATGCGGCACTGCTGGTTCCGCTGTTTTTCTACGGCCTGAGCCTGCTGCTGGCCTATGGCCTGGCCCGCGAACTGTACGGCCACGGCCCGGCCATCCTGGCCGTGGGCTGCCTGTTGATCTATGCGCCGCTGCGTTATGTGGCCTCATTTGCCTGGAGCGAATCGGTGGCGCTGACCTGGGTGCTGCTGGCGTTCTGGCTGCTGGCCCGCCCGCCGCGCAGCCCTCGTCAACAAATCGCCTTGCCTTTGGGCGCCGGCCTGGCTATGGGGCTGGCTTTTGCCACCCGCTATGCTTTTTTGCCGGCCTTTGTGCTGGGCGTCCTGTCGCTGATTGACCTGCGCGACCAACGCCGCATGCTGCGCAACCTGGCCCTCTATACGGCCGGGTTTGGCCTGCTGGCCGTCTGGGTGATCGGACGCAGCTTGATTTTCGACGGCACGCTGCTCGGCCCGGCTCGCAACCCCTCTTTGCGCAACATCAGCTATAACCTGTATGACACCATCGTCGCCACTTTTGAAATGTACCTCGACGTGGCCCGGGTCACGCCGCCCACCCAATACCTGGCCTTTCGCCTGTCACTGCTGGTTTTGGGGCTGATCGGCCTGCTGCGGCGCAAACTGCGGGCCACCCTGGAAGGGGTCTTTTTGAGCGGCAAAACTTTCCTGCTCACCTTTTGGGCGCTGGGCTACCTGGCCTTTCTGCTGTATCAACGCACCACCACCCACTTTGACAACATTGGTCCACGCCTGATCGTACCGGGCGGGGCTGTGCTGGTCATCTTGGGGGCGGTCTGGCTGGCGCAGACGCTGCGCCTGGCATGGCCGGGCCGATCTGACGCCCCTGACGCCATGCACCGCTACCTGGTCTACCCCGCCTTACTGCTGGCCGGATTGTCCATCGCCTGGGAGATACAGACATTGCGCGCCCAACCGCCCACCAGCGAGGCGCAGGCCATCGCCCGATCAGAACGGCTGAGCTGGGTGGCCGCCCAAACCACCGACCGCGACCTGATCATCGGCGACGACACAATGGACATTCCTTTTTATTTCAACCGCAGCGCAGCAGTATCCTTTTCACCCTATCCATACACCGATTATTTTGAATATGACCAGTTGATGGACCTGGTCCAATCGCACTGTGGCGAATACGACCGCTTTTTTATGGTGCTGCGCCAACGCTATCATGCGAGGCGCGAATGGCAGTGGGCCTATGGCACATTTATCGCCAACCTGGCCGAGGGACTCACCCAGGACTATCCAGGCATCATTTATCGCCGTCAGTTGAGCGATGGGCATATTCTCGAAATTCAATGTGCAAAATAAGGAGGTTTTTTATGCAAGGCTGTGATGTTCGACGCATCGGCTGGATTGCCACGCCCGATGCCCAAACCAACGCCGTGATCTCGTATGCCGCCGGCGAACTGGCCGACTATGCGTATCGTTTGTATGGCACGCGCTGGACGGTGGACTCGATGGCCGCGTCTACGCCGATCGCGTCTACGCCGATCGCGTCCGCGCCGATCGCGTCCGCGCCTCTTGCCGACTGGCCCACCGTCTGGCTGGGCCTGGCCGATCAATTTCCGGGCAGCCCACTCACGCTGGCCGAGTGGGACGATGGCTATGCCATTTGGGCCCGCGATGTACCCATCGCCCGCGACCTATTCATCGTCGGGCGAAATGCGCGCAGTGTATTATTTGGCATTTACACGTTTTTAGAGATGCAGGGCGTTCGTTTTGTCTTTCCGGGCGAGGAAGGGGATGTGGTGCCGCCCACATCAGAACTGACCGTACCCGCTGTCCCGTTGGTGCAGCAGGCACAGCATCGCCATCGCGGGGTGTGCATCGAGGGAGCCACTTCGCTGGAGCATGCTCTGGCCGTGATTGACTGGTGCGCTAAAAAGCGCATGAACACCGTCTTTTTGCAGTTTGTATCCAGCCGCTATTTTTTCAACAACTGGTACGAGCGCCGATACAACCCCCAATTTGCCGGCCCACCGCTGAATGACGCGCAGGCTTTGGCGTTGGATGACCTGCTCATCGCGGCGATGAAACAACGCGGCCTGGTCTTTCACCGCGTCGGTCACGGCTGGACCAGCGCCGCCGTCGGCCTGCCACGTTCGGGCTGGGTGACAGCCGATGAAGAGGTGCCGCCGCAGTACGTGCGCTGGCTGGCCGAAGTGGACGGCACACGCGAATTGTTCCACAACATCCCCATCAACACCGAGCTGTGTTACAGCCACCCGCCGGCCCTGCAAGGCCTGGTCGAGACCATCGTCGGCTATAGCGAGCAGCACCCCGAAATGGACGTGGTGCATGTCTGGCTGTCGGATGCCACCAACAACAAGTGCGAGTGCGCCGACTGCCGCAAGCTATCCATCTCGGATTGGTATGTCCAGGTGATCAATGCCCTGTCCAAAGCGTTACACGAACGCATCCCCGAAATGCGCTTTGTATTCTTGTGCTACATTGAACTGCTGTGGCCGCCGGAGCAATTGACCATAGATGAGCAGTATGGCAACATCATTATGATGTTTGCGCCCATCGCCCGCTGCTATGGTCACGCTCTGCACGACCCCGCCTGCGATGACGGGCAGGAATGGCCGCGCCCGCCGGTCAACCAATTCCATACTTCGCGGCACAATGCCTTTTACGAGACGGTACTGGCCGGCTGGCGCAAGGCCTTTGGCGGCGACAGCTTTGACTTTGACTATCACCTGATGTGGGCCAACTGGTTTCAACTCACCGACACGCGCATCGCCTGGCTGCTGCACGAGGACCTGAGCGAGTTGAAACAGCGCGGGCTGGACGGCATCATCAGTTGTCAGGGCTTTCGCGTCTTTTACCCCTCCGGGCTGGCCATGACCACCCTGGCCGAAGCCTTGTGGAACCCGCAAATGCCGTTCGAGCAAATCCGCGCCGCCTATTTGCAAGCCGCCTATGGCGAACACGCCGCCCTGGCCGGCGAGTATCTGGACACGGTGGAAAAGCTGGTGAACACCGGCGACCCACACTGGCGCACCCCGCCGTTCTCCACCGCCACCGCCGCCCAACTGGACAAAGCCGCCGCGTTCCTGGCCGACTCGCTGGCACAGTTGAACGAGCGGCTGAACGCCAGCGACAAGACGCGGCAGCGTGCTTTGAGACTGCTGGCGCATCACGCCCGCCTGCTGCAATTCATCGTCGCCGCCCATCAGTCTCACCTGGCTGGCCACCCCGAACAGGCCGATCAACAACTGGATCAGGCCGTCGCCTGGCTACAAAACACCGAAGCGCAGCACAGTCAGGACATTGACGTGATGCTGGCGATACGCCTGGCCGTCAACCCACACCGCGCCGGCTAAAACCGGCTATTTGCGGCCTTTGCCCCTGGCCGGCAGACGTTTGCGAATCAGCACGGCGATGGTGGCCAACACCATCGCCACTGCCACAATCCGCACGATGAGCGATTGAAAGTTGGTGCCGATGAGTATGGCATGCCCTGTCACCAACCAAAACGCCACATAGTTGAGATAGTGAACCACCCGCCAGCTTTTCCACTTGCTGCGCAGCCAGGCCGCCAGAGCCGCCAGCCCCACCAGCGGCCAGACCACCCGCCCGCTGAAACGGATAAAATCTACCGGCGGCCACCACCTGGGAACAAAGACGCTCCACGAGCCCACCTCCCAGGCCAGCATCAGCGGATGCAGCATCATGGAAACCAGACCGGCAATGGACACGACATGATGCACCTTGATAAACGGACGACCGAAAAAGCGCACCAGTTGGGTCAGGTAAACCGAAGAAACGATGGACAGAAAAATGGCCTGATAAGCGATCAGAGCCGTCACCCGCACGATCCCATAACTCAGACTGCCCGGCGGATCGAGGATCACCAGCCCCACCGAGGCCAGCAGCACAGCCAAAACAAGCAGGATCAAATACACAGTGTTTTTGGGTTTGCTTCTAGGCGACATGTTTGCGCTCCTTGTCTGAACAATCTATTCGAGGAATGGGTGACATTATAACATACCCCTGCCCAGCGACCAAAAGGCGCAGGAATTTGGGCAGGCTGAGAATTTTGACGGGCGTTGACGCTCGTTGGCGGATATGCTATAATCGCCGCCTATGGATGATTCTGACTGGTCGGGCCAACTTCCTACTCTGGTTTACAGCGCGGCCGAGTATTATTATCGTTACCGCAACGAAGAAATCATCAAATATCTCCCATATCGCCCCAACCTGACCGTGCTGAACTATATTGAGGGACAAGCCACCCCGCGCGTCCAGGCCACCCTGGACAGCCAAATGCGCGGACGGACGCGCACGGCCTGGGACTGCGTGCCGACGCGGCCGCGCGGCCTGTCTGCCGATGCCCGCGCCGTGATCGCTCAGGAGCATTTGCCGTTCGCCGACGAGGTGTTCGACGCCGTGATCTGGCAACGCCAGCCGCCGCTCTCGATGGCCCTGCCCCTGTGCGCCGAAATCGTCCGTGTCCTGGCGCCGCACGGTCGGCTGATCGTATGGCAGCCGATGGCTGGAGGGCAGGCCGGCATAGATTGGATGGCCACATGTCTGACCGCAATCGGCGGCGAGCCTTTTGATTTTCTGGCCTCGCCGGTGATGCGACTGGTCGGCGCCATCCCCGGCCTGTCCCATCATTTCCTGGCCCGCTGGTGTGTCAAACTGGCTTTTGCCATAGACCATGCTCTGGCCGGCCACCCGGCATGGTCAAGGCATGGACGATATTACATTCTGGCCGCCGATAAAGGAGAATGCGATGGCTGAACCCACATTGGATGTCACGGTCATCTTGCCGGTATACGAAGAGGCCGAAAACCTGCCCATTTTGTACGCCGAACTGACCCATACGCTGAGCCGGTTGGGACGCAGCTATGAGATTCTGGCAATAGACGACGGCAGTCGCGACCGTTCGTTCGAGGTGCTGCAAGGACTGGCCGCCGCCGACCCGCACATGCGGGTGATCCGCTTTCGGCGCAATTTCGGCCAGTCGGCGGCGTTCCAGGCCGGCTTTGACCATGCGCGGGGCACGGTAGTGTTGACCATGGACTCGGACGGTCAGAACGACCCGGCCGACATTCCGGCTCTGCTGGCCGAGATGGAACGCGGCAACTTTGACTTGGTGGGCGGCTGGCGTCAGGACCGCAAAGAGCCTTTTCTCACCCGCCGCCTGCCTTCGTGGATCGCCAACCGCCTGATCGGGCGGGCTTCGCGCATCCCCCTGCACGATCGCGGCTGCTCACTGCGTGCCTATCGCCACGACCTGCTGCGCCACATGCGGCTGTACGGCGAACTGCACCGCTTTATCCCCGAACTGGCCAGTCAGATCGGCGCCCGCATGTCTGAGGTGCCGGTCAACGACCGCAAACGCCGCTACGGTCGCTCCAAATACAACATTTCGCGCACCCTGCGCGTGCTGCTCGACCTGGTGACAATCATCTTTTTGCTGGGCTATCAGGCGCGGCCGATGCAGTTCTTTGGCCTGCTGGGACTGGGCTGCGGCGGTCTGGGCGGGCTGATCGGCGCGTACCTGGTGATTGCCAAAATCATCCATGGATTGCTGGGCGGCCTGGAGGCTTTTCGCCGTTACGAGATCGGCACCAGCCCCTGGCTGATGTTTTCAGTGCTGCTGATGATGTTGGGCGGTCAATTTTTAACTATGGGACTGCTGGGCGAAATGATCACCCGCGCCTATCACGAAGCCCAAAACAAGCACATCTATGTCATCCGCGACATGATTGAACCCCCCGATTCCCAACAGACCACGCAGGAAACAGCATGAGCCGTCGCCCTGGCGTTTTCTGGGACAGGGCTCTCTGGCTCATCCCCCTGATCGGCCTGATCGCCGCCTGGCCGCTGCTGTCGCAACCCCTGCCTTCCACCGATGATGGCGCCCAGCACCTGCTGCGCCTGGTCGAGGTGGATCGCTGTCTGCGGCACGGCGTGCTGCCTCTGCGCTGGGCGCCCGATCTGGCGCACGGTTATGGCTATCCCGGTTTCAATTTCTATATGAATATGCCCACCCTGGTGGCCGAGTTGTGGCATCTGGCCGGCCTGGATTTTGCCCCGGCCATCGCTGCCACCATGGTCATGGCCCTGCTCCTGTCGGGCTGGGGCGCATACCTGCTGGGGCGCGACGTGTGGGACGTAGAAGCCGGCCTGACGGCGGCAACGGCCTATATGTATGCCCCCTATCAATTCTTTGACATTCTGTATCGCGGCAACCTGCCCGAAGCGTGGGCATTGGGCTTGCTGCCCTGGTTGCTGTGGACGGGGCGTCGGGTGGTTTTGCGCCGCACCTGGAGCGACGTGGCCGTCGGGGCCGGCGTGTGCGCCGCCCTGATATGGACACACAATATTTTCGCCGCCATCGGCCTGACGGTTTGGGCGGCCTACCTGGCCTTGCTGTGGCAGCAGCAGGGCCGCCGATGGTCGGATACGCTGCGCCTGCTGGCTCTGAGCGGGCTGGCCCTGGCCCTGAGCGCGTTTTTCTGGCTGCCGGCCATCGGCGAAGTAGGTTGGACGCGCTATTCATCGGATTTGTTTGACTATCGAGAACATTTTTTGTTACTGAATGAACTGCTGGCCTGGCCGCCGCAACTCGATCTGTCGCGCCTCAACCCCTATCCGCCGCGCAGCCTGAGCTGGGGTGCATTGTTGTGGAGCGCGGGCGGAGCGGTTGTGAGTCTGGCAGCATTGTTTCAGAAACGCCGCCCGCTGGCCCGCCCGATGTGCATCGAAGGGATGTTTTACGCCGGCGTTTTTTTGCTGGCTGCCTGGCTGCCCTTGTCGGCAGCCGGTTTCTTGTGGCAGGCAATCAAGCCGCTGCAAATAGCGCAAATGCCCTGGCGATTTTTGGGCCTGGCCGCGCTGATGAGCAGCCTGCTGGCCGGCTGGTCCACGCGCGCCGCGCTGAACCTGCTGGATCGCCGCCGACAGATCACTGCGGGCGCCGCGCTGAACCTGCTGGATCGCCGCCGACGGATCACTGCGGGCGCCGCGCTGAACCTGCTGGATCGCCGCCGACGGATCACTGCGGGCGCCGCGCTGAACCTGCTGGATCGGCAGCGCGAGATTTTGGTGGGTCTCGCGTTGACGTGGCTGATCGGCATGGGCATTCCCTGGACATGGGCGGCACCGTTTCCACAGCCGCAAAACCCCGGCGTGACCAACCTGATGGGCTGGGAATATGGCACCGGGCTGATCGGCGGCACGTCGAACAACGAGTTTTTGCCCGTTTGGGCCTCTGGCGTGCCAGACGAGCCGGCCGACCCGGCCTTGCTGACAGAGCATGACCCGATCATTGCCCGGCTGGATGCCGCCGCGCTGCCCGCCGGTGCGCAGATTCTCTCTGCCCGCTATGGCCTGATGAATGCCGAAATCGAGATCGAGACGCCGCTGGCCTTTCGCGCCGTGTACAAACAATTTTATTTTCCGGGCTGGCAAGTGCTGGTAGACGGACGCCCAACACCGCTCATTGTCACACCGCCCTATGGACTGCTGGGCTTTGAAGTGCCGGCCGGACGACACACCATCGTAGTGCAGCCGACCACCACCCCGCTGCGCCAGACGGGGGAAACGCTCAGTATGCTGGCCTTGCTGGTAACGGCCGGGTTGATGGTGATAAAGCGGCGAGCAGGACAGCGCACCACCTTGCCAGCATCGGCCTTTGTCCGGCCGGGCCGATTCTATCTGACATTGGCCGCCTGGTCACTGGCACTGCTGGCTATCAAGTTGGGGCTGGTGGATCGCACCGAAAATCTGTTTCGCGCCCGCCGCTTTGACGGGCAGCGCATCGCCGGCGTGTCCCAAAAGGCGCAGATCAATTTCGGCGGCCAGTTGATGCTGCGTGGCTATGACCTGGGCCCGGCCCGGTCGGGCGAGCCGCTGCGTCTGGACATGTATCTGAGCGCGCTGGGAAGGGTGGACGGTAACTATATGGCGTATGCCCGCCTGGTAGACGACGAGGGGCGGCTGTGGAGCCTGCCCGACAACGGCACACCGCGCGAGTTTCGCCCGCCGCCGCCCACCCACGCATGGCCGACAGACCGCTATGGGCATTGGGCTTATTGGGCCTATGTGCTGCCCGGCACGCCGCCCGGCCGCTATTGGATCGAGGTCGGCGTGTTTGAGCGCGGCACATGGCGCGGCCTGAATGTGCTAGATGAGCAAGGACACATGGTAGGGATCAGCGCGCGCATTGGACCGGTCGAGATAGCCCGCGCCGCCAGACCGCCCGCGCTCGATACGCTCAACATCGAACATCCACTCAATGCGCCGATGAATGTCGAACTGACCCTGCTGGGCCTGGCCGGATACACCTCGCAGCGACAGGGCGGCGATTCGCTTGACCTCACCCTGTTCTGGCAGGCCGACAGGCAGCCGGCCCAAGATAACCGCCTGCAAATCTGGGCGGCCTCAAACAATGAGCGTGTGCTGCTGGGCGATCAACTGCCGTTGGGCCAGACGACCTATCCCACCTCAAGCTGGCGAAAGGGCGAGAGCGTGCGTGGCCTGTACCATCTACGCGTTCCGGCGGCCATGCAAGCCGGGCCGTATGTGCTGCAAGCCCTGCTGATTGATGCGCAGGGCCGGCCGGTCGGCCAGCCGGTTACATTGGGGCCGCTCCAGGTGGCGCCGACCGAGCGGCTGATGCGGTTGCCCGACGCCATCACTCACCGCGTCGAGGCCAACCTGGGTGGTCAGGTCACGCTGATGGGCGGAGACGTGAGCGCGGCCGATGCGGCAAGATTGACTCCCGGCCAGATCCTCACTGTCACCCTGTACTGGCAGGCCCGCCAGGAAATGGAGACAAGCTATCAGGTATTTGTGCAGTTGACCGGGCCCGGCGGACTGCTGGCGCAAAGCGACGCCGCCCCGGCCGGTGGAGGGCGTCCCACCACCGGTTGGATGGTCGGCGAAGTGGTGATAGACCGCCATTGCCTGACCCTCCCACCCGACACTGCGCCGGGAACCTATCAATTGCTGGCCGGCATGTATCGCCAGGATACTTTTCAACGTTTGACAGTACAGGATCAGAGCGGACACTCAACGACTGATGCCATCGTCCTGACCGAGATCGTGGTGGAGAACGCACAAAAATGAACTATATCGGCTCCAAGTATTCCTTGCTGCCCGAAATTGAAAACATTCTGTCAGAACAAAATGTCCCCGCCGGCGGCATTGCGCTAGACCTGTTTGCCGGTAGCGGAGCAGTGGCGCAGTGCCTCAAGCAGCGCGGACATGTGGTCTATGCCAACGACTGGCAAGAGTATGCCTATGTGACCAACATGGCCTTGATCGCCCTGGATGAACTGCCGATGTTTGAACGTCTGCTGGCCGCCGGCCCGATACCGGCCGGAAACGCGGTGGAAAGCCTGAACATCAACGGACGGCGGGTCTTGCCAGCCGACCAGCCCTGCGCCCGTATCTTGAGCTATCTGGAGCGGCTGCCCGGCCAGGACGGGGCATTTTACCAGGCCTACTGCGAGGGTGGGGCAGCCGGACGGCTGTACTATGCGCAGGAAAATGGACGGCGCATCCAGGCCATCCGCGATCAGATCGAAGCGTGGAACGCGGCCGGCCTGCTTATGTTTGAGGAAAAGGCCTGGCTGGTGGCCTGCCTGATCGAGGCCGCCGACCGGGTGGCCAACACCGCCTCGGTGTATGGGGCCTATCTCAAACGGGTCAAGGCGACGGCGCACAAGCCGCTGCGCCTGGCCGCCTTGCAACCCATTGCCTCACCCGGCCCGGTGAGCGGGCATCGCGTCTGGCGGCAAGACGGCCTGGAGGTGCTGGACAGCCTGGCTGCCGACGCCCCGTTGCGCCTGGTATATGTGGATCCGCCTTACAACCATCGCCAGTATGCCGCCAATTACCACATTTTGGAAACCATCGCCCGCTGGGACCTGGCCGAGTTTGCCCCGCGAGGCGTCACCGGCCTGCGCCCGGCCGAGACGCAGCGCTCCGATTTTTGCATCCAAAGCATGGTGGAAAAGACATTTCGTCGCCTGTTTGAGCAAGTTAATGCCGAATATCTTTTATTTTCTTATAACAATGAAGGTTTGTTGTCAGAGGAAAAACTGCTGGGGCTGTTTGAGGAGTTTTGCACCGACGTGCAGTTTCGGCGCATTCGCTTCAAGCGGTTCCGCGCCGACGTGGATGGCACCAACCGGGTATACAAGGCCGACCATACCCAAGAGTTTTTGATCTTGGGGCGACCGCGCCGCGCCCTCAGCGTTTGATCTGCGCCGACAACCAGATCACAAATCCATTGAAAAAGAGTCCATTTCAACAGAGACACAGATCACGCTAAAATAACCCAAGAATTATTGAATAGCATCAAAACTCTACGCCTCTGCATCGAGTTTTTTTCAGCAGACGCAAGTATTTTATACAAGGAGAAATGATGACCTCGAGATTGTTTGTTCCCCATGCCCGCCAACTCTATGCCGGCCTCATCGCTGCGCTCATTGCCAGCCTGATCCTGCCACTAGCGCCATCCATGCCCGCCCGCGCCGACATCGCCCCGGTGCTGCACCTGCCGCTGGACGAATCCGCCGGCGCGACCACCTTTGCCGACCTTTCCGTCTACAATCATCCCGGCGCGTGTTCCGGCGCGAGCTGCCCCACCACCGGCATCGCGGGCATGATCATCGTCACCAGCACGCTGGATTCCGGCGCAGGCACCCTGCGCCAGGCCATCGCCGATGCCGCGCCCGGCGATACCATCCTCTTTGACAACAGCCTGTCCGGTCTGACCATCACCTTGTCCAGCCAACTGGCCATCGCCAAGAACCTGACCATTGACGGCAGCGCGCTGCCCGTCACCATCACCTTGAACGGCAACCACGCCACGCGCATCCTCTTCATATCCAGCGGCGCCCGCGTCACGCTGAACCGGCTCCAGTTCAGCGCCGGCGCGGTTAATGTTTACAACGAAGGCGGCGGTCTCTACATAGCCTCCGGCGCCGTGGTCACGCTGACGCACAGCGCGGTGCTGAGCTGTACGGCCGGTTGGGGAGGCGGCATCTACGGCGAAATGGCCACGCTGACGGTGCAGGACAGCACCTTCGCCGGCAACTCGGCCACCTCTGGCGGCGGCATCACCAACGGGGCAGGCACACTGACGGTGCAGGGCAGCACGTTCACTGGCAACTCGGGCGACAGCGGCGGCGGCATCTACAACATAATGGGCACGCTGACGGTGCAGGACAGCACGTTCACTGGCAATTCGGTCACCGGCAGCGGCGGCGGCATCTACAGCGAGGAAACCACGCTGACGGTACGGGACAGCACGTTCTACGGCAATCGGGCCTGGGGGGGCGGCGGCTTTACAGCTACCAGGGCACGCGGACGGTGCAGAACAACACGTTCGTCGCAAACGCGGCCTACCGGGGCGGCGGCCTTTACAACGCGATCGGCACACTGACGATGGAGAACTGCACGGTGGCCGGCAACTGGGCCGCCGATTTTGGCGGCGGCCTCTACGGCAACTTGATTCTTCACAACACGATTGTGTGGGGCAACCTTGCGGACAGCGGCGACCCTCAGATGTGCACCTCCGGCGCAACCCTTTATGACAGCGTGGTGCAGGGCGGTTGTCCTACCAACGCAACCTGCGTCAATGTGCTGTCAGCCGACCCGCGGCTGGGCGCGCTCGGCGATTACGGCGGGAGCACCCCTACCATGCCGCTGCGGCCCGGCTCTGCGGCGCTGGACGCCGGCAATGACGCCACCTGTTTGCTCACCGACCAGCGCGGTGTGACGCGCCCGCAGGTCGCACACTGCGACATCGGCGCGTTCGAATCGCACGGCTTTATCCTGTCGGTGTCCGGCGGCGACCAGCAAACCACGCGGATTAAAACGGCTTTTCCGAATGCGCTGGTGGTGAGCATTGTGGGCAGAAACATCGCCGATCCGGTCGAAAATGGCGTGGTGACCTTTAACGCCCCGGCCTCCGGCGCCGGCGCGACGCCGCTGACCAGCATACTACCGATTATGGGCAACGTGGCCGCGCAAGGTCTGACCGCGAACGGCATCACCGGCGCTTTTACGGTGACGGTCGCTGCCTCCGGCGTCCTGACGCCGGCGACCTTTGTGCTGACCAACACCAACAAGTATGCCGCGGCCGTGGCGCTCGCCTCCATGCCAAACCCGTCCGGCTATGGGCAAACCGTCTTCCTGACCGCCACGGTGAGCGCGCCCGATCCGGGCGGCGACACACCGACGGGAACGGTGGCCTTTACGGCTGACGGCAGCGCGATCGCGGGCTGCGCCGCGCAGCCGCTCGACAGCAGCGGGCAGGCCGCCTGCGCGACGGCGGCGCTGGCGAGCGGCATGCACAGCCTGCGCGCCGACTATGGCGGCGATGGCAATTACAGCCCGGGCGCTTCGCCGACGCATATCCAGGTGGTAATTCCGGTCAATCATGCGCCGGTCGCCGTGAGCGACATCTATACCACGCCGCAGGATACGGCGCTTGTTATCCCTGCGCCAGGCGTGCTGGACAACGACAGTGACCCCGATGGCGATCTGCTGACCGCTGCCCTCGTCACGCAGCCAATGCACGGCAAAGCCGGTCTGAACAGCAGCGGCGCGCTGCTCTATCTGCCTGCGGCCGGCTTTGTGGGCCAAGACGCTTTTGACTATGCCGCGTCGGATGGCGTGCTGACGGCCACCGCGCGCATTACCGTCAACGTCACCCGCGTCAACCATCCGGTGGTCGCCCGCGACGATATCGCCGTGACGCGCGAAGACGAGACGCTGGTCGTGCCCGCGCCGGGCGTGCTGGCCAATGACGCCGACCCCGACGGCGATCCGCTGACGGCGGAACTGCTCACCCTGCCGTTTACCGGCACGGTGACATTGGCCGCCAACGGCGCGTACACCTACACCCCACCGCTCAACTTTAACGATGTGGTCTCGTTCACCTACCGCGTCCACGACACGGGCAGCCTGAGCGCCACGGCCACGGTCTATATTTTGGTGCAGGCGGTCAACGACCCGCCCACGTTCACCAGCCAGCCCGGGTTGGCGGCGATGCAGGAGCAGCCGTACACCTATACTGTCATTGCCGCCGACCCCGATCTGCGGCAGGGCGACACGCTCATCCTGACCGCCGTCACACTCCCGACCTGGCTCACGCTGAGCGACAGCGGCGGCGGCGCCGGCGAGCTTGGCGGCATTCCATCACAGGCCGACGTCGGCAACCACACCGTCATCCTGCGCGTCACCGACAGAGCCGGAGCGTTTACAGAACAAGCGTTTGTGATCACGGTGACCAGAAAATCGTCCTATGACATTTACCTGCCGCTGGCGATCAAAAACGGGTCATAGCGGCGAAAAACCTGTCGGTGTCATTTTGTGCGCGGTTCGGCGGCCTGAGGTTCCCGAACTTGTTCGGGATTCCGGCAGCCAAGTGGGGCAACGAGTAGTCTCTCCGGCAGATTGCCAGGAGGCTGGATGTCACTCTTGCAGCGCGCTCGGCCCCGCGCGGCCCCTCAGCGTTTGATCTGCGCCAGCAGCCAGAGCATAATGGCAATGAACATCAGGCCGCCCAAAAAGACAGGCAACCCCTCACCGGGCGAGTCTGCGCGCAAGAGTGGGATGTTTTGCAGCAGTTGATAGATCACATAGCCCACCAACAGCGTCCCCGACAGTATCAAAATAGGCGACAACGCGCTCCATAGCGACAGGCGCGGCCGCACCCGGCCATAAAACCGGCCGCCGCCAACCGTGTGCGTCCAGGTGAGGCGATGTGAGGCCAAGAGGATGTCATACCCGGCGCGACGCTGTGGATCGCTTAATGTATGATAGGCCTCGTTGATCCGGCTCATCATGGTATGGGCAAAAGCCTGGTCTGCAGCAGATGGGTGGACATCGGGGTGATATTGGCGGGCCAGCCGCCGATATGCGGCGCGGATTTCTTCCAGACCGGCCGCCGGCGCAACGCCGAGAACGTGATAATAATCATCCTGATCGCTCATCGGAATACCCCAGCAGAGCCTGCCGCAGAACGGCTATCTCGACCACGTTCTGGCGAGACATGTCGGCGAGCAGGCGGGCATAGCCGGCCTCTTGTGCCGGCGTCACTCGGACGCTCTCGGCCAGGCGCGCCCAGACATTCCCCTCTCGCTTCCAGATCAGCCGATCCTCGCCGTCGCTTTCATACACCGATTCGACCTGCCGTTTGAGCGACCAGCCGGCGCCGCGCTCAACATGCAAAAAGACCTTGAGCGTCACCGCCTGGAGGTGCAGCAGCGAGACACCGTTTTCGCGACACAGTTGATCCTCTGTTTCGTCCAGCGTATTGGCGTGCAGGTTGGAGGCGATAATATGGCCGTCGGCGGCCAGTTGAAACAAGGCGCGCGCCACCCGGCCCCACACATACGCGGCATAATCTCCAGCCCCGATCTCGTGCGCCAAGTAGCAGGTTCGGCCATAAGCGGCATCGCGCAGCCCCTCAACCAGCACCGCCGGGCTGTACACCGTGCGGATGGCCGTATAATCGGGCAAAAAGTTGAGCAGCGCGCACATCACCGCCGTTTTGCCGGCCCCGCCCGGCCGCGCCCCCACCAGCAGCGACGCGCCGGCACGCATCATCGCCGCCAGATAGGCCGCCAGCGGCAGGTCTACCGTGCCGGCATGCAGCAGATCGACCAGTGATAGCATGCGCCCGCCGCGCTGATTGCAGGCATTGATTTCACGCACATGGGCTTGAATGTCAGAATTCATTGGCCCCGCTGCCTTGTCTTTTCGATACTTTCCCACTCGGAATACAGGCAACCGCAATATCGCTGGCTGTACAAATTGTACTGCCGGGTCAGCCGACCGCGCTCGGCCCAGCCGCGCCGAAAATTTTCAAAATAAAAGGGGATGCGATATGTTTCGCCAAGCTCTTGGGCGATACGTTGAATCGCTTTTTGATCCTGATACGGGCTGATCAACAGAGTGGTGCTCCAGGCATCAAAGCCGCCCTGGGCAGCCACGCGAGCAGTCTGCTCCAGGCGCAGGCGATAGCAGCGCAAGCAACGTTCACTCATCGCCTCGTGTTCGTGAATGGCGCGCATGAACGCGATCACATCATAGCCTGCTTCCCACTGCACCGGCAGGTTGACCTGGGCGGCGTATTGCACGAGTGTCTCGCGCCGCCGCTCGTGCTCGCTAAACGGGTGAATGTTGGGGTTGTACCAGTAGCCAGTGACATCCCAGACCTGCTCGCGCAGGCGGTTGATGGTATAGGTCGAACACGGCGCGCAGCAAACGTGCAACAAAATACGTTGCTGCTCGCTCATTTGGCACATCGAAAGCCGTGATCGGGCGCATAGCCGGCCGGGCCACCCTTGTGCCGGTTGGCTGTGCGCACATCGTAATTGCCATTGTTAAAACCGCCGCCGCGCAACACTTTGTCCTGGCTGCTGGACGGCCCGACCGGATCGCGGTTCTCGCCGCGCTGATAATACAGCGGGTCATACCAGTCGTTGACCCATTCCCAGACGTTTCCGGCCATATCCAACACCCCATAGGGGCTGGCCCCGGCCGGGAAACTGCCCACGACCGTCGTGCCGCCGCGCTGCCCTTCGCCCATATTGAGTTTGGTATTGTCCCAGGTATTGCCCCAGGGCCACAGCCGGGCATCGTCGCCGCGGGCGGCTTTTTCCCACTCGGCTTCGGTGGGCAGGCGTTTACCGGCCCATTTGCAATAGGCATTGGCATCGTTCCAACTCATCCACACCACCGGGTGATTTTCCTTGCCGGCAGTCATTTGGGTGCGCCAGGTATTGGCCTCGTTCTTTTTCTCGGCGTCGGTCTGATAGCCGGTAGCGCGCACAAACTCGGCAAACTGCTTGTTGGTCACCGGGGTCTTGTCTATGTTAAAGCTGCTCACATAGACCTCGTGCATATACAGCTCATCCTCAAAACGGTCACGGCCGCAGTGACACCAGTTGGCGGCCTGTTGCACATGATCGTCATTGCCGCCCATCAAGAACGGGCCGGCCGGAATAAAGATCATACCGGTCGGCTGCACCGGCTGCACCGTTGGGGTGAGGGTGAGGGCTGGCGTGGCGGTGAGGGGCAGAGTCGGCGTGATCGGTGTGGCGGTCCAGGTCGGCTGGAGCGGCAGCGTGGGCGTAGGCATAGCTGCCGCTGTGGGCGACGGAGTGGCTGTGGCAACAGGGGTATCGGTCACGGCCGCGGTGGGCGTGGCCGTAAACAGGCTGGGATCCAGCACCTCGATGGTGATCAGCACCGGTTGGCTGGTTTGCTCTTCGACATTGACGGCCTGCACCTTGATGCGATGCTCGCCGGGCGTGTCGGCGCGCCAGCGTTGAATGACATGAAAGGTGGGCTGAGCGACAGCCTGATCCACGCGATAGATGCCATCATCTACCCACAATTCAACGCGGTTGAGGCCGCGAGCGTCGGACGATTTGGTCTCGATCTCTAGCTCATCGCCTTGCACCACCCGCACGCCGCTGGGAGGCGCAATCAACTCGATCTGTGGGCGATTGACTTGCGCCGCCGGAGTAGCCGCCGGAGTCTGGCAGGCGCAGAGACAAGACATGATCAACAAGAACGAGAACCATTTTTTCATACCTCATTCCTCCCATGTGCGGCGATGGCCAGGAGGCCGCTGAAAAAGTCTATCTTTACCACAAAGGACACCAAAAAAACAAAGATTCACGATACTTTTGAGTCTCTAGAAATGCTTTGTGTCCTTTGTGTCTTGGTGGTGAGCGAGTTTTTCAGCACGCTCCTAGCAGCCTGTCGGAGAACCTGGATGAGGGGGAATCCCCAACTTGTTGGGGCAGTTTTTGCTCATCAGATGGGCGTCCCCGAACAAGTTCGGGGATCCGGCGTACCCCAATGGGGCATTTGGTCTTCTCTCCGACAAACTGCTAGAGCAGCCGACCTTGCTCTGGCTGTTCGAGATATTCAATGTTCAAATGCTCATAGGCGCGGCGGGTGGCGATGCGTCCGCGCGGGGTGCGGTCGAGAAAGCCAAGCTGCAACAAATAAGGCTCTACCACATCCATAATGGTGTCAGCCTCCTCGCTGATCGAGGCGGCAATGGTTTCCAGCCCCACCGGGCCGCCGCCGAATTTCTGAATGATCGTGTCCAGCACGCGACGGTCCAATTCGTCCAACCCCAGCGGGTCAATGCGCAGCATATCCAGCGCTTCTTGCGCCACCTGCCGGTTGATCACACCGTTGGCGCGCACCTGGGCATAATCGCGCACCCGTTTGAGCAACCGGTTGGCCACGCGCGGCGTGCCGCGAGCGCGCCGGGCAATCTCGGCGGCGCCGTCAGTGTCAATGGGCATGCGCAAAATCTGCGCCGAGCGGACAATGATCTCCTGGGTGGCCTGAAGACTGTAAAAGTCAAGGCGATGAACCACCCCGAAACGGGCGCGCAACGGCGCCGTCATCAGGGCCAGGCGGGTGGTGGCACCAATGACGGTAAAGCGAGGCAGGTTCAAGCGGATAGAGCGGGCGCCGGGGCCCTTGCCGATGACAATATCCAGGCAAAAATCTTCCATCGCCGGATACAGCACCTCCTCAACCACCCGCCCCAGGCGGTGAATTTCGTCAATGAACAACATATCGCCTTTGTGCAGGTTGGTGAGAATGGCGGCCAGGTCGCCGGCGCGCTCGATAGCCGGGCCGGAGGTGATGCGAATATTGGCCTTCATCTCGGCAGCGATGACGTGCGCCAGCGAGGTTTTGCCCAGGCCCGGCGGGCCATAGAGCAAAATATGCTCCAATGCTTCGCCGCGCGCCCGAGCCGCATCCAAAAAGATGCGCAATTTTTCCTTGATTTCCTCTTGCCCCAGGTATTCTTGCAAGTTTTTGGGGCGCAGCGCGGCATCGGCGACCACCTCATCAGGCTTGGTTTTGGGAGTGACCAGACGGTCGGTACTCATACGCTCCTCGCTCAAAATCCACGCGAGACCGGCCACAAGATCACCGGATCGCCCAAATGCAGCCCCAGTTCTTGAGCGGCATTACTATTGCGCACGGCCACGGCCATAAAGCCGCTGCTGTCAATGAGAACAACCGGGGCGCCTTCGGCCACATCGCTAAACGTCTGATGCACCTCTTCGATGCGCCGCCCGTGTACGTCAATGCGCCAGTGCTGCGCCTCGTGCAGCCATTGGCCAGGCAGGTCGGTGATGCAGTTGCCAAAGCGGTCAATGTGCTGGACATGAGCGGTGATATGGCCGTCGAAGTGGCGATTCGGCTCGGATACGGCAAAACGAGACAGCGTTTCGGGGCCAATCAACTCGCCCAGCTTGAGCAGTGGCACGCCAACAGCCAGATGCGCCGCCGCTGGGCCAAAAATGTCGCGCCCATGAAAGACCGGGCTGACCGGATGTCGCCAATAGTCGGGGTTGGTGAGTGAAACGGCGGTCAGCACACGCTCGTGAGCCGTGACAAAGCTAAACACGCCGTTATCCGGCCCGATAAAGGTGCCGCGCGCCGTCTTGAAGGCTACAGCGCGGCGTTGGGTACCCACGCCGGGGTCCACCACCACCACGTGAATGGTGTCGGCTGGCCAGTAAGAGTAAGAGGTGAGCAGCACAAAAGCAGCCCAGCGAATGTTTTGGGGCGGCACCATGTGCGAAATGTCGGTGATTTCCACGTTGGGGGCAATGCTGCGGATGGATCCCTTCATCGCCCCTACCCAACTGTCTTGCAAGCCAAAATCGGTGATCAATGTAATGGTTGGAGTCATCGGATATTCTCCTTGATCAAACAAATCGTTATTGTAAAATAGACAAGATTTCGCGACAACCTTTTATCAGGTATGGCGTTCTTTGAATACCCCAACGCCTATCGCCACCCCCGCCGCCATCTCACACAAGGCCACCCATTGGCCCGGCCACAACCCCCACCAGGCCATGCCATCGCCGCGCCAAAACATCACCCCCAGATCGGCCAGCGCATAGAGGCACAAATAGAGAGCGAACAACCCGCCGCGCGGCATTTTACGGCCCAAGACGCACAAGAGAACACAAGCCAGCACACATACACCAAGCATCAGCGGTTGGGTGATAAACCGCTCTTCCCACACCCCAAAAATATCGGGCAGGCGAGCGACAAACCACGATACCGGCGGGGTATAACCGCCAGCCTCGGCGCCATATCCGCAGCCGGTGAGCAGGCAGCCCAGCCAGCCCCACGCCCCGCCCAGGGCCAGCCCCGGCGCGGCCGCGTCGGCCAGATCGCGCCAATTGAGGACAGGCGGCCCCCGGCGACGGCGAACCAGGTACCACACGGCGATCCAGGCCAACCCGCCCCACAGCGCGCCGTGCCACGACAGCCCGCCTTGCCAAATGGCCCAGGCCTGGTCGAGGTGATCGCCGAAATAGGCCCAGTTGATTCCCACATAGCCCGCCCGCCCGCCGATGATCCCGCCCAACAGCCCCCAAAAAGCAGCATCCAACAAGCTCTCAGGCCGTTCCAGGCGATGCCGGGCGATACGATAGGATAAATAGACGCCAGACAATATGCCCAGAGCCAGAGTGACAGTGTAGGAATAGACGGTGTATGCGCCGAAACGCCAGAGGATGGGGTACATGGTCGAGACCAAAAGGCAATGAGAAACGATGCGGATGATCGGTGCTGATCGGTATCAGTGCCAGGAGGCCGCTGAAAAAGTCTGTTTTTACCACAAAGGACACCGAGAACACCAAGGTTTACGATACTTTTGAGTCGCTAGAAATGCTTTGTGTCTTGGTGGTGAGCGGATTTTTCAGCATGCTCCTAGATGTGTCCGGCGGCCATCATTGCTGCGCCGGCCGCGCCGACAATGCCCACCTGATTGCCCAACTCAGCCAGCCGGATTTGCACCTGCCGCGCCGCAGAGGGATAGGCATGCAGGTCTACCCCGCGCCGCACCGGCGACAGCAGCCGGTCGCCCAGGTTGGAGAGGCCGCCGCCGATCACCACTATCTGCGGGTTGAACAGGTTGACCAGGCTGGCCACGCCCCAACCCAGGTAATACATGGCCTGGTCCACAATGTCCTGCGCAAAAGGGTCGCCCTGATACATGGCATCTACCACATCTTTGGCCGTGACCTGGCCGGACCGTTCTTGGGTCAGCCCGGCAATCCGGGTGGGCGCGCCGCGTTGAACCAACTCTTGTCCAGCGCGGGCGATGGCCGTGCCGGAGGCCAACGCCTCCAGGCAGCCGCGGTTGCCGCAGCCGCAGCGCGGGCCGTTGGGCAGCAGGGTCATGTGGCCAACCTCGCCGCCGCCGCCGGTGGCGCCCTGATAGATTTTGCCGTCCAAAATCAACCCGCCGCCAATGCCGGTGCTGACAGTGATATAGATCATGTGCCGTGTGCCGCGCCCCGCGCCATACAGATATTCGCCGATGGCCGCGGCATTGGCATCATTCTCCAAAAAAGTGGGAATATTCAAGGCCTCGGCCAGAATTTGGCGGATCGGCGTATGGTGCAGGGCCGGCAGATTGGGCGATTCCAGAATCAAGCCCTGAGGAATGTCCAGCGGGCCCGGCGAACCGATGCCGATGGCAGCTATTTGGTCCAGGGCAATGTGGCTCGAGCCGATGACACGGCGTATCGCATCAACCATCCGTCCAATGACGGCCTCGCGCCCCTGCGAAACCAGGGTCTCGCAATAGTCTTGCACCAACACCCGCCCCTGTGTGTTGACCAGCCCGGCGCCGATTTTGGTGCCGCCCAGGTCAATGCCCACATACCACTTGTCTTGTTCCATACGCATCTCCACCTCACTTCAAATCGGTGTAATCCTGACGGACGACATTTTCGGGGGTAATTTCAAACAGTTCGAGCAACTCGCCGATCAAGATAGCCTTGCGCATGGCATCTTGAGATGACCAGGTGCGGCTCTTGATCTCGACAAAAAAGCACTCTTGCGGCGGGCGAATGATCTCATCCAGGTTGATAAAAAAGAGCGTACCTTTGTAGCGGATGTGATAACGATGGCGATGTTTGATCACTTCGTGCAATGATTGGGGCTGAAAATACTCGGCATAAAAGCGCGGGCTGCGGTCGGCGCGGCTGGCATAACGGGCGCGGGTCAGCACCACCGAGTTTTCGTATTCCTGCTCGACCACCGGGCCGGTGTAGACCAGGTTATAAATCGGGGCAACCTGGCTGCCCTCGACAATGACATTGTCTTCGCGGTAACGGATGCGCCCCTGGGTCGGGTCGTCAAAGAGAAAATAGGTGTCGTATTGGTCGCGCTCCGAGTGACGGGTCACATGAATTTCGGGGTGTTCCAGCAGCGTTTCAATGCGCACATTGTGCGGCAGGCGGGCTTTGACCTGCACCTCGTAGGTTTCCTCTTGGGCCAGCCCGCCGATGGCCAGGAGCTTGTTCAACACATCCTTTTCGCGGCGCACAAAGAACACATTGATTTTAGCAGCCAGCTTGGCAGCTTGGGCCAGGGCCGCCGACTCGTCTACGGTCAACAGTT
The DNA here is from genome assembly GCA_964449465.1 of uncultured Anaerolineae bacterium. GTDB lineage: Bacteria > Chloroflexota > Anaerolineae > JAFGEY01 > JAFGEY01 > CAYRXM01. The sequence continues at coordinate 23,034 of CAYVBK010000026.1, forward strand.
GCCGGTCGCGCATCAACACCCGCCCGTTGACCAGTGTATGGCGTACATCGCTGCTCTTGGTGGCATACACCAGGCGCGAATAAATGTTTTGGCCGGTGGTTTCAAAGCGCGGCATGGTGTGAACACGATCCATATCCAACACGGCTATATCGGCGCGTTTGCCCGGCTCGAGTGAGCCAATCAGGTGATCCATGTGCAACGCTCGCGCCCCCTCGATGGTGGCCATGGCAAAAGCGCGCTGCGCCGGCAACGCGGTCGGATCATTAGCCAGAGCTTTGGGCAGCAAAGCGGCAATATGCATCTCGCTCCACATGTCCAGATCGTTGTTGCTGGCCGTGCCATCGGTACCCAGCCCGACAGCCAGGCGGTGTTCCAACATTTGAATCACCGGAGCAAAACCGCTGGCCAGCTTGAGGTTGCTGGTGGGATTGTGCGCAATGCCCACACCGTGCTGGCCAAGAATGTGCATGTCTTCGTTGTTGATGTGAACACAGTGCGCCGCCACCACCCTGGCCTGAAACAGCCCCACCTGTTCCAGCCAACGCACTGGCGTGCGGTTTTTCTGCTCGATGCTCTCCTGCACTTCGAGGGCAGTTTCGGCGATGTGGATCAGCAATGGCACGCCATAACTGGTAGCCAGACGCACCGTTTCCTGCAAAATGTCGGCGGTGCACATATAGGGCGAATGTGGCGCCGGGGCCGCGGTGATCAGATCGTGGCCCTGCCAGTGATCCAGAAATTCGGCGCAATACCGCAGGCTGGCGTCGTAACTGGCGGCATCGGGTGTGGGAAAAATCATCACCGTTTGCCCACACACGCCGCGCAGGCCGGCCTCTACCGCCGCCCAGGCAATGTCATCTTCAAAATAATACATGTCGGCAAAAGTGGTCACGCCGCCGCGGATCAACTCGGCGCACGAGAGCAGGGTGCCCAGACGGCAAAATTCGGGGTTGACAAAGCGCGATTCGGTGGGTAAGATATATCCGTGCAGCCATACGTCCAGCCGCAGATCGTCGGCCAGACCGCGCAAAAGGCTCATCGGCATGTGTGTATGTGTGTTGATCAGCCCCGGCACGATGACCTGATTGGCGCAGTTCCAGGTTTCGTGGGCCTGACAATGGGCCGCCACCTCATCGGCCGGACCAACGGCGACAATGTTGCTACCACTCACCGCCACCGCGCCGGGCGCAAACACATGCCGCTCGCTGTCCATCGTCACCACCGCGCCGCCGGTAAGCAAAAGGTCTACCTGCATCATGAGGGCCTCCATCGCTGTGTTTGATCAAATTGTCTCTACATTATACCATAACCGCATCGGCTGACAACTTGGCATCTGTGGAAATCTAGGGTAAAATAAACCCGACCTTTCAATTCAGAGGCAGGAGGATTTGGATGATTCAAGACGTCGAAATCAAAGAGTTGGTGATCCGGCCCGACGACCGAGGTATGTTTACCGAGGTGATCAAAGCCACCGATCCGTTTGTTGAAGAGCATCCCTTTGCACAAATTTCACACACGGTCACATTTCCGGGTGTGATCAAGGCCTTTCACTGGCATAACCATCAAACCGATTACTGGTATTGCGTGGCAGGCAGCATCCGTGTGGGTCTGGTAGACCTGCGCGCCGATTCCCCCACGGCCGGGCAGACCATGTCGTTTATCCTGGGCGAGTGGGGACGGCAGGTGATCAAAATCCCGCCCGGCGTCGCACACGGCTATCAGGTGTTGGGCCATCAGCCGGCCCAGTTGATCTATTATACCACCCGTCCCTATGACCCTCAGCATCCCGATGAAGAACGCATTGCCTGGGATGATCCTTCTTTGGGGTTTGACTGGACGATCAAAAACCGTTAAAACAACAAGGTAAAATAAATGAAAAAAGGTAAACTGGTATTCATTCGCCGCCGGCACGCCGGGCGCGTCCACAAACAAGGCGTGGGGCCCAACCTGGTGTTGCGCCTGTTTGGCGGGACATTGGGTGTCGTGCTGTCTGCCGTCGTCATTGTCCTGCTGACCGGCGTCGGCACAGCAGCCAGCGTGTGGGCTTATTACACCCGAGACCTGCCCGACCCCAGCCAGATTCAGGTGGTGGAGCAAGAGTTTGAGACAATCCGCTTTTATGACCGCACCGGTCAGATTTTGATTTACGAGATGGTCAATCCGCTAGGCGACCGCATCTGGTTGAGCATAGACCAACTGCCCGAGGCGGTAAAATGGGCCACCATCTCGCTCGAAGACCGCGACTTTTACACCAATCCCGGCGTCAACATTTCGGGCCTGGGCCGCGCCTTTGTCAGCAATTTGCGCGGCCGGGCAGTGCAAGGCGGCAGCTCGTTGACCCAGCAATTGGTCAAAAATGTGCTGATTCCGACCGAAGAACGCTACGAAAAATCCTATTCGCGCAAGATCAAAGAAGTGATCCTGGCTCTGGAGGTCACCCGCAAGTTTAGCAAAGATCAAATTTTAGAGTGGTACCTCAACCTCAACGCCTATGGCAACTTTGCCTATGGCATCGAGTCGGCGGCGCAGGTCTATTTTGGCAAACCGGTGCTCGAACTGACCCTGGCCGAAATTGCCATGTTGGCGCCCATCCCCCAATACCCCGGCCTGAACCCCATTGACAACTGGGAGTGGGCCAAACTGCGCCAGGAACTCACGCTGGATGCTATGGTCGAAACCGGCTATTTGACCCGCGAACAGGCCGACTCGGCCAAAAAACAGGAAATCAAGATTCGCGAGCGCGGCATCACCCAGCGATTTGATGTGATCGCCCCGCACTTTTCGCTCTATGCGGCCAGCCAACTCCGCGAACTGGTGGGCGAAGAAGCCGTCACCCGCGGTGGGTTGCAGGTGATCACCACCATTGACTTGCAGCTCCAGGCCGCTACCGAAGAAGCCGCCCGCAAGCGCGTGCGCGAATTGACCGAGAACAAGATGGATGTCAACAATGCTGCCGTAGTCAGCATCCGCCCACGCACTGGCGAAATTTTGGCTATGGTGGGCAGCGTAGACTATTGGAACAAGGACATTGACGGACAGGTGAATGTGGCTCTGGCCGAACGGCAGCCCGGTTCGTCATTCAAGCCGTTTACCTATGTCACCGCCTTTGCGCAGGGCTATACCCCTGCCACCATGATCCTCGACGTGCGCACCTGCCCCAACCCCAACGACCCTTCGTGGTGCCCCGAAAATTACCCCGACCGCGAGGGCAACCGCCCCTATCACGGCCCACAGCGCATCCGCAACGCCCTGGCGCGCTCCTACAACATTCCGGCAGTCAAGGTGATGAAAATGGCCGGCGTCAGCAATGTGATCAAGACCGCCCACGCCATGGGCATCACCACGCTGCGCAAAGACGTAGACTATTATGGACTGGCCCTCACCCTGGGCGGCGGCGAAGTCAAGCTGATTGATATGGCCTATGCGTTCAGCGTCTTTGCCAACGGCGGCACCATGTACGGCGTACCGGTCAGCGAAAGTCGCCGCGAAATGGGCTTTCGCGAACTCAACCCGGTGGCCATCTTGCGTGTGCAAGATCGCGGCGGCAATATCGTCTGGTCGTATGATCAGCCTTCATCCAAGCAGGTTCTCGACCCCAAACTGGCCTTTTTGATCAACGACATCATGTCGGACAACAATGCCCGCAGTTGGGTCTTTGGCGTAGACAACCCGCTGACCCTGCGCGACCGCCCGGTCGCTGCCAAAACCGGCACCACCGAAGGCTGGCACGATAGCTGGACGGTGGGCTATACGCCGCAGGTGGCCACAGCCGTGTGGATGGGCAACACCGATAACCGCCCCATGCGCCAGGTGGCCGGCGCGCTCGGCGCCGCCTATGTGTGGAACGACGTGATGGGCGCCGCCCACATCGGACTGCCTGTCGAAGCATTTACCCGCCCCGACGGCATCGTCGAGCGATACGTTTGCCCGGTCTCTGGATTGCTGGTCAGCCCCGACTGTCCCGGCGCAGTCAAAGAAGTTTTCATCGCCGGCACCGAGCCGGTGATCACCTGCAACGTGCATCGTTCTTATCTGATCAACAAAGAGACCGGCAAGCTGGCCACCCCCAGCACCCCACCCGAATTGACCGAACGGCGTACCTACCTGGTGCTGCCCCCCGAAGCCGACGACTGGGTACGCGAGGCCAAAATCCCCCAGCCGCCCACCGAATACGACGACTCATCCAACCTGCGGCAAGGCGAAGATGTGGCGATTGTCAAGCCGATCATGTTTGGCTATGTGGGACAGGTAGTCGAAATTCTGGGCAATGCCCGCAACAATGTCCGCTTTTGGAAGTTGGACTATGGCAGAGGCATCGCCCCCTCGCAATGGGTGCAAATCGGCGGCGACCATCCCTACGAGGTCAACGGCACGCTGATGGAGTATTGGGATGTCGGCGGATTGGACGGCCTCTACACCCTGCGTCTGACCGTCGTCGGCCACGATGACTCGGTGCGCCAGGATGTGATCCAGGTGACGGTGGACAATGTGCCGCCGATCATCGAAATGATCCACCCCAAGATGGGCGACAAATTTATCAAAGAAGACCATGAGCGGATCAACATCCAAGCCATGGTCAGAGACAATATCTCGCTGCAACAGGTAGATTTTTATCTGGACGGTCGCAATATCGGCTCATCAACAGTAGCCCCCTACAACAAAGCCTGGACCATTGTCATGTCGGACACCGTGCCACGTATGGGTGATGAAACTGTGGGCATCACCATCCCCTATACCGACACCAACGGTCAGGTGACACAAAGGTACTTTTTGGCCTCCAACACCATCTGGGGCACCCGCCCGATCACCCAGACCGATGGCACGGTCATTCAAGAGCCGTACATCATCTCGCGAGTGCTGTACGATCCGCAGACGGGCAGCCTGATCAAGTGGTTTGGCAACGGTATGACCATCATGTACCTGGACAATGAATACACCGAGTCGCACATCATCTTTGCCGAAGCCATAGACGCCGCCGGCAACAAGGCACGCAGCAAACCGGTGCGCATCTATGTGCAACACAAGAAAAAAGAATGATGCCCGGCAAGAAAACGCCGGTTGAACGCGTTCAGTAGAACGCCGTCGAAACCAACTTGCCGATGAGCAGATTTCATACTATAATAACGGTTGCGGGCCCTTAGCTCAGCGGTTAGAGCAGCGCTCTCATAAAGCGCTAGTCGCCGGTTCAAATCCAGCAGGGCCCATCACCTCGCCGCCGAGACCTCTGGCGGCGATTTTTTTTGCCGATGATGTGCGATGGAGAGGAAAAATGACCAAAAGCGAGTGCGATAAAGAAGCAATATCCGGCGAAGCGGTCTGGCCGCTCTGGCAGCAAATTCAAGCCTTGTGGGGAATTTCCGATCAAGAAATGGAGGCCGTCAACCAAACCGGCCTCTTGGGAGGGTTGGCGCGATCCGACCCGGTGCTGTTTCGCATGTTTATGGCCGAGCGCAAGCGACAGCAAGAAACGCTAGAGCTGATCGCCTCGGAAAACACGGTCAGCATGGATGTGCTGGCAGCACAAGGTTCCATCCTGACCAACAAATACGCCGAAGGCTATCCGGGCAAACGCTATTATGGCGGATGCTCTTTTGTAGATATTGCCGAGCGGCTGGCAGTCGAGCGGGCCATCCACCTGTTCAGGGCCGATCACGCCAACGTGCAGCCTCACTCGGGGTCGCAGGCCAACGCCGCCGCTTACCTGGCCTTGCTCCAGCCCGGCGACACCGTGCTTTCGATGAGCCTGGATCACGGAGGACACCTCACGCACGGTCACAAACTCAATTTCTCCGGCCAGTTGTACCGCTTTGTGCATTATGGCGTAGACCGCATCACCGAGCAAATTGATTACGACCAGGTGCGCGAACAGGCCTTGCAGCACCGCCCGCGCCTGCTGCTGGCCGGAGCCAGCGCGTATCCTCGTTTCATTGACTTTGCCCGCATGCGCCAGATCGCCGACGAGGTGGGGGCCTATTTTATGGTAGACATGGCCCACATCGCCGGGCTGGTAGCCACCGGAACGCACCCATCGCCGGTTCCGTATGCTCATATGGTCACCACCACCACCCACAAAACCCTGCGCGGGCCGCGCGGAGGCCTGATCTTGTGCGTTCAAGACCTGGCCAAACAAATTGACCGCGCCGTGTTCCCTGGCGTGCAAGGCGGCCCCTTGATGCACATCATCGCCGCCAAAGCCGTCGCCTTGCGCGAAGCCATGACCCCCGAATTTTTCACCTATACCCGCAACATTGTCAAAAATGCCCAGGCTTTGGCGCAGGCTTTGCAAGAGGCCGGGGTTCGCATCGTCTCTGGCGGCACCGACAATCACCTGATGCTGGCCGACATGTCCAGCGTGGGACTTGCGGGCAAAGAGGCCGAATCGGTTTTGGAAACGGCCGGCATCACTGTGAACAAGAACCTGATCCCCTATGACCCCAAACCACCCCTGGTGACCAGCGGCATCCGCATCGGCACGCCGGCCGTCACCACGCGCGGCATGGGTGAGCCACAAATGCGCCAGATCGCCGACATGATCGCCCGCCTGCTCCATGCCCCTCGCGATCAAGCAGTCACCGAGCAGGTCGGTGAGCAGGTGCGCGCCCTGTGCCGGCAATTCCCGGTGCCCATCCTCGACACCAAACGCTAAACCCGACAAAAAAAGGGACGCAATTTTTTGCGTCCCTTTTTTGATCGGACGGCCAGAGCCATCCGGCTCCGACCATCATGATCAACAAGAGCCAGAGTTGCCCAGGCTCTGGCTCTTGTTCAAAAGGAGGAGAAGATTGTCTATACTATACCACATACTCACCCAGAAAACTTGACGACCGAAACACGTCTACCATACGTCTGGTCGCCGTTTACCTGACGATGAACGGGCCAACACCTACTTGGAAAATCGCCGCCTGGTAGGGGCAGGGCTTGCCCCTGCCCCGCCAGGGCGGACGCAAGGCCCGCCCCTACTTGCGCCGAACTCGAGTTGAGGTATAATTCAAAATATAGAATTCAATTATGAGCAGATAACCGTACCATTTGGAGGTAAACAATGAAATTCCAGCACAAAGTATTCCTGATCGGCGGAGTTTTGGGCGCGCTGCTAGGCTTGGCAGCGGCTTTTTTGTTCCTCAAGGCCAACCAGGATCGCATCACCGCTCTGGAGTCCGGCGAAGGCGATGAGAAATCGGTGCAAGCGCCGGTCAAAATCACCCCGGCCGAAGGCATTTCGGTGGGACTGACAGTGGTCAATCTGCTGAGGCAAATCGTGACCCTGGGCCAGGCCTGATCTCGAACCGGTAGATGCCTGTCGCCCCAAACAAACAGCGGCGACAGGCATCCCGGTGCAGGCGTGAATCTCGATTGTCTTACAACAGTCTTGGGGAGCGGCGCGGCAATTGAACCGGCTAGAGACATTCATCGCAGATCTGTTGGACCTCTCAAGCCAACAGTGGAACGTGATCTTGGGGCTGTTGGTTTCTATCAACTTGATTATTTTCGGCACGCTGGGGTGGCTTTTATATGTTTATGTGTTCAGCCTCCCGCCGGCACCAACGGCTATTGCGCAGATCACCGCAACGCCCACTTTGCGCCCCACATTCACCCCAACCTGGACCAGCACACCTTCGCCCACAGCCACCCTCACACCGACGCCGCTGGGGGGTATTCCGACGCCAACGCCGACGGCGACTCCAACATCCACCCCAACGCCGACGGCAACCTCGACTGCCACCGCCACCCCAACGCCGACAGCCACCGCCACCGCCACCCCAACGCCGACAGCCACCGCCACACCGACGGCTACACCGACCGCCACACCTGCCCCAACGCCGACAGCCACGGCCACATCTAGCCCTGCCAACACGGCTACACCGGTTGCCCTGCCGCATCCACCTGCTGCGCAAGTGCGGCGGATGACCAACCTGAGCGTCGAACTCTTCTGGAAGGCCACGCCAGGCGCGACATTTTATCAAATCGAATGGAGCCAGGAACCGGGCGGTCAGGTGCGGCGCGTGTTGGCCCGGCTGACCACGACATCCTACACGCACACCCTGCCGCACACAGGCGTCTTTTTCTACTGGCTGTACGCCGGCAATGCGGCCGGTTTTTCGGCCCCCACCCTGATCGTCTATGAGGCCACCGTCTCTCCGGTGACGACACAAGCCGTCATCGCAACACAGACTGTCGGGGCGACACAAACCATCGCCACCACGCCGACCGGCATTACCACGCCGACAGCCACCCGCCTGCCCACCCTCACCCCCACACCGACACGCACGGCCACACCGGTATCCACACCGACGCCGCCCGGTGCAACCCCCACCCCGTCACCCACCAACCGGCCAGGACCCGCCACCACCTTTCCCACCCTCACTCCGACGCCAGAAGGCAGCAACAGCGTGATCATGGGGCTATTGAGCCAGCGCAGCTTTATAGATGTGCTGGGCGATTTGTATATCGTCGGTGAGGCGCGTAACGAGACGAACAGCAATGTAGACCATGTGGTGGTGCGAGCCATGTTCTATAACCGCTGGGGGACGGTCATTCACATCATCAGCACGCCGGCACTGCTAGACGTGGTGGGGCCGCAGCAGTTGACGCCCTTTGTGCTGCGCGGCCCTGCCCGCAAAGATTGGGAGTATTACACCGTCCGCGTGACCGCCGAGCCGACGCTGCGCCGGTTGACAGCCGGATTAGCTGTGGTAGAATACCATACCTTTGGCATCCAAAGCGGCTTTTATCACGTGGCCGGACGGGTGCGTAACGACGGCGAACAGGCCATCGAGCGCGTGCGCGTGGTGGTGACATTGTATGATCCATGGGGCACCGTCGTCAACGCCGGATATGTCTACACCGACCGGGTGTCGGCCGGCGGGGAAGCCACCTTTGATTGCCAGTTTACCTATTATGAACTGGTCGAGTCCATCGCCATCCAGGTTGAGTCAGGCTGATGTCGGCCTGTTTTATTTTCTATTTTGGAGGAGTTTTTCAATGGTGAAAAACCGCATTTTGATCATGGGCGCTGCGGGGCGCGATTTCCACAATTTCAACGTCTGTCTACGAAACAATCTCCATCATCAGGTGATGGCCTTTACGGCCGCCCAGATTCCCGACATTGAAGGACGGGTCTATCCGGCCGAGCTGGCCGGCCCCGATTATCCTCAGGGCATCCCCATCTATGCCGAAAGCGAGCTGGATCGGCTGATTGTCGAACTCCAGATTGACCAGGTGATTTTTGCCTACTCGGATGTGCGGCACGAGTATGTTATGCACAAGGCTTCTCAGGTAATCGCCGCCGGAGCAGATTTTTGCCTGATGGGCGGCAGACAAACGATGCTGTGCGCTCACAAGCCGGTGATCGCCATCTGCGCTACCCGCACCGGCTCTGGCAAAAGCCAGACAACCCGCTGCGTTTGCGATGTGCTGCGCGGCATGGGCAAAAAGGTTGTCGCGGTGCGCCACCCTATGCCCTATGGCGACCTGGTACGGCAGCGCTGTCAGCGGTTTGGCAGCTATGCCGATATGGACGCTCACGAGTGTACCATCGAGGAGCGCGAAGAGTACGAGCCGCACCTGGATCGCGGCATTGTGGTGTACGCGGGGGTAGATTATCAAGAGATTTTGAATCAGGCCGAGCAAGAAGCCGATGTAATCGTGTGGGACGGCGGCAACAATGACCTGCCCTTTTTCAAGCCCGACCTGCACATCGTGGTGGTAGACCCACACCGCGCCGGTCACGAACTGACCTATCACCCTGGCGAGGCCAACCTGCGCATGGCCGATGTGGTGGTGATCAACAAAATTGACACCGCCGACCTGGATAACGTGGCGCTGGTGCGCGAAAACATTCGCGCCGTCAACCCGCAAGCCCAAATCATCGAGGCCGCCTCGCCCATTTTTGTAGACGACCCCGACGCCATTCGCGGGCGGCGGGTGCTGGTGGTCGAAGATGGCCCCACCCTGACGCACGGCGAGATGGCTTATGGCGCCGGCGTGGTGGCCGCCAAACGGTTTGGCGCCACCGAAATACTCGACCCGCGCCCGTACACCGTGCGCTCTATTTCCGAAACATATCGCCGATACCCCAAGATCGGCACTTTGCTGCCGGCAATGGGCTATGGCACGCAGCAGATCCGCGACCTGGAAGAGACGATCAACGCCACGCCATGCGATATGGTGATCGTAGCCACGCCCATTGACCTGCGCCGGCTGATGCAAATTCGACATCCCACGCAGCGGGTGCGCTATGAGCTGCAAGAGATCGGCCGCCCCACTATCAAAGATGTGCTGCGCTCGTTTGCCTGAAAAACGCCCACGTGGCCAACGGCGTCATTTGATGCACCAGGCTATGCCGCTTTGTGTAGCGATTGCGCACAAGAACCGGTTGCCGGTCAAACCTCAAAGGTCTTGGCCCTGCCAGAATCAAAAACAGCCCAACTGGCAGGGCTTGACCTTGAGGTTCAGAGCGTGAGCCACATTGCCCATCTCGTGCCTTGAGAGGCCAAACTGCTCACCGATCTGCCACAAGGCTGCGCATGAAATTCGCCCGTCGGCGGCGGTGTCTTGAACGGCTGCCAGCATATCCTCCGCCACCTGCTCCACCGGGCGGAGGATTTTATATGCCGGTGTGCCTTTTTGGGCATAGCCAAACAGGCCCAACTGACACTGGGTGATCCGCGTTTGCAAGACATTGGCCGCCTGCCCCACCTCGAGTGGCGCGACATTCAATTCGGCGGCAATGTAATGCGCTACAGCGCATGGCAGTTGCCCCGCCTGGGGATACAGCCGAATTCGCTCGATCACATCCTGGTTTGACATACGCTCTCCTTTCAATCAACCATCTCGAATGGCGCTGCCGGGGCAGGCCATAATCCCTGTACCGCCAATCCCCAAATGAACGCCCAATACCGGGCCGATTTCGGCGCAAAAGAAACGGGCGTGTGGATACAACGGCTCCAGGCGGCTCAGCAAAAACTGCGCCCGGTCGGGTGAGCGCGAGTGCATGACGGCAATCCATGGCCTCGTATCACCGCCCAAATGTCGGACGGTTAAATCGATCAACCGCTCTTGCGCCCGCGCTGTTGTCCGCACCTGCTCCAAAGGCTCCACAAACCCTCGACTGAACGATAATAGAGGTTTGACGCGCAGCACGGCGCCCAGAAATGCTTTGGCCGCACTGATCCGCCCACCGCGCCGCAAATTCTCCAACGTATCCGGCACCAAAATAGTCTGGGTTGCCCCGCGCATCACCGCCAGAGCGGCCAGGATGTCGGCGCGCAGCAGGCCTCGCTGAGCCAACTCGGCAGCACGCAAGACCTGAAAACCCAGCCCCATCGCCGTCGAGCGCGAATCTACCACCGAAACTGGCGCGCCCGGCAGCAATTGCGCCAGAGCAGATTCGGCCGTCTTGAACGCGCCGCTGATCAGGCTGGACAAGAGCAAAGTGATCACCTCGTGACCGGCATCCAACAAAGGCTGCCAGGCCCGGAGAAAATCTTGCTGAGAAGGCTGTGACGTGGTCGGAAAGACTCGCCCGGCAGCCAGCATGCGAAAAAAGGTTTCGGTATCCAGGTCCACCCCCTCGCGGTAGGTGGCAGAGCCAAAAAGCAACAAAATGGGTATGGTGTGAATATCGTGCAAAGCAACCAGGTCGGATGGCACATAATGAGTCGAGTCGGCAACGATTTTGATCAAATTTCCCCCTATAGAATATTAGATGATTTCATTGTATCACATTCAAGAGATGCCGACAACCCCGGCGTTCATCGCGGTTTTGGGTCATTTGACCGAAAACCATCCCCAGAGTAAAATGAACTCAGTTTGGGAGGATTTGATGAGCGACAATATCACCATTCGCCTGGCTACACTCGAAGATGTGCCACAATTACTGCCTTTAATCCGCACTTTGGTAGGCATGTGCGGCGAAACGCCATCGCCCGAAGACAAGATGGCTCAGATGATCCGCCGTCAGATCGAAAGTGACAATCACGAATACGTCGTAGCCGAATCGGGCGGGCGGATTTTTGGTTGTATGCTGGTATGCTATTACCTGTCTACCTGGGCTGGAGCACAATATGCCATGTTCCAAGATTTTATTGTCGAGGAAGGGTGGCGAAATCAGGGTGTGGGGTCTACCATCCTGGCCTATGCCCGCAACCGGGCGCGGCTAAAAGAATGTGTGCGCATAGACCTGATCGTTCATTCATCTTTGGAGCAGGCCAAAGAATTTTTCCACCGCTGGGGATTCAGACGAATTGACCGTGAGGTGATGCGCATGCGTATCACCCGACCACCCACAGGCAGCCATTGAAACCTCGATTTTCTCCCACGCTCCACGAATGGATCACCCGCGCAGTGGGTCACCTGCAGGCCGGACGCCCTGCCGAGGCCATCCCTGCTTTTGAGCAGGTCGTGCGCATAGCCCGACAATCGGGCGACCGCCAGAACGAGGCCGCCGCGTTGGGCAGTCTGGCCCAGGCTCACGCCGACCTGATTCATCTGCACCAGGCCATTGCCTTTTATGAGCAAGCCCTGTCTCTGGCGCAGCAACTCGATCATCGCCCCATGCAAGGAACGATTTGGGGCAACCTGGGCATCACCTATCGGCAGATCGGCCGGGCAGAAGAGGCTTTGAGGTGCTATGAATGGGCCCTGGAGATTGCCCAAACTGTCGCCGACCCGGTCGCTCAGGCGCGCCATTTGAGCAGCCGGGCCTTGTGCCATTACCTGCTGGGCAACCGGCAACAGGCGCAAAACGACCTGGATGGCGCCTGGGTGGCCGCTCAGCAGGCCGATGATCGGCTGCTCCAGGCCTGCATCCACACCCATCGAGGGGCGATGCAGCTATCCTGGCGGCAACCGCAGCAGGCCAGAAATGAATATGAGCAGGCTCGCATCATCCATCAAGAGTTGGACGCAACCGACTGGCTGGCCTATGATCGGGTGGGATTGGCGTGGGTCGAGTTGGAGCAAGACCACGCGGTCGAGGCGGTCGAACAGAGCAGAGCAGCCCTGGCTTTGAATGTGGCGCTGGCACAGCACGATGCCGCGCTGGTTTTGGGGATTGCCGGCCTGCAAACCGGCGACGACGAACCGGCCGCAACAGCCTTGCGAGCGGCAGTGCGGCACGCCCGCGCCCTGCTGCATCATACGCCCGATCTGTACGAACCGCGCTACACTCTGGCCTGTGCGCTCTATGGGCTGAAACAGCCGCAGGCACAAAAAGAGATGGAACAGGCCTTGCGCGTCTGCGCCTTGCCGGGCGTGTTGGATGATGTGCGCCGCGCGTTGGAGCATCTGCGCCGCACCGGCATCCAGGCAGAAATAAAAGAACCTGCCGGGTTTTGAAAGCCCGGCAGGTTTGTTTTGTGAGGTCGGTTCTTAGAGCAAAGAGGTCAGCATCGGCGCGAGCATGCTGGTGGTTTCCAGGCCTTCAACAATGCCACTGAACACCTCGCCAATGGTCGGCCCCAGAAAAATCGGCACCAGAATCACGCAGCAGCAGCACAGCAGCAGCACAATCACCACAATCGCCACAATGAGCCAAGTTTTAGACTTGTCTTTGGCCGCCGGCGGCGGTGGTGGTGGTGGCGGCGGCGTGTAGGATGGCGGCGGTGAAAAAGCCGGCGGCGGTGGCGCAAAATTGGCCTGCGGCGGCGGAGGTGGCGGCACAACAACAGTCTCGGCCACAAAAGCAGGCGGAGGCGCCTCTTGAACCGGCGGCGGGGTCGGCTCTGGCTCTGGCGGCGCGATCACAGTTTCAGGTACAAATACAGATGGGGGGGTCTCTTCAACGGGCGGCGTGGGTTCGGGTGCCGCTCTCAAGTCGGCCGGTACGGGGGCGCCGCAGTTTCCACAAAACTTCTCATCGGCGCCGAGTTGAGCGCCACATTCCGGGCAGTTCATACAGGGTCTCCTTTCTTATGGCAACGGAACAACTTGGCTGATCCGCCAAACACCATTGATTTTCACCAAACCCCATTGAAGTTTGATCTCTTGGGTCTGGTTCTGCAAACTGTATTCTACGCGGGCCACCACCCAAACCGGCGGGCTGACGATGGGTTGGGTGGGGGTGGGGGCGCAGGTGCATTGCGGCTGCGGACAATTGCAAACACCAGCAGCGGCGGCAGTGGCCTGGGCAATCTGTTCTTGCTGCGCCTGGATCAGCATGGCGGCCTCGGCCTGAGTGGCCTCGTCGGGGTTATAGTTGAGTTCTTTGACGCAGACACCGGTTACAGCCGTGCGCGGCCAGGGAGCCACATTCTTCCAAAAGCCATACCCGCTGCGCAGATTGGCTTTGGCCTCGTCGGTCATAAAAGAAAACGCCGCATCAGAAGTGAAATTTTGATAAAAAGCCATCAAAATCTTTTCAGGATAAGGCGACTGATTGACATCTTTGGGCTGGCCGTAGGCAAAGTCCAGGCAAGACTGGGTGGGCGCCACCAATTGATCGTTGCTGAGATACCCGCCCTGCTGCGATTGATAGACACGGCGGATGGCTAACTGGCTGCGTTCCTGAGTGCGCTCCCAAGTGGTCACGCGGTTGGCCTCCAGCTTGATGCCGCCATCTGCGCTAAACTTGCCCACACAATGATACCACTGCCCCATCGCCGGGTCGGCCGACGGCGGCAGCAACTTGTTGGGGGCCTGATCTTTCCAGGAAAACATAACAATACGGTTGGTGATATTGTCGCTATTGACGCTCTGAAAGACCAGTTCGGGTCCGGTCAGACTGGAAATGACATCTTGCATACCGATAGTAGACTTGCCTTCGCCGAGATAGGCCCAGCCCGGCGCCACCAACGGATAGGGAAAGACCACCGGCGGCTCGCCACGGTCGGCATGGTAAACCACCCCACCCACCGGTGTAAACGCACCTTTGTCTTTTTCATCATAAGTATACAAGATAACCCAATCTTTTTTGCCATCGGCATTGGCATCCAGCCGCAGCGTGGTATAAGGCGACCACTTGGCCGGCAAAAGGCTGGCCAGATCCAGCCGCTTGTCTTCGGGCGCGCAGGCCGGCAGCATCCAAATGACCAGAAACAACGCTGTCGCACAAGCCCATGTAAACCGGTTGTGTTTCTTCACATTGACCCCCTTTTTTCCACCAGCAGTTTTGAAATTTACGTTTCAGGCCTGGCAGCCAGAGCATGCTCCAACACCTGGCTCATAGATTCCACAAAAATCAGCTTGATTTCACGACTGACCTGAGCCGGAATTTCGGTTGTATCTTTGACGTTTCGTTTGGGCAGCAAAAACGTTTTCATGCCGGCGCGATGGGCAGCCAGAATTTTTTCCTTGAGGCCACCGACCGCCAACACCCGTCCACGCAGGGTGATCTCGCCGGTCATCGCCACCTGACGCCGCACCGGACGCTCGGTCAAGGCCGAGATGAGGGCCGCGGCAATGGTGACGCCGGCCGAAGGGCCGTCTTTGGGAATGGCACCTTCGGGCGCGTGGATGTGAATGTCGAGTTTGTCAAAATCTATGGGTTCGGCCGAGTCATTCTGGCCGGTATACGAACTCATAAAGGCACGCGCATAACTCAGGGCAGCCTGCGCCGATTCTTGCATCACTTCGCCCAGCTGCCCGGTCAGGGTCAGGTTGCCTTTGCCTTCCAGCAAGGCCACTTCGATAGGCATCAAATCGCCCCCGGCTTCGGTCCAGGCCACGCCGGTGGCCACGCCCACCTCGTCCTGATCCAACCCTTTCCAGTTGTCAATCTGCGGCGGGCCGAGGTATTTGTGCAACGAACTGACCGTGATGCGCGTCGGGATAGATTTGCCTTCGGCCAGGCGGCGGGCTAGCTTGCGGCAAATCTGGGCAATCTGCCGCTCCAGGTTGCGCACACCGGCCTCATACGTATATTCTTCGATAATGGACTGAATGACCGGTGTGGGAAAAGAGATCGCCGCATCGGCCAGGCCATTTTCCTCTTTTTGGCGCGGAATCAAAAAGCGATGCGCAATGGCAATTTTCTCTTCTTCTGTATAGCCGCTAAACTCGATCACCTCCATACGGTCTCGCAGGGCTGGGGGGATGGGATCGAGAATGTTGGCGGTGGTGATAAACATCACTTTGGACAGGTCATAAGGCACATCCAAATAGTGGTCGGAAAAGGCATTGTTTTGCTCTGGGTCCAACACTTCGAGCAGTGCCGCACTGGGATCGCCATGAAAGTCCATACCCAGCTTGTCGATCTCGTCCAGCATGAACAAGGGGTTGATGGTCTTGGCGCGGCGCATCGTCTGCAAGATGCGCCCCGGCAAGGCGCCGATATAAGTGCGGCGATGCCCTTTGATTTCGGCCTCGTCGCGGACACCACCCAGGCTGACGCGCACAAAATTGCGCCCCAAGGCTTTGGCGATGGATTTGCCCAACGAGGTCTTGCCGGTGCCGGGCGGCCCCACAAAGCATAGAATGGGGCTGCGCATCTTGTCGGCGGCCAGTTTACGCACGGCAATGTGTTCGATGATGCGCTCTTTGGCCTTTTTCAGGCCGTAATGGCTGGATTCCAACTCGCGTTCGGCCTGGGCAATGTCCAGGTTATCGGTGCTGGTTTGCTTCCAGGGCAACTCGATCAGCCAATCCAGGTAGGTCTGGATGATGCTGGTTTCGGGCGACATGGGCGGCATGGCGGCCAGGCGGTCGGTCTCGTGGACGGCCTTTTCGCGCACTTCATCGGGCATGTCAGCCTGGGCAATCTTGTCGCGGATCTGTTGAACTTCCTGGGCATAGACATCGCCTTCGCCCAGCTCGTTTTGAATGACACTCATCTGCTCGCGCAAAAAGTATTCGCGCTGAGAATGGTCTACCTTTTGCTGCGTCTGAATGTGGATTTTTTCTTGCAGTTCCAGCACATCCAGCTCGCGCGCTATCAAAATGCTGAGTTGCTTGAGCCGGGTTTCGGGGTCTATCTCATCCAGCAGTTCCTGTCGCTCTTTGAGCTTGAAATCTAGCGTCGAAGCCACCGTGTCGGCCAGCCAGCCCGGTTCTTCGATATTCATGGCAAAAATATAGGTGTCTTCGGGAATGGATGGGTTGAGATGGATGCATTTTTCAAACAGAGCCAGCACGGCTCGTTTGAGCGCATCTACCCCCGGTCCGCCGACTTCCCGCTCGGTCAGAGGGATGGCCTCGACCATCAAATAAGGGGTGTTGTCAATCAGGTTTTCGATGCGAACTCGCCGCTGCCCTTGCACCAGCACACTGGTGGTGCCGTCGGGCATGCGCAGCATACGCAACACCTGACATTCGGTGCCGGTGGCGGCCAGGTCTTCCAGCGACGGCGATTGATCCTCGTCGTTCATCTGTGCTACCGTCACAATCGGCATATCTTGGGCATAAGCGGCCTCGACTGCCTTGATGGATTGATCTCGCCCGACAAACAAAGGGGTGACAATGTTGGGAAAGATCACCTGATCATAGACAGGCAACAACGGATAAACCTGGGTATTTTCATCGGCGCCCTGCAAAGAATGTCCCGCAAATCTATCCCACAGATGAGCCATATCCTCATCAAAATTATCTCGTTTCATACCAGAACCTCACTCCAATCAGATTGTCTTTACACTATACCACATTTTTGCAATTACGGCTATTCTGCATCTGTTGGGGGTGAAGGTTGATGGTCATATTGTCGCCATGCAGCAATCACATCGGCCACCAAAAACAGAGACCCGGTGGCCAGGATCAAATCTTGCTCGTCGGTCAGTGCCAATGCCGTAGACAAGACATCTTGGATGTCTACTGCACGGACGGCGACCTGGCGGGCCGCAATGCGGCGAACCAGTTCATCGGTCGAGGCCGCGCGGGGGTGATGAGATTGAGTGACCAGGACACAAGACGCCGCCGGCAAGATGGCATCCAGGATGGCATCCAGATCCTTGTCGGCCGAAACGCCCAAGATCAGGATCAGCTTTTGGTGTGGAAATAATTCGGCCAGGCTGAGGCGCAATTTGTGCATCGAATCGCCATTGTGCGCCCCGTCTACGATCAGCCAGGGCTGACGGCTCAGCACCTGTAACCGCCCCGGCCAGCAGACGACGGCCAATCCCTCGTGGATAGCCTGCTCTGAAATGAAGAGACCTTGCTTTTGCAAAACATCCACCAGAGCCAGAACCAGGGTAGCGTTGACCTGTTGATGCCGGCCCAACAAGGGCAGGTTGTAGGTGACAGCCTGGCCCGGCCAGGAGGCCGGCCAGGCCGAAAACGTTTGTCCATCCGGCGAAACGCGCTCGCTTTGCCAGTGCCAGTCGCGGCCCAGACAGATCAGCCGGGCGTTCTGTTCTGCGGCGATGCGTTCGATCACGGCCTGGGCCGCAGGCTCTTGCGGCGCGCTGATTACCGGTATACCCGGTTTGATGATGCCGGCCTTTTCGGCGGCAATCTCGGCCACGGTGCGGCCCAAATACTGGGTGTGATCCAGGCTGATCGAAGTAATGGCGGAAACCAGTGGCGTGATCACGTTGGTGGCATCCAGCCGCCCGCCCATTCCTACCTCGATCACTGCGATATCCACCTGCTGCCGGGCAAAATAATCCAGCCCCAATGCCGTGATCAACTCAAATGTGGTGATCTGCGGCACCAGAGGGGCCACCTGCCTCAACCGTTCCACGCCTTGAACGACCTCGGACTCGGAGATCAGGCTGCTGTCAATCTGAATGCGCTCGCGAAAGGTGTGTAAATGCGGCGATGTGTACAGGCCGGTGCGGAATGAGGCCCGCTGCAAAATCGAGGCTGTCAATGCCGAGGTAGAGCCTTTGCCCTTGGTGCCGGCAATGTGAACGGACGGAAAACGTTGATGGGGATTGCCCAGCAAATCCAGCAGGCGGTGAACCCGCCCCAGATCAAAACGGTCGGGGCTGTACACAAACCCGCTCTGTTTTTCGTAATCCGTCAGGCTATATATATAGTCCAAAGAAGCACGATACATGTTCATAATAGCCCTATTTTATACCAGGACGGTCAAATTGTCCAGAGTCAATTTTATGTTGACCTGAAAGGCGAAAACGCCGGGCAGGGTTTGATTTTTGCAGGTCAACAGGGTATAATTTTTCTTGTTCCAATGGATTTCTAATGTTCATGTGGTATCATCAACATATTGGGTTGAAGGTTATTTTGGTGCTAGAACGAGGTTGAATATGATGCGATTTGACCGATTTACCGAGCGCGTTCAAGAAGCGGCTATGCGCGCTTATGAGATACTGCAGCGATACAGCCATACACAGGTAGACGTAGAACATTTTTTCCTGGCCTTGCTGGAGCAGCCGGACGGCCTGGTGCCGCAGATCATTGAGCATTTGGGCGTAGATGTGGATTTGATCAAAGATTACTTGGATGAAGTGCTACGAGCCAGCCCCAAAGCAGCCATCTATGGCGGCGGCACCGGGCAGGTGTTCATCACCCCGCGCGTCAAACGAGTGCTGGACCTGGCGCACAAAGAAGCCGCCAACATGAAGGACGAGTATACCTCGACCGAGCATATTTTTTTGGCCATTGCCTCGGAGCGCGGCACGGCCATTGAACGGATTTTGCGCGATAATGGCCTGACCAAGCAGCGCATCGCCGATGCGGTCAAAGAAGTGCGTGGCGGACAGCGCGTCACCACTCCGGCGGCCGAGTCGCAGTTTCGTACCCTGGACAAGTTCAGCCGTGACCTGACCCGTCTGGCCCGCGAGGGCAAGCTCGATCCGGTGATCGGGCGCGATCAAGAGATTTTGCGGGTGATCCATGTGCTGAGTCGCCGCACCAAAAACAATCCCGTGCTGATCGGTGAGGCCGGCGTGGGCAAAACCGCCATCGTCGAAGGGCTGGCACAGCAGATCGTGGCCGAAGACGTGCCAGAAATTCTAATCGGCAAGCGGGTGGTGCAGCTCGATTTGGGAGCGATGGTGGCCGGCTCACGGTTTCGCGGTGACTTTGAGGAGCGGCTCAAAAATTCGTTGGAAGAAATTCAACGCGCCCAGGGTGAGATCATTTTGTTCATTGACGAAATTCACAACGTGGTCGGCGCCGGCTCGGCCAGCGGCGCCCTCGATGCCAGCAACATGCTCAAGCCGGCCCTGGCACGCGGTGAGTTGCAGTGCGTGGGCGCCACCACGCTGGACGAATATCGCAAATACATTGAAAAGGATTCTGCGTTGGAACGCCGCTTTGCCCCGGTGTTTGTCGAAGAACCCAGTGTCGAGGCCACCATCGAAATGCTGCGCGGCCTGCGAGATCGCTACGAAGCACACCACAAAATTCGCTTTACCGATGAGGCCCTGGTGGCCGCAGCACAACTCTCACACCGCTATGTCACCGACCGTAAACTGCCCGACAAGGCCATTGATGTGATTGACGAGGCCGCAGCCAAATTGCGCATCGCCATCTATCGGATGCCGCCCGAATTACGGGCGATGAAAAAAGAACTGCGGCAGTTGAGCGCAGAAGAACTGGCCGCCGGCGACTCGCGCGATTACGAACGCGCCGCCGAATTCAAGAGCCGGCGTCTGCAAATGGAGGTCGAATTCAACCAAAAACGGCAGGCCTGGCAGGATGCTATGAACATTGATGATGTCGTCGAGGAAAAAGACATTGCCGAAATCATCCAAAATTGGACCGGCATTCCGGTATCGAGCATGATGGAGACCGAGGCGCAAAAACTGTTGCACATGGAAGAGCGTCTGCACGAGCGCGTTGTCGGCCAGGATGAGGCAATCAAGGCCGTGTCCAACGCCATTCGCCGCGCCCGCTCTGGCCTCAAAGACCCGCGCCGACCGATCGGCAGCTTTATCTTTTTAGGCTCGTCGGGAGTAGGCAAAACCGAGATGGCCAAGGCGCTGGCCGAGTTTTTGTTTGGCGACGCCGAGGCTCTGCTGACGGTGGACATGAGCGACTTTCAAGAACGGCACACCGTCTCGCGGCTCACCGGCGCGCCGCCGGGCTATGTGGGCTATGAAGAAGGCGGGCGGCTGACCGAGGCGGTGCGGCGACGGCCCTATCAGGTGATCTTGTTTGACGAGGTGGAAAAGGCGCATCCCGATGTGTGGAACTCGCTGCTGCAAATTTTGGAAGAGGGACGGTTGACCGACGGACAGGGACATGTGGTAGATTTCAGGAACACGGTGCTGATCATGACCTCGAACATTGGCACGCACTATGCCAGCAAGGGCGGGGCCATCGGATTCCAGCGTCCCGACGATGAGGTCAACGGCGATCAGCGCGAGTTTGAACGCGAAATCCGCAACGGGCTCAAAGAGACTTTTCGCCCTGAATTTCTGAACCGCATTGACGAGACGATCATCTTCCACAACCTGACCCTGGAGCATATGAAAAAGATTGTGGATTTGCAAATGCACGAGATTGCCGCCCGCCTGCGCGAACAAGATGTCGAGATCACCCTGACCGATGCGGCACGCTCCTGGCTGGCCGAAAAAGGCTTTGACCCGCAGTTTGGGGCACGGCCGCTGCGTCGCACTTTGCAGCGCTACATCGAAAACCCGCTCTCCCTCAAGCTCCTCTCCGGCGAGCTGGGGCGCGGGCAGATTGTAGCCGACGCCGGACAGAACGACATTGTGTTTCGCCCGACAAGGCCGAATGATATGGCACAACCTGTGAACAGCGACTAGGAGCGTGCTGAAAAAAACCTCTCACCACCAAGACACAAAGAGCACAAAGTATTTTCAGCGACTCAAAAGTATCGTAAACCTTTGTGTTCTCGGTGTCCTTTGTGATAAAAATAGACTTTTTCAGTGGCCTCCTAGACCCTGTTTGCAGCAACCCGATCAAAACCCGTTTTCGGTCCGAGATCGAAAACGGGTTTTTGGTGAAAGGAAAACGCGGTGCCAGAACTGGAACCCATTCATCTGATCATGACCCACGAAAACGCCGATCTGGACGCGGTCGCCTCGCTGCTGGCTGCGACGCGGCTCTATCCGCAGGCAAAGGCGCTGCTACCCCGAAATATCAACCGCAATGTACGACATTTTTTGACGCTGTATGGCGCCGATCTGCCGCTGGCCCGCCCCGAAGACCTGCCGCATAGCCGCATTGACCGGGTGACACTGGTAGACACCCAATCGCTGGTAACGATCAAGGGGATGGTCGAGTCGCCGCAGGTCCACATCATTGACCATCATCTGCTGTCACGCGAACTCAAGCCGGGCTGGTCATTCAGCGGGCAGGCGGTTGGGGCCACCACCACCTTGCTGGTAGAGCAGTTGATCCGCCAACAAGACACGCTGTCGCCCATCGAGGCCACGCTGATGCTGCTGGGTATCTATGAAGACACCGGCTCGCTGGCCTATCTCACCACCACGGCCCGCGATGTGTATGGTGCAGCCTGGCTGTTGGAACACGGGGCCAGCCTGGAGATCGCCAACGACTTTTTGCACTATCCGCTCACGCCCGATCAGCGCAATGTCTATGAGCGGCTTTTGGAGCAAGCCGAAAGCATCCATCTGGTCGGGCACACCGTCATTCTGGCGGCGGTGGCTTTTCCAGACTATGTCGAAGAAGTATCGGTGTTGGCGCACAAGTTGTACAACCTGTTTGAGCCGGATGGCCTGTTTTTGCTGATCCGGTTTGATGACCAGATTCAACTGGTGGCCCGTTCGACTCATGATGCCATTGATGTGTCACTGATTGCTGCCGCATTGGGCGGCGGCGGTCACAGCAAGGCCGCTGCCGCGCTCATTCGCGGCATGTCGCTGCCGCAGGCGCGAGAACGACTGCTGCGTCTGTTGGAGCAGCATGTGCGCCCGGCGATCACGGTGCGCCAGATTATGTCATTTGGCGTGCGCACCGTCTTGCCAACCACCACAGTGGCCCAGGCGGCCGAGTTGATGCAACGCTATGGACACGAGGGCTTTCCGGTGATTGACAAAGGCCAGGTGATCGGCATGCTCTCGCGGCGCGAGATTGACCGGGCCATGCGGTTGGGGCTGGAGCATGCCACCATCGCCATGTATATGACCAAAGGCCAGATTGTCGTTCGCCCTGATGATGAGGTCGAGACGGTACAGCAGATCATGATCGAGTTTAACGTGGGGCAGGTGCCGGTGATTGACGCCGATCATCACATTTTGGGCATCGTCACCCGCACCGATCTGATCCGCCACCTCTTTGGAGGAGACAAAGCAGCGCAACATGCCGCTTCACCGCGCCGTGAGCATATTGCCCGGCTGCTGGGCCAGGCGGTAGACGAGCCGCAACTGGCTCTGCTCTGGCAGGCCGCCGAATGTGCCGGAAGCATGGGATTCAAATTGTACATTGTGGGCGGCTTTGTGCGCGATCTGTTGCTGGGACGCCCCAATTTTGACATTGATCTGGTGGTGGAAGGCGACGCCATTGCGCTGGCTCGTCAATTGGCCGGGCAAGGCGGCGGGCGGGTGCGCGCGCATGAACGCTTTGGCACGGCCAAATGGATACGCGAGGATGGCGAGGCATTGGATTTTGTCACCGCTCGCACCGAGTTTTATGCTCACCCCACAGCCTTGCCGCAGGTCGAACGGTCCTCGATCAAGCAAGACCTGTACCGCCGCGATTTTACCATCAATACCCTGGCCATTCGCCTGGATGCCGATCACAAGGTAGACATGCTAGACTTTTACGGCGGCGAGCAGGACCTGCGCGATGGGGTGATTCGCGTCCTGCACTCACTCAGTTTCATTGAAGACCCCACCCGCATTTTGCGGGCTGTGCGGTTGGAGCGGCGATTGGGCTTTCGCATCGAGCCGCGCACCCAGGAATTGATCGCCAACGCCCTGCCGCTGCTCGGCCGGGTCAGCGGCGAGCGCATTCGCCACGAGCTTTACTTGCTTTTCCAGGAGCCAGAGCCAGAATCGGGGCTGAGTCGCATGGAGGAACTGGGCATCTTGCGCCAGATTCACCCCGGCCTGCGCTGCAACGGCTGGCTGCAACAAAAATTTCGCACGCTGCGCCAGGTGATGCATCAGTGGTATGAGGCCAGTTGGAAGCCATCGGTAGAAGAAGAAGAACACGACGGTCTGCACGGCATGCCCATGCCGACCGACAATGCCGCCCAAATTTACCTGGCTTTGCTGACCTGTCGACTGTTGCAGGGAGAACTGGACACCTTGATTGCCCACATTCGCGTCGGGCGTGAGGATGCCGGGCTGTTGCAGCAGGTGGCGCGCCTGCGCGATGAGGTCGAAGCCTTGCAGGTGCGCGATGTGCAGCCCGGTGAGGTGTACGATCTGCTGGAACCGTTTGCAGGGCCGGCCATTTTGACCACCTGGATCGCGGCCGATTCGCCGCGCGTGCGCGAATATCTGACGCGCTATTGGCAAACCTATCGGCATATACAGCCCATTTTGACCGGACAAGATTTAAAGACGATGGGATTCAAACCAGGCCCGATTTTTGGCCGCATCTTGACCGAACTGCGTCGCGCCCGGCTGAACGGTCAGGTCGAGACGGTGGAGCAAGAAAAGGAATGGGTGCGCGCTCAATTCGCGCCCGATTCAACCAGATAAATTTTTCGCCGCAGCGTTTCTACCAGAGATTGAGTCGAATAGGGGCGGGCGAACAGACAATCTGGCGGTGTGCCAAGCCACGACGGAATATGAGGCACAAGGCTGGTGCCAATGATCAGGATAGGAATATCAGGATACCGTAACCGCCACAGGTCATACCACTCGCGGCCTGCCGACAGCAATGCATCGAGATTCAAGATAGCAGCCCGTTTTTTATTCGGGCGGCAGGCCGCAATTTGCTCGATCTGCCGATCATTTTGCACCAGCAGCACCGCATAACCGTTCGAGGTCAGGGCATGTTGCAGCACATAAGCGGCGTTAAACTCGGGTTCCAGAACCAGGATGGTCGGGCGCGATGCGGGAGTCAGGTCTGTACTCTGCCACGATGTCTTGCTGCTGGGGGGAAAATACAACTCGATGCGAGTGCCCTGCCCTACCTCACTGCTGACATGGATGCTGCCGTTGTGCTGGCGGGTAATGCCCAAGACAGTCGGCAGCCCCAGGCCCCGTTCGGGTAGTGTGGTCTTGTCGGTGAAAAAAGGAACAAAGATATTTTTCTTGACCTCTTCAGTCATCCCCTTGCCAGTGTCCTCAATGGTCAGGCGCACATAATATCCTTGCGGAAACCAACCGCACAACTCACTTTCCCAGGCCGGCCTGAAAACATTGGCCGTAGATATAGACAAAATACCATTGCGCTCTTCCATCGCCTCGCATGCGTTCACGATCAGGTTGTTCAGGAGCAGGTCAATCTGGCGAGAGTCTGCGTCAATTTCCCACAACCGATCTTCCAGGTTCAATTCGACGGCGATCTGCGATTCCCAATGTGGGCGAGTTTCGCCCAGAGCCAGATCCACAATATCATTGATATTGATCAAAGCAGCACGCTGTGAGCTGATGCCGACAAAGTCCAAAAGTTGATCGGTCTTTTCCTTCATCGTCTGAGCAGCCTGCTCCATCTCGTAGAACATCTGCGCTGCTTCGTCTTGTAACACGATGCCTTGTTGGAACAGGTCTACATTGCCAATAATCACGGTCAACTGATTTCTAAAGACATGGGCAACGCCGGCAGTCAGGATCAGCAGACTCTCGGCTTTTTGTCTTTGGGCAATCTGCTCATCCAACCGCTTTTGCTCGGTCACGTCGCGGATCATACCGGCCACGCCTTCAATTTGCCCGTGCTCGTTGAACACCGGTATTTTGTGCAACTCGTACAACCGGTCTCCCAGCCACCGCTGACGTATCTGCAATTGTCCGCTTTGCACAGCCTGCTGATCGGTCTGGTGGCAGGTTTCGGCCATCTCGCGAGGCATCAACTGAAACCCATTGCGGCCAATGATCTCGCTCTGCGATACGCCCATAAATCGCTCCATCGCCCGATTGACCATCAAGTATTTCAGGTTTGCATCTTTGAGCGAGATCAGGTCGGGCGAGGCGTCAATAAAAGTGCGCAAACGCCGCTCACTCTCACGCAAGGCTCTTTCCATCTTGATCCGCTCGTTCAATTCCTGGCGAGTGACCTCGTGCAAGCGGACATTTTCGATGGCCGAGGCGGCTTGCGCGGCAATAGATTCGGCAAAGCGCATGTCTTGATCGCTAAACTGCGGGTTGTTGAACACCTCTAGCACGCCGATGGTTTTATTTTGGGCAATCAGCGGCACACACAACACTTGCCTGGTGACAAAGCCGGTAGAGGCGTCTATGCCCGGGTAGAAGCGAGAATCGGTATAAGCGTCTTGCACCAGCAGCGAGCGGCCCGTCTGTGCCACCCAACCGGCAATGCCCTGTCCGGGTTGCAACCGTTGACCGATCATGCGCGCCACCTGGTTGCTGTGGGCCTGATGGAAAACCAGTTCGCCGGTCTGCGGATCGACCAGGGCAATAGAACAAGCCTCGGCATTCAACACATCGCGGGTCTTGTCGCGCAACAGCGAGAGCATGTCATCCAGCGACAGAGTCGAAGTAACAATGCGCCCGATCTCGTTGAGGGCAGATAGTTCGCGGTTGCGCTGTGCAATCTGCTCTTGCTGCCCGATGGCCCGCCCCAGCATCTGGATGATCTTGATGTCTTCGGACGCCGGTTCAAGATTTTCGCTATAAAACAGGCACAGCGCGCCGGTGCGATTGTTGCCCGACACCACCGGACAGCCGATCAGGGTATGCAAGTCATAATGGCGAATCAGCAAATCGTGCCTGGCATAGGGCGTGTCGGCCAGATGGTGTACCAAAAGCGGAGATGATTCCTGCCGGCCAATCAACTCGCTGTACAGGCTGCCGGGCTGCTGGCTCAGAGGCCGATTGATCACCTCAAAACGGCCAGGTTCCCAGTGCAGGCCTACCAAATAGTCTCTGCTCTGATACAGTGCACAGACGGCGCCCAACAACTCGCCGGCCATGCGGGTCAGGGTTTGGATGTTGGCCTGAATGTTGGAGCCGAGAGAGAGAAAAACCTGGTTGAATTGCTGAATGCGCTCGGCATTGCGCAACGACTCACGAGTGCGGGCTTCTAACACACCCTCCA
This sequence comes from uncultured Anaerolineae bacterium, assembly GCA_964449465.1. Classification (GTDB taxonomy): domain Bacteria; phylum Chloroflexota; class Anaerolineae; order JAFGEY01; family JAFGEY01; genus CAYRXM01. The sequence goes on from CAYVBK010000026.1 coordinate 50,028, forward strand.
ACTGCAAAATAGTGCGCTCGCGCCGCGCTTTGACGGCCATGTCAATCAAAAAAGAGGCATGAATCGGCCTGTGAACATACACATCGGCTAAAGGCGGCCCATCGGTGGACCACGACGGTTCGGCCGAATCGGGCAAAGCCACGATAGTGATGGCATCCTGCTCCCGACAAATCGGCGCAAATTCTCGCAGCAGTTGATCGGCCGGCACCTGGGGAGGGTGATGGGAGAGAAACACGATATTGATGCGAGGCGTGCGAATCCGTTCTCGAGCGGCAGCAGCGTCTCCGGCTTCGATCACCTGGTATCCGTGCAGGGTAAAACCTTCAACTAACCGCCGACGCTCATAGTGGTCACATTCGACCACCAACACGGTCACGTCTTGTTTCTTGGGCTGACGGCGCAGCATATCTTGCACCAGGCTGCGCAGTTCTTGCACACGATAAGGGGCAGCCAGAAACGCGTTGGCCCCAATGTCGCGAATGATGGCCTGCGGATTATCCCCGGCATAAGTGGCCGAAATAACCAGGATGGGTGTATAGTTAGTGTGTGGCATCTCGGGCGAACGGAGTTGACGACAAAAACTCCACCCGTCCATGATCGGCATGTACAGATCGCTGATCACCAGGTCAATTTTATCGCGTTCGGCGATATATTTTAATGCTTTTTGTGCATTGGTGAATGAGGCCACTTCAATCTCATCCTGCGAGATTGAAGTGGAAATAATGTCCAACTGGGCCGGATCGTCATTAACAATGATGACAAGCGGTTTCTTGTCCAACGCCTGCTCTTTCTATGAACCCTGCAAAATCGCTCCGGACGCCCATCGCCGCGTCCTCTATACGTATAGAAAAAGTAAATTCTAGCCTATCATACCACAAAAGTAACCGACATACTGTAAACAAAGCGTAAATGTTTGCTTGCCTTGAGCCTGGAATTGTGCTATGATGCCCCTATGGAAGAATTTCGCCCTCGACCGGCTCAAGAGAAAATTCTAGCTTTTCGCCATGGGCGACTGGGCGTCAGCGCAGTGCCTGGCTCTGGCAAGACGCATACCCTGTCAGCATTGGCGGCCCTTTTGGTCGCCGAATCCATCGATCAGGACCAGGAGGTATTGATCGTCACTCTGGTCAATTCGGCGGTCGAGAATTTCAAAAGCCGCGTGGCCGGTTTCATCGGAGCACGGGGGCTGCTGGCTAACATCGGGTATCGGGTGCGCACCCTGCACGGTCTGGCGCACGACATTGTGCGCGAACGCCCCGGCCTGGTGGGGCTGGCCGAAGATTTTGCCATTCTGGACGAGCGCGAAACCGACCAGATATGCGAAGGATCGGTCGAGATGTGGCTCAGCCGTCACCCCGACAGCGCCGAGCCGTTCCTCAGTCCCGATCTACCCGAAGCGCAATTGACCTGGGCAGCCCAAACACAGTGGCCTGCGGCAGTGCGCGAGCTGGCCGGTGTGTTGATCAAGCGGGCCAAAGACCTGGGCCTGTCGCCCGAATCGCTGCTGGAGCGATTGGCCGCTCGCCCCGATCGAGCCAACCTCTCACTGGCGCAAATCGGCATCGAAATTTATGCCGATTATCAAAAAGCATTGCATTATCGTGGGGGCGTAGACTTTGACGACCTGATCCGTCTGGCTCTGGCGGCTCTGGAGCGCGATGCAGACCTGCTGGCACGGCTGCGGCATCGCTGGCCCTTTATCCTCGAAGATGAGGCCCAAGATTCCAGCCTGCTGCAAGAAACCATCCTGGACATGTTGTCTCAAGAAGGCAATTGGGTTCGGGTAGGCGACCCCAATCAGGCCATCAACACCACCTTTACGACAGCCAACCCCGATTACCTGCGCCGATTTTTGCAGCACAATCATAGCCTGCCGTTGAACAATTCCGGGCGATCTCAGCCATGTATTATTGACCTGGCAAACTATTTGGTTGAATGGACTCAACAGGATCATCCGGCCCGGCAGGTGCGCGCTGCGCTGAGCGGGCCGCCATTCATTCTACTCACACCGCCCGGCGACCCGCAGCCCAACCCCCCGACCAACCCGGCGGCAATTTATATCTCGGATCAGCGACATTCTCCCGAATCAGAGATCAAGGCTGTAGTTGATTCGCTGCGCCGCTGGCTGCCCGACCATCCCCACGAGACGGTGGCCGTGTTGACGCCGCGCAATCAACGTGGCTTTGAAGTCACCGACGCGTTAAAGCGGGCCGGACTGCCCTATGAAGAACTGCTGCGCTCATCCACCTCGACGCGTAAAACGGCCGGCGCGCTGGGCAATGTGCTGCAATATCTGGCCCACCCCACTTCGGCGGCGCTGCTGTCTCGGGTGTTGCAGGTGTGGCGGCGCGACGATATGGCAGATCAACATAGTGGGCAGCGCGTGCGACGACTGGTCAATACTTTGAGAAAATGTACGCATATTGAAGATTTCTTGTGGCCCAACCCATGTCGGGACTGGCTCGATCAGATCGAATGGTCGGCCCAAGAGCCACCGAACGATGCCCAATCTGATGAGCATGTATTGACCCACACCGACCGCGATGTGCTGCAAAATTTTCGCGAACTGGTGCGTCGCTGGCATCGCGCCACCGTGCTGCCTATTGACCAACTGGTGCTGACCCTGGCCCAAGACCTGTTTATCGAATCGGCCGAGCTGGCTCTCAGTCACAAGCTGGCTTTGATGTTGCGAACGGCCAGCGATCACCACCCCACATGGCGACTGGCCGAAATGACCGATGAACTGTCCATCATTGCCCGCAACCAACGCCGTTTTTTGGGCTTTTCGGCCCAAGACACCGGCTTTCAGGCCCGGCCGGGCATCGTTACCGTTTCGACACTACACAAGGCCAAAGGGCTAGAGTGGGATCGGGTGTACCTGATGTCGGTCAACAACTATGACTTTCCTTCGGCCCAGCCCTATGACGAATACATCAGCGAAAAATGGTTTGTCCGAGATCACCTCAACCTGGAAGCAGAGGCACTGGCGCAACTCGAATCACTGGTAAATAGTCGCCCCTACCGACCAGGCGAGGCTACGGCGCAGGCGCGCCTGGATTATGTCAAAGAGCGGCTGCGACTGCTATATGTGGGCATCACCCGCGCCAGAAAAGAATTGATCGTCACCTGGAACACCGGCCGCAGTCGCCAGGCCAAACAAATGGCTATCCCGCTGATCGCTCTGCACGAAAAATGGCAACAGATCAACCGTTGATGACCGTTCGGGTTGCAAACATACCGACCATTTCATTTTGTAATCAGTTGTTAACCCATCAAGAGATGATTTTGTGCTATACTGGATATACAATTTGACGAGAGGAACGATAAATGATCCAACTAGATATAGCAGCCTGGAGCGATGTAGGTAAACACCGTGAACTGAACGAAGATCGCGTCTTTTATCAGGTTTTTCAAAATTCAGACGGCGATCTGCTGGCTATGTGCATGGTGGCCGATGGTATGGGGGGGCACCTGGCCGGTGAGGTAGCCAGCCATTGGGTCATTGAGACGCTCAAGCGCGACCTGGCCTATTTGTTTGTGCCGCCCGATCCGCGCAAGACCCTTCAACTCACCTCTGAAGAACTACAAGAGATCGCCCAAGAAGCCAACAAAGGCCTGCGCCCCTCTGACATCGCCATGATCCATCGCTTGCGCCATGCTGTAGAGCGGGCCAATACGGTCGTTCACGAATATGCCCTGCACCGCCCCGAAGAGGCGATGGGCGCCGGTTCGACTTTGACCATGGCCTTTCTCAAAGGCAAGCAAGCCTTTATTGTCAATGTCGGCGACAGTCGGGTCTATTTGTTGCGGCAAGGGCAGCTAGAGCAATTGACTCTGGATCATTCCTTTGTAGCCGAGTTGATCGCCGCCGGGCGGTTGACCAAAGAAGAAGCGCGACGGCATCCGCAAGCCGGATTGATCACTCGCTGTTTGGGGTACGTGGACCAGGTCGGTGTGGACATCAAGCCATTCACTCTGGAGTCAGGCGATTGCCTGGTGCTTTGCTCCGACGGTTTGTGGGAAATGCTGCCCGACGAGTACTTGATCGCCCGCATCATTCAAAAATCGCCCAATCCGCAGACCGCAGTTCGCCGCCTGATCGAAGCGGCCAATCACGCCGGCGGCAAAGACAACATTTCGGTAGCTGTCTTGAGCATTTTGGAACAGCCCGACATGACTTTTTAATCTCTGGTTTGTCCGATAAATAAAAAATCTCAAGTTCTGACCAGATCGTTGGCAGAACTTGAGATTTTTTTTGTCAGATCGCCGGGTCTCTCATAGACAATTCGGCAAAACCCCGATCAGGCAGAACGGCGAGCCAATTTTTTGCCAGCAATCATGCCCACAACCACAGCGAGAATGGAAATGCCGCCGACAATGGTCAACCCGGTCATATCATCGAGACCTGCCGTGCCAGAGGGCATGGCGGCACCGGCCGCATTGACAGCGATGGGTGTACGGGTGGGGCGACGGGTGGCTGTCGGCGAAGGCAGCGGCGTAGGGCTGGATGTAGGCGTCGGTGATGGGGTAAAAGTCGGCGTAAAGGTAGGCGTCGGCGTTTGAGTGGGCGTCGGTGTAAAGGTGGGTGTCGGTGTGTTGGTCGGTGTATTGGTTGGCGTCGGCGTGGCAGTAGGCGGCAAAGGTGTGGCTGTCGGCTGAATGGGCGCAGCAGCAACAACGACAGAGCGCGCGGCGGCCGGGGCCGGCGCTGCACCAAAAGAAATCAATGAAGCAGCGTCAATAAAGGTGGCCTCGTACATATAGGGCCACTGATTCCACCCCTTGATCCATACCGTGACCCATTCGCCTTGCGCCACAGCCGATACCTGCGAATAGACCCATTGATTGGAGCCATCGGCGGCAATAGTATGGGCGTCGTAGATCGCATCGCCCCAGACGACATTGGCCGGAGGAGAGAGAACCTGACCGGCCGGTTCCCAGCCGGTAGGGTCAATTCCCAAGGCGACCTGGTAATTGCCCACATCGTCGCGTCCAGAGACCATTTGACCGTTCACCCAGTGATTGGCGCGTGCGTTGAGAATTTGCACCCACGCCGAAAAGGTCAGCCTGCCGTTGGCCGGCACCTTGACGCGCTGCCAGATGCCAGCAACGTGCTTGGCATAAGTGTTAAACCATTGAATGGATCGGTTGCCGTCTTTGAGGCGAGCACGGATGTCATCGCTGCCGTCGTTTTCAGGCCGCTGGACGATCTTCCATTCTGGCTCATAGTACTCACGGGCTGTGGATGAAAGATAATACCAGGGGTTCCATCCCACACTGCAATACGATGAAAGCGCGGTTTGGCGAAAGTCTCCTTCAAAGCTGGGGTTGACCAACAGGTTGCCGCTTTGGGCGACGGACCTGGGGCCGGCCATCGCTAACAGGCTGATCAGGATACTGGCTATCGCCAAGCCACCGACAAATTTGCGCATTTCTGTCTCCTTTTTTCCCGGAATCGAATTGGGTTGATTATATTCAAAATGCGGGATTTGTGCAAACGCCTTTTTTTGTTTGAGCGCGCCCTTGTCGGCAGAACGCCAGCCTGCAAGATGATGCCATTTGCCCTGACCGCCGCTTCAGAGTACAATGCGGCCACTCTTTTACAAGGATACAAGATGAAAATAAAACAGCGTTTTGATACTCGTTTGATCAACTCGACCGGTGCGGTAATGGCGGCTTTTGTGCTGAGCCGCGCGCTGGGTCTGCTGCGCGAGTCGCTGATGGGCAGCGCGTTCAGCGCCAGTGCCAGCATGGATGCTTTTCGGGCAGCATCGCGCGTGACCGACACGCTGTATATTTTGGTGGCCGGCGGGGCGCTGGCGTCGGCTTTTATTCCCACATTTACCTCGTACATGGTGCAGGGCGAGCGTAAAACGGCCTGGCAGTTGGCCAGCGCGATCACCAACCTGGTCTTGTTGGTCACACTGCTGGCGTCATTGATCACGGCCTGGGCGGCGCCCTGGTTGGTTTCGACGCTGCTGGCGCCCGGCTATGCCCCCGAGACGCAGCAACTCACCGTTTCGCTGTTTCGCTGGATGATGGCTTCAACGGTGATTTTTGGGGTGAGTGGCCTGCTGATGGGCATCCTCAATGCCAACGATCACTTTGTGCTGCCGGCTCTGGCACCGAGCATGTATAACATCGGCATCATCATCGGCGTGCTGGTATTTGCCAGGTGGTGGGGCATCCATGGTGTAGCTGTGGGGATGGTGCTGGGCGCGCTGTTGCACCTGCTGATCCAACTGCCGGCGTTACGCGGCCTGGACTGGCCTTATCGCCCCATGTTGGGATTGCAGATGGCCGGTGTGCGCGAGGTGGGGCGGTTGATGGGACCACGCGTGTTGGGGCTGGCAATCACCCAACTGCATTTCTGGGTTAACACCAATCTGGGCTCGCGCATCGAAGCCGAGGGGGTGGTGGCTGCGCTGTCGCTGGGATGGGTATTGATGTTGCTGCCACAAGGGGTCTTTGCTCAGGCCGCCGCCACCGTAGCTCTGCCTTCTTTTTCGGCACAGGCGGCCCGCCAGGAGTTGGCCCGACTGCGCACCTCGGTGGCCGAAACGCTGGGGATGGTGATTTTTTGGACGCTGCCGGCCACGGCCGGCCTGATCTTGCTGCGGCGGCCGCTGGTAGAAATGTTGTTTTTTCGCGGGGAGTTTGATCGGCGGGCGGTGATGATGGTGGCCTGGGCCTTGGGCTGGTATGCCGTCGGCCTGGTCTTTCATTCGGGCCTGGAAATTGTCACCCGCGCCTTTTATGCCTTGCACGACACCATGACGCCGGTCTGGGTGGGTGGAGCGGCAATGGCCTTGAACGTCGCTTTGAGCATCCTGTTGAGCCGCCTTTTCACCTGGATCGGACTGTCTTTTTTTCCGGCTCAGTTCCAGCCGTGGATGCCGCTAGGTGGGCTGGCCCTGGCCAATTCGACGGCGACGGCATTGGAAACTTGGGCGCTGACCTGGTTGCTGCGGCGGCGGTTGGACGGATTGGATGGGCGGAGGCTGTGGGCTTCGCTGTGGCGCACTGTCGCCGGCACGGCGGCGATGGCTGTGACGCTGTGGATATTTCTGCAAATGCCCTGGTCGAACCCATGGCTGGTCGGCGGCGGCGGTATGGCCGCAGGCGGAGCGATCTTTTTGCTGCTTGCTGGGCTGCTGCGCTCGCCCGAACTCGCCGGCATTTGGATGACGATCCGTTCACGTTGGGGCAGGTCGGGCAACTGACAGACCTGACAGCCGGACGATGGGTTTGATCAGCGTTGCTTTTTGTATCCGCGCGCCTTTTTGGGCTGGTAGGGCAGAGTCTTTTGGGTGGCCCATTGCACAAACGCATCGTGGCTGGCGTTCACCTCGTCCCACTCTTCGGGTTCCATCGCCTGTGCCAGTTTCTTGAGGCGATCCAGAGCCGGGCGGCCCAACTGGTCTTCCAGCAGACCATACCAGCGCGGATGAAGCAGGCGCGGCTGGGCGATGCCGATGATAAACACCAGGACAAACAATCCACCGCCGATATAGCCCAACACCACCGACTGTGGCCAGACATTGTGCAGCAAAAAGACCAGGCCGGCCAAAACGAAAAACACGCCCAGCAAGACGCCGGCAACAGGATACGGGTAGCGATTCTGGCGGTTGATCGGCCGCCACCAGGCTTTGTCGGTGCTGAGATACATTTTGATGCCGCGCATAGCAAACCACAGCCCATAGCCGCTCAACGTCAAACCGATCATTTCACCAACGTATTGCATCGTCTCTCCTGAACAGTCGCCGGCCTGATATGCGAATTACCGGCCCGGATAATTGGGTGCTTCTTTGGTAATCACCACATCGTGCGGATGGCTTTCGATCAGCCCGGCGTTGGTGATGCGCACAAAACAAGCCTTTTGGCGCAGTTCGATCAGGTCGGCGGCGCCGACATAGCCCATGCCCGACCGCAAACCGCCCACCAACTGGAACACATACTCGGCCAGAGTGCCTTTGTAGGCTACCCGTCCCTCGATGCCTTCTGGCACCAGCTTGGAAGACACCCGCTCCTGGCCCGAAGCGTAACGGTCTCGGCCATAGCCTTGCATAGCCCCCAGCGACCCCATGCCACGATACTCTTTGTAATAACGACCTTCATAAATGATCAATTCGCCTGGTGACTCGTCCAGGCCAGAGAGCAGCGACCCCAGCATCACCGAATCGGCGCCGGCGGCCAGGGCTTTGACAATGTCGCCCGAATATTTGATGCCCCCATCGGCGATGAGTGGGACATTGTGCCGCTGCGCCTCCTCGGCGCAATTGAGGATGGCGGTCAGTTGGGGCATGCCGGAGCCAGAGACGATGCGGGTAGTGCAGATCGAGCCGGCGCCTACGCCGACCTTGACCGCGTCTGCGCCGGCCTGAATCAGGTCGCGCACGCCTTGGGCGGTGACGACATTGCCGGCGATGACCGGCACATGCGGCGCGATGGCCTTGATTCGGCCAATCGCTTGCAGCACACCATGACTGTGTCCATGTGCCGTGTCAATGACCAGCACATCCACGTTGGCATGATACAATGCCGATACGCGCCCTTCCAGGTCAGAACCGACCCCGACAGCAGCGCCGACCAGCAGCCGACCACGCCCGTCGGTGGCGCGATTAGGATAGTCTATTTTCTTTTGAATATCTTTGACCGTGATCAAGCCCTTGAGGCGACCTTGTTCGTCCACCAAAGGCAATTTTTCGATGCGATGTTTACCCAGCAAAGCTTTGGCTTCTTCCAGAGTGGTGCCGATGGGGGCGGTGATCAGATTCTCGCGCGTCATATATTCATACACTGGCCGGCTGAGATCCTCCACAAAACGCACATCGCGGTTGGTCAAAATGCCCACCAGCCGTCCTTCTTCGGTGATCGGCACGCCGGAAATGTGATAGCGTGACATTAAATCTTCGGCCTCGCTGAGCAGGGCGCTGGGAGGTAGCGTGATCGGGTCCACAATCATGCCCGATTCAGAGCGTTTGACCTTGTCTACCTCGCCGGCCTGGTCAATGGCGCTCATATTGCGGTGAATAATGCCAATGCCGCCTTCGCGGGCCAGAGCAATGGCCAGACGGGCCTCGGTGACCGTATCCATCGCCGCCGACAGCACCGGAATGTTGAGCCACAGATCGCCGGCCAGGCGGGTTCGCAGGTTGACCTGGGCCGGCAGCACCCGGCTGTAACCGGGTGTCAACAACACATCGTCAAAGGTCAGCGCGGTAGGAAATGTGAAATCAGACATAAAACCTCCTGTGTAGAAAAACGCCGATCAAATGGCAAGTATACCGACAAGAGATAAATTTGTCAAAGATTTAGAGCCTGTTTGGATTTGCCACGATACTTGAGGCATGTTATAATCTCACCCAGCCCTTTTGGAAGAGCGGTTCTATATGATAGTAGATGGTGGGGATGATGGAACAAGAGATTGATTTGCGACAGTATATTGCTGTTTTGCTCAAATATAAATACTGGATTGTGGGACTGACGATCATTGCGGCTTTGGCAGCATTGATCGTTAGTTTGCTTTCGCCGGTAGTGTATCAGGCGACGGCGTTGGTGGGCGTTGTCGAGCCTCGGTATACCTTGCAGTTTGACGCGCGCATGGCTACGGTGAATACCCGATCATCGGCCAAAGCCTACCTGGACGTGGCCACGAATGATGACTTGGTGACGCAATTGATCGCTGAATTGAGCAGCGATATCCACTTTAAAAACCGCTCAGTGCGCGCAGTGCGGCAACTGTTGTCGGCGCAGAGTGGCAGCGATCCCAGCGTGATCCGACTGCAAGCCCGAAACCGTGATGCCCAGCGGTCGGCTCAAATCGCCAATTACTGGGCCGACCTGTTTGTGCGGATGATCAATGATTTGTATGGACAGCGTGAACAAAATATGGCCTTTTTCCAGGCTCAGTTGGCTGTGGCCCAGGCATCATTGTCGCAGGCCGAACAGGACTTGATTGATTTTCAGGCGCGCAACAAGACCCATATCCTGTCGCAGCAGTTGCAGAGCAAACAGGATGCTTTGAAGAGATATCTCGATCTGACTCATTCGCTGCGTCTGACCATTCAGGATGCACAATTGCTTCGAGAGCGGTTGGGCAACCAAAACGCGCAGCAGCCTCTCTCATTGGGAGACGAGTGGAGCGCGATTTTGTTGCAGATCGGCGCTCAGACCGGCTACTCAAACATCCAATTTCAACTGACCGATACGTCGGTGGCGTCTGGCAAAACGGTAGGTGAGCAAATAGCCTGGCTGGATGCGCTGATTGTCGCATTACAAACCAAACTGTCCGATGTAGAACAGCGGACCGAGACCTTGCAGCCCGAGATTCTGTCGCTGCAAACGGCGTTGGAACAAGCCAATGCCGAGCAGAGCCGACTGAGCCTGGCCAAAAGTGTGGCCCAAGAGACCATGCTGGTTCTATCGCGCAAAGTGGCCGAGGCTGAAATTGTCGCTCAGGATACCGATCGAGATGCGCGGCTGATCAGCTATGCTGCCGTGCCAGACAAACCGGTGCTGCCGCGCAAGATGGTCAACACGGCAGTGGGCGGGGCATTGGGGCTGTGTGTGAGTGTGTTGGGCGCGTTTGCGGTCGAGTATTGGCGGAGCGGGAAGAAAGCGGCATAGGGTGGTGCGATGTTTCGCACTGCCTGGAAAATTTAATATATATGGATATAGATTAAATTTAGATCAAGGGAGACAGATCAATGGCTTTTAACCTGGCGCGATGCGATTATTGCGGCGATTGCTTTAGCCGGTGCAAATACACAAACTATGATGCCGCCGGCGCGGCGGCGCAAATGCGCAAGCTGGTCGCCGGAGAGGTGGCCGAAATCCTGACCGAATGTGTGACCTGCGCGGCCTGCAACACCTACTGCGTCAAAGGGGCCAATCCGTTTGACCTGCTGTTACAACGCATGGAACAAACAGGGGTCTATCAGACCACCCCGCTCTACAAGCAGTTGGTAGACACCATTGACCAGACGCCGGGGGTGGTGCGCCCTGGCAAGCCCGGCGGCCCGGTATTTAACATTTGCGCGGTGGATGTGATTCCCGGCCTTTTTGAAGGCCAGCTTTTCGCCGACGCCACTTTTTTGCAAGGCGGGGCATACGAAAGTGTACTGGGCGGCATTCATGTGGGCAGTGAGCGATATATGCGCGACACTATGCAGGCCAAAATTGATGCGCTGGCGGCTACCGGTTACCCGGAAATCATCATGTTTCACGATGACTGCTATGGCGCCTATACCACCAAAGCGTTGGAATATGGCATTCCGGTGCCGTTCAAGGTGCGGCATTATGCCGAATACCTGGTAGATTATCTCAAGGCACATGCCGATGCAGTCAAACCGTTGGGCATCAAGGTCGCCTATCAGCAGCCGTGTTCCAGCCGCTATACGCCGTGGATTGATGCGGTGATTGACGAGTTGTTTGCGCTAACGGGCGTCGAGCGGGTGGCGCGGCAGTATGACCGAGCGGACGCCTTGTGTTGCAGTTGCCCGGTTTCGCCGCATTTGGGCAACGCTGTCGGCGAAGCGTTTAAAAATCGCAACATCGAGGATGCTGTTGCGCATGGCGCCCAGGCGATGGTCTTTATGTGTCCGTTTTGTGCCCTGCAAATGCGAGAAGAAGTACAGGCCGCAGGTTTGCAGCCCATTTTCCTGACCAACCTGGCGCGGCTGGCTTTGGGCGAGACGCTGTCGGCGCAGGCGGCCGGCCTGGGCGATGACCGGCCAATGATCGTCGGCGCGGTGCAGATTGTTAAAGGACTGTTGTAGTAAAAAATAGTGGAACGCCAGCATCTTGCTGGCTCGGGCCATCATTGACGGTGGCCGTCAAGATGACGGCGTTCCAAGATTTTAAGAGGATACCTGCCCTAGGAGCGTGCTGAAAAACCCGCTCACCACCAAGACACAAAGAGCACAAAGCATTTTTAGCGACTCAAAAGTATCGTAAACCTTTGTGTTCTCGGTGTCCTTTGTGGTAAAAATAGACTTTTTCAGCGATCTCCTAGTACTCAAAGGAACATGACAATGCCCCGAGTTTTGGTCAGCGGTTGCTTTGATATGCTTCACAGCGGCCATATCGCTTTTCTCAAAGAGGCCGCCCGCTATGGTGATCTGTATGTGGCCCTGGGATCCGACAGGACCGTCTATGAGCTAAAAGGCCGGCTGCCGGTCAACAATCAGGATGAGCGGCTGTTTATGATGCAGTCGGTCTCTGGCGTCAAACAGGCCTTTATCGCTCAAGGTTCTGGGATGTTGGATTTTGAACAAGAAATGCGCGAAATTCAGCCGGATGTGTTTGTGGTCAATGAAGATGGCAATATTCCGGCCAAGCGCGAATTGTGCGAATCGTTGGGTGTCAAGTATGTGGTGTTGAAAAGGGAGCCGTATGCCGATCTGCCGGCCCGTTCGACGACCGCCCTACGCACGATGAATCAGATGCCCTATCGCATTGACATGGCCGGCGGCTGGCTGGATCAGCCTTTTGTGTCCAAATTCCATCCAGGCGCGGTGATCACCATCTCGATCTGGCCGACCATCGAGTTTAACGAACGCAGCGGGATGGCCTCCAGCACCCGGATCAAAGCCATTGACCTGTGGGGTCCCAAAATTCCGGCCGGCGACCCACAGAAATTGGCTAAAATCCTGTTCTGCTATGACAACCCGCCCGGCACCCAAGAGGTTTCTGGCTCGCAAGATGCCATCGGCATTGTTATGCCAGGTCTCAACAAGTCATATTACGAAGGGCAATACTGGCCGTCGCGGATCGATCAGATGCACGATGACCTGACCTTGCAGTTTATTGAAAAGTCGCTGTACCTGGTGCCGTTGGGGCCGCGTGTCGCTGAATTCAGAGTGCTTGACAACACCCATATCACCCAGGCCGGAGCGCGCGAGCTATCTGAGGCAACTGAAGAGTGCTGGACGGCGATTTTGAAGCGGGATATTGTCGGGTTTGGTCGCTCGATGCGGCGCGCTTTTGAAGCGCAGATTGCCATGTTTCCCAACATGCTCAATCCGCTGATCGAGAAATTGATCGGCCAATACCAGAATACCGCCCTGGGCTGGAAAGTGTCCGGTGCCGGCGGCGGCGGATATTTGATCTTGGTATCCGATCGTCCCATCGCAGAAGGGTTTCAAATTGTGGTCCGACGGGCATCTGATTGACAAAAGGGAAAGAGTAGACAAGGAGGACTGGGTGAAAAGAGCATTGGTGTGCGGAGCCGGCGGGTTTATCGGTGGGCATCTGGTTAAAAAGCTAAAACAAGAAGGATATTGGGTGCGCGGCGTGGACATCAAAGCGCACGAGTTTACGCCTTCGGCCGCCAACGAGTTTATACGGCTGGATTTGCGCCATCCCGAAAACTGCTGGCAGGCCTTGTCGGCAAAGGGCGGAACATTTGACGAGGTTTATCAATTGGCCGCCGATATGGGCGGCATGGGCTTTATCCACACAGCCGAGTGCGAGATCATGCACAACAGCGTGTTGATCAACGTCCACATGACCGATGCGGCGGCGCGGATGGGCGTGCCGCGCTACTTTTTCTCTTCCTCAGTCTGCGTCTACCGCGATATGCAGCCCGGTGAGCCGGAAATGACCGAAGCAGAGGCTATCCCGGCCAACCCGGACAACGAGTACGGCTGGGAAAAGCTGTATTCGGAGCGCATGGCTCAAGCCTATGGCCGCCATTACTCGATGCAGGTGCGCATTGCCCGCTTTCAAAACTGCTATGGCCCGGAAGGGACATGGCGCGGCGGACGTGAAAAGGCCCCGGCGGCCATCTGCCGCAAGGTGGCCGAAGCAGAGGACGGCGGTGTGGTCGAAGTGTGGGGCGATGGCACAGCGGTACGCTCGTATACATACGTGAGCGATATGGTAGACGGCATTTACCTGCTGATGCAATCAGACCTGCAAGGGGCGGTCAATATCGGCTGCCCGCAATACGTGACCGTGGATGAGTTGGTCACAACGGTGGCCGAGGTAGCCGGCAAAGATATCCAGATCAAACACGTCGAGGGGCCGGTGGGCGTTCAGTCGCGCAATTTCAGCAATGGGCGCATCGAGTCGCTGGGCTGGCGGGCCAGGGTGTTTTTGAAGCAAGGCATCGAACACACCTACCCATGGATCGAGGCACAGGTGCGAGCGGCGCGGGTATAGGATCGTCATTGGTTCCGGGAGGCATTTCTGAATGTCGTCGGCGTCAAGGAGCAGGCTATGCGTTTGCCTTATGTGTGGGATTATGACATTGACGCAGATCAGTTTCGTGCCATCTTGGCCGGGCAAATGACTCTGGGGCGACTGAATCGTGAGTGGGCAGCTGTGCGGTTACTAGAGTATGCACCATACCCTGAGATTGTGCGGCTGTTGGGTTATCGTGCGCTGCTGGATGGCTGGCCGCGCTGGCGGAAGCATATCCGTTCTTCAAGTCGCAAGCGGGGCTTGGATTTTCTGGCATCCTGGCTGCCGGAGCATCACCCAGAGTTATTATAAGAGGATGCGATGGACCCGGCTTTTTATTTTCAAATGCTATATCCGTTTCAAGATCGGATTTTGCAGATAATAGACACGCTGGATACGGGGTTTTATCTCAGTGGCGGCACGGCAGCCTCACGGGGTTACCTGCACCATCGTTTTTCGGATGATCTGGATTTATTTGTGGATGATGATGAGCGTTTTGGCCTTTGGGCGGCGCGCATCGTTCAGGCGATCTCGCAATCTATAGAGTGGAATTGTGATGTTGGGTTACGTGAGGAACGATTTTTGCGGTTGGTGTTGTCTACCAGAAATGTTGTGCTCAAGGTGGAGTTGATAAATGATGTCCCGATGCGGGTGGGAGAGATTCGGCATCACCCTGTATTAGGGCGTCTGGATACAGCAGAGAACATTCTCGCCAATAAAATTACAGCGCTGCTTGACCGGGAAGAACCCAAAGATCTGGCCGATATTTGGGGATTTTGCTGCCAAATGCAGCTTTCATTGACTGAGGCCATTATGGGAGCGCAGGGAAAAGCAGCAGGTGTCTTTCCGGCAGACCTGGCACGGCTGCTGCTTTCAGCTACACATGAAGACTGGAAACAGGTACGGTGGATTTTGCCACCGCCGGTTGAGCAGTTTCTCAAAGATCTGGCGCGTTTGGGTGAAGCATTGATTTTGCCCTAGACGCACGTGGCGCGATGTGATAGATGCCTGCCGGCTATTGTCTTGGCCGATGTATCACCTTTTGTGTTGCCCTATCTGGGGCAACAGCTGGGGCAACAGTTGGTCTATATTCGAGGTGTTCAGACTCTCATATGTGTGTGCAGAGCAAGACAGCAGGTTGATAGAGAAGAGAGAGCGATATGTTATCACCAAGTACCGTAATTCAAGGTCGGTATCAGATCGTCCGGCAAGTCGGTGGCGGCGGTATGGGTACAGTGTATCTGGCCCAGGATACGCGCTTTGCCGACCGCAAATGTGCGATCAAGGAAATGTCGCCGGCGATGGCTCCAGCACAGGATCGCAACTGGGCATTGACGGCGTTTCGCCAGGAGGCCGAGATGCTGGTCAAGCTCCAGCACCCTGGCTTGACGCCGGTGACCGACTTTTTTGAAGAAAACGGCAATCTGTACCTGGTGATGGCCTATGTCGAAGGCGAAACTCTGGAAGCCCGCCTCAAACGGTTGGACCGCAAAGGCCTGCCGCTGAATGTGGCACTCAAAATTTTTGAACAATTGTGCGATGTGCTGGATTATTTACATCGCCAAAGCCCGCCGGTGATTTTCCGCGACCTCAAACCGGCCAACATTATGCTCACCTCCAGCCTGGAGGTCAAACTGATTGATTTTGGCGTGGCCCGCTTTTTCAAGCCCAATCAACAAAAAGACACGGTGAATATGGGTACGCCGGGCTATGCCGCGCCGGAGCAGTATTCGCAGAACATCCAATCGGACCAGCGCACCGACATTTACAGCCTGGGCGTGGTGCTGCATCAAATGATCACCGGCTACGACCCCACCAGCACTTCGACGCCATTCTTTTTGCCGCCTATGCAAAATTTTGTGCCGGACATTCCGCCGCACATTTCCGATGCGATCAACCGCGCCACGCAGCAGGTGCAAGATTATCGCTTTGCCCAGGTATCGGCGTTCAAAAGCGCAGTGCTGCAAACCCGCACTCCATTCCCATCGGTGCAGCCGGCAGCCGGCGGCATGACCCCTTACCCTAGCGCGGCATCGTCGTACACCCCCGGCGGCACTATGGTAGACCAGCCGGCAGTCAGGCCGCCTACACCCTACCCCAGTGCGGCAGCGCAGTACACTCCCGGCGGCACTATGGTAGACCAGCCGGCAGTACGGCCGATCACGCCGTACCCCGGCGACGTGACTCAGCCGGCCAATGGATCTGCCAACCCCACCATGCGCTATCAAGCGGGGTATACGCCCTATCCGGCGCAGCAGCCACCCTATACATTGCCCACGCCCGCGCAGTATCCTGCGCCAGCGCAGTACCCTGCGCCAGCGCCTTTGCCTCAGCCGCTGCCCAAGAAAAAGCCGTGGCTGGTCTGGGGGCTGCTGGGGTGTGGGGGAGTGTTGGTGGTAATAGCCTTGATTTTGGGGATTGTGGGGCTGACACAGAAAGATAGAATATTTGAGGTATTGGGGTGGATTACGCCGACAGTCACGCCGACTGTTACGGCGACTACAGAGCCAACATCCACATGGACACCGACACCGGCAGCAACACCGGTTTCTGGCTCGACGCGGCAGCGCGACAAAGATGGCATGATCATGGTTTATATTGGAGCCGGAGAATTCTGGCGCGGCAGTGCGGATTCGGATATTGGCGTGCAGGATAACGAAAAACCGCAGCGCAAACTCTACCTGGACAGCTTTTGGATTGACAAGTACGAGGTGACAAACAATCAATTCGAGATTTTTATCAAAGAAACCGGCTACAAAACAATTGCCGAAAAAAGAGGATGCAGTAACCAGGCAAATATCAAAGGATTTGCTGACAAGGATACTGTTTGTATGCCAGGGACAAACTGGCAGCATCCTTGGGGGCCAGATACATCGCCCCTTGCTCAAGACCCGGTCATCCATGTCGCCTGGGATGATGCTGTTGCTTATTGCCAATGGGTTGGAGGACAACTTCCAACTGAAGCGCAGTGGGAAAAGGTAGCGCGGGGCGAAGATAAACGCTTTTATCCCTGGGGTAATGTTTTTAATGGTCAAGTGTTAAATTTCTGCGATAAAAACTGCCCACGTCTAGCGCGCCGAGCGCAGGATATAAATGATGGATATGCCGTTTTGTCACCGGTCGGTAGCTTTCCTGCCGGGAGCAGTCCGTATGGGGTAATGGATATGGCCGGTAATGTGTGGGAATGGATATCTGATTGGTATGACCCATTATATTATCAATCGGCGCCGTACCAAAACCCAACAGGATCGGATCTCCCATCTGCTCAGCAATGTTCAATCATTGGGGGAAATCAGCGAAATCGTTGCAAAGTGGTACGAGGAGGATCTTGGGCAGATGCAGAAATCGGAGTTCGTACTGCCAGGCGCGCTTATGTAGACATAGAACATACAGCTTTTAATCATGGCTTTCGATGCATAGTGACAGTTGGAAAATGACCGGTCAGAAACCAGAGTGTTTCTATGCGCTGGCACATTGTCTTGTGCCTCATTTCTATCAGTAGCGGTTGGATAGACAATGTGATGGTGAAACTGTAAATCGCCGAACACAATCAAGATAGCACTATGATTTTCAATCAAAAAAAACAGCATTGGATATGGAGACTGACTGGATTAGTTGTTGTGGTTTGGGTTTCTATAACTTGCATTCACCTGCTACCTTGTTTTTATCACCTGCACGCAGGGGAACAATCACTCAGCCAGGCATTGGGTTCACCAGACTGGGTTGATTGGTGGTACATTGGCCCCAGGACAGTGTATGACCAGGATGCATTACACCGGGCCATCTATCATTTGCAGCAGATTCCAGGTTCGGAGCAGGCCTGGCGGCTGCTGGCACGCGGGTATGTGGCGCAGGGTGACTGGCTTGCCGGCATTCACGCTCTGGAGCAGTTTACGGCGACACGTCCGCAAAATCCATTGGGGCATCTGGAACTGGCGGCTGCCTACAAACTGGCTGAAGACCAGTTACAAGACCTTGTTCAGGTCGATTTGCTGGCCAAATTGTCAGAGGCCAGCCTGAAAGCCCCCGACCTGCCAGGTTACGCCAGATATCATCCAGATGGCTGGACCAGCCAATATGCCTACCCAACTCGATTCACTTTGCCTCCCACCGGGCCAGAACGGCCTACCCTATTCCTCCATGCCGGCGCTCAAGCCACTTTTACTCTGGCTTTGACTCAGCCGGCTGTGCTGCGCTTTGGTATGGGGCTGGATCCGCGTTCGCTGGATTGGGGCGGTGATGGAGCGACGTTTGAGGTATGGGTAGATGGGCATCAGGTCTTTACGGATCACCTTGTAGTTGAGGTGGCACGAGCGGGCTGGCAAGAGCGCGAGGTGGACCTGGCTGCCTTTGTGGGACAAGCGATCTCTTTGACGCTGGTGACGACGCCCGGCCCGCAAGGAGATGACACGGCCGACTGGGCCGGGTGGGGGGAACCTATGATAGAATCGCCACAGGCGGCAGCACATCGGCGCATAGTTCAAAACAGGTTGTGGGTCGAAGAATGGAAAAGGGCGGGTGTGTCAGATGAGCAATTTCTAGCAAATGCCAAATTGTCATTTGCTCAAAAAGAATATGAGCAAGCTGAAGAGTGGGCCAGGCTAGGTATCAAGACGCAACCTTTTGATACTAACCTGGTTGATCAGTGCAAATTGTGCAACAGTGATTCCAACCAATACAATTCTGCGCAATATGCAATGGCAATGATCTCTCAGTCCGATCCGAACTGGCTTGAGGAAAAGATTTTTGTTACTGGTACATTGACACTGAGCGGAGATCAGTTTCCGGTCACAGATCCTCATTCTTTGACTGAAACAGGCAAGATGTTTGGACAAGATCATGTACTTGCAATGTATAGTAATGCCCAAGCAACCGCTGAAATTTTGGTTTTATGCTCTGGTCAATATTCATTGACTGTTCAGGTCTTGAATGTCAGTCCCCCCCCAGTTTTGATCCAAGTTATTATAAATAATTCGGTATTGTTCTTGTTTTCATTTGACCAAGGAGACGATACGTGGACCAAACAAGACGCAAGTGTCGAACTGGCAGCTGGACTGCACAATATTACAATTTCTTTTATCAATGACTATGTAGAAAAATTGACATCTGGTAAATGGGGCAATGATCGAAATGCTTACATAGCTACGTTGGCCTTGTATCGCAGAGGATGTGAACAAGAACTGCCTTGGGATTATAATGATTAAAAACCTTGTCACCTGGTCGTTGGTCATTGCAGGCCTGTTTCAACTATCACTTCTGGGTGTGTTGCCTGAATTTGGTTACAAGCCCATTGGCGATGTTATTCTATTGGGCGTCTTGTTTTTAACTGCACGATATGCATTTAGGCCATTTGATCGTTCTCTGGCCTCGCGATGCTGCCATTTTGCTTCTATTTTTTTTACATTATTTGTTGTTTTTTTGCTGGGTTATTCGATAATTCTATGGCCTGGTCAGGTATTGTTGACAGTTCGTTGGGCGCGCCGCTGGCTTGTTGCTGGTACATACCTGATTTTGGTATCGTCCCAGGTGCCGCGACTTTTGAACTGGAAAATTCTGCATTGGGCCGTTTGGGGAGGTGCGCTGGCTACTGTTTTGATTATGTTGGCTGACCGATATGGATATATTGACCTGGCGGGAACCCGCATTGTTGGTAATGTGCAGGGTATGGTTCTTGTGACCAAAACTTTTAATCCTGGCTCTCTGCTCATTGTCGCCGCTTTGCTTCTGAGCATATTCAACCTTCGCAACGGCATCTCTCTAAGCAAGATATTGCTCATTGGCTTTTGGGGGATCATGTTTGTCTGGCTTATTTCGTTCAGAGCCTGGTGGATTTTCACACTTTTCGTCGTTTGGCTCACGCCTTTTTTGATCCGAGTGAGAAAACTTTCTGCTCAGACACTCAAGTTTTTGTTCTCCGGCTTGCTGATTACTTTGCTGCTGGCAGTTGTTGTGGTGGGTGTATTTAGTTACGCATTGGCCAGTGAGGGTGCCTGGGCAGACAAAATCAAATGGGTTTACTCGGCGTTTGAGGGCGCTCTGGACAAAGAGACAGATACCAGCGCTCAATACCGATATATACAAGATATCTCACGATTGGTTCGTATTTATGAATCTGATGATATACTGTTTCAAGTCTTTGGAATTGGATTTGTGGCTCAGGATTCGGTTGGCTATCGAACATTGGGTTTTTCATCTGAAACCAACGATAGCGGGTGGGTAGAGGTGTTGTTGACTGGCGGGTGGGTAGCGGCGATTAGCCTGACAGTGTTATGGCTATCTCATCTGCTCTGGCTGCGGAAACTGTGCATACGAACCCAATCGGCTATTTTGTCGGGCATGCTGGCATTGTGGATTGTTGGTGGATTATTGATGAGTTCTTCTAATCCTTTGTTGTGGGATTTTGGTTTTGTGCCATTAGCCTGGATATATTTATTTGCTCTGGCGCAGTTTGATCACAAAAAATCGTTTCAGGTAGCGACATGAGACTCGCATTTTTGAGCAAACTGCGTCATTCATCTGTTTTGTATAATGGTATTTTGACTACAGCATTGATCACCATAGGCAAAGGGATCGGTTTTGTCATTCCTATCTTTGTGGCCTGGCTGTTTGGCGTAACTGCTGAGACTGATGCGTTTTTTTTTGCCTATGGTGTCATTTTTTTCCTCAGCAACATTTTTTCCATGACCGGTGAATCGGTCTTGGTGCCTTTTATTGCCGAGATCAAAACTGATCACAAAAAGTCTGGTTTATTCGTGGGCAATATTCTGGCAACCAGTGCAGTCATTCTATTACCGGTGACAGTATTTGCCTTGATCTTGCTCTGGTTCTTGCTGCCGATCATTGCTGACTTTGCGCCCCAATCAAATGCTTTGATTTTCAAGCTGCTGCTTGAAATATCACCAATGGTTCTGCTGACATTTTGGGCAAGTGTGTTCAACGGCACACTCAACGCGCATGGAATTTATTGGCTGCCGGCTATATCTTCTGGTTTGCGCGGAACAATCGTGATCCTGTTTGCTTTTTTAGCTTCACGCACAGCAGGTATTCACAGCTTGACATTGGGCTATCTGGCTGCCGAAGTTGTGCGCGTGATTCTATCGGGCTTGTGGGTTTATCGGAAAAATTTGCTCCAGTTCCACATATCATTCCAATTCGATGCCCATGTTCGCAAATTTTTCAAGACATCTTTTTACTATGTTATTGGCTCCGCCTCCATTGGGTTTAATCCTATCATTGATCGTGTTTTCGCTTCTTATGCCGGGTTGGGTGGGGTGACGCTTTTAGAGTACAGTCGCAATGTATTTTACGCCGTAATCGGGGTGATATCCAGCGGCTTTTTTACCGTGATTCTCTCTGATTGGTCACAGCGATTTTATCAGGGCCATCCGGATCAGGTCAGACGCGAAGTGATTGATGGAGTCAAAATAGTATCTTTTGTTGCTGTGTTGGCTACTCTGGCTTTGTTCCCATCCAGTTTTCTGGTGATCAATTTGATCTATGGCAGAAACATCAGTGCACCGAGTGTTGAGTCAGCAAGCCATATACTCCGAATTTTTTCACTCGCCCTGTTGCCAGTCCTTCTGAGTTCCTATTTTTCACAGGGACATTTGGTGATCAAAAACACTCCGGTGCTGATGCAAACAGCATTGATCACCAATGTCTCTAGTCTACTGTTTAATCTGATCCTGTTCCCATTGATGGGCTTGCAAGGGCTGGCTTTATCAGTAGTATTGATCTATATCCTGGCAACCTGGTGGACTTGGTGGCGATTTGCGGTGGCGGTTAAAAAGGCAAAATGACATTGGCAAATAAACTGACCGAAAAGAAATTATGGGATGATGTTTACCAATCAAGCAAGCGTCGCTCTCCTGTACCGCGTTCCGACCTGCTGCGCTTGCATTTTGAGCTAGATCGCACATTCAAAAGGCTGTTTCCTCGTCAGCAAGGTTTGAGGCTGCTTGAAGTGGGCTGTGGCGATTCGGTTTGGCTACCTTATTTTAACCTTGAATTTGGCTATCAGGTGGATGGAATTGATTATTCGGAGGCCGGCTGTGATCTGGCGCGACAAAATCTAAGTCGGGCTGACGCTCAAGGGAACGTGTTTTGCCAGGATATGTTTCATTTGGATCCGAGCCTTGATCAAAAATATGATCTGCTTATCTCATTCGGCGTGATTGAGCATTTTGAACAGCCAGCCCACGTAATCGGCCTCTTGAGCCGCCTCCTAAAACCGGGAGGGCGCATGTTTACCTATATTCCCAACCTCGAGTCTGTCGCAGCCAGGGTGATGCGAGTTCTGGATCGCAGCTTTTATGACAGTCATTTTATCATACAGATGCCCGAACTGGAAAATGGCCACACTCAAAATGGAATGATTGTAGAACATTCTCTATATCTTCAGTTCCTGGATTTTTCCATTTTGGGCTTTACAACCTGGCCGTTGTGGCTCAGGCTGTGGGCCATACGTGCCATCAAAGCCGCAGATCTGATACCGCTATATTTTTTCAAATTGACCAGCCTCAATCCACAAAGCCAGTTGTTCAATTCATCTATGGCCGTGCTGGCTCGAAAATATTAGGTCCAAGTTCTGACGCGACTATTTCCCTGAATCGGAGTTGTCTGGCCGTATGACTCATTCTTTTGTTTCTCAGTGGATCACCCGCCTGAAAAAAACACTCAAACCACCCTCGACAACGCTAAAC
>CAYVBK010000027.1:0-69684 GCA_964449465.1 uncultured Anaerolineae bacterium
GTTGACATAAAAAGCTATGTTGACATAAAAAGCTATGTTGACATAAAAAGCTATGGTCAAATATGATCGGGCAATTTCAAGAACTCGAAAAAAATGAGCGAACCGCAAGCTCGGAGGTCTGGCTGCGTGTTACTCCTACATCACATCACGGCGGGTCATTTCCCAGCCACCGATGGTTGCAGCAATCACACCGCCCAGGCAGCCTGCCGCCAGTTCTAGCCAGGGCAGCCCCTCGGTAAAGCCATTCAGCGAGCGCATAGACTCGTTGACAAAGCCATTTGCCACGATCACCGGCAGCGTGTACGGATACAGGTTGGCCCAGTCGCTTTGAAGAACCACTACTCCGGCGACAGTCATGGCGACACCCACCCCGCTGGCAATGGCAAAACTCGACCACCGCTGCGCCACCCAGGTCTGAATAGCCAGCACCAGCCACGCGCTCAGAAACATGGTTGCTCCATATTTTACAAACTCGAGCCATGGCACAGCGACGCCAAAACCCAGGCCCGGCACCAGCAAGCCAAGCAGCCATCCGCTCAACACCGTTAGCCCGATCAATGCAGCCGTGCTGAGGCCGATCAAGGCGGCGCCGACGATTTGCTTGGCTGCATAAATGGCCCAACGAGGAATGGGCAAAGCAAACAAATGCTTGTACTGTCCGTTTTTATGCTCCCATTGAGCCACCAGAGCCGTCTCCAAAGTCACAAACAGCGGCAGCATGAGCAACCCCCAGAGCAAAAAAGTCTGCCCGCCATACTCGTACCAGGGATTCTGCTCCTGATAATAAACCTGCCAGCGTTCACGATTTTCCCACATCATGGCTACCTGAAGCACAATGATCACCAGCGGAGCGATCATGGCCAGCCACAACGCCAGCGTCCGTTTGGTCTTGAGCAACTCGGCATACAATGCCCGAACAAGCCAGTTCATCGGTTTCTCCTTTTAAGGCTAGAATGACACCGCCGCATCGTAAGATGGGACGATATTCTGAGTCAGATTGATAAAAATATCCTCCAGTGTCGGCTGCTCAATGCTCAATGAATAGACATTGATTCCGACACGAGACAATCGGGCATTGATCATGGCCGCATCCGATTGCCCGTTGGCAGCAACAGTCAACCGATGCCCGCCGTTGCCCTGCACTGTCCAGCCCTCTTGGGTCAACACCCGCCGGGCCTGCTCTGGCTGGTCCACGCCCAGCACAATCTGGCCGCCCATCTGAGCATGCAGATCATCCAGCCGCCCCTGAAACAGCAACCGCCCTTTTTGAATGATGCCAATATGAGTCGCTGTCTGTTCCACCTCGGCCAGCAGATGGCTGGACAGAAATATCGTCGCCCCATATTCCTGCGGCAGGCGGCCGATCAAGGCTCGCATCTCTTGAATGCCGGCCGGGTCCAGGCCATTCGTCGGCTCGTCGAGAATGAGCAGGGCCGGCTCGTTCAGCAATGCCAGAGCCAGGCCCAACCGCTGCTTCATACCTTGCGAATAGCCCCTGACCTGGCGATGGGCCGCGTCTTGCAAATGAACCACGCTCAGCGCGCGCTCGATCTGCACCTTGCTTCCTCCAATCAGCCGCCGGGCCAGTTCCAGGTTCTCGTAACCGGTGAGATGATCGTACAGCGCAGGCGACTCGACCAACGCACCGATGCGCCCCAACAGCTTGAGCCGGTTGCGCCACAGCGGTTCGCCAAACAGGCGCACCTCGCCGGCGTCAGGGCGGATCAGTCCCAACAAGAGGCGGATGGTCGTAGTTTTGCCTGCTCCGTTCGGCCCCAAAAAGCCATAGACGCTCCTGGCCGGCACACTCAGATCACAGTGATCGACCGCCGCCACGCGGCCAAAGCGGCGAGTCAGGCTGGATGTCGAGATGACAAAATCGGACATGTTTTTTCCTTTCTATTTTTTTCTGGCTAAACCATTCAACATCATTGTAACAGCCATCTGTCATCTCTTTATCGCCGCTTTGTCGCAAATCTGTCGCAAAAAAAGCGGGTCGGCCATGTCTCCATAGCCGACCCGCCCTGCTTTTACCGCCCATGCGTAACTACCTGCCTTGCCGAAAATTAGCCTTTTGCTGAAAAAGTCTATTTTTACCACAAAGGACACCGAGAACACCAAAGTTTGCGATACTTTTGAGTCGCGTAGAGTCCCCAACTTTAATTTTAGCGCACCGAGTGGGATGTCCCCGAACAAGTTCGGGATCCCAACATCCTCAAGTGAGGCAACGAATAACCTCTCCGACAGATTGCCAGATAGTTACGCCCGCGCCTCATTCAGGGTGGCGCGGCAGCCAGACGCTAAAGCAACTCCCTTCGCCCACACAGCTGGACACCGCCACCCGACCGCCCATCGCCTCGCTCAACTCTTGGACAATAGCCAGCCCCAACCCCGCGCTGCCCTCCTCGCTTCCCCGGCTGTGCCGGCCGCGATAAAACCGCTCCCAAATCAACGGCAAATCCTGTTCGGCAATGCCCTCGCCGGTATCGCGCACATCCAGACGCACCTCATCCGCCTCGCCCCCGGCAGATACCACCACAATGCCGCCGGGCAGCGTATGACGAACCGCATTATGCAGCAGGTTGGACAATATCTGCTCCAGCCGGGCCGCATCGGCCACTACCGGCGGCAACCCGGCAGGCAGATCGGCCAACACCTGCACGCGGCCGCTCTGCCAGGCCAGCGGAGCCATCGCATCTACCATACGCTGCACCAGCGCCTCGATGCGGGTCGGCTGGCAGTTCAACGTCAGGTGATCTACCTCAGACTGTGAAAGAGTGAACAAATCGTCAATCAGGGCTTGCAGGCGTTGAATTTCGCCAGTCATCACCTCCAGATCGCGCGGCCACGACGACGAGGATGAATCTGACAGGCGGCTTGAGGCAGATTCCAGCATGGCGCGCAGAGTGGCCACCGGCGTGCGCAGATCGTGCGAGACATTGACCACCAGTTCGCGGCGCGAGTGCAGCAGAGCCGTCACCTTGTCGCGTTCGGCCTGCAAATCGTGCAACGTGCGCTCCAACTCGTCGGCCATCGCATTAAAGTCAGCCTGCAATTGAGCCAATTCATCCTCACCAGATACCTCCACCCGCGCCCCATACTCGCCTCGCCGCAGCGCACCGGCCGCCGCAGCCAGTTTTTCCAGTCGACGGGTGGTGGTACGGGCGGCAAAAAACGAAAAAACCGCCGACGGCGGCATGACAACAGCCAGCCCCATCAGCACCAACACCGCCATCACGCTGACCGCCGGAAAAACGGTATAAAAAAGCACGGAAAAAAATCGTCCCATCGGCGAAAGCTGTGGATCCGGCGGCCCCAACACCATCACCGCCGTGACCAACATGACCATCACTCCCACCATCACCACCCAAGCCGTAACCAGGTGCGCATGGGTCAGCGACCACAACATCCGGCGGCGACGCAGCCGATCCCAAAACAGCCACAGCCGCACACCCACCCGGGCGATCAGATACCCCAGCCCGGTCAGCGCGCGCACCAGGCCGGCACCGCCTGCCCCCAGAGTAGACCTGGTCCAGGCCACATCCCAACCCAGCCAATCGGCCAACCACCCCAGTCCCCAGGTCATAATCAGGCTCAACGCCAGGGCTATACCCAGTTCCCAAACCCCTTGTCGCCACCAGACCGAGCAGGGCAACCTGGCGCGCAGCACCGCCCACATGCCGCACACCGCACACAACATCAAGATACCGTTGGTCAGCGCGGCGTTGGGAATCATTCCAACCAGCCACGCCAACAGCCAGGTCAGCACCAAACCGATCAACCAGGCCTCGCCCAACGCCCAGATCGGATGGGCGCACAGCCAAAATTTTCCACCCTTGTGTGTGCCCTCATCCGGCCGCCAATTCATTCTGCGCTCCATTCTGCTGTCAGACGATACCCCACCCCCCATACCGTCTCGACCGCTTCGCCCAACGCGCCCAACTTTTTGCGCAGGCGCAACACCGTATTGTCTACCGAGCGATCCCCCACCACATAATTTTCGCCCCACACCGCATCCAGCAAATATGGGCGGCTGAACGCCCGGCCGGGATTGCGCATCAACAGGCACAGCAGGTCAAACTCGGTACGTGTCAGGTCCAACAGCAGGCCATCCATCTGGGCGCGATAAGCCTGCGGATCGAGCCGCAGCGGGCCATAGACCACCACCTCTGGCGTCGGGCGGCGGTCGGCGGCCAAAATATCCTGCACATGGGCGATGCGCCGCAACAAGGCCCGCACACGCGCCACCAACTCACGCATGCTGAACGGCTTGGTCAGATAATCGTCGGCGCCCACCTCCAGCCCCACCACCCGATCAATCTCCTGGCTACGAGCAGTGAGCATCAACACCGGCGATGCACAAGCCTGGCGAATGCGCCGCAGCACCTCCAGGCCATCCAGACCGGGCAGCATCCAATCCAGGATGATCAGGTCGGGCGAATGTCGGGCAAACAAATCCAATGCCTGCACGCCATCGGCGGCGTGAAGGACCTGATAACCGGCCTGTTGCAACTCGTGGGCCACCACCCTGGCCAGATTGATCTCATCTTCAACCAGCAAAATCCCCGCCATGCCTGTCACCTGCCCTACCCCAACAAACTATCCTTGTTTGTGCCGACGCCAGAGCGCCCCTCCAACGCATCCAGCAGCACCCGTCGCGCCGCCTGATAATCGGCAGGTTGCAGCGAGTACAGGTCTTGAGGGCGTGCTGTCGCCACCGCGGCCAGATCGCCAGCGTCTTGGACATACAAAATGTGCGCCAACGCACGGCGCGTCGCCGCCTGAGCCTGATCGGGGGGCAGGGTGCGCTCGACCAGCTTGAGCAGTTCGTAATCTTGGGCAGCAAAACGCATCGCCTCATAGCGCAGTGTCTCGACAGGATAACCATCCAGGCCCGGCAAGACAAAGAACATGTCGCCGGCGTTCCAATGCGGCGCCCGCCAGCTTACCCGCTGCCATGGATCGGCCGGCCAGAGACAAAATGCCCAGCGCAAAAAGCCATCCAGTCCGAGATACCAGGTCAGCCAGCCATGCAGTTGCCCCTCGACCAACGGCGAATGGATAAAGGTATTGGGAATGGGCGGCCAGCAACACACATACCATAGCATCCGCCCGCCCCGCCGACGCAGTTGGTCGGCCCACTGCGCCGTCAGATCGGGGTTGCGGCAGGCCAGCGGCAGCACCGGCACAGCATCCACCAGATCGGGCGGGGCCTCTTGCATAAACTCGAAATGATTGATCGCCGCCTTGTACTTGAACAGTGGGGCAGCCTGGCGCACAAACGCCAGCCGCTCTTGAAACGCCTCCAGGTCGGCCGGCTCGTCGGCGACCACGCGCACACGCTCGATCAGCCCCTTTTGCGCCAGGTGATCTTGCAAGGCGCGGATGAACAGACGCAACTCATCGGCAGTGCGCAGGTAGGCGATGGCGCCGCTACGCTGATCATAACAGCGCACCCGCAGAGCATCGGGGGCATCGGGGGCGATTTTGCCCAAGCCAAACGCCTCATCCTGCCAGATATTGAGCAGCCCCACAATCTCAATCTCGCGGTCTATGCCATGCCGGGCAGCCAACGACAGCAGCCGATCCAGGTGATCATAGTTAAACCGGAGCTGCCCATGTTCATCTCGAACCACCTCGATGATGGCATGTTCAAAAAGATAGGACGGATAGTCTGGGTCGCGAAAGCAGCGCTGCCCCGACCAGGGAATTTCGGTGGCGACGACGGTGACGGCCTTTTGTCCCAACTGGGCCAGGCTGGCCTGATAGCGGTCAATCAGAGCAAAATGAGCCTCGCTCCACAGCGGCACACGGTAAAAACGCGCCAGCGAGGTATAATGCTGCCACAGATCCAGGTCATAGCTCCAATCGGCCACGTTGGGCAAGGTGACATCGGCCACCTGCAACCGAATGACCCCCTGCCAGCACAGCTGCTCATCTTGAAACCCATACTGGCTAAATGCCTTGATCTGCCCTTCATACAGGCCGGCCGGCAGGTCGGCGGGGATGCGGATGCGCACATAGACCACCTGCGGGCGATGGGCCAACGCCTCGGCGCGGCCGCTGCGCTCCAGCGATTCGGGCCAGCGACGGCGGTCGTCCCCTTCGACATAGCCAACCGGCAACATCTCGACGACGTCGGCAGGCAGGCCGGGCCAACGCACCTCCAGGCGCACACGCGGACAAAAGCCCAGCGCATGCAGCCAGTTGGCGCGATCCAGAACGAGAACAAAATCCCGGTCGGCCAGCAGATGAATTTGGGCGCCCACCACCTCGTTGCGCGCCCCCCAAATATCCAGTCGCTCTGTGTCGGGAACCATCCCATCTATGATATGCCCCCAACTCGATTTGGCCATGGCCTCAGTCAGGCCGATACGCAGGTTCATTGTCCCTCCTCACAAAATGATATTCAACCCAAAAATTCGGCCACCTGCCGCGCCGTAGGCAAGGCCGGAATGACGCCCTGCTTGAGAGCTGTCAACGCGCCCACCGCGTTGGCATAACGCAAAATTTCCGGCAGGTTCGACATGTCGAGCTGCTCGCGCCAGTTGCCCGCGCTCACCAGCCGCCAGAGCAGCCCGGCGATAAAGGCATCGCCGCAGCCGGTGGCATCCACAGTGGCTACCCGAAACGGCGGCGCGTGCCCACTGCCGTCGGCGCAGCAGAAAAAACTGCCCGCCGCGCCCAATGTCACCACCACCAACGCCGGCCCCTCACGCAGCAATGCCGCGCCGCCGGCCTCCAGATCGGTTTGACCGGTCAGCAATTCCAGTTCGCCCTCGTTCACCTTGAGCAAATGGGCCCAAGGCAGCACCTCCAGCGCCCTCTGGCGCGCCGCCTGCGGGCTACTCCACAGTGTAGGCCGATAATTGACATCAAACGAGATCAAGGCCCCGGCAGCGTGGGCCAGCCGCACCGCCTCGAGCGTCGCCGTGCGACTCGGCTCGTCGGTCAGGCTGAGCGAGCCGATGTGCAGCGCCCGCGTCTCTTGTAGCAAAGAGCGATCCAGTTCATCGGGTCGCAGCAGCGTATCGGCGCCGGGATTACGGTAAAACAGGCAGACATAGCTGTGCACGTCGGGCTGTGCCATAATGTTCATGGTAGTGCGCGCTTGAGGATCAAAGCGAATGCCGCGCACATCTACCCCCTCGCGGCACAGCACATCGGCCAGATAATGACCAAACGCATCATCGCCCACCTTGCCGACAAACGCGCTGTGCGCTCCCAGGCGCGCCGCCGCCACTGCTGCATTGGCCGGCGCGCCGCCCGGCACTGGACGGAACGCCAATACCGCCGTCAACGGACGGCCCACCTCGACCGGAAACATGTCCATCAACAACTCACCCAGGCAAACAATGTCCATCGTTCCTCCTTGACATTCAATGTAGGGGCGGGTCTTGCACCCGCCCGAGTAAGGGCAGGGGCAAGCCCTGCCCCTACACAATGGCCGTTTGTGGTAGGAGCAACCCTTGCGGTTACCCTACCCTTGCGGCAGCGATTTTCAAATCAGGCGCGGCCCAGCACCAACACCACGCCCAGGTCGGTCATGCTGATATTTTGCGTGGCGGCAATGCCGCAGCCGAGCTGCCACAGCACCGCCGAGGTATCGTGCCGCTTGAGCGCAGTCGCCAGGTCCAGACCGGCGGCACGTCCCTCGGCTATTGTTTCGCCATCTACCAGACCGCCGGTCAGGCAGCGCAGGCCAGGCGCGCCAAAATCGCCGCCGGGGCCATCGGTGCCGTCGGTGTCTACCGCGCCGACAACAATGTTACGGCTGCCGGCCATCTTGAATGCGGCGGCCAGAGCAAACTCTTGATTGCGCCCGCCGATGCCGTTCTCCTGCCCCACCGTCACCAGCAACTCGCCACCGCTGATCAGGGCGCATGGCGGCTCAAAGGGCATGCCTTCGTGTTCAATGGTATGGGCAATGTCGGCCAGCACATAGCCAGCCTGGCTAGCCTCGGCCTGCATAAATTTCGCCATCAGGTGCGGCTGAAACCCCAACTCGGCGGCCTTGTTCATCGCCGTAGGCAGCACACCCAGATGAACAGGCATCACCCCAAAGATGCGAAAATCCCACTGTTGAAACTCTCCCGCCTTGACCGTCTCCTGGGCCGGGTCGGCGTGCAGCAAATGCCGGCGCACCGACTCGGGCACAGCCCCCCAGGCATCCCACTTGCGCAGCATGGCAATGGCTTCGGCAAAAGTCGTACAATCGGGCAGGGTATGCAGCCAGCGGTTATAGTACATCAACTGCTTGTAACCGCGCTCACGCTCATGCGGGGCATAGTTGGGGTCATATCCGACAATGTGGATGGCCGTAGCCGGCTGAATATAGCGCGAAATGCGCCCACCCTTCATCACATCCAGGTGATTGCGGATGGGATTGAGGTCCTGAGTCGGCGCGCCGCGCTCGATCTGCATCATATAGGTCACCTGGCGCACCTCTTCCAGGGTGACACCCGCCACCGGCAGGGTGAGCAACGCCGAGACACCGTTGGCAGCGATGGTAAACACCAGGTCATCGGAGCGCAGTTGCCGGCAAATGTCCAGAATGGCGCGGCAGCCGCGCACACAGCCTTCATCTGGCACCGGATGGCCGCCCCAGGTAACCTGGATTTTGCTCAAAATGAGCGGATCGCCGTGCTTGGCAATGACATGACCGCCGGTCAGCCGGTCGCCCAGTGCCTCTTCGACGGCCAGAGCAATGTACTGCACCCCTTTGCCCGCGCCGATGACAAAAATGCGCCCGACCTGATCGAGATCGAACACCCGCTCGCCGGGGTGCGGCGCGCCGTCCGGCTCAAAATCGCGGCCGCCGACCATCAGAAAATGCCCCTCGCGCCGCACGAGCCTGCGCGTGTTGTGATAAGGATTGGCCGCCCGCAAGCCGGCCTCCAAAATCTCTACAGCTGCCTGACGGCCAACCGTGTTGCCGTGACCAACCAGTGCGTCGGTATTGAGGATTCGTCCGTCCAAAGATATGCCTCCTTGCAGGAAATTGATCGTTATCGAGTTTGCTTGAATCATTATATGCATATCAAAAAAGGGGTCAAAAAACATCCCAAAAACTTGCACAGCAGCCCGGTAAATGTTACAATAAAGTGAATTGAGCAAACAGGGAGGTACAAGATGAGCGCGTGCATTCTGGTAGTCGAAGACGATCCAGACATCCGATATCTGCTCTCGCATGTGATGCTGCCGCAAGATGGATATAAAACGCTGGCCGCGCCTTCGGGACAGGTAGCCCTGACATTGATTGACCTGTCGCCGCCTGACCTGATCTTGCTGGACATTTATCTGCCCGATATGAGCGGCTTTCAGGTTCTAGAACGGATCGTCGAACGTGGCATTGAAGTTCCCACCATCGTGATCACGGCCGCCAGCTCGGTTGAAATGGTCGTGCGTGGCCTGCATCTTGGAATCCGCGATTTTATTTGCAAGCCCTTTGATCCAGCGCAGGTTTTGCGGGTGATTCGTCGAGTCTTGAGCCAGGCCAGCACCGAGCGCAAAGCCCAAGACCTGACCGAACAGTTGAACCAGATCAATCGCCTGCTCAACGAGCGAGTCAACCAGCTCAACAGCCTGTATCAGATGGGCAAAGTGATCACCGCCTCGCTAGACCGCCAGAAATCGCTCAACGAGATTGTGTTGGTCGCCAGTCAGTTGACCAACGCCGACAGCAGCGCGCTGTTTCTGCTCAAACAAGACCGCCTCGAACTGGTGACCTCACAACACATCGCCCACGAGCAGCAAGTCTTGCTCGACAACCCCGATCCCGACCACATGATCTGGCAGGTAGTGCGCACCGGACAACTGCTCAACTGGCACGCCAGACCGTCCACGCAGCCGCTTGTGCCGATGGCGGCCTCGTTCCTCTATGTTCCGCTCAAACTGGTCGAAAAAGTGATCGGCGTGTTGGGCGTCTATCATCACTCAGCCAATTTTAGCTTTTCCACCGCAGACGAACAAATTTTATCTGGGCTGGCCGATTATGCGGCGATTGCCATTGAAAATGTGCGCCTGTTTGCGCAGACCCAACGCCGCCTCAAAGAGATCGAAATTTTGCTCGAGATCGGGCGGCAACTGGCACAGCTATCGCCCGAAAAAGAGATGTTTGACCTGATCATGCGCGGGCCGCAAATGATCATACCCGATGTCAACAAGACTATCATCCACCTGGTAGACCCGCAGAGTGACCGGCTGGTGCCGTATGCTTCATCCAAAGCCGGCATTTTCCCGCTGGCCAACGTGCGCGGCATCTATCTCGACGAAGGCATCGCCGGTCGCTCTCTGCGCGAAGGCAAACCGATCCGAGTCGGCGATGTCTGGCAGTCGAACGATTTTGTCGTGTTGGATCCCAGCGCATCATTCCGCTCTATGATCGTGGTGCCAATGCGCATTGGCGGGCGCAATTTGGGCACCATCACCGTAGACAGCCGTCGGGTGAACGCTTTTACCGACGAAGACGAGCAAACATTGATGATTTTTGCCAGCCAGGCCGCAGTGGCGTTGAACAACCTGCAACTGTACCAGCAAGTGCAGCGACAGTATGATCGCCTGATGCAGCTTCAACACAATGCCACCGATCTGGGACAAATGACCGCCGATGTGAGCATTTCGCACGTCATTGCCCGGGTCAACGAGCAGGCAGCCATTTTGCTAGCGGCCGAAAAATGCGCCATCCTGCTGTATCAAGAAGATCGGGATGCCCTGGTAGGGCAACTGCCGGCCTTTCATGTGCCGGACTCGATCATGGAAAACTATGTCATCCCTCTGCATAACAATGCCCTGGTGGCCGAGTATTGGGCGCGGCAAGATTGCCTCAAGCTGAACGACCTGCACCAGGATCATCCGCTGGTGCGGGCTTTGGGGCTGGAAAACCTGGTTATGCAGGCGCATATCCAGCACAGTTTGCTGGCCGTTTTGCGGGCAAGCGGCAAAAGCATTGGCGTCATCCAGGTTTCCAACAAGCTCGACGGCAGCCGGTTTGATGAACACGATGTGCAATTGTTGACCGTGTTCGCGCCCTATGCGGCCATTGCCATCGAAAACACACAGTTGTTTCGCCAGTTCCGCGCCTTGTCCGACATTGGTCGCGCCATCGCCGCACGCCTGGACCTGGCCGAGGTGCTGGTGCAGGTGGTAGATGGCATCGAACAACTGGTTGACATCGAAAGCATTGCCATCTGGCAGATTGTGCCAGACGATCAACTGATCTTGCGCAGCGCGTCCGAAAATCGCCTGACCGCCGCACAACCGCAAACATGGAGACTGGGCGAAGGAATACCCGGACATGTAGCCCAAAGCGGACTGCCGCTGATCACCCACATACCTGCGTCCGACAGTCCTCTCCAACCAAACACGGTATCGTCGGCCCGTGCGGTGATGGCCCTACCCATTCACATCCGCGAGCGAATCTGGGGGGTGATCGAGCTACACAGCCGCATCAGCGCCGACTTTACCGCCCAAGATCAAGATTTGCTGGAGACCGTTTCGGCTTTTGTATCCATTGCCATCGAAAACGCCGAAATGTTTGAGCGGCAGCGGCGGCAGGTAAGCGTGATGCAAATACTGCTGGACGCCAGCCGCAACATGACCGAATCGGCCACCACATCGTTGCAGGTGCTGTTAGAACAGATTGCGACCGACGCCCGCCGGTTGCTTGACGCCGACTCGGCTATGGTCTATCTCTTGGAGCCGACCGCGCCAACCACCTGGGATTTGAGCCATGTGGTCGCCTGCGGGCTGAGCCACCCGCTCAGTTCCGACAACCCCGGTATAACATCCGACGACCTGGCCAATGAAGTGCGACGCAAAGGAGTGCTGGTGTGGGAAAAAGTGTCGGCCGAACTTCGGCTCGAAGTTCGGCCTGAACCCGGACTGGAGCATCAGTTGCTCATTCAGCAAGAAAAAATCCAGGCACTCATCGGCGTTCACCTGAGACTGCCTCAAGAATCGCTAGGCATCTTGTATGTTTATTTCAGACGGCCGCGCCATCCGGGACACAATGAACTGTCATGGATACAAATTTTTGCCAGCCATGCCTCGATTGCGATCAAGAACGCGCAGCTTTTTCAAGACATCCAGCGGCGATACACACGGGCCGACCGAGATTTGGCGCAAAAGAACGAAGAATTACGTCGAACGATCAACGAACTGGCACACCTCCGCCTGGTCGATCAATCCATTATCTCGACTTTGGACCTCAAAGAGGTGATGGTGCAAATTTTGGACGGCGCGCTGCAAATCATCGGAGTAGAGTATGGCAGCATTATGCTGTTCGACCGCGAGGCCGGGCAAATTGCCGAAACCTTTGATCGCGGCCTGAGCCGCTCAACCAACAGCTTTCAATTTCACTCACAGGGACTCGATCTATTGCTCAAGCGGCGCATCAATCAGGTATCCGACCTGAACACGGACAACCTGCAAGAGTGGCCCTGGCGCGACTGGTACCAGCAATACATTCCCGAAGCGCGGTCTGCACTCTCGATGCCCATCATCGAAGGCAACGCCGGGCAGGTGATCGGGTTTATCAACATCGGCAGCCCCACCGCCAACAAATTTTCGGCGCGAGACGAGCGGCTGCTGGAAGCCCTGGCCAGCCAGGCGGCGGTGGCGATTCAAAATGCCCAAATGGTGCGCGCCATTCAAGAGGCGCAGTGGCGCAGCAGCCAGGCCGAAAAAGTGGCCGCTCAGGCCGACATTGCCACCAACATGGTGCATCGCATCAACAACGCGGTGGGAGCCATTCGCGTCAGCGTGCAGCAGATTCAGACGCGGCTAGAGCAAAACACCATGACCCCCGATTACCTGAACAAAAAACTGCAAGGGATCCACGAAAACGCCGAGCGCACCCTGGACATGGCCCGCAAAATTCGCCAGCCCTTCCAGGTACAGCCCACCGACACCGAACCGATTGACATCGAACAGTCGGTGCGACTGGCTTTGGAGGACATGCCGACCACCATCAATGTCCAACTTGAATTTGCGCCTCACCTGCCCCGCGTAAACGCCACCCAGCAGTTGGTCGAGGTCTTTCACAACCTGTTCAAGAACGCCAGCGAAGCGATGAACGAACACGGCAATTTGATCGTGCAGGCATGGAGCAGCGAAGACGGCAAAAAGGCCTATATCACCGTCACCGACACAGGGCCGGGCATCGAGCCGGACCGCTATGAAGAGATATTTCGCCTCGGCAGCAGCTCTAAAACGGGCAACCTGGGCTATGGGCTGTGGTGGACGCGCACCTTTTTGCACCGCGTGGGTGGAGATATTCAGGTGAAAAGCCGGCCGGGCGAAGGATGCACATTCAAAATTGTTTTATCCGTGCGCCAGACCGCCGGAGTATAAAATTGAAAAACTCGACGCCGAGTCGCAGAGACGCTGAGGCACAGAATATTGACTTTTTTCAGGGTAACCGATC
Source organism: uncultured Anaerolineae bacterium (assembly GCA_964449465.1). GTDB lineage: Bacteria > Chloroflexota > Anaerolineae > JAFGEY01 > JAFGEY01 > CAYRXM01. The sequence continues at coordinate 13,427 of CAYVBK010000027.1, forward strand.
AAGGGGGGCAAGATGAGCCAGACCGGAACAATTTTGGTGGTTGAAGATGATCTGTATTGGCGACAGGAATTCCTGGTTGAACCGCTGCAAGAAGCAGGGCTGACTGTTTGGGCCGCCAGCAATTACCGCCGGGCTACCGAATTATTCGACCAGCATCCCATTGACCTGTTGATCATTGACATCAATCTTACCGGAGTAGACGGCAACACGGATGGGATCAGCCTGATCCAGTATGCCCTGGCACGACGGCAGGTCAAGATCGTGGTGGTCAGCGGCTCTCCAGAACGAATGTACAAGTATGTCAAAGGAATTGAAACAGACGCTCTAATCGAAAAAGACCGCTTTGATGTGATACAATTCGTGCAAACCATCCAGCAAATTCTCTCGACCCGCTCTCGATCCTGACGGCGACAGGTCGCCGACCGGCCAAACAAAAGGGGGCACGTCAATCAAATGGGCAAAATTTTAATCGTCGAAGATGATTCTTATTGGCAGCAACTGCTGGCCGAAACGCTCGAAGATCGGCACGAGACCGTCGTCGTCTCGACATTTGAACAGGCCAAAGAAGCACTGGATGAGGCCGCCCGCACCCAACTGCCTTTTCATGTGGTCACAGTAGATATGGATCTGCCCGGCGTGATCGCCTCTGCGCCGCCCGCCGTGCGCGGCGGATACCGCATCGTAGATTATGTCAACCGAATCTATCCCCACATGTCCTGTGTCGTCGTCACCGGCCTGCCCGACATTTCGCCAACCGACGTGCGCGATTTTTTCAAACAATATCACGTGGACGATTTTGTAGACAAGAGCCAGTTCGATCTATCCATGTTTGCCGAGATTGTGAACCGGGCGGTCGAGTCGAAACAGAAAAACCTGTTTTACGGCGCATCCCTGACCGGCCGACAATTGCTCGGTCGCTATGAAATTCTGAATGAAATCGGACACGGCGGCATGGGCATTGTATACCGCGCCTATGATCCCAACATCAACCGCATCGTCGCCATCAAGACACTCAGACCCGAATTTTCACTCGACCGTGCTCTGCGGCTGCGGTTCCAGCAAGAAGCCCGCTCGGCCGGCCGCCTGACCCATCCCAACATCACGGCCATTTATGACGCCGATCAAGACCAAAATACAGTCTTTATTGTGATGGAATTTTTGGACGGAGAAACGCTGGCCCAGGTACTGGAACGCCCGATCAGATTGACCCATTCTTATATCGTTGATATTTTATGTCAAATCTGTGACGGCCTCGACTATGCGCACCGACAGGGTGTCATTCATCGAGACATCAAGCCATCCAATGTGATGCTGGTCAAACAATGCGAACGGCTGCGGGCCAAAATCACCGATTTCGGCATTGCCCAAATGCTCAATGCCACACAATACTCGGGCGCCTCGGGGCTGTGCGGCACGGTAGGCTACATGTCGCCCGAACAGCTTCAAGATCGCCCGGTCGATCATCGCTCCGACCTGTATTCGCTGGGGGTAATGTTGTACGAAATGCTGACCGGGCGTCTTCCTTTTGATTCTCAAAACCCCAGCCGTGTCATTCTGGGCCACATTTTTGAACCCTGGCCCATTCCGGCCGAAATGCCCGATTTTTTTGTGTCTATTTTGACGCGCCTCTCGGCCAAAAATCCAGATCATCGCTTTGCCTCTGCCGGTGAACTGGCGCGGGCGATCAAGCTGACCGCGCCGCAGACATCGCGGGTGCACGACGAATCCTAAGATTGTGGGGGGCGTATCTATGCAAGCAACGGCTCATACCATCCTGGTGGCAGAAGACGATCCTGAATGGCAGGACATCTTGAAAGAAACGCTAACTGACGAAGGGTATCAGGTTTGCATCGCCAAAACTTATGATGCAGCCAGAGAATTGATGGATTCGGGGAACATTGACTTGCTGGTTCTCGACCTGAGCCTAGCCGGCACCTCTCCCGTTTTGGACGGCACGCGGCTGCTGCGGCGACTGCAACACAAAGGCATCCATATTCCATGCATCATTGTCAGCGGCATCGGCACCATTCCACTGGTGCGGCAGGCTTTTACCGAATTTCTGGTCAAGGACTTTATCGAAAAAGACTCGTTCGATTTTCGCGCTTTTGGCAGCGCGGTGCGCTCGGCCATCGAATCTGCTCCCCCCAAACACTCTCGACTGACCAACCAGAGCCTGCGGGTGCATGTGAGCGCGCCCATCGGCGACGTTTATCCAATCACCATCCACGCGCCGGCCGGGCAGCACGGCCTGGACATGCCGCGCCGTGACCTGGATCAACAATGCCTGATGTCGCAGACACCCGGCGAGCGAGAAGCCAAACACATCGGCAGCACGCTGTTTGGCGCCCTGTTTCAAAACGGCTCCATCGGCCTTGAACTGCTGCGTCGTTCTCAAGACCGGTTGACCACCGACCAATCGCTCAAGATCGAATTGAGTACCGACATGACCGGCCTGGCCGGGCCTGACTCGATCTTTAGCTGGCTGTGGGAGTATCTTTATGACACAGACCGTCAAGAGTTTGTCAACCTGTCGCCGCAATGCCGCCTGACCCGCCATATTCCGATCATTCGCAGCCATTCGTTTCCCCGCCTCCACCATCAGGCCTGTCTGTTGGTGGTGTCGGCCCAGCCGCAAGACCTGCCCCCTCTACAGATCGAACACGAAATTCAACTGATCCAACAGGCCGTTCAGGATCAATCCGTTCAGGTGCGCGTGTTGGAACGTGCCACGCGAGAAACACTTTACGATGCGCTTCATTCACAATCCATCCAGGCTTTACACCTGGTAGGGCATGGGGCCTGGAACCCGGAATGGCTGCAAAGCGTGTTCTATTTGCAAGATGCCTATGGCCGCGCCGACCCGGTAGATGGCGAACGGCTGGCCCGCCTGATTTTGGGCGAGTGTGGGCCAATGATCCGCATCGTCTTTTTGAACGCCTGCCAGACCGCCGACGGCGCGCGCAGCGACTCGCCGGCCGCCTTGTACGGCATGGCCGGGCAGTTGGCCCTGCGCGGCGTGCCATCGGTCATCGGTATGCGATTTGCCATCTCGGATGACGCCGCCGTCGAGTTTGCGCGTCAATTCTATCACGACTGGCTGAGCAGCCACTCGGTCTGCGAAGCTGTAGCCGCGGCGCGACGACGCATCTATTTGCACAGGCAGGGGCACGCGGCCGAATGGGGTGTCCCCATCCTGTTCGAGTCATAATCCGATCACCACGCCCGCGAATCCGGCACCTCCAGCCACGCTCCCTCTTGAAGAACAGACTGCTGGCTGATCAGGCCGGGCAAGGTCATATCCATCGCCTCGTGGATGCCGATGGGGCAGGGCGCGCCGTTCAGGATGCTGTCGAGCCAGTCACACACCTCAAAATAATCTCCGCCGCCGTGTCCGGCCTGAAGCGCACCATTCGGCGGATGGCGCCACATGTCCGGCAGGTATTCCGCCTCCAACTCGACCAGGTCGCCCCAGGCGTGCATATCCTGGCACAGGTCGTCCAGCCAGATGCGATGCCGCTCGCCGGCCGCCCGCGCCGATTCATAGCAGCCGCGCGTGCCTTGCAAAGTATAATTGGTCATAGCGTGCGGGCGGGTGGAGAGCATGTCCACGCGAATTTTGATCAATGCCCCGCGCTCTGTTTTTGCCAGAATCACACAGCTATCTTGATTTTCATAAAAATCTCCGCGCGGGTCGCGGTAATGATGCCCGCTGCCCTCACAGCACACCCGCACTACCCGGTCTCCCTCCATCCACTGCAAGATCGGCCCCAGGCTGTGCGTGGGATAGGTGATGCCATCTATGCCCGTCTGCCACCGTCGCCGCCAGGGGGTGGTCTCATTCAATTCTTTGAGCTCGTGGATATACTCGCCCTCGGCATAATACACTTCGCCAAACAGCCCCCGTCGTGTCAATTCGCGAATCAGCACGTTGGAGCGGATATAGGTATAATTCTCGGCCATCATATAGACCGCCCGCGACCGCTGCGCCACCTGCGTCAAGACGCGGCACTCATCCATAGACACCGCCGCCGTCACCTCGCACAGCACATGGATGTTTTTTTGCAGCGCGGCGATAGACTGCTCCGCGTGAAATGGCATCGGCGTGCCAATGATCACAGCGTCCAGGTCCGACCGGTCGAGCATGTCCTGATAATCGCTGTACATTTCGGCGGCACCCATCTCTTGAGCCGCCTGTACCAGGGCATCCTGGCGCACATCGCAGACAGCATGAACGCGCGCCGCCGGATGTGCCTCCAGAGCCAGGCGAAAACTGGCCCCCCGTCCAGCCGCACCGACAATGCCAATATGGAGTTTTTCAACGTTGTGCATCAAATATCTCCTTGTTTATTCTTTTTGGCATCTTTGTCAAAAAAAGAGCCTTGTTGTACAATAACCCTCTACACAGCACAATCTGTCTGCATCAAGAAAGGGGAATGGGATGACCAACAAAACATTGGAAAACAAGACGGTTTGGGTGACAGGATCCTCGCGCGGGTTGGGGCGGGTGATCGCCGATCACCTGGCCAGCCTGGGCGCTTGGGTGGCCGTGCATGGCACCACTCCTCTATCTGCTCGCGCCTTGAATGAAGGCGAATCGCTGGCAGCAGTCGCGCAAACCATCGCCCAGGCGCATGGCGTTCCGGCGCTGCCCGTCTATGGCGATCTGTCCAACCCGGACGTGGTGCAGCAAATTGTGGCAGAAATTCATCAGGCCTGGGGACGCATTGACATCCTGGTCAACTGCGCCGGCGGCGACATTGGCGCACAGGGTGTCGGTGCACCGCAGGCCGGCAAGCCGCAAGACAATGATGCCATTCACATCTCGCTGGCCGACATGCGCACAGTGCTGGATCGCAACCTGATGACCTGTATCCTCACCTGCCGTGAGGTGGTTCCCGAGATGATCGAGCGTCGGTCGGGCTGCATCGTCAACATCGGCAGCATTGCCGGGCTCGGCGGCGGCGCTCGCGAAGCCATCTATGCCACTGCCAAAGCCGCCGTCCACGAGTACACTCGCTGCCTGGCCGCCATGCTGCGCCCCTACAACATCCGCGCCAATGTTGTGGCGCCGGGACCCACCGTCACCCCGCGCTTTTTGGCCAGCCGTCCCGCCGACCCAGCCATGATGATCACCCAAGGCACGCTGGAACGCTACAGTCAGCCCATCGAAGTGGCCCAGGCCGTCGCCTTTTTGGTCGGCGACGCCGGGTCTTTTATCCATGGTCAGGTGCTGCGAGTAGACGGCGGCTTGCAGCTCTGGCCGGCCTGAAACGGAAAGGAGTCTCATCATGCCCTTGTTTGGATTTCGCAGCGGCGTTTTTCGTGGTCTGCCCATCGAGCAAGCCGCCGGCGAACTGGCCGCGCTGGGCTTTGACGGCCTGGAACTGTGCCTGGAAGCCCCCGACGTGCGCCCGGAGAGCCTCGACTCAGCCCGCTGCCGTCACATCTGCCAGCGGCTAGACGGTATGGGTATTGCCATCCTGTCGGTCAGCTATCACGGCGACATCGAGCCGCCGGAGCAACGGCGGGCCAACCAGGAACGCGCCGTGTCCATCACCCGCTGGCTCGGCGCCGACATTCTCATTCTCAACGGCGAAAAGGCCACCGACGCCCCACGCCAGTGGGAAGAACATATTGCCCGCTTGAAAACCCTGTGCCGCCTGGCCGGCGACCAAAACGTCACCCTGGCCATCGAGCCAGAGCCGCTGCTGGTCATCGGCAGCAGCCAGGACATGCAGACCATGATCCAGGCCGTCGACTCGCCGCGCCTCAAGGTCAACCTGGACATCGGCCACGCCCAGATCACCGACCCCGACCTGCCTGCCACCATCCGTCAATTCGGCTCGGCCATCGCCCATCTGCACCTGGAAGACATTCGCGAGCGGGTGCATCGCCACCTGATGTTTGGCGAGGGCGACATTGATTTTGTGGCCGTGCGCCGCGCCCTGGACGACATCGGCTATGCCGGCCCCTATGTAGCCGACCTGTTTGGCTTTCAAGAGTCACCAGGCGAGTTTGCCGCCCGCGCCTTGCAGCACATGCGCCGCCTGTTTGCCTGAACGGCCGCATACGCAGATCGAGCCTGTCAAGACCCAGACCGGGTTTCGACAGGCTCAACCCACTCGTATCACCTCATAAACCAGCGGCGGCGATGGCACATCCTCATCGACCCAGCAATAGGCAGCTTCAAGCTGCTCACGGGCAGCCTGCCAGCCTGCCTCGTCGCCAGCGTGAACGGTCAACAGCACATCGCCGGCCCGCACCCGCTGACCCACCTGCGCCTCCAACACCACCCCCACCGCCGGGTTGACCGGATCGCCCTTTTTCAGCCGCCCGGCCCCCAGATGCAGCGCCGCTATGCCCACTTCCAAAGCGTCAATGGCCGCAACCACCCCAGAGCGCGGCGCAAGCACCGGGCGCACCACCGCCGCCGGGCATCGCAAACACGGGTCAGCCAGCACCGACACATCGCCGCCCTGCGCGGCGATCCACGCCTCCAGCTTGGCCATCGCCCGCCCATCGGCCAGCACAGCCAACAACATCTGCCGCGCCGAGGCCGTGTCGGCGGCCAGACGCCCCAAGATCAACATTTGCTCGGCCACGATCAGGCAATGCTCGGTCAAGTCGGCCGGGCCCTGGCCGCGCAGCGTTTGCACCGCCTCGACCACCTCCAGGGCATTACCCACCGCCCGACCCAGCGGCCGGTTCATGTCCGAAATGATCGCCGCAGTCTGCCGCCCCACCCCCTGGCCGATCTCGACCATGATCTGCGCCAGTTGACGGGCTTCGGGCAGCGTCTTCATAAAGGCTCCGCGCCCCACTTTGACATCCAACACAATGGCGTCGGCGCCGGCGGCGATCTTTTTGCTCATCACCGAACTGGCGATCAGCGGCCACGCCGGCACCGTGCCGGTCACATCGCGCAAGGCATACAACTTGCCGTCGGCCGGAGCCAGCGAATGAGTCTGTCCGGCCACCACCAGCCCCACCTCGCACAATTGTTTTTTGAATTGTTCGATGCTCAAAAATGCGTTATATCCGGGTATCGCCTCTAGCTTGTCCAGCGTGCCGCCGCTGAACCCCAACCCTCGCCCGCTCATCTTGCCCACCGGCAGCCCACACGCCGACACTAGCGGCCCCACCACCAGCGTGGTCTTGTCGCCCACGCCGCCGGTCGAGTGCTTGTCTACCACCCAATCGGCCACATCGTGCAGGTCCAGCATATCGCCAGAGCGGGCCATGCTCATGGTCAGATGAATGGTCTCCTGACGGGTCATGCCGCGAAACAAGACAGCCATCGCCCAGGCTGCCGCCTGATAGTCGGGAATCTCGCCACGGGTATAGCTCTGAATGAAAAAATCTATTTCCTGCTCCGACAGCTCACCGCCGTCGCGTTTCTTGACAATGATGTCTAGCGCGTGCATGCAACACCTCCATTCTTTGGCGATTCATGCGGGTTGTGGTATACTCGCCCCATCTGGAAAGGGGAAAAGAGATGAAACTGCTCACAGTGCAAGAGATGCGCGAATTGGAACAGGCCGCCGATCAGAGCGGCCACTCGTATGCCACCATGATGGAACTGGCCGGTCAGTCGGTTGCCGCCGCCATCCAGGAACGCCTGCCGGTCAAAGGCAAAATCGTCCTGGTTCTGGTGGGGCCGGGCAACAACGGCGGCGATGGCCTGGTAGCCGCCCGCCGCCTCAAAGAAATGGGCGCGCAGGTAGTCTGCTACCTGTGGAAACCTCGCCCTGCCGATGACGTGCAAATCAAAGCCATCCAAGAGCGCAGTATCCCTTGTGTCTGCCTGGACGGTGATGGTGGAAAAACGCTGCGCAAAGCCCTGCAAGGCGCCGACGTGATTGTGGATGCCCTGCTCGGCACCGGCGCCTCGCGCCCCATCAAAGGCGACCTGGCCGACATGTTGCGCACGGTGCATCAAGAGCTAGAGCGGCGCAGGCCGACTCTTTCGCCGCTAACCCTGCTGCCCCCGTCCGGCGGCAAAAACGGCTCGCCGTGCCTGCCTCTGGTAGTGGCCGTAGACGTGCCAAGCGGCATTCACTGCGATACCGCCGCCGCTGACCCGCTCACCCTGCCCGCCGACCTGACGGTGACATTTGCCGCCCCCAAAAGAGGATTGTTCGGCTTTCCGGCTGCCGGGCTGATCGGCGAGTTGGTGGTGGCTGACATTGGCATTTCCCCCGACCTGAGCCGCGCCCTGCCCATCGAGATAGCTACCGCCGCCGACGTGGCCGCCAGGCTGCCTGCCCGCCCGCTCGACGCCCACAAGGGCACATTTGGCAAGGCACTGGTCGTGGCCGGGTCGGTCAACTATGTCGGCGCGCCCTATCTGGCTGCGGCGGCCGCGGCGCGAGTGGGTGCTGGCCTGGTGACATTGGCCCCGCCGCAGCCATTGCACCCCATTCTGGCCGCCAGACTGACCGAAGCCACTTTTATCGTCTTGCCGCACAGCATGGGCGTGGTCAATGCCGCAGCCCTGCGCGTATTGAGCGAACAACTGCCGGCCTACTCGGCCCTGCTGATTGGTCCGGGGCTGGGCCAGGACAAGGAGACAGTCGAGTTGATTCATCGGCTGTTCGGCATGCTCAACAACGCCCCGCAGCGCATCGGTTTTCGGCGCGACCAGGACCCATCGCCCGACCAGGTGGCCTTGCCACCGCTGGTCATAGACGCCGATGCCCTCAACGCATTGGCCCTGGTCGAAAAATGGTGGGAGCGCGTACCGCCGGACAGCATCCTCACGCCGCATCCCGGCGAGATGGCACGGTTGATGGGCTGCCCCATGCCCGCCGACCGCATCGCCGTCGCCGCCGAACAAGCCAGGCTGTGGCAACAGATTGTGGTTCTCAAAGGTGCGCACACCGTCATCGCCGCGCCGGATGGTCGGACCACGGTGCTGCCCTTTGCCAACCCGGCCCTGGCCACGGCCGGCAGCGGTGATGTGTTGGCCGGAGCCATTGTAGGACTGTTGGCGCAAGGCCTGCCACCGTTCGATGCGGCAGTGTGCGGGGCCTATTTGCACGGCCTGGCCGGACACATGCTGGCGGTGCAGATGGGCAGCGCGGGCCTGCTGGCCAGCGACCTTGTGCCTGCGCTGCCCCTGGCGATGCGGCAGCTGCGACAACCCTACCAGCGTTCGTAACGCACCATTTCGGCCAGCGACTTGCGCTTTTTGGGGCGCGGCTGATCGGCCGGGTAGCCCAGCGGCGTCCAGACGATAGGTTCTACGCCGTCCGGCAAACCCAACACCTCGCGGGCCGCCTGCGCATCAAAGGCGCCGATCCAGCACGTGCCAAGCCCCAAATTGGCCGCCGCCAAAATCAGGTGATCCATCACAATGGCTACGTCCACATCGGTGTAATTCTTGCCATCGCGGCGCGTCCAGCCTTGCGCCGGAATGCCGCAAATGCACACTACCAGCGGAGCCTGGGTAAACCAATCGGCGCCATAGACGCGCCGCAGCTCGGCCTCGCGCCCGGCCGTGCGCACCATGATGATCTGAAATGGCTGACGATTGGCAGCTGTGGGGGCCAGGCAAGCCGCTTCCAACACCTGCCGCAGCACGTCCTCGTCTACCGCATCAGGCCGATAGGCGCGCACACTGTAACGAGCCTGAACAAGTTGAGCAAATTCCATTTTGACCTCCTACATGTCGGCCTCGCCGACCGCTTCTAGTGCCTCGGTCAGCGAGCCAGAAGAACGTGCTTCGCCGCGAGTGACGCCCAGCATGCACAGCGCAGCCAGCACAAAAAAGACCGGCGTCACAATAAAAATCATGTTGTAATTTCGCCCGGCCAGATCAATGATCGCCCCGTTGAGGATGGGACCGACAATGGCCGCCAACTGCGAGGCCACATAATACAGCCCGGTAAATGTGCCAATACCCACATCCGACGGCGCCGTGTCCACCACCATCGGCAGCGAGTTGATGTTGACCAACGCCCAGGCCACGCCGCCCAGCCCCAACGCCGCAGCCACCACGATCAGGTTGGGGACAAAAAAGCAGACGATCAACAGCAGGGCAAAGATCAACAGCCCGGCGATAATAGTCTTGCGGCGGCCCAACCGTACGGCGATCATGGCGCTGGGGATAGAAAAGGCGATAAAGGCGATAAACGAGATGGACGAGATCAGCGAGGCGCGGTTTTCGGGGATGTGCAGCACATTGACACCATACGAGGTAAAAAACGTCTCCACAGCGTTATAGCCGACAAACCAGGCAAAAATCGCCAGCAAGAGCAGCAGCAAGCTGCGCCCGCGCTCGCCGCGCAAAGCCCGAAGCGACTGCCGAATCCCTACCCGTTCATCCGTCACCTGCGCATCGAGGTGCCGCGGCTCGCGGATGGTGAGCCACAGCACGGCCACGGCCGCAGCCAGCAGCACGCCGGAAATAATGAACGGCAGCGTCTTGTCCAGGCCATACAACCAGGCTCCGGCCAGCGCGGCGATAATCCCTCCGACACCGCCCATCAGGTTGATCACCCCATTGGCCTGCGAGCGCAGTGGTGAAGGCGTCAGGTCAGGCATCAAAGCGATCACCGGCGTGCGAAAACAGGCCATAGACAGCAAAAAGAGGCCAATCGCCAGCACAAACGAGATAAACGTTCCCATCAACAGGTCCAGATTGCCGCTGTTTGCGAGAGGAATGGCCTTGACCACCAGAGGGATCAACACAAACGAGACAATGGCAACAGGAGTGCAGGCCAGGATAAAGGGCATCCGCCGGCCAAAGCGCGTCCACAGACGGTCGCTCCACAGGCCGATCAGCGGCAGCAAAAACAGGGCCGCCACATTGTCCAGCGTCATAATCGCCCCGGCCCAAAATGCACTCAGGCCAAACCCGGCCGTCTGCGCCGACAGGCCGGCGTCAAAAAGCGGATCGCCGGCCTGCAAAAAGATCGGCACATAATCGTTGTACAGCTTCCACATCACCGAAATGCCGAAAAAGCCGAAACCGATCAAAAACGTCTTTTTGTAATCCAGCTTCATGTCAGCTCCTTTGCAGAAAATGGGGATCAAAAGAAGGGATGTGCGGATTATGCGCCGAAACCGTGCTTCTGTCAAGTGAGCATCCGCCAATTGTAACCACCTGCCCTTTTGCACCACTCTAACCAACGTGATGAATCGTCTTTTTTTCAAGTCAAGAAAGGAAATGTCTAATGTCTCAAGTCAAGCGTCCTTTTACGATCAACGGGCAGCCCTTTTTCCCCATCGGCGGACAGGCGCGCAATTCCAGCGGCTATCACATCGCCGAAGCGGACACAGCTTTTCGAGCCGTGCAACTGATTCACGGCAACACGCTGGAAATCCCTGTTTATTGGGAGCAGATCGAGCCAGAAGAGGGCCGCTTTGATTGGGCCAGTGTAGACGCGCTACTGGCCCGCGCCCGGCAAGACGGCATCCGCCTGGTGCTGCTCTGGTTTGCCACCTGGAAGAACGGCGACATGGACTATGCCCCGGCCTGGGTCAAGACCAACCCGCAGCGGTTCCAGCGGGTAATCGCCTCTACCGGCAAAAGCACCTGGGTGCTGTCCTCACACTGCCCGGAAAACCTCCTGGCCGACCAAAAAGCCTTTGTGGCCCTGTGCCGCCATCTGAAGGAACACGACAGTGACGAACGAACGGTCATCGCCTTGCAGGTGGAAAATGAGCCGGGCATCTTGGGCAGCGACCGCGACTATGGTCCCACCGGGCAGGCTGCCTTTGACAGCGCGGTGCCGACCGAACTGCTGGCACGCATCCAGGCTGCCGGACAGGGGCGCATTTATGAGCTGTGGCAGCAGGCCGGCAGTCACACCTGCGGCAGTTGGGGCGAGGTGTTTGGCGCGACTGGCGGCGAACTGCTGACCGCCTGGAGCATCGCCACCTATATTGACCGCATCGCTGAGGCCGGCAAAGCAGTCTATGACATACCGATGTATATCAACGTCTGGTTGGGTGAAGGCGGCTGGCGCGTGCCGGGCGAGAGTTATCCATCCGGCGGAGCGGTGAGCAAGGTGCTGGACATTTTCAAGTGGTTCACTCCGCACATTGACCTGATCGCCCCCGACATTTACGTCGGCGATTCGCGCGGATACGAGGCCATGTGTGCCGCCTACAACCGCCCCGACAATCCGCTCTTTGTCCCCGAATCGGCGCCGGGTGGCTCGAACCCCTGGTTGATGTTCCGCGCCCTGGCCGACTATGATGCTGTGGGCTATGCCTTTTTCGCCATCGAACACATTGTGGCGGCAGATGGCAGCCTGCGTCCCGAATTTCAGCCGCTGGCCGATAGTTTTCGCTGCGCGGTGGCGGTCGTTCCGCTGCTGCTGCAATACCAGGGCAGCGGCCGCATCCATGCGGTGGTGCAAGAAGAAAACCTGGGCGCCATCCCGCTTTACCTGGATGGCTGGCTGGGGCTGGTAGATTTTAGCGACGATCAGGGCCATTGGATGCCCAAAGACTGGCGGCATATGCCGCCGCGCGTGGCCGCCCAGCCGCAGTCCGGCCCTCAACGCGGGCGCGGGCTGATCTTTCAAGCCAACCGCAACGAGTTTTACCTGATCGGCGGCGGCTATCGGCTCTATTTACGCCCGCTGCTGCCGCCGGAGCAAATGCGCGATGCCACCCTGTCCAGCACCTTTATGCTCACCCGCCAGGCACACTATGTCAGCATAGACGAAGGTCACTTCGATGTCGGCGGTCAGTTTGTGATAGACCGCCGGCGCAACGGCGATGAGATTGACGGCGGTGTGTGGGTCGAGCCGGATGTGGGCGTTGTGCGCGCAATCGCCTGCGAATAAGGAGACAACAAAATGGTTGCCAAAATTCAAAATGTCCACGCTGAAGAAATTTTTGCCCAACGCGGCCTGCTCTCGCTGCGCGTCACCGTCACCACCGACACCGGCGCGCAGGGTGTTTCGACGCCTGAATCTGGCGTCTCGACCGGCGCACACGAGGCGGCCTTTTTGCTGGATGGAGGGGAGCGTTACAATGGACTGGGCGTGCGCCGTGCCGCCGAAAACATCAATGCCATCATCGGCCCGGCCCTGCGCGGCCTGGATGTGACTGCCCAGGGCGAGATTGACCGCCTGATGATCGAGCTGGATGGCACACCCAACAAGGCGCGACTGGGCGCCAATGCCATCGTCGGCGTGTCGCTGGCCGCCCTCGATGCGGCCGCCCACAGCGTCCATCTGCCGCTGTATCGCTACATCGGCGGCGTCAACGCCTGCACCATGCCCATCCCCATCGTCGGCATTGGCACCGGTGGGCGATACCGCGATCCGGGCCAATCGCGCTGGTTCAAGCCCAGCTATGAATTTGCCGCCTATGGCGCGGGCAGCTATTCCAGAGCGATAGAGATGAGCTGGCGCTGCGCTCAAGAGGTCAAAAATCTGTTGCGCGCCCGCTACCCCGACACCTATCAGCCGGCCTATCACTCGACCAGCCTGGCCGGGGTGATCGCCCACGACCAGGAGCTGCTGGACATTATGACCGAAAGCATCGTGCGCTGCGGCGATGAAGGGCAGGTGGGCATTTATTTTGACTGCGCCGCCGACTGTTATTACGAGCCAGAAATAGACCGTTACGTGGGGTTGTTTGGGCCGGGCGAGAAAACCCGAGACGAGGTGCTCGAACTGCTCAAACAATGGGTGCATCGTTATCCCATTGTCAATTTGGAAGACCCGTTACACGAAGAGGATTTTGAGGGACATGCCATCGCCACCCGAGAGTTGGGCATCGAAGTCGTGGGCGACGATCTGTTTACGACCAACATTGAGCGGCTGCGGCAGGGCATCGCCTGCGGCGCGGCCAACTCGATGGTGTTAAAGGTGACTCAGGTCGGCACGGTCAGCGAGGCACTGGCCGCCTGCCGCCTGGCCCTGAGCAATGGCTATAACGTTCACCCGTGCGGCAGCCGCGGCGACCAGATCAGCATCGGCGATTTTGCCGTTGGTCTCAACGCCGGGCAGGCGCGCGCCGCCGACCGCAACCGTCTGCTGGACATTGAACGCGAATTGGGCGCATCGGCAGTCTGGCCGGGCAAGGCCGCCTATAAAACCACCCGTCTGTAGGGGCAAGGCTTGCCCTTGCCCTATAGGGGCAGGCATAAGACCTGCCCCTACACGCCCATCGGGGGGCAGGCATAAGACCTGCCCCTACACGTTATGGGTGGGTGGGCCAAAGCGACGGGTGATGCCCCACATGACTGCGGCGCCAGCCACGCTCAGGCCAGCGCCGAGCAGGAACAGGCTGCGGTAGCCCCATGCCGCCGCTAGATAGCCGCCGCCCAGGCTGATCGAGCCAAAGCCCAACCCCATGGCCATCGAAACTGCGCCATAAGCCAGCGTGCGCCATTCGGCAGAGACAAATTCCATCTGAAACGATTGCAGGGCCGGCATCCACACCGCTGACAGCACCAAAACACCCCAAACGCCTCCGCTGGCCGCCGTCCAATGCGGCCAGGCCAGCAGGATCAGGCTGACGGCGATGCCCAGCGTGGTCATGATCAACATCCAGCCGTGGCTGCGCCGCGCCGCCAGACGAGGCGTGAGCAGCGAAGCGATCATGGCCGCAAACTGCCCCACGCCGGTGATCAGGCCAATGGTCGAAACCGGCAGGCACAGATCGGTATCCAGGTAGGCGTTGTAAAAGGCCTGGCAGGTGGCCCAGCCGGCATGCCGCAAATAGATGTACAACATCATCCAGGCCACCGGCAGCAGGGGAAAGGGGCTGTGCGGCCTGGCCTCGCCTGTCGTAGCGACCGCAGCCGCCGACCGAACCCAGATCAAGGGAACGATGGCCGCCACGCTCAACACCGCGCTCACCCATAGCCCCAGCCGATAAGGCGATGGGTCATCCAAAGTCTGCCCCAACCACCGCGCAAACCAATCGGGCAACATTCCGCCAAACACGGTGCCCAACAGGCTGCCCAACCCCGTCAACGCACCGTTCAAGGCATACGCGCTGCCGCGCTCTTGCGCCGTTGTGGCCGCCATCAAAGCCGGAGCCAGGTTGACGTTGAACATGGACCAGCCGGCAGTGAGAACCATGTGCGCCCCGATCAGCCACGCGCCCTGCGCCGCGCAAGGCGTCGCCCCCATCACCTGCTCGGCCAGTGGCAACAGACACATACCGGCCACAATGGCCAGGCTGCCGACCCCCATAATCGCCCGCGTGCCATAACGATTGCCCAAGGCGCCGCTGGGCAACCCCATCCCCATATAGGTGAACGCACTGGCCGCGTTGAACCAGCCCACAAATTCCAGCCCATAACCCAGCCGCAGCACATATAGCACTTTGAGCAGCATTTGCACGCCGAAAAAGCTGACTGCCAGCATGCCCGACACGGCCAATAGCAGGCGCGCGTCGCGGCCCAAGCTGCGCCCCATGCCGATCCACCGCCATCTTGACATTTTCAATTCCGGGCCGGCGTTGGGGTGCTGGTCGGCACGGCCTGGCCCGGCTCGATCACGGGCAGCGCATCCCAATTGACTGCAAAGGTGAAACGCGGTGCAAAGACAAACCCGGTCACGCCGGCGCCGTTGCGCACATAGAGCCAGCGACCATACCGGGCCTCATTGGCCCGCCCCAAAATCGGCACCGACTCGTTTTGCCCCACCACGCCCACCTGGGTCGCATCGCCACGCGGCTCGATAAAAATGGTCGAGGCCAGGTTAGCCACCGCCCACTGTGACGGGGTCGCCGTCGAGGTCGGCGTGGGCGGCAGCGTAGATGTCGGCGTCGGCGAAGGGGCGGCTGTAGGGGGCATAGTCGGCGTCGGCGACGGCGTTGGCGTCCAGGTCCACGTGGGCGACGGCGTGGGTGTCACCGTTGGCGTCAGGGTGGGCAACGGGGTAGGCGGGTAGGTCGGCGACGCCGATGGCACAGCGGTCAGCGACGGCAGTGCGGTGAACGGGCGCATGTCGGTTGCCGCTGCCGGCAGCCCGGTCGGATGCCCGGCCGACCGCCCCAGGAAGGTCGGAATGCCCCACACCAAAAGCAAAATCAACAGCAACCCCGCACCTCCCAGCAGCCAGATTGTCGGGCGAATACGGCGCGCCGACGGCGGCCGGCCCGGTATACGCCGGGGTTCTAGCTCCAGATCGATCACCTGAGAAGCAGGTTGTGGCTCTGGCTCTGGCGGGGCCATCACCGCCTTGATCGCCCGCACCATATCGGCTATGCTGCCAAAGCGGTCTTGGGGCGCGCTAGACAGAGCTTTGAGGATGATCTCTTGCAGACCTGGAGGCACATCTGGACGTATCTGGCGCGGCGGCGGCGGCAGCTCGACAATTTGCTTGACCACCATCGCCTGCAACGATTCGGCCTGATAGGGCAATCGTCCGGTGAGCATTTCGTACAGCAGCACGCCCAAGGCATAAATGTCAGAGCGATAATCGGCTCCCAGGCCTTGCCCCTGCTCCGGCGACAAATAGCCGGGTGCGCCGGTCAGCGCACCGCCACGCGTCAGCCCCAACCAGTTTTCCTTGATCGCCGCCATACCCAGATCGGCCAGCAGCGGATGGTTGCCGGGCAGCATAAAAATGTGTTTGGGATCGAGATGACCATGACAGATACCTCGCCGATGGGCATAGGCCAGGGCATCGCCGATCTGACATGCCATATCTACGGCGTCGGCAACGGCAAACGGCCTGCCCATCTGCTGCGCCAAGACGGGCGATTCGACATATTCCATCACGATAAAAGGTCGTCCGTGATGCTCCCCCTCGCCCCAAACGGTCAGAATGTTGGAGTGATACAACTGAGACATAGCCCGCGCGTCGCGAGTCAGCCGGTCACGAAATGCCTCATCGCGCCCCCAAGCCGCCGAAAATATCTTGATCGCCACAAAACGATCCATGCTGGCCTGATAGGCTTTGTACACCTCGGCCATACTGCCACTGCCTATTTTTTTGACAATTTGATATTCGCCCAACATCTGTCCGATCAAATCCATACGGCCCTCGGCCCTCCATTCAAATGATCCCATCACACTCCCGGCATGCGCATCAGCAGCAACGGCGCGGCCCAATCGCCGCTGTGCAGCCCACTTTCCAGCATCATCCGACGGCGTCCCTCGGTTACGGCAGCGGCCAATGGCCAGCCTTGAACCAATGCGCCATAAAAACCCTCGCTCAAAGCCCGCGCGCTATGGTCGGCGATGGGCCGAGACATGCCCACAGCGGTGGGGATGCCGGCCTGCACCAGGGTTTGCGCCAGGCCGCGCGTGCCGGGCAACAACCCCACCTGCGCCGTCGAACAGGCGTTGAGCAGCACCACCTCGAGTTGAACGCCGGCCTGCTCCATCGCTTCGGGCAGCAGGTGACGCAGCGTGTCTATATCCAGCCGCGCGCTGGACCCGTCGGCGTTCTCCAAAATCAGAGCGCCCCGCCCCGAGGCACTGTCGTATTCGCTGTGGCCGATCCAATGCAGCCAGTGCCAGCCGCGCCGCAACGCATCGAGCAGCGCAGGCGGCGTGGCATGAGGCAGACATTCCACCCGCAAACGACCGGCCGCCACCAGGGGATTGACCACCTGCAAAATCATGTTTTGCTCGCGGGCGACATCGAGCAGCGGGCGGTCTTGCGGTGACGCCGAAACCACCAACAGCCGCCATGGCAGAGTCGGCCGGCCCGGCAGCGATTGAAGCGCGCCGGGCAGCACCCGCGCCAGCGGCGTGCGCGGCGACAGGGTCAAAAACTGGTCGCTGTTCTCATCATAAAGCAGCTCCCAGGGCAGGCTGGACAGTTCGGGCTGATGCAGGCGCAGGCGCAGACACAGACCTCGTTCGCGGGCGCGCGCCGTCTCGCGGCTGGCTGTCCACGCCGCCCACACCGGTGGCGGAAACAAGAACTGCCGCAACTGCCGCCCCACCTCGCTCAACATGGCCGCGTCCACATCGCCCACCCGAACGCGCCGCAGCATGGCCGTCCACTCGTCGCCGGCAGGCAGCGACGACTCGGTACTGCGGGTGGGCGTGCTGCGCAGCGACCCTACCGGCGACTGCAAAACCTGGATTTCGTACAGATTGGCCGCCCGCGTTTCAATCTCGACATCAAACCCCTCACAGGCCGGCGCCTCGACAGCCGGAGCCGACGGCAGCGCGGCCACGGCCGGGCCGGTTGGCGCCACCGGGCCGACCTGGCTGCTGCGATACCAGTCGCGGAACATTGAGCCGGACACGGCATATTGGGTGCGGCGGCCGCGCCCGATGATCTGGATCAGGCCGTGATAAGACAGCGCGTCGAGGGCGCGCTGCACGCTGCTGCTGTCTTGATCGAGCCAAGCACGGCGAATGTCGGTATACGAGACCGCGCCGGGCTGATCGGCCAGCCAGCCGTACAGCGAACCGGCCGGCGGCGGCAAGGCCGCATACCACCGCTCAAAATGATCTGTCCGCTCGCCAAAATGCGCCGCCACGTCCTGCACATCAGCAGGAGTGACATCGGGCAGGTCTTGCCACAGCTCGTGCAAGATAAACTGAACCAGGCAGGGATGTCCGCCGGTTTGTGTCCACACCTCTTGGGCCGAGTCGGATGAGAGGTGTCCACGAGTGGGTCGGCAGGCCAGGTCCATTGTCTCTTCACGGGTCAGGCCGGTCAGGCTGTAGCGGGTGAGGATGTTTTCCAGCGGCGAGTCTTTTTCGGCCACCTGGGTGTGAAATGCGGTTGAGCCAGCCATCACCAGAGCCAGGTTGTTGGCGATAGGCGAATTGCTGAGCAGGCTACGCAGGTTGGGACGCAGGTCGCTGCCCCATGAGGCCTTGAACAAGATTTCGGCCTCGTCCATCAACAACACCAGGCGAATGGGCCGATCTTGCAAAGGAGCCAGAACGGCAAAACCGGCTTCAAAGGCGCGCGCCGGCCCCAGACGCAAAGCAGATTGAAAAGCCGCCGCAGCCGCCTGAAAAACAGGCGGAGCGGCCTGATTTGGGGCCAGGTTTTGGCGCAACATGTCCAGCACCAGTGCAAAAAAATCGCCGCTGGAAGCGATAGGATAGCCAGCCTGCGGGTCATAATACCACGGCGCCAGCCGATAATCGCCACGCACGGGTTGGGCGACCAGGTCGCGCTCCAGTTTGCGTAACAGGCTGGTCTTGCCGCAGCGCCGCCCGCCAAACACCGCCGCCGACAGAGGACTGGGCTGAGCCAGCCCGACCATCAGATCGGTCAGCAGTTGGGCGCGGCCGAAAAACATGGCGTCGGTTTGCACCGGCAGGTGATAGTTATAAGGATTTTGGTTTATGGTCAACTCGGACATAGCAGTCTGATCAATCCTCCAACCCCAATTCGATCCAACGGATCCACTGTCGCAACACACCCCAACTCAGCACATACCCCCCATCTTGATAGGCAATCAAAGTGCGCTCTTGCAGCACACCCAAGATGGACAAAGCCTCGTGTCGCTGATCGGGTGGCAGCAAGGCCATGCGCGGCAGCGGTGCGTCGGCCAGGGCCAGGCGCACCAACATGGCTCGCTGCGCCTCATCCAAACGCGCCCGCCACAATTCGGTCAGATACGATTCGGGCAAATAGATATATTCTTCGATGCCCAACTGCACCTGCTCGGCCTGGATCGTCACCGGCGCGCGGTCAATCAGCGGGCGCACGATATGGCTGCACAATTGGCGCGTCACAAACGGCTGCCCGCCGCTAGCTCGTACAATCAGGTCGAGCGCATCGGGCGTGTATTGGATGCCCATCTGAAAGCCGATGCTCTGAATCATTTCGGATGCTGCGTCAGCCGGCATCGGCGGCATCCAGATTTCGCGTAAAGCCTGATACAACTCGTTATCGCGCTCACCCCAACGGTCGCGGCGGTTAAAAGCCGGATCCACCCCGATCAGAATGAAATCGAGCTGGCGGGTGCCTTGATTGGCCGCCCGCAACTGCCCGAAAAAGGTCGAAAATCCCTCATAGCCAGGATCGTTGCCGGCCGGCAAGAGGCGATCCACCTCGTCTATGATCAAGAGCAGCCGCTCATCGCCGCCAATGTGCTGATGCAGCAGAGCCAGGTCGGTCACAAAGTATTGCGCCGCCTGCGGCAGCGACAGCAGCACGCGCGGCGGCGGCCAGAGGTTTAACGGCGGCATGGTACGGGTCAGTCCAAAACGATACTGTTCGATGTGCATGGCAAAGGCACGAATGATCTCGACATACAACGGGGTCACGCCCTGTTGGCGCGCCGTACCCTGCGTGTCCACCGAAGCAATCACCCGTCGCGCCGACAGCCGCCCTTGCAACCGCTGCACCAGCGAGGTCTTGCCTGTCTTGCGCAGTCCCAAAATGCCCACTGGCTGACCGGCGTCCACCAGGTCAATCAACTGCTGCAAGACGGTCTCGCGGCCAAAAAAGCCCAGGTCGTCGCTGACAGGGCCGCTGATGGCATAGAGGTTTTGCCGGCCGGTGGCCTGGTCAATTTGCGTGGCCAAAATCTGCACCGCCGGCATATTGGGCTTGACCTGCCCAAACAGTTCGCTGTCGAGGCTGATGATGGCTAGGCCCCAACGCTGCCGAATCTCGTACAAACGAAAACGGGCTCCGGGCGTGGGGCGGCGGTTGCTGATCACA
The DNA here is from genome assembly GCA_964449465.1 of uncultured Anaerolineae bacterium. Taxonomy (GTDB): domain Bacteria; phylum Chloroflexota; class Anaerolineae; order JAFGEY01; family JAFGEY01; genus CAYRXM01. The sequence continues at coordinate 34,000 of CAYVBK010000027.1, forward strand.
AAAGCCAGGCGATGCGCCGCCTCGCGCCCGTATTCTTGAAAAGCCGTATTGGCCACCTCTTCAAAATCATCGCCTTCGGGCGGATGATCGGCGATGACATAGGTATAAATGGCCCCATAGCCGGCCTGCGGATGATCGGGCGGGGGAATCAGCATAAAATCTTCTGGCCCCATCTCGCGCAGTTCAAAACCGGCCTGCGTAAAAAACAGCCGCGCGCCGGCATAAAGCGGATGGCGGCTGCGCACGGCCTCGGCCAATGTGTCCACGCGGCGCAGATTTTGCAGGCGATGCAGCCAAGCCGCCAATGGGTGGGCAAAAGCCAGGCTGCCGCCCTTGCGCTGGAGCATGCGCTGACGCAGCAAGGCATCGAGCGCGTTTTGCACCTGCTCGTCGCTGGTAAAAGCCTGCCGTTTTTTCAAAGCAATCTGCACACGCGGCACATCGAGCGGACCACGCAGCGGAGCCACCAGAGCAACCAACTGCTGCAATGGCTGCGCCGCCGCCGCGCCCCAACTGATAGCATAGGCCGGATAGCCGCGCAGGACATACAGGGCGATCAAAACGATCAACAGACCGCCCAGCACACCGCTCCAACGCAGCAAGCTGTCTACAAAGCCAGGACCGGGCCAAAAGGACACATTGAGGGTATAAAATTGCTCATCCGATATGCGGCCATCGCGGTCTTGCACCCGCAGCTTGAAGGCATACTCGCCGTATTTCAAGTCGGTATAGGTGGCCACAGTCTTGTCAGATGTCGTCCAATGGAGCTCATCTTCCAGGCCGTGCAAATAATAGCCATAACGCAGGTCGCCGGGCGCGGCAATAAAGCTGCCTCCCTCAAATTGAAATTCAACCTGATGCGCCCGATACAGTCGAACCAGGCTGTCTTGCAGGCGGTTTTGATTCTCTGAAATGGCCCAGACCAGCCGCCCCCATGGCCGGGACCCCGACGGCGTAAAATGGCTGATGCCATCGCCACTGCCGATCCACCACTCGTTCTCGGCCAGACCGGGCCGCAGGGCAGTGACCTGGGCATTGCCCAACCCGTCAACGGTCGTCCAGAGGCGCGCCCAGCGGCCGGTGCGCAGATCGTAGCATTTCAGGCCATCATTGGCGCCCACCCACAATTCGTTGGTGCTGCTCTTGTAAAACAAGACGTTCACTTTGCCGGTCGTTTGCGCCCCATCGCTGCCGCCGATGCTGCTCCAGGTTCGATTGGACAGGTCATATTGATAAACCTGGTTGCCGCCCACCCACAGCTTGCCGATGGACGGATCAACGGCCAACGCCCAGATGTAACCCTGCCCGGCCGGGCCATCGGCCTGAATGTGCGCCCACTGCCCGGTTTTGGGATCATAATGCCACACACCATCGTCGGTGCCGGCCCACAGTTCTTGATTGACGGTGTTGAGCGCCAGCGACAGCACGGCGCGGTCCGGGTCGAGCCGGCCGGTCGGCAGCCAGCGTTTTTGTTCCGGGTGATAATAACTGACGCCGCCATAGCTGCCCACCCACACCTCGCCGGTGTTGGCATCGCGCACCATCGCCCGAATGTCATTGCTCACCAGGCCATCGGTCATGTCCCAGTTTTGCGTCCAACGGTCGCTGCGCGGATCATAATAGCTGACACCACCGTCAAACGTGCCGGCCCACATCGCTCCGTTGGTCTCGTCGCGCAATAGCACGCGCACATTGTCGGACGGCAGGCCGTCGGCAGTTGTCCAGATGCGGTCACACCGGTCGGCAAAAGGGCTATAGTGCATCACCCCGTGACTGGTGGCCGCCCAGATCACCCCGCTGGTGGGATCCTGAACCACATCATTGACCTGAACGAACGACGGCGACATAGACTGCATCGTCTGGGCGCGCATCACCATCATGGCTTCGTCGGAACGAACCAGCTCCGACGACAGAAATGTCTCCCAACTGCCGTCAAACACGCTCAACCCGTCCTTGCTGGCCGTCCAGATCAGGCCATCGGACATAGCCCACAGATTGGTCAGCGCGCTCTTGGGGGCGTTGACCGATCTGAAAGAGATATTTTGCCAGCGGTCTGGCGGAGAGGGCCAGCTTTCCCAACGCAGGTCCCATTTGAGCAGGCCGGCGTCGGTGGCCGCCCACATCCGCCCCTGCCGGTCGGCGGCCAGACCACGCACCGGGTTGACCGGGCGAGCAGTGGCCGCGTCGGCGCGGTTGGGCAGCGAGTCGGGCGGCGGCAGCATCGAATCGGCCGGATTGAAACGCTGCGTCAGCTCCAGGCTGCGATCAAAGCAGACAATTTCGGCGTCGCTGCCGACCCACAGACGCCCAGTTGTGTCTATGGCCAGGCTGTTGATCTGGCTGCTTTCCAGACCGCCCAGCACGCGGAATGGCCGGGCGCTTTGCTGCGGCGCAAAGCGGATCAGCCCCCCTGATGTGCCGATCCAGACAACCTGCCGGTCATAGAGCAGAGCGCGCATCACACTGCCGGGAATGATGTCGTTCAGACGAACGACCTGATTGCAGGCGGCCTGGCTGCACACCCAGACAGCATTTTCCACGCCGACATAGGCCCCCCCCTGGCCGTCGGGCGCGACAAACAGCACGGCCTGATTGTCCAGACTGCGCGCCTGCCACTCGCCTTGAACAGTGCGCCAGTTGAGGCCACTGTCGCTGCCCACCCACAAGGTGCCTTGCGCATCCAACACCAGCGCATGCGCCGGACGGTTGACCACCCCTTTGGCCGGCTGGCTGACATCCTGCCAGGCGCGACCGTTGTAGGTTTGCAGGCCGGCAGCGGTGGCGATCCACAACAGCGGAATGGGCGAGTCGGGATGATTTTCCAGCAACACGGCGTTCACCTGATTGGATAGCAGCCCTTTGTCGGCGGCCGGCTCAGCCAGAGCCGACCAGTGCCGCCAGCCGCCGTCAGCCCGCACTGGAGCCGGCCAGAAAAGGCCAAGCAGAATCAAAACCAGGCACAGACATGTCGCGCGTTTCATATTCAAACCCACCAATCTGTAGGGGCAGGCGCAAGGCCTGCCCGCACGGAACAAACCTTGCGCCAGCCCGCACAGGGCAAGGGCAAGCCTCGCCCCTACACACCCCTACGGGGCCGCCGGAATGACGGTCAAATTGGCCGTGTCCCAAAAAACCTGGTTCCACGACGCCCACGAATGCATCGGATGAGCATAGGCCCACACGCTGATGCGGGTGCTGGTATGAACCATAGTCGTTGAAATGACAAACTGACGCCATTCGTCATACGGATCGGCATAACTCGACCAGATGATCTGAGTCGAGGTATACGATGCGCCGCCGGTAGGATCAATGCCCACTTTGAAGCGCAGACCATCCCGAACGTCAGAGTATCGTTCATTATCCTTGTTCGCCCATGTAGACGACCAACCCAACCCCCAGATGGTAAACTCGATGGTGTCGCTGATATTGAATGTGCCGGTCACCACCTGGTAAATGCCAGCCTCAAACACATCCTGATTCGCACTCTTGCCATACTGCTGCGCCACCCGCCCGGAATGGACGCGATACGACCGGTCGGTATAGTTGTATTCGGGCTGTGCATTTTCGCCGCCGCCATAATTGTCGTTCCAAAACGGCATCCAATACGGGGCCACAAAGACATTGTCATAGCCGGGGATAGGCCTTTGATAGCCGTTCAGGTTACAAAAATTCTCTTCCAGGTCGGGGTTGTACAGCGCGCCGGCCGGCATATCGCAAAAGTTGCGTTCCACGATGGGCAAAAAGATCAGTTTTTCCGGCAACACCGCAAACGAAGCATCGTCCCAATAGACGTTAAAACGCACCGGCCAGATGGGATGCGCGCAGGCATACACGGTAACAGTAGGCGAAATGGCTTTCATAGCGATGGTCAACTGCTGCCACTGGCCGCGCGGGCCGGTATAGGTGTTCCATAGAGACTGGTGCGTCTCCCATTGAATTTGTAGCGGGTCGGTGCGCCCCAGCGGATCTATGCCGATGCGCGTCTGCCACTTGTCCGGCCCATCCAGCGGGTCGTCGGTATCTACCATCGCCCAGGTAGAAAAGCGAATATACTGCCCTACAGTGATGCCGCTGATCTGCTGGTATAGACAGGCATCCATAATTTTGCTGCCTCGAGGATAGAGCAGTTGCGAAGAGAGTCCCTGGTGTAAGTGAGCGGCGCTTTCACGGGCAAAAGGAGCATCAAGATACTCTTCGCCGGTTTTGCGAGCCCACAGATTCCAATCGGGGGCGATGCGCAACTCGTACTCTCCGCTCTGCACCACATATTCGCCCTCAAATCCGCCGTTGAGCAGCCAGGACTGCGACCACACCGGCTGCCGCCCGATCCACATCAGCAGGGCAGCGACGACGATCAGCCCCACCCCACACACGGTCAACAATCTGAGCCATTTGTTCATCGGTTTGCTCCTTTCAAATAGATGAGAGACCTTGGAGGCCGCTGAAAAAGTCTACTTTTACCACAAAGAACACCGAGAACACCAAGGTTTGCAATACTTGACGTTTTTAGAAATGCTTTGTGTCCTTTGTGTCTTGGTGGTGAGCGGGTTTTTCAGTACGCTCCTTGGAGGCTGCTGAAAAAGTCTACTTTTACCAAAGAACGCCGGGAACACCAAGGTTTGCAATACTTGACGTTTTTAGAAATACTTTGTGTCCTTTGTGTCTTGGTGGTTAGAGAGATTTTCAGCACGCTCATTGACAGCGATCTGGGCTACCGCCCTTTCAGAGCAAAGCTCGAGTCTCGCTTCTTGCAAAACGTTGGTTTCGACAGGCTCAACCAACGGCGATGGCAATGGATTATGCACTCAGGATGTGGTCAATCTCGGCCAACTCATCCCCGGTCCAGGTCAGGTTGCGCAATGCGGCCACGTTATCGTCTATTTGCTCCACCCGACTGGCCCCCACCAGCACCGAAGTCATGCCAGGATGGCGCAGGTTCCAGGCCAGGGCCATCTGCGCCAGGGTCTGGCTGCGTCGCTGCGCCAACTCGTTGAGCCGCCGCACCTTGTCCAGCTTGTCTTCGCTGATGTGGGCGGGTTTGAGGAATCCGTGCGGCTTGCCGGCGCGCGAATCTTGAGGAATGCCTGCCAGGTAACGGTCAGAAAGCAGGCCCTGCGCCAGCGGCGAAAAGACAATGCAGCCCATGCCTTCCTGCGCCAGCACATCCAGCAGACCATCTTCGATCCAACGGTTGAACATGTTGTAAACCGGCTGATGGATCAGGCACGGCGTGCCCAACCGATGCAAAATCTGGGCAGCCTGACGAGTCTGTTCGGGATTGTAGGAGGAAATGCCGGCGTACAAGGCTTTGCCCTGCCGCACGATGTGATCCAGCGCCGACATGGTCTCTTCCAATGGTGTGTTGGGATCGGGGCGATGGCTGTAGAAAATATCCACATAGTCCAACCCCATGCGCTTGAGGCTTTGATCCAGGCTGGCGACGAGATATTTGCGCGATCCCCATTCGCCATAGGGGCCCGGCCACATGCGATAGCCGGCCTTGCTGGAAATGATCAGTTCGTCGCGATAGGGATGGAGGTCTTGCCGAAGAATTTTGCCCATTGTCTCTTCGGCCGAGCCGGGCGGCGGGCCATAGTTGTTGGCCAGGTCCAGGTGGGTGATGCCCAAATCAAAAGCCCGCAGCACCATGGCGCGGGCATTTTCAAACGTGTCTACGCCGCCAAAGTTGTGCCACAATCCCAGCGACACAGCGGGCAAGAGTAGACCACTGGTGCCGCAGCGGCGATAAACCATCGAATCATAGCGGTTAGGGGATGGAATCACGGTCATACGAGGTCTCCTTTCAATCTATTATGATCACTAACAATCGGACCATTTTAGGGGCAAACATCTCAACCCGGCAGGGCAGCATACAGTATTCTGACAGCTCAAATGAAACACGCTACAATCCTTATTTCGAAAGCTGGGAGGTTGATAGTTTTGATCCGATATACATACCGTCTCTTGAATTATATTCTTGATAGAATCTCTTTTTTCTTTGCTTCGTATTCCTGTACACTGATCAACCCCACATCCAACATCCGCTTTAGTTGCTCCAACTTTTCAACCGGATCATCTCGAGAAGATGCTGTATTGGTCTCTGTAAGAACACGCTTGATCGCACGCATTACCTCCATCACAAAAAAAGCGGCCCCAATGGGAGCACCTATGACAAGAAAAAAAACGACCAAAAGCACCACACATTCTGGCAGACCAAAATGAGGCATTGGCAACCTTCTTTCTCTTTTTGTCACTATAGCCGCTTGAGCCAGGGCCGCCCTAAAAGACAACAATCGTCAGCCGCCCCGCTTTTCCAGAAACACCAGAGTCAATTTCTCGTTGACCGGCTGCTCTTTGAACGGGCGATAGCCCAGTTTTTGGTACAGGTACAAATTTTTGTCGCTGCGGCAGCCGGTAAACAACTCGAATCGGGCGGCCTGTGCAAAAATTCGTTCGATCTCTGCCATCAACCGGCTGCCGATGCCCTGATTTTGCCAATCGGGGTGAACGATCAGCCGGCCGATGTAACAGGTGTCGCCCGACTGTCTGGCACGCACCGAGCCAACAATGTGCCCATCGGTCACCGCTTTGAGGACAACCTGACGCTCCAGGTCGGCCTGCATCTCGGCCAATGTCTGTGTCAGCGGCGCAATGGTGTCGTCATTGTAAATTTCGGCTTGGCTGCGATAAGCTATCTTTTGCAGCGCCAAAATCTCGGCAGCGTCATGAAAATTTGCTCGCTCAATCTTGCACATGTCGCTCCCCTTGCGCCAATGAGCGGCCACAAGCGCAGAGCCGTTTTCGCTGCATCGGCGGGCTTGGATCATTGAGGAAACCACCTTTGCAAGGCGCCGACGAGTCGCAAAAATGCCGGCTCGCTGTGGCCGCTCAAGCTAACCTTTTGAGCCAATTCCAGATAGATGGACGAGGAGCGTGGTCGGCGCACCTGGCGCAGCGCCGCTTCCATTGCCTCTTTGGGCCGGTCGGGTTTGAGCGCACCGGGCCGCCGGTGCCCGGTTTCGGTCAACCACTCGTGCAGCGACGGATGGTGGCCGCTCCAGCCCAGACAGGCCTCCACATAAGGAGACGAGCTCCACACCCATACCTCCAACTCGGGGGCCAACACGATCACCTCTGCCTGTTCGTCCCAACCAGAACGAGACAAGCGTTTCCTCGCCTCAACCGCCAATTCTTGGGGCGATATGCGTTCCTGTCCGCAGCCCTGATGGTCAAACACCACCAGGGCGTGATTGTAACTTTGAATAAAAGAACGTAAAAAATTGTGTGCCTCATTCAGACAACCTGGGTCGTGGCGCGGATGAGCAAACAGGTCAAAGGACGGCAGACGGATACCCAATGCCTGCGGACGGCTTAACAGCCCCTTGAGAGCCTGCTCCATATCTTTGTCGGCAGCCAATACAACCACATCTTTCATCCCAACACTCCACCGGCAAAGAGCGTGCCCAGGTCAGTTTCGCCTCGCCACTGGCGCAGCGCAGGATGATTGTCTCCCCGCACCATATCGGTCGCACCTTCTGTGGTGCGGCTAAAGCAAAGCACCTGTTCGGGCCGGGCCAGGCTGAGGATGACCGGCGAATGGGTGGCCAACAGCACTTGTGTGCCATAGACCGACGACAGCGATTGCAGCACTGTCTCAACGGCACGCGGATGGATGCCGTTCTCCGGCTCTTCGATCAAATAGATGCCTTCCAAATCTGGAATATAGGCCAAAATGGTCAAAGCCAGCAGCCGCAGCGTGCCGTCGGATACCAGCCAAGAGGGTGCGTGCAGTCCGGTATCATAATCCAATACCAGATAACGGTGGCGGTCTTCGGGCCGCTCGACCGTGCGAATTGCCTTGAGATCCGGCAAGGCGGTGCGCACGTGCGCCACCCACTGCGTCAGATGTTCCGGCGCACGCTCTTGAATATCCTGAATCACCCAGGGCAGATTGGAGCCATCGGGCTGAAAGCGGCGCGGGCTGCCTGGTGGGCTGGGTCGGCGCAGCGATTCGCTGTTCAAAGCCAATCGCTGCACGCCTTCGAGCAGAAAGCGGCGAAACCAGATCGAGGCCGGGAACTTGTCCTCGTCTTCGGGCAAGTTGGCCAGCGCCGAGCGCCGTGGCCCCAGGCGAAACAGGTTGTTCCAATCCGACGTTTCGGAGCGAAAATAGTCGTTGCCCGATTCGGGCACCTTGTTCAGCACACGCCGCCAACCGGAGGGCTTTTTGCTGGACAGACGAACGATCTCATCCGGCGGCGCAGGAGGCAGTGGAAAGAGCGTGCGCTGTTTTTCAGGCTGCACCTCCGGCTGCGACGGAGACTCTTTCAACCACAACGTCTCGGCCAGCAAGCTCGTCTCTTGCGTTCCGGGATGCAATCCCACACGGATCTCGTAGCGGACGCAGCCATGGCCGTTTTTTTGCAACAGTTTCGGAATCGCAGCCTCAATGACCAATTCAAAGACGCCGTCTTGCTGAATGTCGCTTTGTCGGACGTTGCCGCGCATCCAGCACAGGTCGCGCACGCCGGGCGCGCGGGCGGCCACAGCAGCAGCCACGCCGCCTTTTTCGCGCACCACATCGGCCAGGAAAGCAACCACGTCCAGGAATGTTGACTTGCCGCTGGCATTGGGACCGATCAGCACCTGAAACGGAGCCAGGGGTTGCTGGATATATCTGAGACAGCGATAAAAAAGCGCCTCGATCTTGGAAATCATCGAAATTCTCCCACCTGGCAGGTTTCCCTGCTTTGCAGCGCCAAAATCTCGGCAGCGTCATGAAAATTTGCTCGCTCAATCTTGCACATATTGTTCTTGTTGCTCCAACAACCGACCCTGCCGGACGTCCCACAGAAACCAGGCCGCGGCCAGACAGGCCAACACGTCGTTCAAAAACCACAGCCTGTCAGCCCAGGCCGACGCGGCGTCGGGCAAGGCCATGCGCACAAAAAAGTTGATCAGGTTGGCCGCGCCATACAAGCCGGCTCCCACCAACAACAGCAGCAGCGTGCGTTGCCACACCGTGCCCCGCCCCGCCGCCCCGTCGACCTCACGCCAACGGGTCAGAATCAGGTAAATCACGCTGGCATCCAGCACCGGATAGATCGCCACGCCCAAAAACTCATTCCAGGCGCGTTGGGTATTGGCCAACTCGGTGCGATAGACGCACACCCACAGGCACAGAGCTGCCAGCAGCAACACGCCGCCCACCTCCCACAGCCGCCGCCGCGGCCAAACCGTTGGGAAAAACCACAGCGCCAGAGCCACGCACACATAGCGAAGCAAATAGATCAGGTCTACCCACGACAACGGAGGCAGGCGGCTGCCGGTGATCACGTCGTGCGCGGCCCAGGCCACATTGCCGGCCAGGTTGATCAGCCAGCCGGCGGCCAGCCAGCCCCACAACACCCGCCCCGGCCGATGCCGCCAGGCCGCCCAGGCCATCAAGGCGGAGACAATCAATGGGAACAAGAACAAAATCGCCGACAGCACATCTCCCACAGCGACCTCCTTTGCTGATCACCGCTGCATTGCCGGCATCAATCAGCCCGTCTCACCTGCACCCGCGCCAAAACCACCTGGTCTGTCAGTGTGCCGTCGGGCAGCCGCACCGCCAGCCGTTCGCTGCTGCCGGGGTCATACAGCCCCACCACCAGTTGATACCCGTCGCCGGATGGCGCGGCAGCATCCAGCCACAGCACATGCGGATCGCGGATGGCCTCCCCGCCCCAACCGACCGTCGGCCGCTCCTGGTTGCCCGGCACGCCATCGTGCTGCGCCCACACCGGGCCGCCGGTGCGCGGATTGTACGGGCCGATGATCTGGGTAAAGACCGCATAACTTGCCGTCAAAGGAGCCTCAGCCTGCCAGGTCAGGGTCAGATAGACAGGCTGCCCCGGCTGCACCGTCAAAACGCCGTCATCCGGCACAGGTTGGAGAGAAAAATGGGTCAGGCGCACCAACGCAGGTGCGGCCGAATCGCCCCCGAGCCCGGCATCAACCGGACAGACAGACAGATCGCCGGGCGGCGGAACGGCATAACAGGCCAGGCGGATGTGTCCAAACCACGCCTCGCTCACCTTGAAAGCCGCCGCCGAAATGCGATCTTCGATCTGATCTTCAACCCGGCGACCGCCCGGCTGACGAACAATGTCGCGCAATACCAGCCACACCCGGCCCGACCTGGAAAGCACCTGCCCGGCCGCGTCGTCGGAAAACAACTCGAAACCCAACTGCGGGCCGCGATAATAGACCTGAAAATAGCCCAGGTGCCAGGGCGAGTTGTACAAAACTACATCTCCTGGCTGCGCCTGCGCCTGGATGTGGGCGATCATGGGTAAATAGTCTTCCAATTTGGCGTCATAGCGATCAAAACGCCCCCAATAATCGGCCAACCCCATTCCCCACACCGCCGCAATCAGCACGCCGTTCAGGGCCATCGCCCACCGCCCACGCGACCTCCACCCTTCCAACCCCACCGCCAGAAACAGGTAGAGCGGCGCGGCAGCAAAGGCCAGCACGCGCGGCTCGAACCACGAAAAACGGCGATGAATGGGGTATAACATCAAGATGGGTAGCAGGGTGAATCCGATCAAAATAGTGGCTATGCGTAGGTTGCGCGACCGGGCCGCGATCACCCCGCCGATAGCTGCTGCCAGGATCGCCCCGCTCATGATCCAGGCTGTGACAGGCGGCCAGGTGATGCCGACCGCAAAACCGCTCAGCGAACGAGCCAACAGCAGCGGCAAGGAGAGAGAGGTGCGCGCCGAAAACGCCCCCTGATCGGTCAGGCGAGTCTGGATGGCCAGCCCAAAAATCAACAGCCACGGCACGGCCAGCAGCAATGCGCCGACTTGAATGACCAACCAGGGGACCAGATGCCGTCGCCATTCTCGCCGAATGACCAACAACAGGCCGTGCAAGGCAAACCACAACGCCGTCGAATATGAGGTAAAGGCCGCGCAGACAGTCAGTGCCGCATAGCCCACCCAACCGGAGCGCGAGGCCGACTCGACAACCCGCAGCAGCACCGCCAGAGCCAGGGTGCACCACAACATCGTCCACACAAAAGGGCGGGCTTCCTGGCTGTAATAGATGGCAAAAGGAGCCACGGTGGTCAGCAGCGCACCGATCAGCCCCAACCGTGCCCCGCCCAGCCGTCGCCCCAGGGCAAACACGGCAGCCACCGTCAGTATGCCGGCGCACACCGACAGATAGCGCAAGGCAAACTCGCCCGGCCCCACCGCCCGCACCCAGCCGAACAGGATATAATAATACAGGGGCGGATGCACATCCCGCCCGGTTTCCACCGTCAGGCTGGCCAGGTCTAGCGATCCGAGATAGGCCACCCAGCCTTCATCGCCCCACAAGGGCAAATGTCCCAGATGGAGCAGCCGCAACCCCCAGGCCAGCCACAAGACCCACACCATCGCCATGTTAACCCTTCACTCCAGCGCGCAGCCGTTCAACCTGCTGCTCTGTCAGAACCTCTTGCGCAATCACCGGCACTGGCCACAGCAATTCCAGCGGCAAGTCGCGGGTAATCAGCCATTCGGCGCCGGCCGGCATGGCCGAGCGAGGATGCGGCAGCACGTCTCCCTCGTCTACCGCCCCGGCCACGCGATAGAGAAACCCCGCCAGCGCGCCATTATGTTGCAACGAACCATCATCGTTCCAGCAGACCAGGGTGGGTTTGTGCGAAAACACCTCGGCCAGATGGCGGTGCGGTGTGATCGTGCTACCCTGACGCAGCACTGTCAGTTGCAACGGGGAGCCGTGATACCAGATATTATCAATCATTGATTGACCTCAAGTTGCATCATAGCCAGATCGCGATAATGGTCTTTGACACAAAAAGGCTACTTGTCTGATAAAGAGACAACAAACAGCCCTTTGCACCTTGATATGTCACCAATCCCTCTCGAAATGCCCAGACAATAATTCCCAATTTAACCGCCACCTTGATCATCTACCCGCGTAGACGAACGGGCCGGCGCCGGCTTGCGCCGCATCAGCATCATAGCAATCCAGGGGATGAGGATGGCCCCGCCAAAGGCCAATAGAAACGAGTTGACATTGGCCGAGAACGCCCCCACCGCCGCATACACCGCCGACACGCCCAAGTTGGACAGCGCGGTCATGAGCAGGAAACGCGGCCAGGGCATGTGGCTGATGCCAGCAAACAAGATCGAAGCCTCGGCCAACACCGGCACCGGGCGGGCAATGACGATGGCCCAATCACCAAATCGCTCGCTCAGATTTTCCAGCCCTTGCAGGTCTTGCTCGCCTACAAAACGCAGCGCCGCCGGCCGCCCCCAGCGCCGGCCGATCACAAATCCGATGACGCAGCTCACGGTCATACCCAGCAGCGAAGCCAGCATGCCCGGCACAAAACCCAACACAAAACCCGCCGCTGTGCTGACCATGCTCGATGGGATCGGCGCCAAAATATCAGAAGACAACATCAGGCTCAATACCGCTCCGGTCAGCAGCGGCCGATCATTGGCTCCTTGAATAAATTGCTCCGTCCAGGCCTCGATCTGCTCGCCAAACAGCATAAACGGCACCAAAATCACGGCCAGAACGATCACCACCAAAATCACCCATCGCCACAGACTCTTTTTACGTTCCATTCATCCTCCCCTTGACAAACGAACCCCCATCAAACCGTTAAAAAATCCGCCATAGATCGAGGCCAACTCGCACACTCGAAACCGCTCGCGCACGGCGGCCTCAAAGCCCTGCCAGCTAAAAATGGGCAACTCGGCCGGCGGCTCGGCGGCAAACAAGACCCCGCCCGGCTTGAGCAGCCGATACACCTCGGCCACCGCGTCCGGCACATCGGTCACGTGATGAAACACGCCAAAGGTGAACACGGCATCAAACCGCGCCTCGGCCAGGCCCACCGCCGCCAGATCGCCCACCCACACATGCGCCGCCGGACACATAGCCCGGGCCAGACGCGCCTCGTCCGGCAAAAAATCAAAGGCACACAACAACGATGGTCGAAACAATTTGGCGATTAAATGAGTGCTATATCCGGCACCGCATCCAGCATCCAGAACCGCCTTGCCGGTCAGATGCAAACCATGTTGAGCCAGCCAGCGCCGCCACAAGGGAAACTCGTAATACCGCTGAAAGGCGTGACGTAGCGGGCTGTTCATCAATTTGATCTCGCGCGCATCCATTTCGGCCAATTGACTATGCCTCCACCATCAACGACTGCCCGGCGCGAATCGTCGCCGCGTCGGCCAGGATCAGGCAGGTGCCGTCCCATGTCGCAGCCACAGCCGCGCCGTCCAGCAACACCCGGGGCGCGGGCAGTAGATTCACCGCCCCCAGCCGCAGCGATTTTACAACCAATTCGCCATACTCGACCGACAGCCGCACCGCCCACCGCTGCCCATCAAAGGTCTGCTCAAAACGCCCCCAACCGCCGCCCAGCGACCAAAAGCAACAGAAATGCTGCGGGTTGAGGCGCGGTGAAAAACCAATGTACTCCCGCCCGGCATCAAACTCAAACCCAGACAGGGCCGTGAGCAGCCCCCAGGAAGACATTGAGCGAGCGTAATGGCTGCCGCACTCAAACTCATTCCAGGGGTTGCGCTTGTCGCCGTCAAAGCGGCGGCGCACACCCCGCACGATGCTCAGCCCTTCCTCCACAAACCCCTCATAGATCAGATGGCTGGCCACCTGATACTCGAAACCCGGCCACACCTCATCGGAATACGGAAACGGCAGTTCGGGCCGCCCGCCGCACGGCCAGGTACAAAGCAACAGGCCTTGCTCGTCGTTCAGGGCATAGATGCGCTGGGCATTAGGGTGATTCCAAAAATCGCGCCGCCAGTTGTACTTGAAAATGGACTGCAAAGCCTGACGCACATGCTCACGCTCGAACACATACCCCAACCCGCACAGCGTCGCCAACCATTGGCCCAGCAATTGGTCGGACAGGCAACCTGCGCCGTATTGATACTTGGGCGCGCCGGGAATTTGCCCGCCCATACTCTTGTCCAATGCCAGCGGCGAGGTTTTGTAGGCTTCCGGGTTGATTTTTTGCACATAAAACTCGCCGTTGAACAACTCGGCATCCATTTTGGCCCACCCCTGCTCATACAGGGTGCGATACTCGTCGGCCTGCGCCACCTCGCCCAGATGCTGCGCCATCTCTTCGGCGGCGCGCAAGGCGCCCAGATAAAAGCTGCCCATCAGGGTGTTCGGTCCCCAAAACTCGATGTCATAGGTATTGTGCTGCACCCCTTCCATCACCCCATCGCGATCCAGGTCCCAGGCCTTCCAGGCATAGGCCAGCGATTTTTTGACCGGTTCCCACAGACTGCGCAGCCACTCGTCATCGCCGCACAGCTTCCAATCGCGATATACCTTGAGAACGCCACCCATCTGCCCATCGGCAGCGGCGTGAAAATCCCACGGCGGCGTGCCAAGCGGCAATTGGATACGAAAGCCCATGTGTCCATCATCGCCCAGGTTGTAAGTATAATCGGCGGTGCGCATGCTGCGCTCCAACGCCGGAAAGAGAAAAGCCAATGTCTGCGCATAGTTCCACACATGGGTGCAAGAACCTTCGCAGCAGCCCGCCGCGCTGTGACAGCCCTCAAAGCCGTAAAACGTGCCGGGCGGTGTGCGCGGCCCGGCCGGCAGACGCAGGCAGGTGCCGGTCTTGAGAATAGACATCTGGCTGGACAAAGCATCCAGGACATAGGGCGGCAGTGTAGAGGAAAACAGAGCATCGTGAAAAAGCCGGGTATGTGCGTCAAGCCGCGCCGCGTGCTGTGCCACATACGCTGCCACCAACCAGGCGTCAGCAAACAGCATAGCGTAATAGTTCGGCCAGACCGGGCGCATCTCCTGGCCGTCCAGCCCGACGGCTGCCTGTCCCCAGTATTTGATAAAATTGGGAAAATACCAGGTAATGAACAGCGGCAGCGTCACCGTGTCGCCGGGAGCCATGTCGGCCTGAAGCACTAGTGAACCAATGTCGCCCCGCCCCCACGGCGAAGGCTCGTCATAGATGCGCTCGCTCAATGTGCCGGTGGCCGAAAACTCGTCCCAAAAACGCTGCAACGGGTCGAACCAACTGCCGCGAAACCAACAGGTCTGATGCTCCACCCGCTCCCACGTCGTCGCCAGAGCCAGCGAGCCGAATTTAGGGTCGTTGGACGAATAACGCTCACTCGACATAAACAGGCCGCGCATCCCATCGCCATCGCGATAGGCATTGACGCTGCCTCCCACCGACGGCGCGTTGAACGGCCCCTCGCCGGCATACCCCACCGCATTGTACAGGTTGGCTGCCAGAGCCACCCGCACCGGTTTGTCGCTCAAATTACGCAGCGTAACGTGAAATATCGCCACCGGCAGACTGGAATCATCGGCATTGAGCGGAATGAACGGATTGTACGCTTCCAGCGTCACCTGCAGAGGCACATCGGGGTCGCTCAACTCGACGCGGGCCAGGGGATATTCGCCGTAAAAAGCGACCTGGCGAAAATGCGGCAGCCCGGCGCCGGTGTCACGGGTCACACCAAAACCAAACCCGCCAAACTGCACCGACCCCGCGCCGGAAAAAGGCCCCTGCGGCGGCCCTTGCATCACCTTGCACACCGATGGCTGCCCCTCTGCCTGCGCCCACAGGGTGAAAAACGTGCCGGGCATCATCGAGCCAAAATTGGGCCGATTGAAAATCTCCCAATCTACCAGCGCACCCGTGCCAGACAGCGATACACTGCCCGTGCCGATGCCGCCCAGCGGAAAGGCAATCTGGCTCAACTGCCGCCCGGTATACGGGGGCAGCGGGCCGAGTTGATGCAACTCGTCGTGCGTATAGCCGTCTTGCTTCATAGTTACCTCCTTGCGCCCAATGAGCCGCGCAATCAATGGATCGCCAACCGCCGCCAACGGACAGCCGACGATTACAGATTCGCCGCTATTTGCCGCCCCGACACAATCGCCCGATACCATTCCGGCGATGTATCACAGAGATGTTCAAACTCGGCCTGCGTATAAACAAACAAATCAACACCCACCGGAAAGCCAACCGGCAAATAGACCGGCGGGCGGCCGCGGGGCGGCAGGTCCGAATGAGAGACGATCAGACACAGGTCCACATCGCTGCCCGGCATGGGAATCCCATTGACCCATGAGCCAAACCAAATGACCCGTTCGATCTCGGGGTGAGCGGCCAAAAGGTCGGCGACATAGGCATCTACTGCCGCCGTCATTTGCGCCCTATTCGCCGATCTGACCTGCACAGAACTCAAGGATCGCCTCCGCATGCCCGATGGCCGTCTGCGCTTCTTGCGCCGTATAAAAATCGGTCGGCGCGCCCGATGCAAACCCATTTGGATAGCGGGTCGGAATATAGTGCTTGTCCAGCATCCGGGCGCAATCAACCAACGCCGCAGATGGCGCAATTTCGAACGGCAAATTGCCGATCAAGGCCGTTAGTGTGTGCCCCCAGGCTTCCATCCCCAGCCGTTGAAAGAGTGCTTTGAGCGATTTTTCGGCGGCCTGCTGTGCAGCAAAGCAACTCCACTCATAATCGCCGCTGGCCAGGGCGTTACGGGCATGGCGCAAATCGGCCTGCGCCTGGCGAAACCAATCGGCGTAACGGTTGCCCATAAAAAGCTCCTTCCAGACCTCCGAGATTTTGGCGCGGGGGCAGGCCGCCGTCACACATTCACCTCAACCTCGCGCCCTAGCCCGGCCGAGCGTTGAATGGCGTCCAGCACCGCCATCACGGTCAGACATTCCTCGCCAGAGGCGATCAACGGCGCGGCGGGGTTGCGGATGCAGTCAATGAAATGGCGGCGCGGATTCAGCCCCTCACCTGCTTCTACCTCTTTGATCTCGACCGTGTCGGTGTGCAGTTCGCCCCAGCGCGGCTCGGAAAACAGTTTGGGCGGATAGACCTGCAAGCCAGCCCGCGTGCCAAAAATGCGCACGTTCATCTCGTTGTCCTGGTTGGCCGCCCAACTCACATCAAACGCGGCAGTCACACCGTTTTCAAAGCGCACAAACGCCGACGACAGCTCGTCAATGTCATACTTGATGCCGCGCCGGGCAAATTCGTCGTTCCACAAATTGCGATAACTGGCCGCCGAGACGGTCAACGGGCGAGGATTGCCCATCAACCACCAGGTCAGGTCGAACATGTGCACGCCGATGTCAAACAGCGCGCCGGCGCCAGCCTTGTCGCGGTCTACAAACCAGGCTCCGCGCCCCATCGAACCGCCAGACGAAAAATGGATCACCGGCACGCCGCGCCGCCGGATCCAGGTAGAACGAGCATAATAAATATCGCCCAACTCACCCCGCTCGACCAGCCCATGCAAAGACAGGTTTTCGGGTTTGAAACGTTGGCTCATGCCGATCATCAGCCGCTTGTTCTGCGCCCGCGCCGTCTCGACCATCTGTTGGGCATCGGTCAGGGTGATGGCCATGGGCTTTTCACAGTACACGTGCAGACCGCGCTCCAGCGCCTCAATGGCAATCTGGGCGTGCATCCAGTTTGGCACGGCGATGCTGATGGCATCCAGGTTGGCAATGCCCCACAGGTCGTGATAGTCGGTCACGACCCGCTCGGCGCCGTATTCTTTGGCAAATTGGGTGGCTTCGGCTTTGTTCAAATCACACACCGCCGCCAGTTTGACGTTGGGACATTTGACAAAATCTTGCATGTGATAGCGGCCCATGCCGGTGCCGATCACAGCGACACGCAACGGTATATCCATCTTGCCTCCTCAATTAAAAATGGGCAATTTTTCGCCCAAAACCGGTGTGGGATGAAGAATGTGCAAATCCAGCCAGGCATTGGCAACCGCAGCCACCTCGCGCCACCACCAGAACCGCGCCGCTCGATACGGCTGCCGGTCGGCGACCACCCCCACCACGTCCAGGCCGAGGCTGTCGCACAAATACAAGGCACGATCCAGGTGAAACTGTTGCGTCACCAACACCGCCTCTGTCACCTCGAAAATATAGCCGGCGCGATAACAGGTGTCAAACGTGCGCCGCCCGGCATAATCCAGCACAATGTCGGCGTCTGGCACACCCAATTCGAGCGCATACTGCCGCATCGCCCCCGGCTCGTTGTAATCCACAAAGCGATTGTCGCCGCTCATCAACAGTTTGCGCACCTTGCCGGCCTTGTACAACTCGGCGGCCGTCCACACCCGGTCGGCCAGGGCAGTCATCGGTCGCCCGTCGGCAGTGATGCCGGCGCCAAAGACAATAGCTACTGAACGTTTTGGCACGTCTTGAATCGTATAGATGCGTTTTTTGTACTTGATGCTGACCCACCAGCGCAAAAGCAGCGGCGAGACGGCAGCAGCAATCACCATCAGCCCCACAGCCCAAGCCGTCTTGACCCACCAGGGCCGCCGGGCGATCTGTTTGATCCACGCTCTGGTCATAGCAGGCCGACCAGGCTTCCGGCCGCGTCGAACCATTGGGCAGCGCAACAGTCCAGAGCGTAACGCACTTCGGGGGTCAGCGGCGAGGCGGTATGGCGCGAACGGGCGGCAATCGGCACGCCGCGCCGACTCAACAGATATTTGCTGCCCTGCGGATGCACCACCCGCTGCGCCAGCTCCAGAGCGCACAGGTGCGCATGCAGCCGGTCGGCGTCGGAGCGGCCAGTGCGGCCAGCCTCGATCACTGCGCCCACCAGGTCGGGCAGCCAGATGGCGGCGATGCTCATCGTGCCCGGTGATCCGGCGCGCACCGCCTGAAGCAGATAGGGTGTGTTGGCTTGCAGCAGAGCCAGCGGCGTGCCTCGAGTGGCGGCCAACAGCGACCTGATCTTGTTCAGATCGCAACTTGTCTCTTTATAGGCCGCAAACCGCCCGCTCTGCGCCAATGTACGCACCAGGCCTACGCTCAGGTGGTACGCTCTCGGCACAGGACACTCGTACAACCCCAACGGCGCATCTATTTGTTCAACCAGGGTCAGATAATATCGCTCAAGGTCGGCGTCGGTGTCGAGAAACGGCGGCACCACCAGCATCACCACATCGGCGCCGGCAGCAGCGACGCGGCGACAAAAATCAATGTGCGCCTCGACCGTTTCGCCCAGGTTGCCGGTCGCCGCCACCGGCACGCGACCACCTGCCACGCGCACCGCTTCTTTAACCAACACCAAACGTTCTGTCTCATCGAGAAGATACATCTCGCTAGACAGGCAGTTGGCATACAAACCGCCCACACCATGAGCGATGTACCATTCGATCATGGCCTGATAGGCATCTCGATCAATGCGCAAATTTTCATCAAACGGCGTGACCATCACCGGCCACGCCCCGGCATATCGGTTCATCCTGTCTCCTAGATGGTATCGGTCAATTTGCCACGCCGCCGCGTTTTCGCTACCGCCGACCTACCGCGAAAAGGCGGGGCGGTGATGCCGCAAATCTGACAGCGCAGTTGGTTGAGAAAGCGCGAACGTAGACGGGCGTCTATTTCGTCTATGCGCTGCGCTGTCGTCACCACAGTAGGCATGCGGGCGTTGTAACGATAGTTGAACAGTTGATACAGCTTTTCTTTGGCCCAAGACGTGGCGCTCTCGGTGCCCAGATCGTCCAGCACCAGCAGCGGAACACGGCGAATTTGCTCAAACAGCTTGTCATAAGACACGGTGCTTTGCGGGCTAAACGTGGCGCGCAGGTGATCCAGCAAATCTGGCACGGTCAAGAAATGCGCCGGGCGGCGTTGACGGGTTTGCTCATTGGCAATGGCCGCCGCCAGATGGGTCTTGCCACAGCCATAGGGGCCGATCAACACCAGCCAATCGCGCGGCTCGCGGGCATAGGCCTGCGCCATTTGACAGGCATGACGCAGTGTCTCCAGGTCGTCGGCGTCCACGTCATCTCGATGCACATCAAACGTGGCAAATGTCTTGTCCAGGTGCAGGCCCAGACTGCTCAATTCGGAATGTTCATCGCTCATGCCGCTGGCGCGATAATCGGGGGCAAAAATCGGCACCGTGTGCACCATATCGGTAGCATTGAGCCGTGAGCGAATGCGCACTTCGATCTCGTCCAGTTCGCAATTGGTGGTAATGACCGTCGGCAGGTGGGCATTGTAGCGGTAATTGAAAATCTGGTACAGCTTTTCATCGGCCCACGAGGTGCTGCTCTGGGTGCCTAGATCGTCCAAAATGAGCAGCGGATGGGTGCGCACCTCTTCAAACCGCTCATCATAGCGCACCGGGCTGGCCGGGCCATAAGCAGCCCGCAAATAATCGAGCAGGTCGGGCACCACCACAAACAAGGCCGGCTGCCCCATTTCGATGCGGTAGTGAGCGATGGCCGCAGCCAGGTGCGTCTTGCCGCAGCCGTATCCGCCGCGAAACATCAGCCAGCCTTCCGGGTTTTGGGCAAAGGCGCGGGCATATTCAAAGGCGCGGCGCAGGTTTTCCTGCTGATCGGGGTTCAGGGCCTTGCCGGCCGGCGAAAAGGTGTCAAAGGTCATACCGGCCAGATGATCCAGATTGCTCAGACGACGCAACTGCTCAGCGCGTCGCCGCGCCATCTCTTGGGATTTGCATTGACATGGCACGAGTTTCCCAAAATCGGGGTGACTCACCGGCACATCTTTGACCAGGTACCCCACTCCGTGACAAATGGGACACTCGTCGGGCAAAAAAATGCTCAAAATTCACACTCCTCAAACCCATAGAAAATCAATGATCAATCGCGTCGGCATAGGGTCCCTCGACATAGCGGCGGCGGTCTTGCTTGGATTCGGGCGGCCGCCCCGTCGTGCGGTCGTCGCGGCCATCGCGCGCCCACCGCTCCAAAATGCCGCGAATGTAGGCCCAACGGCGCACGTTTTGCCCGGCCGCGATGCGAAACGCATCCTCGATCCAATCGGGCGGAAAGATGCGCTCGGCCTCCAACAACTCTTGGGCCAGCATCGGCTGCAACAGGCCAATATTTTGCTCATACAGGTTGAAAATAGTGGGCCGCCGCGCCGACAGCCGCGCCGGCTCGAACGACTCTTCTGCCGGCCATTCGCCCTGCTCGATCTGTGCCAGTGCCGCCCGGCCACCCTCGCTGTTGAGAAAGAACCACTCTTGCTGTGCCTGGCCCGGTCGGCGCGCCTGCACCTGAAGCAGCGTCCCGCGCGCCACTGCCCGCTCCAGCCCCTCGCGCAGCGCATCGGCATCCTGACGCAGAGCGCACATCAACCGCTCATCTCCAGCCAACTCGGCCAGGGTCACATAACGCACCGCCCCTTTTTTCTGCTGGATCAACCACAGGCAGGCCAGCGTCACCTGAAGCTCGGCCAGGTGATCGATCAGCGGCAACAGGTCGCTAAAAAATAGATCGGGGATGGGCGTAAATTCCAGTTTACCATCGGGAAAGCCGGCAAAACCCTGCATTGGCCCCCTAATACTCCAGGTCCTGGTGATAGATTTCGACCTCACGGAACTTGGTCAGCTCTTTTTGGAAAAACAGCGGCACCGTGCCGGTCGGCCCATTGCGGTGCTTGGAGACAATGATCTCAGCAATGTTCTGTTGGTCGGTTTCAGGAGAGTAATAATCGTCGCGATAGATAAAAATAACAATGTCTGCGTCTTGCTCAATTGAGCCGGACTCGCGCAGGTCCGACAGAATGGGTCTTTTGTCGTTGCGCTGCTCGACGGCGCGCGAGAGTTGCGAAGCCACGATTACCGGAATGTTGAGTTCTCGGGCCAGCCCTTTGAGTGAGCGCGACAGCACCGAGATTTCCTGGACGCGGTTGTCAATGCGCCGGTCGGTCTGCATCAATTGCAAATAATCAATAACGATCAAATCGAGGCCATGTTCGGCATACAGGCGGCGGGCTTTGGTGCGCAATTGAACATCGGAAATCGAAGGCGTGTCGTCAATGAAAATCATCGTCTCTGACAGCTTGCCGGTGGCCTGGATAAACAGCGGCCATTCTTCTTCTTTGAGGCTACCCAGGCGCAGCCGTTGCGAATCAATGCCCGTTTCAGAGGCGATCAACCGCTGCACCAACTGCTCAGACGACATTTCCAGGCTGAACACAGCCACGCGCTGATTGTATTTACAGGCCGCATTGTGGGCAAACGACAGCAGCAGACTGGTCTTGCCCATACCTGGCCGGGCGGCCACAATGATCAGGTCGGATTTTTGCAGGCCGCCCAATAGCTTGTCAACCTGCTTGTAGCCGGTCGGCACGCCGATGGTCTCGCCCTTGTGCTGGAAAAGATAATCCACCCGCTCATAATACGCGCTGACCACCTCGCGAATGGGCATCAGATCGCGGGCAATGTGCCGCTGCGACACGCTGAACAGGATTTGTTCGGCGCGATCAATGGTCTCATCGGCATTGTCGGTGTCCTGGTAGGCTAGAGCGGCAATTTCGCCGGCCGCGCCGATCAGCCGACGCAAGATGCTGGTGCGCTCGACAATGCGCCCGTAATGCTCCACGTTCAAAGCCGTAGGCGTGGCATTGAT
Source organism: uncultured Anaerolineae bacterium (assembly GCA_964449465.1). Classification (GTDB taxonomy): domain Bacteria; phylum Chloroflexota; class Anaerolineae; order JAFGEY01; family JAFGEY01; genus CAYRXM01. The sequence continues at coordinate 56,484 of CAYVBK010000027.1, forward strand.
CAGGCCGGTGATATAGGCCGCCCCGCCCAGTTCAATCAGGCGTTGGCCCTGCCCTGCGGCGTCTTGCTCGCCGCCCCCGCTGCGCTCCAATTCATCACACAACGTCACCAGGTCTACCGCTTCACCGCGATTGTACAAGGCCATGATCGCCTCGTACAGCCATTGGTGGCGCGCCACATAAAAATCATCGGCGCGCAAAAATGTGCTGACCTTGTAGTGAGCATCGGGGTCAATCAGCAGGGCGCCCAACACGGCTCGCTCGGCCTCGACATTGTGAGGGATCATCTTGTCGGGGGCAGCGGCCTGCCGCACCGATGATTCGCGCCGCGGCTCGCTGCGACGCGCCGTGTCATGGCGCGGGGTGTCGCCGTTTTGCCGTTCCGGGCGTGGGCCGGCCGGCAGTTCAGCGACCACAGGCGGCGCCTCGATCTCATCCCCCAGGCCCAGCACCGCCGCCGGATCGCCTGCATTCCTCCAATCGTCGTCACCCAAAGGTGGTTCGTCGCCATCATCAAACGTCTCTGGCATCAAATCCAGATCCGATAAATCCGTTTCGCTCATTCTACCTCAATCTGCCTTGAAAATCGCTTTCATCGAGAAATGCCGCACGCCCACGTGTGCCACATTACAAAACTACACCGGTCTGGCACGAGGGCGTGCCAACCTACTCACACCGCCCCTCTCTGCCGTCAAAGAAACCAGGCCCTTGCACCTGGTTTCTGTTTCGGCATGTCATTGGCAATCCAAGACAACCCCTCTCACTGATCGCCCAACCCGTCCATATCCAGGGTATCAACAAAATTGCGAAAAATGTCCATCTCTTCGGTGTCCGGCGCAATCTCCTGGCCTGGATAAATGCTGGCCTGATCCAAAACCTGCTCGGCCACATAAATCGGCACATGCGCCCGCACAGCCAGAGCAATGCTGTCGCTGGGGCGGGCATCAATATCCAAAACGCGATGCCCCTGCACCACGTGCAGCACGGCAAAAAAGATATTGTCGCGCAACTCGCTGATCAGGATATATTCCAATTCTCCGCCCAATTCGGCGATGCAATTCTTGAGTAAATCGTGGGTCAAGGGGCGCGGCTGCTTGTGTCCTTGCAGCTCCCAAATGATCGCATCGGCTTCGGTGGCATAGATGAAAATGGGCAACTGTCGCTCCTGGCCCATCTCTTTGAGCAGCAAGACACGCTCTGGGCTGGGATTCATCAAATTGACCCGGATCGAATCTACCGTAACCTGGATCATGGCGAGGTCTCCTTTCTGGCGCAGTCGGGTAATCGGGCGATGGTGGCTGATGGAGCAAGGACAAGCGAGTTCGATTATACCACAATCGCAGCAGGTGAACAAAATGTCGGCGTTTTGCAGATCAAAGTCAATATGCTATAATCGCCCTGACTGCATGCTCACTCCACAGTCGCTATACGAGGAGTATCGTGAAAGGCTATAAATTTTTCACTTTTGTGCTGATTATTCTCATCATCCTATATCTGCTCTATCAACTCAACGGCTATCTCACCTTTCGTGAACTGCTGCCACCCGACTCGACCATCGCCGGGCTGAACGTAGGTTTGATGACCGAAGCTGAAGCCAAACAAATCGTCACCCAGGCTTTTAACACCTCGGTGGTGCTGAACTATGGCCGCGAAACGATCAAGCTCAGCCCGGGTCGGGTTGATTTTCACCTCGGCACCGAGATCGTGTGGGCTGAGCTGGCCCGCCGACGCGCCCAGGTTTCTTTTTTTCAGGGCTTTGGCAGCTATTTGCTGGGTGAAAACCCGCCGCCGATCACCATGTCGGTGCAGGCACGCATCAATGAACAAAAGTTGATCCAGATTCTCAACGACATTGCCCGCCAATATGACCGTGGCATGCTCGAACCGCAGGCACAGTACGAAACGCTCACGTTCAGCCAGGGCAGCCCGGCTCACTGGCTCAACATCGAGGCCTCGCTGCCACTGGTCGAGGCCGCGTTCAACTCGGCCGGCAGCCGTCAGGTCGAACTGGTGGTCGAAGAAGGCACCCAGCCCCCCCCCCCCGACATTTCACTGCTCAAAACCATGATAGACTGGCGTCTTTCCGAGTGGCCGGGCATTGTCGGCGTATTTGTCAAAAACATGCGCACCGGCGAAGAACTGATCGTCAACGGCGACGTGGCCTTTGCCGGCATGAGCATTATCAAAATCCCCATCCTGATCGAAACCTACCGCTACCTTGCCCGCGAACCTGGCGAAGAGACCTCCAAGCTGATGCGCGAGACCATGATCCAGAGCGGCAACTTTACCGCCAACCTGCTTTTGCGGCAGATCGGAGCCATCCAGGCCAACAATGACAGTGCCGCCGCCGGCGTCGAGGTGTTGAACGTTTCGCTCAAGCGGCTGGGCATGGTCAACACGTTTATGGCCACGCCCTATGACGTAGATGTGCTGCCTCGCCGCATCAGCACGCCGGCCAACTCGCGCCAAGACCTCAATACCCGGCCCGACCCCTTTATGCAGACCACCCCTCGCGAGACCGGTCTGCTGCTGGAAATGATCTATCAACTGACGCAGGGCGGCGGCACCCTGATGGCTGCCTACCCCGGCCAGTTTACACCCGCCGAGGGCCAGGCCATGATCAACCTGATGACACAAAACCACGAAGCCATCTTGCTGGAGGGTGGTTTGCCCCCCAAAACCACCATCGCCCACAAACACGGCTATGTGGCCGATACGCACGCCGACGCCGCCATCATCTTGCCGGCCGACGGCAGCGATTTTGTGCTGGTGGTGTTCATCTATGCCAACACCGAATGGCTGGGCGACCGCAGCCTGCCCATCTTTGCCGACATGGCCACAGCCTCGTTCAACTATTTTCACCTGGGCAACCAATACCTTCGCCCTGATCTGACCCCTCAAGAGAATCCATGAACGTCAAAAAAATAACCCTGCTCTTTTTGCTGACCCTGGCACTGATTCTGGCGCATCACCCGGCCACCGCCGCGCCGACCTTTATCCACACCACCCAGGCCGATTGGATGCGCGGCGAACGTCAAAGCCTGGACGTGCGCACACTGGACGCGCTGGGTACGCCCTATGGCCTGGATCAAGACGAACACGGAGCCATGCGTCTGCGCTCACAGCCCGGCGCGTGGATGCCCCACCCCGACAATCCGGTGATGGTGCCGGGCGAGGCCGGCGCCTGGGACGACGCTGTGATCAGCGAGGCCAAGGTGGTCTGGCACGATGGCATGTTCCACATGTGGTACGCCGGCCGCTGGCGCGACCCGCAAGGGCGCAAAACCCCGATGGACCTGGGCTATGCCACCTCGCCCGACGGCGTTCACTGGAGCAAATACCGCGCCAACCCGGTGTTGCAGCGCGGCCCGCTGGGCAGCACCGATGAAAATCTCGTCTCGGCGCCCTCGGTGGTGTACGACGGCGAGCTGTGGCGCATGTGGTACAGCGCAGTCAACTTTAAGGGCGACTGGAGCATCCACTATGCCACCTCCACCGACGGCGTCAACTGGCTCAAATCAGCCCAAAACCCGCTCATGCAAGAAACCCACGACCAACGCTGGGACGCCGTCTATATTGCCGAGCCGTTTGTGCTGTGGAATGGGCGCGGCTGGCAAATGTGGTACAACGGCGCCTCGGCCCAGTCGGACACGCTGCTGGGCTATGCCGAATCGGCCGACGGCCTGACCTGGAAACGACTGCCCGGCAACCGCCCAGTGCTCAACATCGCCTCTACCGGCCAGTGGGACGATTTTTCGGTGGCCCGCGCCAGCGTGATGTTTGATGGAGAACGATACCAGATGTGGTATGAGGGACATGATGGCACCACCTGGCGCATCGGCTATGCCACCTCGCCCAACGGCATCAGTTGGGAGCGCGGCCCGCACAATCCGGTGATAGACCTGGGACCCGCCGGCGCATGGGACAGCAAGGTGGCCTCTGAACCCAATGTCATTTTCGACGGGCAGCTTTACCGTATGTATCATTCGGGTTATGACGGCGACCGGTATCGGGTGGGGCTGTTCACCGCGCCGCCCATCTATGAATCCACAGGCCTGTTTCTCTCGCCGGTGATCAGCCATCCTACACCGCTGCAATGGGGCATGCTGGCCTGCGATATGACCCTGCCATCTCAAACCGGGGTCGGCCTGGATGTGCTGACCAGCGACGACGGCCAGACCTGGACCACCTGGCCCGATGTGGCCGAATGGCGCAGCAGTGCAGCGTTCAGCGGCACCCAAACCGTTGACCTGTACGAGCAAGGCATTGCCGCCTCGCGGTTTTTGCGCTACCGCCTCACCCTGAACACTGCCGATCCAGCCGTTTCGCCGCTGGTCCGCCAGATCACCGTTTCAGAAGAGCGGCCCACGCCCACACCCACACCCACCCATACCTCTACGCCAACGCGGCCGCCGGCGCCCACACCGACCGCTACACCCACGGCGATGCCCACCTCCGCTCCGCTGCCGACCGCCACGCCCACTGCGCTGCCCACGCGCGGCCCCACGCCCACCCCGCCGCCGCCCCCGCCGCCGCCCACATTCCCATCCGGATCGCTGACCCAGAGCGGCTGGTTGATCGCCGTCGGCGGCATAGGAATGTTGGGCTGGTTGGCGGCCACCACCCTGATCAACCGCCGTCGTCCGGCCGCAAATGAAGGCCAGCCCGAACCGCGTCGCCGATGGACGCACTGGGGTTGGAATTGGGCCTGGAGTTTGCTGGGCATTCCGATCATCCTGCTGGGCGCATATCAGCGATACACTGCCGATCAACAACGTCGCCAGGCCGAGACCGAGTATCAGGTAGTGGTGCAAAACTGGGACACCGGCGAAAATGTGCCGGCGCCCTGGCTAAGCGATGAGCAAATTCGCCAGGCCATCGGTGAACGCCTGGTATCGCCATGCCTGCGCCCCATCGCCGTGCAATACCTCACCCACACCGTCACCCTGCACACCGCCGACCTGGGCTTTCAAAGCAACGCTGACACCCTGATCATCCAGGCCATCCAGGCCAACCATACCGACGCCGGCCAGCGCGAATTGGAGGCCTTTTTTTGGGGCCGACCGCAGTCTATGTTTGAATTTACCCATACATTCAATTACGACTTGCTGCTTCCCTGGCTGCAAAACATCGCCGCGCAGATAGACCGGCAGCCCGTCCCCCATCGCCTGGACGCCTCCTCGCTGACCGTCAGCAGCGGGCAGGCTGGCCGCGCCCTGGACATGGACGAATCGCTGCGCCGCCTGCGCGCCGCCATCGCCGACTATACCATCACACACGTGGTTTTGCCCGTTCAAGATATCCCGCCGCAAGCCCTGAGCCAGACGCAAATTGACGCTTTTTTGGCCGGAACCGCCCCGGCCTGGTCCGAGCCGCCGCAGCCGCCGGTCAGCCGCCCGATCACCATCCCCTTTGACTATCAGCGCTGGATCGCCCGCACCGGCCTGCCGGCGCGCGACTGGCAGCCCACCCGCCCTATGACCGGCTATACCTTTTTGCCGGGCGAGATGGGTTGGACACTGGACATCACCGCAGCGCGCGGGGTCATTCAAGATGCTATCGCGCAAGGCCGCCAGGATGTGTCCTTGAAAATCACCGCCACCGTGCCGCCTCCGCCGCTGACCCTGGCCGACATCAAGCCGGCGCTGCTCGACATTGCCGGGCATTTCAGCGGCCTGACGGCTTTTTATGTCCAGGACCTCAGCAGTGGTGAGGAGATCAGCCACCATGCCGGCATCACCACCTCTGGTATGAGCATGATCAAAGTGGCAATCATGGCCACGGCCTACCGCGTCATCACCCGGCCGTTTGCCGCGCCGCTGCAAGACGCCATGGCCCAAATGATCGCCCACAGCATCAATGAAAAATCCAATTATGTCATCTTACAGATTGGAGAGGGGGATTTTGCCGAGGGGTTGCAGCGAATCAATGAGACATTGGCCGCGCTGGATATGCGCCAAACCTACATCCGCCAGGCCTACCGCGTCGAGGGGCAGTATTACCCGGCTATTGACATCCCGCGCCACCCGGCCGCCGACATTCCGCCGGAAGACCGCCTGAACGTGTGGCCCGACACGGCCATGCAGACTTCGCTGACCGATCAGGCCAAACTGTTTCGGGCATTGTACCAGGGCACACAAGGAGGGGGTAGACTGCTGGAGGCCTTTCCCAACCTGACCGCCCAAGACTGCCAGGCCATGCTCGACCTGCTCAAGACCAACCCCACGCGCACCTTTCTCGGCCCCGGCTTTGCCGACAGCGTGCCGATGGCGCACAAGAACGGTTTTGGCGGCGGCACCGGCACCGATGAGCGGATGAATGTTGGCATCATCTGGCCGCCGCAGGGCCGCCCCTACCTGGTGGGGCTGTATCAGTGGGACAAACAAGACTGGATCCACTGGCTGCGCGTCTGGCCGCAACAGATCGAGTTTTCAACCACGCTGTACAACTATTTTACCATGCCGCAATAATAAAAATCGCCATCCGGTAGGGGCAGGGCTTGCCCCTGCCCCTACCTGGATCGCCGGGATCAGATTTCCATAATCTGCGCCAGTTCATAGAGCCGATCTTCGATGCTGCGCTTTTGCACCAGCACCTCGGCCAACGGCGTAAAGACAAGTCTGGAACCGACCAGCCCCACCATACAACCGCTTTTGCCCTCAACCAGCCCATCCACTGCGGCCGCGCCCATACGGGTAGCCAGAATCCGGTCAAACGCCGACGGTGCGCCGCCGCGCTGCACATGCCCCAACACGGTCACGCGCATATCAAAGCCCAACTCGGCCTTGTGCTCGTCCAGGTAATCCAAAATGGCCTGCGTGCCGGGTTTATAGCCCTCGGCCACAACAATGATACCGTGCGACTTGCCCTTGATATAAGCCTCGGTCAACACCTCGGCCACTTTATCCACCGGCGTAGGAATTTCGGGGATCAGTGACAGCTCGGCGCCGCCGGCAATGCCGCCCATCACCGCCAGATAGCCACAGTCGCGCCCCATCACCTCGATCAAAAAAGCGCGCTGATGCGAAGAGGCCGTGTCTTTGATCTTGTCAATGGCATCCAGGATCGTATTCAAAGTGGTGTCCACGCCGATGCACATGTCGGTGCCGGCCAGGTCATTGTCAATCGTGCCGGGCACCCCCACCGTCGGCAGGCCCAGTTCGTGCAGTTCGCGGGCGCCGCTCAGCGAGCCGTTGCCGCCGATGATCACCAGGCCATCAATGCCGTTTTGCGCCAGCATGCGCAGCGCATCGCGCTGATATTTGACTTCTTTGAACTCGGGAAAACGCGTCGTCCCTAAAATAGTGCCGCCCTTGCCGATAATGCCGCCCACCGAGCGAGCGTCAAAAGGCACGTAATGGCCGTTCACCAGGCCGATATAGCCCCGTTGGATGCCGATCACCTCAATGCCCATACTGATCGCTTTGCGCGTCGCCGCGCGAATGCACGGGTTCAATCCCGGTCCGTCGCCGCCGCTGGTCAACACGCCGATTCGCCTGATCCTGGTCATAGTCTCTGTCCTTTCACTCTAGAGTATCAAACTGAAACAAAATGCCATCTCGCGCTCGCATAAACAACACCGCCGCCCCCCAATCCATCGCACTCAGATCGGTGGCAAACATCACCGCCTTGCGCCCCTCGGCAACAGCAGCATCTACCGACCAGCCATCGGCCAGTGTGCGATAGAACTCGCCTGCGAAAATTGTAGCACTCTGCTCAGAAATTGCAAATTGCATGGCCAGGGTCGCCGAAAGCCCTGCCCGCATCAATTCGGCGGCAATGCTGCGCCCGGCCGCCCCTCGCGCCGTCATACAAGCGTTGAACACTGCCAGTCGAACGGTGGTATCGCGCAAGAGATATTGCAACTGCGCCGCCGACACCGCATGCTGCCGCCCCTGCTCATCTTCAAGGGCCAGCATGCCACCGGTGATCCGCTCATGGTAAATGCCGTGGCCGATATAGTGCAGCACGTGAAAAGGGCGGCGCAACATGGCTTGCAGGCTGCGCACGGTGGCATGTTCCAGTCGCTCAATCTCCACCCGCCCCTCTTGCTGCAAACGCCCCATAGCCTGCATCACCAGTTCGCTCTCCGATTGAACGTCCAGGCGAGGCTGTTCGACCGGCTCGGCACTGACCACCAGGATGCGCAACGGCGGGCGCAGCGCCAGCGGCGGCGGCTCTTGCTGGCGCGGATGAGTATAGCGGGTGATCGGCGTGCGCGGCGAAAGGGCCGGAAAGGTCTGCCCATCGGGATCATAGAGATACTCCCAGGGCAGGTTCATCAAATCGGGCGACTCGATAGTCAGCTTGAGACGAATACCCTTGCGCTGTCCGGCCTCGGTCTGGCAAGCCAGATACCGCCGCTCGATGTCGGGCGACGCAAAGAGCGATTGCCACAGCATCCCCCCCAATGTGCCAAGATCGTCTGCTGCCGGACAGCCAGTCTCCAGCCGTTCGATCAGGGCGCGCAGCGCCGGCGAGCGCACATCGAGCAAAACCTGCCCGCTGCCCGACCCGGCCCACGAATCCACCGTGACCGGAAACGGCTCGCCGCGCGTGGGGCTGGGATAAATGCGCACATGGAAATCCAGGTAATCGCGCGGACCGGCGGCCGGAAACGGCGGGGCATCATCGCCCGACGAGACGACCCTACCCGGCTGGCCCGCTTCCGGCAGCGCGCCTCCCCCCGTCAGGTGGCCCAGCAGGCAACGCTCATAGATCGGATTGCGCACCGCACAGCAAACCCGCTCACGCCAGGCCGACTCGCCCCCCTCTCGCTGCACCTGGCGTCGAATCGCCCCGATCACCCACAGTCGTGCCACCTGCGGGTTGAGCAGGCTAAACGGCAATTGGACATTTTGCTCACAAATCTGACGCATCACCTCGCGCGCCGCCGGATACCGCTCCAATTGCAAGATCAGATAACGCAAATTTTCGTCGTCTTCCAGCAGCCGCTCAATCGCCCGCTTTACATCGACCACCGAAATGGGCGCGGGTGAGCCAGGCGGCTCGACCAGAGCGCAGACGCGCTGAGTGAGATAGGGATGACCGTGCGTCTGCTCATAGACATACGCAGCTACATCGGAGTGCACCGGCGCCAAATCGGCCAGGCGATGAACCAGAAATTCAACACCGGCGCGGTCAAAATCTTGCAAATAAATGGGTCGGCACATATTGGCCAGCGGTGAATTTTGGCTGGTGGTCAATTCGTGCAAATCTATCGAGCCGGAAAAAACAAAAAGATACTTTTTGAGCGACTGCTCGGTTTCGTGCCCGCTGCCCGACGAGACGCTGCGAATGGTCTCAAAAAAACCCAGATTGGACATGAACGCCCCTACCTCGTCAAGCAAAACGACGATGCGGGCGCTGCGGCACTGCCGGGCCAGGTCCAGCAGAAATTCTCGAAAGCGGATGGGACCATCTACCTGCGCAGCCACAGCCCGCAATTTGTTCGGCGCTGGCAAGAGATGTATCAACTCTTCCCAGATTTTGAACGCCGTATGGGCATAGCTCTGCGCCGCACTGTCGGCCCGCTGCGCCGCCGGGCGACAAGCAGCCAGGTCCAAAAAAGCCACCGCCTCGCCGGCCCGCTTGAGTTGGTCATAAACACGATACAAGACGGTAGTTTTGCCCGTCTGTCGTGAGCCCAGCAAAGCCAGATAGCTGTCCACTGTTGGGCGGGCGGCCTGGCGCAAGATTTCGTCGGCTTCGGGCCGCTCGACATAGATGGCCCGGTCGCGCTCGAAATTCAAAGGGCCGGTGGTGCGAAATAACGAGTCTACCATAGCGGCGTCCACCCTTCCAGAGCAGCCATGTCGCGCACCTGATTGCGCAGACTGGTCAGCAAGACATCAATTTCCTGGCTTTCGTGAATGATTTCGGCAAAAACCCGGCTGGCAAAACGATAATGCTGCCCTTCTTTGATCAAGATGCTGTACAGGCGCAGCCCGGCGATGGCCTGATTCAAGGTATCCTGTGGCACTGCAAAGCCGCGTCGCGCCAGCAAATCTTCCATGTCGCCCAGCGAAAGCAGTTCATGGTCGGCCACCAGCAGGGTAATCACCCGTTCCAGCGCGGTGGTATTGCCCCACGTCACCTGGAGAAAAAACTCGTGAAACTGGCTGGAATGGCGCACCTGCGCCAGATCCAGCGACGTGATCACCCGCGAGTGGCGCGAATTGGCCTCCAGGATCATCTGTTGACACAAATACTGCACCAGATTGGGGTGGCACGACGACAGGTTGATGATTTCGGCAATCACCTCATCCTGATTCTGAATCGAGACCCCCATCGTCTGCATCGGCTCCTGGACGATTCGCCACACGGCCTGCTCTTGCAAATAACCCAATTGAATGGCGTCGCAAAAATTGAACAAGGGCGAATCGGCGGCATGCAACTGGCGGTACAGCACCCGCTCACCGCAGAACACAAAGCGGCAGCGATTCTCTTGTGACAAGGCGCGAAAAACGCCAAACAGCGCGTGCCCGTGCTGACGGTCGTTTTCCAACAGCGCATCTACCTCATCCAACAAAATCACCAGAGGCATACCGATATGCTCCTGATGGCTGGCCACCACACAATGGCGAAAATCTTGGGGCGAATAGAGGGCCGGGCGCATATTCCACAGCGTGCTGGCCGCCTCCAAAAACGCTTCGACCCGAGTCACTGCCTGACAATCCAGGTACAGCGTCGAATAAGCCTGCCCGTTGTCCGACAAGAGACGATAGATTTTTGCCAGGATCGAGGTTTTGCCGATTTTGCGGCCACCGATCAGGGCAAAACTGGTACTGTCAATCTTGCGGGTGACGGTCTTGAGTTCGTGGTCGCGGCCAAAAAACATATTGTCGGGCACCGGCCCCGAAATGACATAAGGGGAAACCACCGTCAGGTCAACCTGCTGAAGCATCAGCTCAACCAACCGCTTGCCGGGGTCACGGGCCATAATGATCTGCCGCCAATCCTGCCCATCGAGGACGATAAAATCGTGGGTCATTTCGCGGGTGAGGTTTTTGAGATTCTTGCTGGGGTCCAAACGACTGGTCAGGTCGTTGAGGTCTACGATTAGAGCAAAATAACTGGTCACATCGAGGATGCTCATCAGGCTGCGCAGGTCGTGGACATCCTGCCGACTGCCTTCGCGGCGGCGCACAAAAACAATCGGAAAGCGCGGCGGCACCTTGAGGCGCAGGGCCGGAGCGCGCACCATCACCGCGTGTAGAGCATGGTAAATGCGCCGCTCCTCGCCCAGATAGACAAAACCCAGCATAGCGCAAAACTGCGCCGCCAGTTCGGCCACCACCGAATCGAAATTCTGCTCCGATTCGACCAGCTCCCAGGCCGCCTTCCAGCCATGCAAAAAGGTCTTCATGCGTTGGCGATTCGCCAGTTCGATGGTGGGCGGATCCTCGGTCAAGATCAGCGCATCGTCGGCATGCTCTTGCACATAGCGACGCATCGCCGCCGCCCGCAGGTTGGGCGGAATGGCCGACAGAAAATACTCTTCCACCCAACCATACTGCATCAAGGCCGTGCGGATGCTGGCCTCCCAGCCTGGCCAATGGGCCGCCGTCGTGGTCGAGTATGAGCGAGAATCGGGCGTGTGCGCGGTGCGAGACTCTAGACGGCGCAGGCGGTTGAACAGCCAAAGCCCTCCAACGGCAGCCAGAATCAGGCCGATCCACACCAGACCGGCCACATAGTCACCGAATAGCAATTCCATATTCCCCCCAATATGGATTAGCTTGGGTCCGACGCTCAAGCATCGGACTGCAAGAGCCAGGCTCTTGAAAAACGACGATTATTATAGATGAGTCTGGCGCGAGGGCGCGCCAGACTCATCCAACCGCCTCATTATACATAAAAATTTCAAGCGAGAAAAATGCACCCACTCAAGGCATCACGTTGACGCGATACGGCGAAGACAAGGCCGGCATGTCGGAACGCGACTGTCGAATCACCGCCCAGGTCATTTCGCCTGCGCGCACCGCCACTCGCCGGGTATAAACCCGCCCGGCAACCCGCGCCTGAATCAGATATTCACCCGCCAGCCTCCCTGCCGGCACATCACCCATCACCCAATTTTCAGGCCAGGCCGCGTCCTGTCCCGCCAACTCGATGTATGTCCAGGCTTCACGCCAATGACGGTTGGGCTGCTCCACCGGGCGCACCGTCAACAGCACTCCTTCGATGGGCAAGCCGCGTTCATCCTCCACCCGCCCATAGATCAATCCATGATCCGGCAGCGGCGCCAGCCACAGTTCGGGGTTTTGCGTGCTGGCAAAATCGTTCCGCCCCACCCGCACCTCGAAATGCAAATGCGGCCCCATGGCAATGCCGCTGCTGCCCACCGCCCCCAATCGCTCGCCCGGTCGCACCATCTGCCCGCGCCGCACCCACACCTCAGACAGGTGCCCATACAGCACGTAAACCGGCAAACCGACCCAACGACGCGCCAGTTCAACGATCACCAACCGGCCATAATAGCCAACCTGCGGCCCCCACACCTCATCCTCGTCTGTGCCAGCCACCACCACCGTGCCGGCCGCCGCCGCCAAAACCGGCGTGCCGGCCGGGTTGACAAATTCTACCCCATAATGCACCGCATATTGCCCCTGCCCGGTAGACGCATACGGATAAAAGCGGTCCGGCCGATTGCTCGCCGCCGTCGCATCAACCGGCCGCGCCAGCCACAAATGCGTCGGCAGCTCGGGCACCGCACCAGGCAACGGCTCATCGGCCGAGACATGCCTCCCACTCCCCCAGAGCAAAATACTGGCAAACCATACCAGCCACAGGCTACACTTCGCACACCGATAAAGAAAGAATTTCTTTTTAGAACATATTGTGGTATAATATCTCATCATCATGATCCAACCAGGAAAGGAAAGAGAAAATGTCAGAGAACAATTTTACATCCACGGTCCAAGACAATAACCTGCTCACCATCAGTCAGGTCGCCCGCTATCTCAAGTTGCACGAGTTGACCGTGCGTCGGCTGGCCCGCGACGGCGAACTGCCGGCAGTCAAGATCGGGCGGCAGTGGCGAATCAAGCGCGATGTGATGGAAGCCTGGATCGCCGAACGCTCAAGCAAAGGCGCCGTCTAAAAAGCTGCTGAACAAGTCTATTTTTACCACAGTGGTGAGCGGGGTTTTCAGCACGCTCCTAGGAGACCGCTGAAAAAGTCTATTTTTACCACAAAGGA
>CAYVBK010000028.1:0-29061 GCA_964449465.1 uncultured Anaerolineae bacterium
AACAAGTTCGGGGTTCCGACATCCAGGGGGCATCCCGAACAAGTTCGGGGTTCCGACATCCAGGGGGCATCCCGAACAAGTTCGGGGTTCCGGCGTCCAGGGGGCATCCCGAACAAGTTCGGGGTTCCGGCATCCAGGGGGCATCCCGAACAAGTTCGGGGTTCCGACATCCAAGTGGTATTCCGAACAAGTTCGGGGTTCCGACATCCAGGGGGCATTCCGAACAAGTCAGGCTCACCCACCGGCCCGCCGATTCGCCGATTCGCCGATTCGCCGATTCGCCCATTTCGCCCCACTTGTTTTTTTCCCAAATTGGAGTACAATCACCGAGTTCTTTAGCTTGCTTATTATTTCAGTGGATCAAGGAGCTTGAAATGACCCCAAACACCTCAGGTGCCAACACATCAGCTGCAAACACCTCAGTTGTAGACATCTCGGCTGTGCAAAACCTGGCCGCCCGCCTGCGCGAGAACATCGGGCGGGTGATTGTGGGCAAGGACAAGGTGGTCGAACTGTTGCTGGTTTCGCTGCTCTGCGAAGGGCATGTGCTGTTGGAAGACGTGCCGGGCGTGGGCAAGACTATGCTGGCCAAATCGCTGGCCCGCAGTCTCGACTGTTCTTTTGCGCGCATCCAGTTTACGCCCGACCTGCTGCCCACCGACATTACCGGCGTCAGCGTGTACAATCAGCGCGCCGGCGAATTTGAGTACCGCGCCGGCCCGGTGATGGCGCAGATTGTCCTGGCCGACGAGATCAATCGTGCCAGCCCGCGCACCCAAAGCGCCCTGTTGGAAGCCATGCAAGAGCGTCAGGTGACGGTAGACGGCGTAACCCGCATGCTGCCGCGCCCGTTCCTGGTGATGGCCACCCAAAACCCCATCGAACTGGAAGGCACCTTTCCGCTGCCCGAAGCCCAACTCGACCGCTTTTTGATGCGCCTGGAGTTGGGCTATCCCGATCAGGACGAAGAGCGCGCCATCCTGCGGCGTTTCCGCGAGCAAGACCCTCTGGAAAGCCTGCAACCGGCAGCCACCTCGGCCGACCTGGCGCGCATGATCCCGCTGTGCCGGCAGGTTTTTGTCCACCCGCACCTGGAAAGGTACATCATCTTGCTGGCCCGGGCCACGCGCGACCAGGAAATCTTTGCCCTGGGGGCCAGCCCGCGCGGCTCGATATCACTGTATCGCGCCAGCCAGGCATTGGCCGCCGTGCGCGGGCGCAACTATGTCCAGCCCGATGATGTGCAGTACCTGGCCGCCGCCACCCTGACCCATCGGGTCATTCCCAGTGTCGAGACGCGGCTGCGTGGCCAGTCTATTCAGGCTTTGCTGTCAACGGTGCTGACCAATGTGCCGGTTCCGGTGGAAGAACGCTGGTCGGCTGAGGATACGTCATCATAAGAGGCGCGTATGATCGGTCCACGATGGTGGCTCTTTTTGGGCGTTTTGGCGCTGATCAGCCTGTTCATGCGCTACGACCTGCTTTTTTTCTTTGTGCTGCTGCTGGCTCTGGCCTCTGGCAGCGCGCTGTTGTGGGCGCGCTATTGCATGCATGGGCTGACTTATGAGCGCAAGCTGAGCCATGAGCGCATTTTCAGCGGCGAAGAGACCCGCCTGACCGTCCAGGTGACCAATGCCAAGCCGCTGCCGCTGACCTGGCTGTGGATTTCGGATCGCTTTCCGCAAAACCTGGCCCTGGTCACCGGCCGGCTGGCCCAGGTAGAGCAGAGTCAAGGCAGCCCTGGCGATCAGGAAGAGCGGGTGATGTTTTTGCACGATCTGATGTCATTGCGCTGGTATGAGCGGGTGCAACGCACCTACCGCCTGCGCGGGATCAAGCGCGGCATGTACGAGTTGGGGCCGGTCACATTGCTCTCCGGCGACCTGTTTGGCTTTGAGCAAAAATACAAACAGACCGAAGAAACCACCCGGTTGCTGGTCTACCCCAAAGTGGTGCCGGTCAAAGACCTGGGACTGCCTTTTGAGCGGCCATCCGGCGAATTCAAGGCCCGCCGGCGGATTATCGAAGACCCGCTGCGGATGGCCACCGTGCGCGAATACGTGCCAGGAGACAGCATCCGCCACATCCACTGGAAAAATTCGGCCCGCCTGAATCAATTGCAAACCAAAGTCTTTGACCCCAACGCCAATCCCACCCTGGTTGTTTTTTGCGATCTGCAAACCGACTTTTACCCATACAACTTTATCCCCGAATACCTGGAGCTGGTGATCAGTTCGTGCGCCTCGATAGCCATTCACGGCCTGGGCATGCGTCAGGCCGTGGGCATGTATGTCAACGGCGGGCCGCGCGGCGCAGGATATTGGACATTCATCCCGCCGGGACGCAGTCCGGGGCAGGGGGCGCAGATATTGGAACTGCTGGCTCCCCTGGTCGGTTTTAGGTTGATCCCGATGGATCTACTGCTTCAGCGGGCCATGAGCATGCTACCCTTTGGCAGCACGGTCATGGTGGTGACGGCGCATCCCACCGACAAGCTGTTTGCCGCACTGCTCACCGTTCAAGATGCCGGACATGCCGTTGTCCTGCTCACCGTCGGCGACCAAAAGCCCGAGGTGCCGGCCCTGTTTACCACATTTCACCTGGGAGGACGTGATGCCTGGAAGCATTTGGAAACGCTTGAACTGGCTTCACCTGAGCTGGCTTGATGATGTGCTGATTCCACTCAGCGTGGCTTTGATGCAGGCCACATGCATCGCGCCCATCCTGTCTGCCATTCTGCGCGACCCCTCGACCCACATCCAGCGTACCGGCTTTGTGTTCTGGCTGTGCCTTGGCGTGATCCTGGCCGGCGCCGCTGTGGCTCGCCTGGCCCAGCGCAACAGCCTGGGCGCCGTCATTGTGGTGGTGGGCGCCGTCGCCGCCATTTCGGTTTCTTTGATGGTGGTCATCCCGCCCGAAGCCACCGATCTGGATGCCTGGCTGGGGCAGGTGCTGGAACTCTTTACATGGGGAGAGCAAAACAATCTTCCAACATCGTTGGTTGTTGTTGTTTTTGTTGTTTTTATGTGGTGGCGCGGCCTGCGCACGGTGCAGATCAGCCATAGCCATGTGCTGGCCGTCTTTTTGATCGGTATGGTTGTGCAACTGATCCTGCTATTTGCCGGATTCAAGCGCGCATCGGTCAACCCGGTCGAGTCCTGGCGATTGATGGGGCAGGTGATTTTGTTCTTCCTGGCCAGCCTGTCGGCGTTTGCTTTTTATCAAATTTCGTATACGTTGCGCGAGCAGCAGCGCAAGACCGGCGTTCACATCCATTTTGACCGCTATTGGCTGACCCTGATCGTGGGGGCGTCGCTGGTGATTTTGGCCGCGGCCTTGCTGGTAGGGCAGGTGGTATCGCCTGATCACATTGGTTTTTTGCGGCCGCTTTGGGTGCTGATACGACAGATTTTCTTGCTCATCCTCTTTGTTTTCGCATATTTATTCTTTGCCCTGATCGGCCCCTTATTGGAAGGAATCGCCCCACAACGGCCGGCCGGGCTGCAAACACTCGAGTCTTTTGTCTCGCCGCAGTCGCTTGAAGAAATGGAGCAGGGGGCGGCAGCCTCGATTCCGCCGATCTGGTTCCAAATTTTTCAAACTGTCTTGATCATCGCCGCCATCGGGTTGGTGGTCTGGCTGCTGATCCGGACTTTGCGCAAACGCAAGACGGTTGAAGAGCTGGAAGAAGGCGTGGTCGAAAGCCGCGAGTCGGTTCTCAGTTGGGACCTGGTGCGCGATCAAATAGAAAATTTGTTCGACCAACTGCGCCGCCGCCCGGACGACCCTTTTTTGAATGCCGGGCCGGCCGGCGACCCGCGGCGGCTGATTCGCGAAATGTACCAAAAGGTGCTGAGCCAGGCCGCCGCGCTGGAGCGTCCGCGCAGCCGGGGGCAAACGCCGCGTGCCTATGTGGAAACCCTGGCAACGCTGTGTCCTCAAGAGCGCGAGTCGTTGCACACACTGACCGAAATTTACATTGTGGCGCGTTATCACACCGAACCGCTCACCGCCGGGCATGTGACACAGGCCCAAGAGGCCTTTGCCCGCATTGACGCCGCGCTGCACGCCCGGCTGGAAGAAAAACGCAGCCAGGCCATGTGAAACGTTGCCACCGGCCCGACGCTTTAGCGTCGGGCCGAAAAGGCGCGCCTGACTTGTTCGGAATGCCCCTTGGATGTCGGAACCCCGAACTTGTTCGGGATGCCTCACTCTGGCGGCGCACACACTGGCGGGCCGGATTCGGGATTCGGGGGAGTGCTGATTTTTGTGCGCTCAAGCCGGGCCCACACAAGCCCTGCGCTGAATGTCTGCCGTTGGCTTTGACAGGCTCAACCAACAATGATCAACGGCAACCATTTTCTTGCTTTCAGATTCGGGGGAGTCCGGCAAGCCCAAAAGGGCCTGATCGGGCAGAAACGAGGCCAACCGCGCGGTTGGCCTCGAATTTTTTAGCCCAAATTCTATGTCTTATAAGATGAGTTATAAGACATAGAAAAACCGGCAAAAACAGGCAGACCAATCGGCGGGCCACACGTGAGTGTGTGGCCCGCCCCTGCCCGACCTGTCTACCTGTTCCTTACTTGCCGACCAGGATCATTTCAGGATCATTTGTTGCGCAAATACAGTGCCACTCCCACAATGATGGCGACAATGGACACCAGCACCAGCAGCACAAAAATAACGATCAAGACCGTCGAAACGCCCCCTACTGCGACAGTGACGGGCTGCGATTCAGCACGATTGCCCTCGCCATAGCCGATTTGAGCGGACAGCGAAACCTGCTTTTGGCCGCGCGAGGTTGGGATGGTGAACAGGGCGTGTCGTGAGGCTCCGGCGGGCAGTTCGGCGATGATCTGCGCCGGCGGTGCGCCCGGCAGATTAATCAGCGATACAGAAACATCTTTAATGTTACACAGACTTACGTTATCTATTCTGACAATGACATCAAACGGTTGGCCTTCCTGGGCCGAGGACGGCGCAGACACAATGGACACATTGGCCACCGGAATGCAGGTGACAGACACTGGCGCGGGCTGCGATTGCCCAGCCGTGCCGTCGGCGGCGGTAGCCTCGGCCAGCAGAACAATCTGGGCGGCGGCAAAATCTTGGGGTATTTGCACCACAAAGGCCATCTTTTTGGACTCGCCGGCGGCCAGGCTGCCCAGGTCTTGCTGCTGCACGGCCAGCCCCCCTGCCGTATCCACCAGCCTGACTTTGACATCTTGGGCGGCGATCTGCCCGGTGTTCTGGCAGGTGACATTGGCATAGAGGGTCTCGCCGGCGCGGGCCGCCGACTTGTCCAGGGTCATATCGAGGGCAAAGTGAGCCGGTGCGGCCACCTGGATGTACAGCGGCGCCGATTGGATGGTTTCGGTCAGCGGTTCGCGCGCGGCTATTGCCTGGAGGATGGCCGTGCCGACATAGGCATCGGGGATGCGGACGGTGAACAAATGTTCTACCGAGCCGCCGTTCTCGGCTACCGCATCTATGATCTGCACTTCTGGGCTGACCGTAAAGCCTTCGGGCAGGCCGGCAACCTTTAACTGGATGCCGGTAGCCGGGACCGGATCGCCGTTGACGCAGGTCACGTGCAGGATGACACTGCTGCCAGACTGTGCCTGGGTGGTTTCGGCGCTGACCTGCACCTCTAGCAGCGATGTCTGGGCAATCCGCAGGGTTTGGGTGACAACCTGTTGGGTAATTTGCACCGGGCTGTTGGCCGACACCTCGATCCGCGCCACCGCATAGAGGGGATATTCGCCACCGCCGGGCAGGTGCGGGCGGATGTGTCCCCAAATCGGCATGGGGAACAGCGATGCGCCGTTGGGCGCGGCCGGCAGTTCGGCCAGAGCCAGGACATACTCTTGTCCGGTGTACCATCCCTGACCGAGGTTGATCACATTGGGGTCAAAGCGGATATGGAGGGCCACATTTTCCAGCAGCACGTTGCTTTGGTAAGACAAGGCCAGAGCCACATCCTGGTTGGTGCGGGCGTTCTGGATTGTTCGCCCATCCGATCCGGCAAAACTCAGGCTGGTCAACTGGAGTGTACCGGATACGGGGGTGGCATCCGGGCCGACGTTGGGCGGAGATGGCGGCGTGGACGTGGCAGCCGGCGGCGGAGTTTGCGCCGGTTTGGATGTGGGGCGTGGGGTTGACGTCGGGGTCGGCGTGGGCGGGGCATGTTGAATAGCCGTTTTGGCCTCGAATTTGCGGTACTTGGGGCCCCATTTCACCTCCACCTGATGGGTCAGCGATTGTCCCGCAGCATCATCATGTACCACAATTTCCATGCGAATGACTCCCGGCCCCGTTTCGGTGGGATGCCAGGCATTAAAAGCCGGGTTGGGCGGTTCGGGGATGCGCGTGGCCACATGCGCCGGGCCGACCAGGTTGTAATTCATATCGGCGTTGGCGTTCATATCCACAGCGTTGTACTTGATCAGGACAAGAATCACCTGACCAGGAGCCGCCTGCTCTGGGGCAACCAGTTCAATCTCGATGGGACTGGGCTCTTGGGCCTGGGCTGCCGGCAGTTCGCTGATGGGTAACAGGCTGACCAGGATCAGACAAATGGGCAAGGCCATAATTTTGGCTCGTCGCCAGAGTTGTGGTTGTGGGATCATTTCTTTTCCTCCTCTTTTTCATTATGACAAGAGTGATTATAGCACAATCTGGCACGAGCATCAACCATTGGTTGAGCCTCAACACCTGATGGCGCACATCGGCGTGCGCGGCTCCTCCAATTGCTCTCTCAACGCGGGACGTTTGATAAAACGCCAGTTTTAACCCCGCCTGATGAATCTAGCAAACGCAGGACACGGCAATGTCTTGCGGATCGAGTGGTTGGGCGGATGTGACCTGAATGCGCCGGGTTTCGCCGGGCAAGAGGTCTATGTAATTGTCGGACGGCACGGCGCCATCAGGCAGAGTGAGATGAACGCCATGCGCATAACCGCGCGCACTGATCTGCACGGTGCAGGCATTTTCTTGCGTTTGCATCACCGAGATGGTCAGGTGAGGGTCGGTGACTTGCAATTGGCGATAATCGGCGGCACGGAATATCGCCGCGGAAATATCGGCGCGATCCGGCACGCGGGCGATCCACAGCCCTCGGAGCGGATCGTGAGGGCCTTTTTCAAACACGGTCAACTCGGTGCGTGACAGGGCCGCCGCCTGTACCGCCTGGGTTTTCAGGTCGGCAATTTGCCCGTCCAGGCTGACATAGCCATATTCCAACTCCAGCGACATATCGGCAGCCGTGTCGTTGGCCAGCACCACGCTGACCTGCCCCGCTCCGACCGGGCGCATGATCAGACGCAGCGGGGCAAAAGCTCGCCGCACAAAATACCACGAGGGCTTGCGCTGCATATAGTAATCCACGATGGTCCAGCCCACCTCACCCCAACAGTCTTCATACATCCAAAACAGGCTGCCATGACAATTGGCGCGATAACGCATCGAGTCGAGGGCATAGCTGTACATCATACCCTGGCACAGGCCGCTGTAGAGCAGATAATCATCGAACGACAGCGATTGCGGGTCTGTATAGTGTTTGGCGATGCCGGCCTCGACGGTGTCCTTTTCAAATGTATTGGTGTGATGCTGCCACACCCGCCCTTTGCGCTCCGGCGCGGCGCCATCCAGGTAGGTCAATGTGGTCTCGCGCCCACACGCGCCGATATAGCCAAACTCAGAGACAAACAGCGATGTACAAAGGTCATATTCCTCAGGGGTAATCCGCTTGCTCATATCGGGGTTCATCATACAATCGCCCCAGTGATGCCGGTCGCCCACATTGCTGGCATTGGGTTCGTCGCCGCCATAAGGCGAGCCATTCCAGTAGGGAATTTCGGGCGTGTTGCGCTGCACGATGCGCGGCAGCAGGTAATTGTATGTCCAGGCCCCGCCACGGGTGCGTTCTTTCCACCAATCTCGAAAGCCCCAGTTGTTCTCGTTGCTGCCGCTCCACAGAACAATGCAAGCGTGCTTGCCCAGCCGGCGAGTCTGATAATCAGCTTCCTTTTCCACCTCCGCGCGGAACCAGTCGGCATGATCGGGGTATGGGGCACAGGCAAACATAAAATCGTGCCAGATCATGATGCCATAGTGGTCACAGGCGCGGTAAAAAGCCTCGCGCTCGTACAAGCCCCCGCCCCAGATGCGCAGCATGGTAAAATTGGCATCGCGAGCCTCGCGTACCAATGTGTCATACCGCTCATCGGTCACGCGAGCATACAATGTATCGGCTGGAATCCAGTTGGCCCCTTTGCAAAAGACCTTTTTCCCGTTGATCACAATGGCAAATTTCTCATCGGTATCCAGTTGCAAAAAGCGGATGCCGTAATCAAAAGCCTGATTCGGGCCAGGATAGGTCATCGTCTGGTCGTTGACAGTCAATTCGGCCTCTACCCGATACAGATGCTGCTCGCCCAGCCCATTCGGCCACCACAAGCGAGGGTTTTCGATAGGGATGGTCAGTTCGACATAGGTATAGCCGGAACGGAGCAAAACCGGCCGTTCTGCGCTGAATGAGCGGCCATCCTGATCGGTCAGAGTGAGTTTGACCGTGCCGTTGGCCGTTTTGTAATAATGAAACTGATCCAGGGTCACAGTGGCATTGACCAGCACCCCATCACCGTGTTGGAGCGGGCTGAGACGCACATCGCGGATGCAGGCGGTGTTCATAGCCCGAACGATCACATCGCCGCCGATGGCGGTGGTGGCCAGGCGCGGGCTCCAGTCCCAGCCAAAGGAATACTGCGGCTTGCGCACCCAGGTGCGACGCGGGTCGCCGCGCTCTGGCCGACCGTTGCCGGCTTCGGTGCTGGGGCGCACGCCGTTGGTCGAGTCTACGTCGGCCTCAGATACGGTTTCGACGCCGGCCGAGAGACGCACCAGCAGCACATTCTCTCCGGCGCACAGCCGGTCTTTGACATTGGCGATCCAGGGGCAAAAGGCGTTGCGGTGTGAGCCGAGGTGCCGTCCGTTGAGAAATATCTCGGCGTTCGAGTCCAGACCGTTCAACTCTAGTTCGACCACATCGGCCGATTGCCATTCATCAGAAACCGTAAACCGGCGGCGAAACCACCACGAACGCTGCTCGGTCCAGGCACAATCAAAGCTGCTCAGCCTCAACAGTGGCTCTTTGATCCGCCCGGCGGCGATCAAGCCCTGATGAATGTCGCCCGGCACCAGCTGAGTGATCCAGCCCTCGGCGCAACAAGACAGCTCCGGCGCACGGGCCAGATCGCAGGTCAAAATTTCATCGCGCAATTCCCATGTGCCATTCAGAAATTGAACCAGATTCATCATCTTTTCCTTTCAGATTTCAACAACGACTCACTGAAAAAACTCATCGCAGAGACGCAAAGTAAAGAAAATTCAGCTTGAGAGTGTACTGCGGCGGCGCGGCGTGCTACAGCGCAGTACGCTGCGTCCACGCCTCATCCATTGCTCAATCCATCCCGCAAAAGGCTCTGGCGGTGGATAAGCCAGCAGCGACCAGGTGGGCCGACCCAGCGAGCGCAATATGGCATTGGCCGCAGCAATGCCGGTCAGACAGGCCCGCTCCATAAAAAAGGCCGGTGCCGGGTGATAGACCCAATCACCGCAGCAAAACAGGCCAGGCCAGGGCGTCTCGATGCCCAAATGCTGTTCGGCTGGCCCGACCCCAAACAGCGTATGCACGGCCTCGTTGTGGCGTAACCTCTGATGAATGACATGGCCGCGCAATTGAGGGAACGCGCTCAGCACATCCCCCCCCATCAGACGCAACAGCACCGCGTCCGATTCTTGCAGTAGTTCGGGGGGGCCGTAGAGATGCACCTCTATAGCACTGCCGCCGGTAGCGTGGCTCCAACGAATATACGAATCGTGGATGCGGTGCAGCCAGAAAAAGTTGTGGCCGCTGAAACTGCCGCTCAACATACCGGCATCGCTCCCCCCCGGCGGCAAACAATCGAACCACATCCGTAGCACCGCCGTAGGCAAACTGCGCGGCCAGTACAGTTCCGCGGTCGCCGGGGCCAGATCGGGGCTGCCGATCAGCACGGCACGAGCCGAGGCGGCATCGGTAGCCAGGATCACGTACCGTGCCAGAACAACCCCCCCACCCGCCCCATCAACGAGTTGCCAGAGGGGGATTTGGTTGTTGTTTGTTTTTTGAGGAGGTGTGATAGTGGCTATGCGCAAGTTATTCCGGATCAGTCCACCCAAAAGAAGCAGCCTGGACACCAACGGCTCGATCAGGCTGCTGCCGCCATCATCCGGCAAATAGCCAAACACCCAGGCATCACGCCGCAACAGCGTATAAAAACGCAAAAAAGCGATAAAGCCCGACAGCGGCACCTCTTGGGGCGGCGCCGACAGGCCGTTGCGAGCCAGTCCCAAAAACAGACTGCGCAGCGCCGGCGACCAACCGCGCGTCAGGTCGCTCAGCCACAACCCGGCCATCGGCTGCCTCTCTTGCAGCGGGTCTATGCCGGCGGCCATGATCAGGCCATACCACACCAACGGCAGCGACAGCCAGTCGTGCAAGCCGAGCATGCGCCAAAAAGAGGGTCGCCAGAACAAAGCCAGGTAATGAAACGGCGGCGGGATGGGGCTTTGACGGATGGCTCGACCGATCTCGGCCTGCCGCACCCGCCCGCCCTGCTTGAACACCCAGGTTTCATCTTGGGCCGGACACAGCAGCGGCCGGATGTGGTGACGGGCCAGCATGGCCTGAAAATTGCGGTACGGCGACCAGACCGCATGCACGCCGTGTTCGTCGCGGAAAGACCACCCATCCACCTCGATGGTGCCGCCGCCGCTGGCCCGCCCGCCGCAGTGCGCGGGGTCGGCTTCCAACACCAGAGGATGCAGGCCGCGCTCGGCCAGGTGCAGCGCGGCGGTTAGCCCGGCCAGCCCGCCGCCGATGATCACGACTTTATGCGCATCGGCACTTTCAGCCTGGTGCATAGTCTACTATCCCGCCGCGTCGTCCGGCCGCATAACGCAGCAATTCATAACATAGAGATAAAGGACGTTCTTGCATCAATGAAATGTCCACAAAGCATTGCTGATAGCAGCTCAGGCAGCCGTGCGGTGGCGGGCCATATTGACCAACCGCCCGCGCCACTGCCTCGCTCCACGACCCGACCTCTCGCAGATTGTAGAGCTGCCCTCCGCGCGCCCCTCCGCTTTGCTGGACGGGCCGGCAGGGATAGGCCCAATCGCCGTTGGGAAGAATGTGTGGCGACAACATGGGATAGCAGGGAAAGGGGCGCATGTCTCGCAGCGTGCGCAGGTAGGCCAGGCTGCCCACGACGGGCGCACCGCGCTGTTTGAGTCGAATGAGTTGCTCCAGCAAAGCGCGGTATGCCGGCGAAACCAGCAGATCGTAATGGGGCCAATTGTTGATCGCCTGAGGAGATATGGACATCAAGATACGATGTTCTTGACAAAATTGCACCAGTTGAAGTGCATCAGGCAGTGTATGCGGGGTCAGCACGGCATTGATGAGCAGGCGGTAACCCCATTTGCGTTGCAGGCTGGCATATTGTCGCACCGTTTCGATGATCTGGGCCGCCGCCGCCGCCGGAATCCCCACCGCCTCACTCCAGTGCGTCGGATCCAGTGCATCCAGGCTGATCACCAGGCGATCAAGAAAAGGCAGCACCGTCTCGCCGCGCGTCAACAGCAGGCCGTTGGTCAGCAGGGTAATCCGCCGAAATTTCAGCGACTCGCGGGCATATTGCAGCAGCGGCAGCAGGTCGGGGTAGAGCAGCGGTTCGCCACCACTGAAGGTCAGGCTATCGGTAGCCGTGCGAATCACGCGCAAAACCTGTTGGGCGTCGGCCAGCGGCAGCGAGACCAGGCCGGCCTTGTCTCCACAACTTAGGCCTTCACAGTAGGCGCAGTTCAGGTTGCATTGAGCCACCAGGTGATAGATCACCGTCAGCGGCTCTAGCCGATAGAGCTGATCGGGCGGGCAGATCAGCAAGCACACTCTATTGCGCAGATACCGTTCCGGCAGACCGGTCAATTCAATGAGCTCCCTGCCCGGCCGAGATCACCCGAATCGGCCACCGCCCCTGCTTGCGCGCCAGGTAATCCTGTCGGCGGGCGGCAAAGGCCTCGTCCCATGCCGACAGGGGACGGCAGTCGCCGCCGATCAGCACATCGGGGTCAATGGTGCGAATCTTGGTGCTGACCCAAAAAGTAGGGCGGGCATCATCCCAAACAAAGCGCGTGTCCGGCGACACGAGCCGCAGCCATTCTTGAAGGCCGGCATCGTCGCAGCCGACCAATTTGCCCCACAACACCGCGTCGGTGCTCCACAGGTCGGCCTCAGACACCGCGCCAATTTCCAGCCCACGACGGATGGCGCGCGCGGTCAGTTCATACAGCCCCACCTCTGACAGGTTGGCCCAACTGGCCTCGTCGGCGGCGATGAACGTATCGGCCAGAAAACGTGCCACCTCCAGGTCATCTACCGCAATGCGCCCTTGATGGACGATCAGGTGCGCCAGCACGTGCACCAGGTCGGTTGAGGCGATTAATTTGAGCGGCGCGCTGTCGCGCAGGAAATAATCCAACCGGTCAGCGCACAGGGCCGGCGCAGGCTGCTCCAACAAAGCAAAAGACTCTTCATGCGCCACATACTGCCAGTCGTAACCGTGCCGCGCCAGCACACCGGGCAGGTCTGAGCGAGCGATCCAGGTCATTTTCATGCGCTCGTGATAACCCTGTTCATCGTGGTCGTTGAACACATAGTCAATCACATGGCTAAAAGCTGTATGGCTGACGTCGTGAAGCAGGGCGGCGATCTGCTCGGTGAGCGAACCGCCCAGCCGCTGCACCAACAGCATGGCTCCCAGCGAATGATCCAGCCGGGTGATCGGCGCGGTCACGCCGATCAGCCCGCTGATGCCGTGTTGCAAAATGTGGGCCAGGCGACGCACGGCGGCGGCGTCCAGCAGATCCAGCAAAACCGGCTCGACAATTTCGACCGAACCATACACCGCATCCTCATAGCGCATATTCAGGCCCTCGCCCAATCGGCGTCGGTCTCGGAAAACAGCCGGTAACCGTCAAAGCACTGCTGCACAGCCCGATCAATGCCGGCGATCACCCGTTGGCCCGATGGCAGTTCGGACACATCCTGCGGCGGAATGTCCCGGATGGCGGCGTTTTGGTGAATCTGGGCGATGCAGGCGGTATGGGCACGGGCCATTTCAAGGGTGCAGTGCGGCCGGGCTGCCTGCCCGGTGAGCGCATCAATCAGGTTGTCAAACTCGTAATCCGATGGACTGCCCTGAGTGATCGTCTCTACCGCGCCATCGGCATAGTGAATGGTGGCAGCCTGATTGAAATCAATGTCCACCCAGGCTTTTTCGGCCTCAACCTGGAAAATGGGGTTGACATTTTGGGCGCAGGCATGCGTGGCCACAAAGAGCAGTTCGACCCCCTCATGGGTGTACGCTCGCATACACCCCGTATCAAAGCTCTCGATGGGATAACAGCGAAATAACTCGGCCTCGACGCGGACAGGATAGGCAGCCTGTTCAGGATCGGACGAGGCCAGGTAGAGCAGGTTCATAATCTGATGGGCCAGGGCGTTGTTAAAAGGCGAATCATACACCGGCCGGCCATCGCAGGTGAGTTTGCCGGCCCAGTTGTTGCGGCCATAATAAGACGGATCGCGCGGCCACAGGGCCATACACCGGATGCGCCGCACCGCTCCCAGCCGCCCCTCGGCGATTCGCTGTTTGAGCGTTTGAAAAATGGGCGAATAGATGGCCTGAAAGCCCACGGCGCAATGCCGACCGGCGCGGTCACGGGCGGCGATCATGGCATCCACCTCGGCCAGGCTACCGGCAGCCGGTTTTTCAACCAGCACGTGATAACCGGCCTCCAATGCGGCGATGGTCATCGAGGCGTGCAGGTAAATCGGCACCGGTAGAGTGACCATATCCACCTGCCCCTGGCAGCGATGCAGCATGTCGTCGTAACGGTCAAACACCGGAACGTGCGCCGCCTCCAATTCGGCCACCAGGTCGGGATGGTTGGCCCTGTCTATCATCATCAAAGCAGCCAGCCGGGCGCGGCCACGCTCGGCACAGCCCCGCACCGAAGCGAGATGTGAGCGCGAATAGCCCACCGCGCCCACCACAGCAAAACGAACAGGTTCAACAGTCATTGGCGATTCCCTTCATTCACTTCCAGACTGATGTCCAGTGCCGTCACCGAATGGGTCAACGCGCCCACCGAGATAAAATCCACGCCGGTTTCGGCTATGGCACGCACCGTCTCCAGATTGACGCCGCCCGACGCCTCCAGCGGCACCCGTCCGGCCACCCAATCTACGGCCCGGCGCATCTCTTCCACCGACATGTTGTCCAGCATGATGCGGTCGGGACGGAGCGAGACGGCCTCTTGCAGCTCGGCCCAGTTTTTCACCTCCACCTCGATGAGCAAACCTGAAACCTGGTGCGGGCGCACAATGTGCGCCCGCACCCGCTCTACGGCCAGGGTGATGCTGCCACAAGCAGCAATATGATTGTCTTTGACCAATACCATATCATCCAGACGCAGGCGGTGATTTTGCCCGCCGCCCAGCCGCACCGCCCATTTATCCAGCAGACGCAGGCCAGGAGCCGTTTTGCGCGTATCCAGGATGATGGCGCGGGTGCCGCGTACAGCCTCGACATAGCGGCGGGTCAGGGTGGCAATGCCGCTCATCCGCTGCATCAAATTGAGAACGGTGCGCTCGGCGGTGAGAATGGCCGACATGGGACCCTCAACTATACCCAAGACATCGCCGGTACGAATCAGGTCGCCGTCGGCCCGCTCGGCCCGCAAGACAATCTCTGGCGAAACCTGCCGAAACACCTCTTGGGCCACCTCCATCCCGGCCAGCACCCCGTCGGCTTTGCACAGAAACACGCCGCGCCCTTGCAGGTCGGGCGGCAGCGTCCACTGGCTGGTCACGTCGCCCTGCCCCACGTCTTCGGCCAGAGCGCGGGCCACCAGGTCGAAAATTGGCTCGATCATGATGGACCTCCTGGCATCTCCCACACATCTACCGAGGCAGCGGCCCGACCGTCGGCAAACAGACGCACGGCCTGGCTGTCGGGTCGCGTAGGATAGACACGCCCGCTGATGCACACCCGCCCGTTGGCATACACTTCAATCACCGAACGATCCACCAGGACGCGCAGCTCTAACCCCTCACCCTGCTCTGGAATCAACTCGCCGTCATATTGACGCCGCCCTACCTCGTCGCTGAGGCTGGAGCGAGTGGTATCCAGGGTCAACCGCCGCGCCGCTGTGTCATAGACAACGCGTGTCTGCTCTACGCCATCGGGCGAGCAGCACACCTCCAGGCCAAACTGCCCGATGCTGTCGGGGGTAAATCGGGCTACAATGTCCAACTCGCGCCCCGTGCCGAGGTCGCAGGTCGGCGCGTCGGCCGTCAATGCCACATTGCTCCACTGCCGATGCGCGCCGTGCAGCCGCTCCACCTCGGCCGCCGGCACCATACCCAATGTCCCATCGGGACGCATACTCAACACGCGTGGCAGAGACATGACCCCGGACCAGCCGGCTTTTTGCTGCGCTTCAGGCGAGTGGTCCTCCGGCAGCCAGCCAAACATCAACCGCCGCCCCTGATCGTCTACAAAGGTCTGCGGGGCATAAAACTGCTGCTGGCCATAGTCCAGCAATTGCAGTATATCCGGTTTGAATGTAAAATCTCGGTATTCACCGCCAAAGTATACGGTGTATCGGCTGCCATCCTCCATCCCCATCGCCGACACGATCAAGACATACCGGTCGCCCAGCGGAAAAAAGCTGGGACATTCCCACATTGTGCCGGTAGGCAGCGGTTCGCGCTGATTTTTATCCCCCACCAGAATCGGTTGCACAAAATCCCAGTGGATCAAATCGGCCGAGCGATACAGCAAAATGATCCCGCCCACGTCGCGCACGCTCGATCCTACCACCATATACCAGGTTTCGCCCTCACGCCACACGCACGGATCGCGAAAATCATCGCTCAGACCCAGACCCGGCGGCAGTGCGGCGATGATGGGATTGGCCGGATGCTTGCGCCACGTCCACAGGTTGTCATCCTCGGCAGTAGCCAGACATTGCACCTGGGGACGGACACCGGTGTAGATCAGGGTTGGCACACCGTCGCGATTCACCGCGCAGCCGCTCCAGCAGCCATCCTGATCGGGGCCGCCAGGCGTCGGCGTCAGGGCGATAGGCAGGTGCTCCCAATGCACCAGGTCATCACTGACCGCATGTCCCCAGTACATGGTGCTCCAATACGCTCCATAAGGATAGTGTTGATAAAACATGTGATAACGCCCCCGCCATTGGATCAGGCCATTGGGATCGTTCATCCAGTTGGCCGGAGGCATAAAATGATACTGCGGACGATGAAACAAGTTCATACGACCTCCTTGTCAGAAACAATCACCCGATCGCGCAGCCACTCGACGGTCTGACGGTCGCCCATGCCGGTGCCCTCTTGCATGGCCGCTGCCGTACCACAGGCCACAGCGCGACGGGCTGTCTCGACCGCATCGCAGCCGTCGGCGGCAGCCCAAAGCAGGCCGGCCACGGTAGCATCGCCGGCGCCGATGGGGCTGCGGATCGGCGCGCCCGGTGGCACGGCCGGCGGCTGCGCCATCACCACCTGATCGTCCACTTTTAAAATCAGCCCATGCGCGCCGCGCGTCAGTGCCACCCATTGAGCCTCCAATTGTCGCACAGCGGCGCAAAGGGTCAGCTCGTCGGTGGCTTTCAGGCTTTGCAGTTCGATCAGTTCATCCAGGTTGGGCTTGACGGCGAACGGATGGGCGGTCAGCCCGGCGGACAGGGCCGCACCGCTGGTGTCCAGGATCGCCCGGCCGCCCCGAGTTTGAAGGAGCCGAATCAGTTGGGCATACAGGTCGGGCGGCGCGCCCGGCGGCAGACTGCCGCTCAAGGCCCACAAGTCGCCCGGCCGGGCCAGGCGACTTGTCAGCGACAACAGGTCGGCCAGATGAGTGACCGTCACCGCCGCGCCCGGCTCGTTGATCTTGGTATATTGGCCGGTAGATTCATCCAACAAGGTGATGTTCTGACGGGTCTCCTGGTCCACCTCGATCAAATGGGCCACAAAACCGGCCTCGTCCAACCCGCGCCGCAAAAGCTGGCCGGTTGCGCCGCCGATCAGAGCAATGACGACGCTATCAACCCCCAGAGCGCGCAAAGCGCGCGACACATTCAAGCCCTTGCCGCTGAGGTCTTGACGCACGATTTGCGCCCGATTCAACTCGCCCAACCGCAGCGTCGGCACGCTCAGAGTTTTGTCCAGAGATGGGTTGAGTGTGATGGTATAGATCATGATGCACTTGGCTTGTACCATAACTGATGATCGCTGTCATAACACCATCCCGGCGTGCTGATAGACATTTCGTGCCTGGGCCAACCATCAGCGACGCGCTGCATGGTCTTGTCCCAAGAGTGCAGGCCACTGAGGGCATCGGCGGCCTCGACATTGCACGCTCCCACGGCCAGAGCCGCTGTCAAAGCCTCTTCCGGCGGCAGGCCGCGCATCATGGAGACAATAAACCCGGCAATGGTCGAGTCGCCTGAACCGGTGGTGCCGACCAGATTGGCCTGGAAACACGGCGCCCACATCTCTTTGCTGCCCCAGACTTTAGGATCGGCCAGTATACCCCGCCCCATATAGACCAGATGCTCGGGTTTGGTGGTACGCAGATACAACCCCCGGTCGCCCAGTTTCAGCACCACAATCTTGGCGCCCATCACCATCAAGTGTTGGCTGACCATAGACAACAGGTCGGGCGACACATGCGGCAAGATGCTGCTATTACCGGGTGTGCGCGAAGACATGTCGTAATATAAATGCGGCCAGACCATAAACAAAATTTCTTCAATGCTGGGCAAAAACACATCCACAAAGCGCAGCGTGCGACTCAACACCGGTCGCCAGTCCAGGCGGCCGGCCGGCGAGTTGGGATCGGGCAACGACATGTCCAATGAAGTGGTCAGCCCTTTGGCTTTGGCACGATAATAAGCCAGGGCCAGTTGCAGCCCATCGTTGAGATACATGTTCTCCAGCAACGGCGGATAACCCAGGTGAAACCAGCGCACCTGCTCAGCCTGATCAAAATCAACATCGCTGGCGACAAAGGTGCAATTGGCCCCCACGTGATGCAAAAACATGCGATCCTGATTGGGCGGGCTGGCGATCAGCGTATACGAAGTGCTGGATTCGCGATCCACCACCAGCCCCTCGACCAGTTCAGGGCCGAACGAGCGCACAATCTGCTGCACAGCCTGTCCAAACAGGTCGTCGCCGATTTTGCCGACCAGGCGGGTGGAAATGCCTAGCTTGTTCAGGGCCAAACCGGTGTTGGACACAGCTCCACCGGTGGACATGGCGACCGGCCCCACTTCGATCAGCCGGCCGGGTTGGAGTAATCCAAAGAAATTGTCCATCGTCCCCAGATCGGGAATGATATCCAGGCAAAGATGCCCGGCTACCACAGCTTCTTGACTCCACATAGACCTCTCCAGAAAATCTCTAGTATATCTTGGTATCATCTCAAAAAAAAAGAAAACGCCAACATTCTGATAGCTGCCGTCAGAATGACGGCGTTTCTCCGAGATAGCTGTCCTGATTTTTTTTCAACCGACTCTATGCTATAATAGGGGCGATTGTAAAGATCGATAAAGAAAGAGGCAGGCCAATGAACATTCCACACATCTTGATCATTGATGACGAACCTGGTGTTCTGGAGACTTGCGCCCGGGCGTTGCGGCGGCAAGGGTTTCAAATTACCACCGCGTCGAATGCCCAAATCGCTCATCAGTTCGTCTCCATCCTCAGGTTGGACCTGGTCATCTCGGACATTCGCATGCCAGGACAGGATGGCATTTCGCTGCTGCAAGAAATTCGCCAGGCAGCGCCCGAACTGCCTTTGATGATCATCACTGCCTATCCCGACTCGGAATATGTGGACCGGGCCATCGGCATGAATGTCAAATCGTTCATCGCCAAGCCGTTCAATATGACCGATTTTGTCAACGAGGTCAAACGCTGCCTGAATTTGAATCAGCCTCACCGCCCAGAGCCAGAAGTTGACCTCTCTCAATTCCTGCACGAGTTGCGAAAACGACAAATACCGGTGCTACAAGGCCGCCTGGCACGTCACCCCGAACATGGGCGACTGGTTCTGTCACTCAAGAACAGTCAAGGGCAGATTGCCGTTGAAGAATGGCTCAACAGCTATACCAACAGCGACGTTTATTTATTTGTGCTGCCGCAACCGGCCATAGAACCTGTCAACCCCACACCTGCACCACCGCAGCAGCGTGACCCTCATCCGAATGCATCTTGCAACGAGTGAACAAACTGCACCGTCTCGCGCAGCAGAGTCATCTTGTCGCGATCTTGGGCCAGTTCTTGGGCCTGGCGCGATGACATGCCGCTCACCACAATGTTGGACACGATCAACCGTAGAGTGCGCAAAGTTTGCACCCAGGCCGACATTCCCTCCTGGTCAAAGCTGGCCCCGCTGATGTCCAAAATCAAACGGCGAAACGAGTGCTGCTTTAGACGGGTGAACAACCTCTCTTGAATCAACTGAACCCGGTCTGCGGTGCAATAGCCCACCACGACCAAAATGCCGTCACCGCGCTCGCTCTCGATCAATGGCATTTCCAGCTCACGGATCGTCTGCATGCGCAATTGGTCTTGCTCGATGACAGATTCAAGTCGCTCCATCGTTTGTTGTAAAATTTGATTCTTTTCGGTCAAGGCGGCCTGTGTCACCTGGTCAGCAGACAGTGCTTCGAGCAATGATCGGGCGATCAGGCAACCGATAATCCCTGCGGTAGCAAATCCGGCGGCCACATACGGGCTGATCAGATCGAGCCACAACGACAACCACAGCAGCACACCGGTTTCCACCGCCGTCGCCACCAGGCCGGCTACCGGCCACAATATCGCCAAAATCAAGACCGCGCACAAGGCCAACATCGGTAAGAGGCCGCCTATATCCTGCGGTTGCCGGCCAAGCAATAACAAAGGCACGCCGATCAACATACTGGCCATCGAGATACCAATCGGGCGTTCCCACTGCGGCCAACGATTCAACACATAAAACAAGACCGCTAACGAGGCGATCAGAACCACATCAATGCCGATTCCGGCCCAGTAGCCACGCCCCATATTGATCAACAGCAGCCCGCTCAACCCGCCTATGCCGATCAACAGAACAAACTTGATCAGCCCGGATATTGATCTCATCCTGCGCTCCTTTACCCCACCCCAAACTGCCGATCACCACTCGGATTCGCACTCTTGGGCCCAGCCATTTTCCAGCCCGGCGGCCTCCAGAGCGGCAAAAGCGATCTCGTACTCGGGTTCACTCACCTTGCGCCCCATCACCGGATCGTCTATGCACTGATAGGCCGGAAAGTATTGGTTCATCAGGCTGATGTGGACGTTGGCAGACAGGTGATCGACAATCCAACGCATCACCCCGGCCGTGCCGGCCAGACCTTCTGGCAGCACCAGGTGACGCACGAGCAACCCACGCTGCACCATACCTTCTTCATCCATCACCAGCTCATCACCCACCTGCCGATACATCTCGCTCAGGGCGGCGCGGTTGTGCATGGTATAGTTGGGAAAGCCAGACCAACGCAAGGCCACCTCATCGTCGTCATACTTGGCATCGGGCAGCCAGATGTCAATCACCCCTTCCAACAACCGCAGCGTCTCGACCCGATCATAGCCGCTGGAATTGTACAGCAAGGGCAGGCGCAGCCCCCCTTCAATCGCCAGAGGCAGCGCCGCCAGGATGCTCGCCACCTGATGCGTAGGCGTGACAAAATTGATATTGTGCGCTCCTTTGCGCTGCAATTCGATCATCATCTCGGCCAGCCGCGACACGCTGACCACCTGTCCGCCGCTCAACTGGCTGATCGGATAGTTCTGGCAGAACCGGCAGCGGCCTGTGCAGCCGGAGAAAAAGATCGTCCCCGAGCCGCGCGTTCCACTGATGGGTGGTTCTTCCCAGTGATGCAGGTTCCAACTGGCAACCTTGGGCAGAGCCGCCGAGCGACAATGCCCCAATTCGCCGGCCAGGCGATCCACCTGGCAGCGATGCGGACACAATTCACAGCAGGCCAGGCTTTGCCAGACCTGCTCGGCCCGCCGCGCCAACTCGCCGCTGGCATACAAAGCCATATATCCGGGGATCAAAATTTCTCCTTGTCCCTACATCGCTATCCGAATAACAGCCTTAATCACACCATCTTGATAGGACGACACCAGCCGATAGGCCTCTTGAGCCTGATCCAGTGTAAAGGTGTGCGTGACCAGGCTGCGCACATCAATCAAGCCATCGCGCACCATCGGGATGGCCCGTGGATATGTGTGCTTCATACGCCGCACATACTTGATGGTCAACCCTTTGCGGCGCACCGCATGCGCCGGGAAAATAACCTCGTTCTCTCGGGGAATCCCCACCATGATCAACTTGCCGCCGCGCCGGGCCATCTCCACCACCTGCCGGGTCACCGTCTCGTCGGCCCAGGCCGCTTCAAAGGCCACATCCACGCCGCGTCCCCCGGTCAGCGTCTTGATCCACTGCACTGCGTCGCCCTGATCGGCGCGAAACACCGTCGCTCCAAACTGCTGCGCCAGGGCCAGTCGCTCTGGAATCAGGTCCACCACATAGGCGGCGCGGGCGCCAGAGCGCAGAGCCACCTGCAAGATCAACAGGCCAATCGTGCCGGCGCCAATGATGGCAATGGTATCGCCCGGATGCAGATGGGCCAGGGCCACGGCATGCAGGGCCACACCCAACGGCTCTAGCATGGCGCCTTGAGCGTCGTCTATTTCATCGGGGATGGGAAAACAAAGGTGCGCCGGATGGGTCATATACTCTTGAAACGCGCCCGGCGTCGGCGGCGTGCTGCAAAACAAAATATGCTCACACAGGTTGGGATGCCCTTCCAGGCAAAACTCGCAGTGACCGCAGGCAATGGCCGGCTCGACAGCCACCCGTGCGCCGATCGGCGGATCACTGACGCCCGGCCCCCATGCCACCACCCGCGCCGAAAATTCGTGGCCGATCACAAACGGCTCGCGCACCCGGTCATCACCGATGCCACCGTCCAAAAAATAATGCACGTCCGAACCACAGATGCCCACCGAAAGCACCTGCAACAAGACCTCACCGGGGTCGGGCCGTGGTTGGGGAACCTCGTTTACACGTATATCGCCGGGACCATACAATCTGGCTGCTTTCATCATATCCTCTCTATTCGTAATAACCTACCTTGTATCTTGAAGCAGTATATCACAAAACCACCCAATCGGCCAAAATTGCCCCGTCGGACAGGCTGTGTTATACTTTGACCAGGAGGTATGCTCTGGTGATTGCCAAGACCCATCTTACTAAACAACGACTGGATTTACTGATGGCCGAGCGAGGCCTGGCGCCCAGCCGCACAGCCGCTCAAAGTTTGATTATGGCCGGGCAGGTTGTGGTCAATGGCCAGCCGGCCACCAAACCCGGCGCCACCGTGCCGACCGATGTACGCATTGAAATCGCCGAACGCCTGCCTTTTGTCAGCCGCGGCGGACTTAAACTCCAGGCTGCGCTGGATGCCTTTGCTCTGGATGTGCACGGTTGGGTTGCCGCCGATGTGGGCGCATCTACCGGCGGCTTTACCGACTGTTTGCTTCAACGCGGCGCGGCGGGGGTCTATGCCATTGATGTGGGCTATGGACAACTGGCCTGGTCGCTGCGCCAGAATGAGCGTGTGGTGGTGATGGAACGGGTCAATGCCCGCTACCTGGAATCGCTACCCGAACCCATAGACCTGGCCGTTGTAGACGCCTCGTTCATCTCGCTGACGCTGCTGCTGCCGCGCATCTATCAATGGCTCAAGCCTCAAGGCCAGGTCGTTGCCCTGATCAAGCCTCAATTCGAGGCCGGAAAAGACCAGGTGGGACAGGGAGGAGTGGTACGTGACAAACACATTCATCGCCAGGTGCTGGAACACATCCTGACCTGGTGCCGCGATCACGACCTGCCGCCGCAAGGCTTGATTCGCTCACCCATCACCGGGCCGGCCGGCAATGTGGAATTTCTGGCCCTGCTGCGGCGCGACGACGATTGCACCTGGCCCATCGAGCCAGCGGTTCAGGCGGCGGTTGGGTAAAGAGTTTGGCATGTGGGCGTGCCAAACTCCTCATCCATTCAACCCAAGTGAAACACCCAAACCATTAATGCCGGATCGTTACCGGCACAATGCACTCTTCCGAGTTGCCCATCCGCTCAATGACGATCAGCATAAAGCGGTAATTGCCGACCGGCAGATGCACCGTGCTCCAAAATCCCAGACTACCTTTTTCGACCGGCTGATTGAACGTCTGCACCCAGTGCCATTCATCCTGGAAATCGCGGCTCTGAAATTTGAACTCGTAGCGATCAAACTGCTCCTTGAGCGCAGTGCCAAATACCTCAATGCCCTGATCGATCACCTGATTGGCAATCGGCTGCGTGACCTGGACATTGGGATTGGGACAAGACGCCGACACTGGGCGCGCCGTTGGCGAAGGCGGGACGTCGTTGGAGCGAACCGTTGCCGTGGGCGTCGCTTGCGGACGGCGGGTTGGCGTGAGAGACGGGGATGGTGTCAAAGAGACCGCCGTTGGCGATGGCCTGACAGTGGCGGTAGGAGACAGGGAAACGGTGGGCGAAGGGGAATCCACTATCACAGGGGATGGTTCTGGCAACGGCACATAATGCACCAGCACGTAAATGCCTACCGCAATGCCCAACAAAACCAGAATCATGGCCGAATGGCGATAGATCTGCCGCGCAAAATGAGCGCGCTCCATCGCAAAAATGGCATAAATACCTTCTTTGCGCGACTGTAAAGCGGCCCGCAAATAAAATATCATGCCCAGTCCGCACAAGATATAGATCCAGATAGCATATTGAGCGATCAGGCGAATGAACAGGTTCATAGTCGCTTCAAAAAACCCTGGATCAGATGGGTCAATCGTGGAACGATGACTCGGCCGGCTTCCAACACCTCTTGATGAGTGGTAGGCGCCTGCTGCGCAGACTCGGCCGATGTGCTCAGGACATTGCTGATGCCCGAAATGCCCAACACGCGAACGCCCATATGACGGGCCACCGTCACCTCTGGCACCGTGGACATTCCTACCGCATCGGCGCCAATGCCGCGCAAAAAGCGAATATCGGCCGGCGTTTCAAAAGAGGGCCCGGCCAGACAAATATAGACCCCTTCGTGCAGCGGGATGTTTTGCTCCTGCGCCACCTGGCGAGCTGCCTGGCGCAACGCCGAATCGTAGGCCTGAGACATGTCGGGGAAACGTGGGCCAAAATCGGGATCGTTGGGGCCGATCAGCGGATTGAGCCCGGCCATGCCGATCAGATTGATATGATCGTGAATCAACATCAATTCGCCGGGATGAAACTGCGGCGCCAGGCCGCCGGCCGCATTGGTCACAATCAGAATCTCGATGCCCAATAGACACAGCACGCGCACCGGCCAGGTCACTTGCTGCATCGAATATCCCTCGTAATAATGCAGACGCCCCTGCATCACAATCACCGACTGCCCTTCCAACTGCCCTATCACCATTTGCCCGGTATGCCCCTGCACCGTAGATGGGGCCATATATGGAATCTCGGCAAACGGCAATCGCTCTGCGCCTTGAATGCTATCGGCCAGCGGGCTGAGGCCCGATCCAAGTATAATGCCAATGCGCGGCGGCCTGTTTTGACAGTGAGTAGAATGTTGGCGAATAAAATCTACCGCCTCCTGGTATTGCTGTCGTGAGGGAACGAGATGCTCCATCATCAAATTGCTCCTTTGGTTGTTGGGACAATGCCACACCAGCCGAGAATTTTACACTGATGCCGATCAAAATGCAAACAAAAGAAACCAGGTGGAACAAACCTGCCCATCCTGGTTTCCCAAACGACAAACAACCTGCGAG
This sequence comes from uncultured Anaerolineae bacterium, assembly GCA_964449465.1. GTDB lineage: Bacteria > Chloroflexota > Anaerolineae > JAFGEY01 > JAFGEY01 > CAYRXM01. Next base: position 25,064 of record CAYVBK010000028.1, read on the forward strand.
ATTCAGTTCTGCGGCACCGGCAGAGCGACACGATCCTCATAATGATCGCCAGATTGCTCGCCATTGGCCGAATTGCTATCGGCCTGAATCTGGCTGTAAATCTGTGTGGTCGAAATGTTGGCATGCCCTAGCAGTTCTTGCACCTGTCGCAGGTCTACACCCTGATTGAGCATGTGAGTGGCAAAAGAGTGGCGCAGCGTGTGCGGCGTGATCGCCTCATCCAACCCCACTGTTTTGACATGCATCTTGATGATCAACCACAACCCTTGCCGGGTCAAGCGTTCACCACGATGATTGAGAAACAAGGCCGGCTCTTGCTCATTTTTGACCAGAGCTGGACGGCCCCGCTCCAGGTACAGATTCAATGCCTCATATGCCGGCTCTGAAATGGGCAAAATACGATCCTTGTGCGCCCGGCAATAAATAACCCTTCGAGGCAGATTCAGATCAGCCACATTCAGCGAAACCAACTCACTCACCCGCATACCGCTGGCATAAAGCACCTGAAGAAAAGCCCCGTTGCGTAGAGAGCGGGGGTCGGACACATCGGCCGGATAGTCCAAAAGCACGTCTACCTGTTCAGGAGAAAGGATTTTGGGCACGCGCTTTTTCACTTTGGGCGAATCCAGCGTGGCTGTAGGATCATCTTGCAGCAGACCGGCCTGCACCATAAAGTGAAAAAAGGACTTGACCGCTGCCACTTTGCGCGCCACAGTTGAAGAAGCATAATCTTGGCTTTTGAGAAAATTGACAAAAGAAACCAGCACGCTGCGGTTGATCTGCGCCCAAGACTCTGCCTGCAGAGCCACAAACTCGCAAAACTGTGTCAGATCGTTGCGATAGGCCGACGTGGTGTTTTCAGAATAATTCTTTTGGGCTTCGAGATGTCGCAAAAAGTTTTCGATCTGTGACTGCATACATTCTCTCCTTGAGTCAGTGTCCTGTCCATCATCCACCTCAGAAAGGCCGGCAACTGATCTATTGATAGTTTGATTATAGCACAACTTTGCATAAAATCAAAGTATGGGCGTACTTACTCCTCATGCGGTTTCCCTTAGATAGAAATACGCGCCCTGACCAGGGCGCATTTCAACCTGGGAGCAATATCCCTGGACAAGAAAAGTCAGGCACGCCCTCGTGTCGTTTGAAGGACCCGGCCGGGTCAGGTGGCTTTTGCGTTATCGAGAAAACCATAGTAAAATTTCTCTTATGACTGTCATCAAAATCACTTCAAACCACAATCACTCTGGTTTGCGCCCGTTGGATCCTGGCCGCGATCTGACTCAGCTTGCCTTTTTGATCGAAAGCGCGTTCGGCGACGACATTTCGGTAGATGGCCGGCAGGTCTTGCGCGACCTGCGCTTTTTGGGCTGGCTGGGGCCGCTCAATGTCATTTTTACCAACTCACCTTCCGAAGTAGACGGTATTTTGACCGGTTTCGTGTGGATTCAAGACCGCCGCGTGGTCGGCAATGTGACAGTCAACCGCCCCACCGGGCACTCGCGTCGCTGGCAAATCAGCAATGTGGCTGTCCTGTCAGAATATCGCGGGCGCGGGATCGGTCGGCAACTGGTTCAGGCCGCTCTGGACATGATTTCAGAACGCGGCGGCGACACAGCCTACCTCTTTGTGCGCGATGACAACCCGCCGGCCATCCATCTATACCAGAGTATGGGCTTTGGCAACGTGGACCGTGCCACCGACCTGATCGGTCAGATACCGGCCATCCGCACCAAACAAGACACCCTCTTGCGGCCATTACGACCACAAGAGGGTGAGCAACTCTATCATCTGGTGTTGCAGGCTACCGGCCCCGGCCATCGCTGGCTATACGATATTTCTCGCAACCAGTATGTCATATCGCCCGAAGAATGGCGGTGGCAGGCCATCGAGGGATTCCTGTCGGGTCGCCATGAAACTCGTTGGGGGCTGTACGCGGGCAACCGCCTGGACGCCGCCTTGATATGGGACGCAGCTCGCCCCTGGAGCCGCAAGCCGCACCGTCTCAAGCTATGGGTGCGCCCCGACCGGCGTGGCCTGGTTGAAAAAAGTCTGGTCAGCGATCTGCTAACCAGACTGGCTCTTGGTCCTCGTCGTCCGATTCAAATCACCCTGCCTCACTGTGAACAGGCTGCCATCCAGGCTCTGGTCGCTCAAGGCTTTAGGCCATTGCGCACTCTGATCTTGATGAAAAAAACCATCCCAGAGCCTCTGTAGCTCGACAAGGTGTAACTATCTACCTTGAGCCGAAAATTAGCCTTTGGGAGTGTCGTTCTGAGGAACGCAGCGACAAAGAATCTCGTTGTACACCGCCAAGAGAGATTCTTCGCACCTGACGGCGCTCAGAATGGCAGTGGGTAGGTAGTTACCAAAACGCAAGTATTGCAAACCTTGGTGTCCTCGGTGCCCCCGAACAAGTTCGGGATTCCGACATCCAAGTGGGGCAACGAGTGGTCTCTCCGACAGACTGCTAGCCAGAGCCTTTCTGAGGTCAGACGGTCAGCCTGGCTGCCTCGGCCAGGCCGCGCCGCAATGCCTTGAGGTTGGTTTCTGCCGTGCCGCGTGGCGTCTGGGCGATCACCGCCTCTTCGAGCGACTGCTGTGAGACCAGGTGGGTTATACCGACCAAAAAGCCTAGGGCCAGCACGCTGGCGGCAATCTCGCGCCCCGTTTCTTCAATAGCCCATGTCGTAAAATCGGCTCCAAGTACCTGTGTGCGCGGCAGCCGTCGCACCTGCGAGCCGTCTACCAGCAACAGCCCATCCTTTTTCAGGCTGCGATAATATCGGTCGCAGGCCTCCTGGCTCATGCACAGCAGCATATCGGCCTGAATCACTTCGGGAAAATCTATTTCGGTATTGGCAATCACGACCTCACAGCGGCTGGCTCCGCCGCGCGCCTCGGCACCATAGCTCTGCGTTTGCGCCGCATTCTTGCCATCGCGAATCGCCGCGTCGGCCAGGATGATCCCGGCCAGGATGATGCCCTGACCGCCGGTGCCGGCCAGGCGAATCTCGTACCGTCCTTCCATCATCCCCCTCCTGTTTTAACCAACTCGGCCTGTGCCTGAGCGATCACTTGATCGTACAACTGGGTAAATTCAGGACGGTCATGCTCGGCCAACACGCCATGCAAAATCTTGGTGCGCAATTCTTCCGGCGATAGCGTCTCAGCCTGCTTGAGTGTGACCGAATTGTCTTTGAGATAACGCATCATTTCGGTGGGCAGGCGCATCTTGTTGCGCCGACCGTAGGTGGTGTGGCAGTAGCTTACCGCCTCAACCAGCGAAAAGCCCTCTTTGGAGATGGCTTGCACGATGAATCGCTTGAGTTCTTCGGCATGATAGACAGTGCTGCGAGCCACATAAGCCGCTCCGGCCGCCTGAGCCAACTCGGTAATCGGAAAGGGTGCCTCGATGTGACCAAAAGTCGAAGTGGCCGTGATCGCTCCAACCGGCGTGGTGGGTGAATACTGGCCGCCGGTCATGCCATAGACGCTGTTGTTGATCACAATAGCCGTCAGGCCGATATTGCGCCGCGCCGCGTGGATAAAATGATTCCCACCGATGGCCAGGGCATCGCCATCGCCCATCACCACCAGCACCTTCATCCAGGGGCGCACCATCTTGAGGCCGGTGGCAAAGGCCAGGGCACGTCCGTGTGTGGTGTGCATGGTATTAAAATCCACATACACTGGCATACGGCCGCTGCACCCGATGCCTGAAATCATGGCTACTTCGTTCTTGTCCAACCCCAACTCGTCAATGGCGCGCAGGATGGCCTTTAGCACAATGCCAATGCCGCAACCTGAGCACCAGACATTGGGAAATTTCTTGCTGTGTCGCAAATATCGCTCGTGCAGCCGCGACTCGGACTGTTTGATAGGTGAGTGTTTGGTCATCGGTACCCCCTCTCGCCGCCACGGCGATTTCTGGTGTTCTGCCTCATCGGTACCCCCTCTCGCCGCCACGGCGATTTCTGGTGTTCTGCCTCATCGGT
>CAYVBK010000028.1:29161-64967 GCA_964449465.1 uncultured Anaerolineae bacterium
ACCCCCTCTCGCCGCCACGGCGTTCAATCGTGTGTAGAATTTCTTCCGGCGGGATCATTTCTCCGTTGGCGCGGTTAATGCGCACCACCTTGTTCTTGCCCACGACCCGTTCCACTTCCAACACCAACTGGCCCAGGTTCATCTCTGGCACAATGATGCAATGTCGCTTCTCGGCAATGGCGCTGACAATGTCTTCGGGAAACGGCCACAATGTTTGCAGTTGGAGCAGGCTGACCTCGATGCCGCGTCCGCGCGCCAGCTTGACCGCCCGCTGCGCCGACCGGGCTGTGGCCCCATAGGCAATCACCACCATCTCGGCGCGCTTCAAGTAAGGGTCGGTCACGTATGTGACAATATCGCTGATGCCGCGCTCAATCTTGCCAAACAGGCGGTCAATCCAGGGATCAATCTCATCCAGCCGCTCGGTAGGATAACCCAACTCGTCGTGAAGCAGGCCGGTAATGTGATAACGATACCCTTCGCCAAATGGCTTGAGCGCAGGCACATCGTCTGAGACATTTTTATAGGGCTTGTACCATTCGGGCGGCACATCGGTGCCGGCGCGGTTCCACACCTCTATGGTAGATGGATCGGGCAGCTCGACGCGCTCGCGCATATGAGCCACCATCTCATCCATCAACAAAATCACCGGGGTGCGGTACCGCTCTGAGAGGTTGAATGCCTTGACGGTGAGATCGAACGCCTCGCGAATGCTGGAAGGACAGAGGACAATGATAGGGTGATCGCCATGGGTGCCCCAACGCGCCTGCATCACATCGCCCTGCGCGGGACGGGTGGGCAGGCCGGTGCTGGGCCCCACGCGCTGCACATTGACAATGACGCAAGGAATTTCGGCCAGCGCCGCATAGCCGATATTTTCCTGCATCAACGAAAAACCTGGGCCGCTGGTCGAGGTCATAGACTTGGCCCCGCCCACCGACGCGCCGATGATGGCGGCCATACTGGCGATCTCGTCTTCCATCTGGATAAACTTGCCGCCGATCTGCGGCAGACGCAGCGACATCCATTCGGCGATCTCGGTGGCAGGGGTGATCGGATAGCCGGCAAAAAAAGTACAGCCGGCCGCAATCGCCCCTTGAGCGCACGCTTCGTTGCCTTGCATCAGACGAGCGGTCATTTGGCCTCCTCTTGTGCGTCTGGGTATTCAATGTCGGTGATAAAGATGGCAAAATCGGGGCAGTGCAACTCGCACCAGCGGCAGGCGGTGCAGTTTTCCGAGTACAGGGCCAGGGGACGCGAGTCTTGCCCAAAAGCCAGCACCCCGGCCGGACAAAACTCGACGCACAGGCCGCAACCTTTGCACCAGTTCTCAAAAATGTGAACCTCGCCCCTGGGCATGCGCCGTTTGGAAGGGCGAGGTGGCGCCTCGGGCGAGGCAGCAGATTGACCTTGTTGTTCTTGACTCATAGATGTTCCTCCTTGAACATTGATCTTGGGTATAATATACGCAAGACAACCTGGTTTGTCAAATGTGTTTCTTGGCGATCCAGGCAGGATGTGTTATACTAGGAGCGTGCTGAAAAACCCGCTCACCACCAAGACACAAAGGACACAAAGCATTTCTAAAAACCAGGTATTGCAAACCCTGGTGTTCTCGGTGTCCTTTGTGGTAAAAATAGACTTTTTCAGCAGCCTCCCAGGCGCAGATTCAAACATTTACCTCAAGAGGAGATGTCCGAAAAGGAGATGCCCGTGAATCCCATCAACCTGCTGATCAACCTGCCCCCCACTTTTTTCACCCTGCCCGACATGCAACCTCACTGGAAACGGCTATCTCAAAACGCTCTGGTTCGCCAGACCTCTCACGATACTCAAGAGCAATTGGCCCCCGACCTGTCCTGGGCCGATGCCGTGCTGATGTGGGCCTGGCCCGATCTCGACGAGGGCATGCTCGATCAAGCCCCGCGCCTGCGCTTTGTCGGCCAACTCAACACCACCCGCGTCACCGTGCGCGCCTGCCTCCAGCGCGGCATGGCCCTCTCTGAGGCCCGTCACTGCTGGTCGCCGGCAGTGGCCGAAATGGCCCTCACCCTGATCCTGGCCGGCCTGCGCCGGGTGAGCGACTATTATGCGGCCATGCGGCGCGGCGACGAGGCCTGGGTCAACCGCTTTCCGGCCGACATTGACCCGCGCGAACGCGAACTGACCGGCCAAACGGTGGGCATTGTCGGACTGGGCGCCATCGGCCGACGACTGGCCGAACTGCTGCGCCCCTTTCAGGTGACGCTACGGGCCTATGATCCCTTTGTGCCGCCCGCCATAGCCGAATCGTGCGCCGCCAGACTGGTGTCGCTATCCGAACTTGTAGCCGAATCGAATATTGTGGTGTTGTGTGCCGCCAATACAACCGAGGCCAGCCATCTGATCGGCGCGGCCGAGATTGCCGCTTTGCCGCCCGGTTGCGTTCTGGTCAATGTGGGGCGCTCAATGCTGGTGGATATGCCAGCCCTGATCGCCCGGCTGGAACAGGGCGACATCACCGCCATGTTGGATGTGTTTGACCACGAACCGCTGGAAGCCGACTCGCCGCTGCGCCGCCTGCCCAATGCTTACCTCACCCCGCACCGCGCCGGCGGGCTGCTCAGTTCGGTGCATCGCGGATTGGACATGCTGACCGACGACCTGGAGGCATTTCTGCAAGGACGTGAGCGACGCTGGGCCGTGACCCAGGCTATGATGAGCAGTTTTCCAGGGTAAAAAGGGACATTTAATTTGAACCTGTCAAGCCTCGCCGCGCCATGGACACGACTGCGCCAGTGGTGGAACCGTCCGCTATCGCTCGAAGACCGTAATATTCGCTATTTTACCATAGACACAGCCGTCCAGGGTTTGATTATGGGCGGCATCATGGAGTTTATCTCGGTGTTTGTGGTGCGGCTGGGCGCGTCGAGCCTGTTAGTCAGCCTGCTCACCTCGCTGCCGGCATTGTTGGGTGTCTTGCTCTCGATACCGGCAGGCATCTATGTAGCCCGTCAACCCGACCCGGTGCGCCTGACCAACAAATGGCGATTGTTTCATCGCAGCACTTTTTTCCTGATCGCCCTGCTGCCGTTCTTTTTTCAACGTAACCTGGCTGTGATGGTGGTGGCCTTTTGGGCGCTCGAAGCGGTGCCGGCGGCGGTGATCAATCTCTCGTGGACGGCCGTGGTGGCCGAGATCGTGCCGCCGCGTCGCCGCCCCACCGTGAACGGCCAGCGTTGGTCATTGCTCAGCACCGTGATCGCCATATCGGTGGCCGTTTTTGGCTATTTGCTGGAGCGGCTGCCCTTTCCATGGGGCTATCAACTCGTCTTTACCATCTCGTTCATCGGCGGGCTGATCAGCATTTACTTTTTCAGCCATCTCCAGATACCCTCATCTAGTCGCCCGCCGACCCACCCCACTCCGGCCGCCCAACCATGCAAACGCTCGTGGAGCGGCTCGATGCTGGCCCGCCTGAGCCAATATGGGCGGTCGCTGGGCCAAGAGCCGCTGTTTGTGCGCTATTTGATCACCACCTTTGTGCTGCGCATCGGCCTGAACCTGCCGGCAGCCTTGTATAGCATTTACCGGGTGCGTTATCTCCAGGCCACCGACTCGCTGCTGGGCTGGCAGGCCACCGCGCGCAGCCTGGCCTTGATCGTGGGTTATTTTTTGTGGGGCAAAATTGCCGGACGGCGCGGGCATCACCGCGTGTTGCTGATTTGTACTTTGGGGGTGGGGCTGTACCCCTTTTTGCTGACTCTGATCCCCAACCCAATCTGGCTGCCCTTGATTGCGGTAGTGTATGGATTTTTTATCACCGGCATTGACCTATCCTTTTTCGACACTCTGCTGCAAGTCTGCCCGGCCGAAAGGCGGTCGCCGTTCATCGCCCTCAACACGGTGCTGGCCAACATTGTCATTTTTGCCGCGCCGATGTTGGGCAGCTTGCTGTCGGAGCAATTTGACATTCGGCAAGTCTTTTGGCTGGCCGCCCTGGTTCACCTGATCGCCGCAGGCGGCTTTGCCTGGCTACGCATTGGCGCAGAGGAGGCGCATTGATGAAACAGGCCTTTTTTTCCGTTTGGAGCACCTATGCAATGGGGATTGTTTTGATCCTGCTGCCGGCTCTGTTGGCAGCTTGCGCCCGCTCGACAACGACCATAGCCACTGCGACAGCGCCCGCCGTGACAACAACAATCGCTACCACGACAGCCACTGCTGCGGCATCAGCCACCCCATCGCCCACCCTCACAGCAACCGCTGTGGCGACAGCGGCACATACGCCCACCTCATCGTTCACGCCGACAACTACGCCTCAGCCCATTACCTTGCCCGACGTGCCGGCCGACAAGACATTCTATGTCGCGCCTGACGGCAGCGACGCCAACCCCGGCACATGGGAACAGCCCTGGGCGACGCTCAATCACGCTGCCGAAACGCTGCGTGCAGGCGAGATGGTGTTGGTGCGCGGCGGCGTCTATGACCTGACCAGACAGGTGCGCTTGAAAAATTCCGGGCGGGCCGATGCCTGGATTATCTATGCCGGCTATCCCGGTGAAAAGGCCATTTTGGATGCCCGCAACGTGCCGGTGGGGCCACCCGGCAGCGCGTCGCCCTGGCCGCACGATCAGGGCGCGTTTCAAATTGACAGCGTGAATTATGTCCGCGTGCAAAACCTCACCGTGCGCAACTCACACAACAGCGGGTTCACCATCCGCGACAGCAGCTATATCGAGCTGTACAACAACACCGCCGATACCACCTTTTCGCCGGGCATTGCCGTGTGGGACACCAATCACGATGGCTTGAACTGCGCTCATCACAAGATCATCGGCAATACCCTGATCAACACCAACACCTGGGATATGGCCCCGGCCTGGTCGGACCGCAAGGGCGAGCCGCCACACGAGGCCATCAGCATTGCCGGCTCGCAGTATTTCGAGGTGGCCTACAATCATGTGTATAACTGCGATAAAGAAGGCATTGATGTCAAAGAGACCAGCAAGCATGGCACCGTTCATCACAACTATGTTCACCACGTAGACCGGCAAGGTTTGTATGTGGATAGCTGGTTTGGCGTGTTGGAAGATGTGGAACTGTACGAAAACGTGGTCTTTGCCTGTCGCGGCGCCGGCATTGCCATTTCGGTCGAAGGCGGACAGCAGGCCCAAAACATCCGCATCCACCACAACCTGGTCTACAACAACCTGGGCACCGGGCTGCTCTTTGGTCGTTGGGGCGGCGACGGGGCGCGCCAGAATATTTCGATTCACCACAATACCTTTCACCACAATGGCTGGGGCGACGGCGGCGGAGGACGTTATTTTTGGATCACCGGCGGGCTGTACCTGTTCTCCACCAACTTGCAAAATATAGACATTCGCAACAACATTTTTAGCGACAATCGCGGCTTTCAGATCGGCTACAGCGACGATTATCTGAAGTTAGGCAGCGATATTGACAACGTTCTAAGTAAAAAGAACATTGTCATTGACTATAACCTGTTTTGGGAAAAATCGCCGGTCAAATACCCCATCAATGTGGGCTGGCCGGGCAATTATGCCGACGTGTATGCCTTTGTGGGCGAGTATGCTGTGCTGGGCGATCCGCTGTTTACCAACCCGGCACAGCATCGTTTTGACCTGGCTGTCGGCTCGCCGGCCATCGGCAGCGGGGACGGCGGCGACATGGGCGCGTTTGCCGCAGGGACTGAGCCAGAACTGTGGTGGTTGGGCCAGTTTCCGCCACTGCGGAGCGGCGAATAAAAGGAGGATGTTGTGAAAGCACTGATCACCGGCATCAACGGCTTTGTGGGCAGCCACCTGGCCGAGTATCTGCTCCATCACACCGACTGGCAGGTAGCCGGCACGCTGTACGGCCCGGCGCGACTGATCCAACCCATCCGTCACTGCCTGGAACTGTACCCGGCCGAGCTTTCGCACCTGGCCGTAGTCGAGTTTATCCTTGACCAGGCCCGCCCCGACGTCATTTTTCACCTGGCGGCGATGGCCGTCGCCGGACGCTCGTGGCAGGACCCGGCCGGCACGATCACACTCAATATGAGCATGCAGGCCAATATCTTGCAGGCAGTGGCCAACCTCAAGCTCGACTGCCGGGTGCTATGCATCGGCTCTAGCGAGGCCTATGGAGCTGTCTCGCCAGAAGACCAGCCGATAGACGAAGAGACGCCGTTTCGCCCCACCAACCCCTATGGCGTCAGCAAAGCGGCCCAAGACCTGCTGGCCCTGCAATATCACCTCAGCCATCGCCTCGACACGGTGCGGGTGCGCCCATTCAATCACATCGGGCCGCGTCAGGGGCCGGGCTTTGTGACGCCCGATTTTGCCTCGCAGGTGGCGCGCATCGAGGCCGGGCAACAAGAGCCAACCCTGCGCGTGGGCAACCTGGAGGCGCAGCGCGATTTCACCGACGTGCGCGACGTGATACACGCCTACCATCTGCTGGCCGTGCATGGACAGGCCGGTCAGACCTACAATGTCGGGTCGGGGCAAACGCACAGCGCCCAAGAGGTGTTGGACTATTTTGTGGCTCACAGCCACACACCCATCCGAATCGAGCCGGACCCGGCGCGCCTGCGCCCCAGCGACATTCCGCTGGTGATATGCGACTATACACGGCTGCACGCCTGCACCGGTTGGACGCCCACAATTCCCTTTGAGCAAAGCCTGGCCGACGTGCTGGAATACTGGCGCGGCGAGGTTCATTGATCCGCATCATTTTCTTTATCCTCATTTATTTTTGAAAGGAATATCAACATGCCTACCGCACTGATCACCGGCATCACCGGACAAGACGGCTCGTATCTGGCCGAATTTTTGCTCGAAAAAGGCTACGCTGTCGTCGGAATGATTCGCCGCAGCAGCACGATCAATTTTCAACGCATCGAACACATCCAGGATCGCCTCATCCTGGTGCCCGGCGACCTGTTGGACCAGATGTCGCTGGTGGACATTTTGCGCGAGCATCATCCGCAAGAGGTGTACAACCTGGCGGCGCAGTCGTTTGTGCCGACCTCATGGAAGCAACCAGTATTCACCGGCGAAGCCACTGCTCTGGGCGTCACTCGCATCCTGGAAGCTGTGCGCATGACCGACCCGACGATCCGCTTTTACCAGGCCTCTTCGTCGGAAATGTTTGGCAAGGTGCGCCAGGTGCCACAAAATGAACTGACGCCGTTTTATCCACGTTCGCCCTATGGCGTGGCCAAAGTCTATGGCCACTGGATCACGGTCAATTATCGCGAGAGCTATGACCTGTTTGCCTGTTCGGGCATCCTGTTTAACCACGAAAGCCCCCGTCGAGGCCTGGAATTTGTCACCCGCAAAGTGACTTTTGGCGTGGCGCGGATCAAGCTCGGTTTGCAGCAAGACCTGCACCTGGGCAACCTGGAATCGCGGCGCGATTGGGGCTTTGCCGGCGATTATGTGCAGGCTATGTGGCTGATGCTGCAACAATCACAGCCCGATGATTATGTGGTAGGCACCGGCGAAACGCACCCGGTGCGCGAATTGTGTCAAATCGCCTTTGAGCGAGTCGGTCTGGACTGGGAAAAATATGTGGTGGTGGACCCCCGCTTTTACCGCCCGGCCGAAGTAGACTTGTTGATCAGCGACCCCTCCAAAGCCCGCCAATCGCTGGGCTGGCAGCCGCAGGTGGGTTTCAAGGCGTTGGTCGAAATGATGGTGGACGCCGACATTCAACTGCTCAAGAACGAATACGGTTTATAACAACTCGGACTCGCTGGAAAATAGACTATTTTCACCAGAAGCGCAAAGAATGATGAGAATCAACGAAATTTTAAGGCTTCTATATTCTCTGTGAACCCGGCGTCTCTGCGATAAAACACTTTTTTTCAGTGGACCCGCTAGCGATAGAAAGGACAGACGATCATGAAAAACATGCTGCTGGCATTGCTGGTCGGTTTGCTGGCATTGACCGCCTGCACCACCCCGGCCGCCATACCCACAGTCACCCTGCCGCCGCCTACAGCCATGGCCACCGCCACCCCCATCCCACCCACGGCCACGGCCACCGCCACCCCCATCCCGCCCACGGCCACCGCCACCCCCATCCCGCCCACGGCCACCGCCACCCCTATCCCGCCCACGGCCACGGCGACTGCTGCGCCGGCCACATCCACTCCCACACTGGCCCCAGCACCGGCCGGCGGCGGTGACACGGCCAAAACGCACCCCGGCGGCGTGGTGCTGTCCAACGGCTGGGTGCAATACACCTCTGAGCAATATGGCGGTACCACCATCGCTGTGCCGCCGGACTGGTGGTGTATTGACTATGACACGGCCGATCAGGACAAAACCATAGATGCCATCGCCGCCGCCGCCAACGATCAGTTTGGCATGATCAAAATGCTACTCAACATGCGCCCGCCCGATCATCTTTTTTTCTGCCTGAGCGACCTGGACAAATTTATCGCTCAAGAAGAGAGCGGGGTCAAAGTCTTTTTGAGCTTGCAGGCCGGCTTTACCCGCGCCATAGATATGCTCCAAGATATTGACCGCGCCAAATGGACAGTGTCCGAGCTGTCCATATCGGGATACGACGCGGCCAGCTATGAGGGTTTTCAGGCTAAAACGAAGCGATATGAGCGAAATACGATCTTACTTTTGACTCCGCCGCGCACATTCGACGTGCAATCCTATTCACAAACCCAGGCCCGCATAGACGAGGTCAAGGCCATTGAGCAAACCCTGGTGATCAAGCTAAAATGACCTTGTTTGACACACACGCCCATCTCGATGATCGCCGCTTTGACGCCGACCGTGATGCCGTGATTCAACGCGCCCGGACCGCCGACGTTGCCACCATCCTCACCGTCGGCGCCGATTTGCCATCCAGCCGCACTGCTGTGGCGTTGGCCGAACAGTATCCGTTTATCTATGCCGCAGTCGGCATCCACCCTCACGAGGCCCAAACGGTGACGCCGGATGTCCTGGCCGAACTGCGTCGCCTGACCGCCCATCCCCGCGTCGTCGCCGTAGGCGAGATTGGCCTGGATTTTTATTACGATCTGTCGCCGCAAGAAGTGCAGCAAGAGGCTTTCCAGGCGCAGTTGACACTGGCCGCCGAAATCTGCAAGCCCCTCGTTTTGCACCTGCGCGATAAAAAAGGCGAGAACGATGCCCATCGCATCGCCCTCGCCATCTTGCAACACTGGCTGACCGATCATTCACCGGCCATGGGGCCAATCGGTGTGCTGCACTGCTTTTCCGGCGATCTGGAAACCGCTCAAAAGGTCATCGAGATGGGATTCTATTTGGGCGTGGACGGCCCTGTCACCTACCCCAATGCCGCGGCCCTGCGCGCCCTGGTAGCCCAAATTCCCCCCACCCATCTGCTATTGGAAACCGACTGCCCCTACCTGGCCCCGCAAAGGCGGCGCGGCCGGCGCAACGAGCCGGCCTTTCTGGCCTGGATCGCCGATCAGGTGGCCGAACTCTGGCACTGCACTCCCAACAAAGTCGCCCGCATCACCACAGCCAACGCCCGCCGCCTGTTTTTCAAGGAAACTGTCGCAGCACCACCGGCAAATAGACCTCCCAGCCGTGAATGACGACCTGATGCGTGTCTCCCACCACTGTATGGACACAGTTGGTGGCTGTGACGGTGATGGTATACGCGCCGATGCCCAATGTCCGCGTCGTGTTGGCGGCCGTATTGCCGTTATCCCACAAATAGGTGATGGGCAGAGTGGCATTCGACGGTGTATAGGCCGTCGTCCAGGTATACACACCCGGATGCCCCATCGAAATTCCCGAAATCATTATGTCGGTCAGGTCTATGCAGGTGTATCGTGCCTGTACAGTCACCTGAACGGTGCCGGTCACAGGCGAGGTCATGTCGCAGTTCCAGGCCGACACCGTCACCGTGTGCGCGCCGGTGATAGCAAAAGTGTGAGTGAACACCAGTGGATCATCCCCTCCACCGCTCACCAGGCCCGGCTCGCCATCATACGCAATCGAATACGAATAGGGCATGGTGGCCAGGTCAGGCGACAGATCGGCGCGGAAATAGACCGCCGTATCGGTATAGATGGCCGCCGTGTTGGTGACGGTCAGCGATATGCCGGTGAGAGGCCGACATTGTACACGAAACACAAACCGAGTTTCATCGGCAGGTTGGTTGAGGTGATCGTAAATCCAATCGGTGATGGTGATGGAATCGCCTACGCTCACTGCCGCCGAAATGCCCACCGTCACCGTGATGCTGCCCTGTTGAGACCGGGCCAGGTCGCCCGCATCCCACTCGGCCCACAACCCCCCGGCATCTGCCCGGTCAGGCGGCGGGTCGGCGGCAAGCAGCGGGGCCTGAGCCGGAAACTCGTTGCGGATCCACACCCCATTCTCCAGGCCGCCGTTGTTGCCATAACGCAATGTCAATGTGGCCGGCTGGCCGGCAAACACCTCTGGCGTGTACAAACCGGTTATCCACAAATCGGCCGGCTGCTTGACCACAATCACCGGTCGCCGTTCCAGGAGCAGGTGTCCCAAAAACAGCGATTCCTGGATGAGGGTCTGCATCCAGGTGCAAGGCTGAACCTGGAACAGTTTGGTGAGTGTGACAACCTGGCCAGGCACAACATTCAGCGTCAGCTGCCCCGCCTGGCTAATCACCGTTCCGGCCGACGGTGGATCCAGCGTGTATTGCAGCAATGCCAGATGCCCGGTCACCCACTCTTCGGTCAAAGTGAGGGCATGCTGGGTTGTGATCACATCCACCACCACCAACTCTTGCCGGGTTTCAACGGCTACAGTCAGCGCAGGCGACCAGGCCACCCCATCAATCTGCTTGCTCCAGGCCGGATCGGGCCACAGAGCCGCATTGTTGCTCATATCGCGGTCGGGCGTGGGCTGGCCGATGGCATTCTGTCCGGTGATATAGACGGTATTGCTGATCGGCCCGGCCGTCAAAGCCTTGCCGGTCACAGTGATCAGGCCATGCTGACCGTAGGTCAGTTTGGGCAACTTCCAGGTGAACGTCACGCCCAATTCTTGCTCCAACGGCGGGTCAGCCTGATAGGTCAGACCGCCCAGCCGGGCCAACGGCAGCACCTCGACAATGGACACATTTTCGGCGGCCGCCAGACCGGTGTTGGTATAAGCAATGGTAAAGGTGATGGTTTGACCGGGCGCCGCATGGGCAATTGAGGCCGTTTTGCTGATGCTCAGATCAGAATAGGGCGCCACACCAATGGCCTGCTCGACCACCACCTGAAGCGCATTGGCCGGGTTGACCACCGGCGCGCCGCCGCCGTTCAAGCCGATCACCTGATTGATGATCTGCTGCACCGGATAGCCGGTCAACCCCCAGGCACTGCCGCCGACCGCCGAGGGCATCATGGCATAGATGTCATGGCTGATGGCCTGGGGAGATTGTTTTTCATCCACCGTAAACGGCTCACCCAGATGCTCCGGTGGAAAGACGCGCCCCATAAACACATCAAAGAACGAGTCCACATTGGCATAATCCAGCCAGGGGTCACTCAGGCCGATCAACCCGCCATCGCGATTGACCCCGGCGACATTGACCCAGTGACCACCCTTGCGTTGCCAGGTTCCGCCCACATCCTCATACACACCCAACAAGAGCAGCACATCGCTGCACGTTTCCACCGCATTGGCAGTCCAGCCCCACGAGGGGGCGGCCTGCGCCTGATGGTAAAAATCGGCGGGGACGGTGGCAGCCAGGTAATGGGCGATGCCGGCTTGCATGTCTTGCGCCGACGTGCCCTGGGCGGAGGTGTTCAGGTAATGGCCGGCCAGGTCGCCGATGAAAAACGCTGTATTGGTGATGGCATGATCATCCCAGGGGCCATACGCCGTCAGCAAAGGATAATGGTCGGTTATCATCGGCGGCGGCACGGGGAACCCGCCCGTGACCAGCGTCTCGGCTTTGGAGTCGAACCACCACAGCGAGTTGGCCAGGGCTGTAGGGCCATCGTACCAGAACTCGACACCATTCCAGGAAAAATCGGGCAGGCAGCTATGGCCATCATCCTCATAGCTCCACCACTCCCAAACCCATTCGCCGTTCCACCAGGTATGCACCCACTCGCCGCCGGGCTTCCACTTGAACGGTGACATGGCCAGGGCATACTCAACCTCGACCATCACCAGCCCACCCATCGGGCTCCAGGTGCCCTGGTTGGGAAGATACTCGTTGGGGCAGTTTTGCATGGCAAAATCACCGGTGGGATAGGTATAGCCGACAATCTCCCACACCCCGGCCGGGCTGGTCGGATTCAAACTGATCGCATAGGCGTCGTGCGACACATTGCCAGCGTCATTATGCAGGTTGGCCGGGTGCCCAAACGGATGTGGCAGAAAAATCGTGCCGCTCAACACCCGCCCGGCGCCGCCAAACTCGGCATTGTCCCAAAACGGGTCACTCAAAGCGATCTGCAGATCGGCAGCATTGATGCCGGCCACCGTCACATAGTGGCCCCCCACTCGCACCCAATGACCGCTGCCGATGGGCTGCTCTTGCCAAAAGCCCAACAGCAAGATCACATCCTCGCTGCGCTGCACCTCCTCGACCACCCAGGGCCAGGCCGGCCGCTTGACCAGTTGCACGTGATAATCGTCATAATAACTGCCCTGCCGCCAGGCAGCCATGCCATAGCAAATATGGGTGGGATCGTTATAAAGATAATTTTGCAGCCCAAAAGACATTTGATGCACTTCGGTGCCCAGAGTAGGCTGCGGGGTAATTCGACCGTCGGTGTTAAAATAGCAGGCCAGGTGATCCACCAGCCCTATGGGGCCAATTCCGCCCACATTCAACGGGTCGTGATCGTCAAAAGCCCCTGGTCCTGGCGGTATGTATGCCTGCACCAGAAAATAATGGTCGCTGGGCGGAAGCTGCATCGGCCACACCGGCAACGGCTCGAATTTCGAGTCGAACCACCACAGCGAGTTGGCAGCAGCCACCGGCCCGCAAAATGTCCACGGCCCCGAGCCGGGCGGATTGTTCCAGTTATCTTGCTTTTGATCAAAATCGGGCAGACCGTTAGGGGCATAATCGCCCCAACCGCCGTCCTTCCAATACCAGTTGCCCTGCCAGTCGGCCACTGCCGGGCCGCTGCGGCTCAGGCCCAGCAGCATGCCCATCACCGCCAGCAACCCGATGGTCAGAGTCAGGCTCCACCGATGCGCGTTCATCGCACTCTCCTTTCTCATCATCAAAAAAAAGCGAGACCAAGGACAGCAACAAGATAACGACGCAAAATATGTTTTTTTAGATTTGGGGGCAAGTTATCAGGGTGAAACAGAGATGAAAACAGCGAGGGATTACGGCGCGAAAGCTATGTTGGGTGTTGGGTTGATAAAAATCATCACCTCCTTTCAAACACCGACATTTCTATTCTATCATGCCTCAACTCAAAAAACAATAGCCAATAAAAAATGCCCGCCACCTCTGTGACGGGCATTGATCAATGCACCAGTATCGCTATTCGGCATAAACGGCCTGGCGCAACCCCTTGAGATAGCCGATGGCAAACAGCCGCCCGATGGACGAATAGGACGGATTGTCGTTGCTGTCGCCCTCCATCGTCGGCACATGGTCGGGGCGACACACGCCTTCAAAGCCCACCTCGCGATAGGCACGCATGCAGGCCAGCATATCGGTTTGGCCGTCATCGTGGAACGTTTCCACAAATTTTTCTGCCGTGCCGCGCACATCGCGAAAATGGACAAAGAAAATTTTGCCCTGCCGCCCAAAATGGCGGATCACCGATGGCAGATCGTCGGTCATCAAGGCAAAATTGCCCTGACACAAGGCGATGCCGTTCACCGGGCTGGGATACATGTCCAGCAATCTCTGATAGTTTTCAATGCTACGCATGATGCGCCCCAACCCCCGAATCGGCGACAGCGGCGGGTCGTCGGGGTGCATCGCCAGTTTGACCCCGGCTTGCTCGGCCACCGGAATCACCCGATCCAAAAAATACCGCAGATTATCCCACAACTGCTCTTCTGTCACCACGCCATACTCGGTCAAAGGCGCATTGCGCATCAGGTCATGGTCGTAACCGGTGGCCAGGGCCCCGCCGCGCGCCGGCGCAGTGGTCGAGGTGCGCATCCAGTTGAACACCGGCATCCACTCATAGCACCACACCGAGATGCCCAAAGCCCCCATATTGCGAATCAGATCGCAGGCCGTCTCGATCTCTTGATCGCGGCCGGGCAGCCCCAACTTGGCCTTGTTCAGCGGTGGACGGCTCTCCAGCACATCAAAATGAAATCCGCCACTCTCATAGGCTGTCTTGAGGCGCGCCAAAGACATATAGCTCCAGGGCAGGTTTTCCTTGTCCACATCCAGGCCGCGGCTGAAATCCATCACTCCGACCACATGATCAAGGCCGCACTGCCTGACCATCTTCCACAACGGCGATGGGCGCGGCGGCAACACTTCGGCGATTTTAATCACAAAAGACCCTCCTTTTATGCCGAGGCGGCCTGTTTTTGCTCCAGGCCGGTCGGGCGGAATTTATAGCCATAGATGACAATACCATCTTCGCCAAACTCGCGAATCTTGCGCGTGACCATCTCGACGGGCATGCCGATGCGCACATCTTGCGGATTCACATCGGTGAGCTGCGCCGTGATCAGGGGGCCTTCTTCCAGCCGCACCAACGCCACCGCATAGGGAGCAAACTCTTCATAGCCAGACGGTGGGTTGTAGATGGTGGTGTGCGAATACACCTCGCCGCGCCCGCTGAACGTGAACGGCTCGTGCGCCGGTTTGGCACATTCCGGGCAGACATCGCGCGGCGGAAAGATTTTGTGGCCGCATTTCAGGCATACCTCACCGGTGAGCCGATAATTTTGCGCCTGTAATCTCCAAAATTGTGGAATTCCCATTCGATTCTCCTTTTATTCTGCTGCACGTAAAATGTGCGTCACTACAGTGGCCCCGGTGCCGCCAATGTTCTGCGTCATACCATAGCGCGCCCCGGCCAGTTGGTTTGGGCCGCACTCACCGCGCAACTGCTGCACCGCTTCGATAATCTGATACACCCCCGTTGCCCCCACCGGATGTCCCCGCCCTTTCAGCCCGCCCATAGTGGCCACCGGCAGGCGACCGGTGAGGAAAAACTCGCCTTCGCGGGCCAACAGCGGTGCCCGCCCCGGCTCGGCCATACCACTGGCCTCCAGCGACAGAGCGGCCATAATGGTAAACGCGTCGTGATACTCGAAAAAATCAATGTCTTGCGGCGACAGGCCGGCCTGCTGATAGGCCTTGTGGGTCGAATATTCCACCGCCGACAAACGCAACGGGTCGCGCCGGTCGTGCAAAGATAGACAATCGGTGGCCACTGCCGAAGCCGCAATATGCACCGCTTTGGAGGTCCAGGCACGCGCCTGCGCAGTGGGACAAAGCACCACCGCCGCCGCCCCATCGCCGATGGGCGACGAATCCATCAGGTTGATCGGGGCGCAAACCATCGGCGCGCTCTTGAACCGATCCAGCGTCAGCGGGTTTTGAAAGCGGGCATTGGGGTTGTGAACGGCATTGTTGTGCGCGGCCATAGCAAAATAGCCAAAATCTTGATGCTCAACACCGTATTCATACATATAACGTTGCATCAACATGGCGTTCAGGGCGACAAAAGAAAGGCCGTGCGGGGCCTCATAGTCGCCGTCGGCGGCCAGAGCCAGGCCGGCCGTCACCACTTCGCCAGCCTCATCGGTCATCTTTTCCACCCCGACGGCAATTACCAGGTCGGCCATGCCGCCGGCCACGGCCAGATAGCCCATGCGCACCGCCGCCGCCCCCGATGCGCAGGCCGCCTCTACCTTGAAGGCCTCGATGCCGCGTAGCCCCACAAAATCGGCGATCAAGGCACCCAGGTGACCTTGCCCAGCAATTTCGCCCGACAACATGTTGCCCACAAACATCATATCTGCGCGATCCAGGCTGGCGTCGCGCATGGCTGCCAACACCGCGTCGGCGGCCAGGTGACGCAGCGATTTGCTCCAATGTTCTTGCACCGGTGTCTGCCCGATGCCGATAATGCTGACCTCTCTCATCCTTGTCCTTTCAAGCACTTGTGCGCGGCGCACATTAATGCGCGTACAATTTCTTACGATACCGAACATACAGGCCATAGTCAATCGGCTGGCGCCGGGCGATGTAATCCTGGGTTTTGGGAGCCAGCCCTTGTCGCGCCGGCAAGATGTCGGTCAGCGTCCAGACCATGGCATCGCTGCCGGCCCCAGAGCCATACGAGACCATCAACACCCGGTCGCCGGGCTGCCCAATATCCAGCAAAGCGGTCAGCCCCACCAGCGAGGCCCCGGCATATGTATTGCCGATGATCGGTGCAAGCAAGCCGGGTTTGTACTGTTCGGGCGTAAAGCCCAATGTTTGCGCCACCTGGGCCGGAAAGCGCGAGTTGGGCTGATGAAACACCGCGTATTTGAAATCGGCCGGGCGATAGCCCAGCTCGTCCATCAGCGTTTGGGCGGCCTGGGTGATGTGTTTGAAATAGGCCGGTTCGCCGGTAAAGCGGCTGCCATGGCGCGGAAAGTGCTGATAGGCCCGCCGCCAGAAATCGGGCGTGTCGGTGACGAACGAGAATGACCCTTCCAGACAGGCCAGCGATTCGGCGGCCGGGCCGATGAGATAGACGGCTCCGCCGGCAGCGGCGGTCAATTCAAGAGCATCGCCGGGCCGCCCCTGTGCCGTGTCCAAGCCGCCGGCCAGGGCATAGCGGGCCATCCCCGACCCCACCAGGGCAATCGCCATTTGCATAGCTTCGCTGCCGGCTTTGCAGGCAAACTGGGTATCGGCGGCCAGAGCGGCCGGGGTGATCCCCAACGCCTCGGCCACAATAGTGCCGCTGGGCTTGACGGCATAGGGGTGCGACTCGCTGCCGATCCAGACGGCGCGAATCTCTTGCGGCTGAACGCCACCGCGCTGCAACGCGTTGCGTGCTGCTTCAATCGCCATCGTTGCCGTGTCCTCATCGGGGCCCGGCACGCTCTTTTCTTTGATCGGCATCCCGCCGCCCTCATCGCCCCACACCCGGCTGATCTCTTGGGCGGCAATGCGATAGCGCGGAATATAGGCACCGTATCCCACAATGCCTACCGGTCGGTCGGGTTTCATCACCTGTCCTGCTGACACGTCTCCACTCCTGTCTTGTTCCACTCGGCCAGAATGGCCTGCGCTCGATCCAGGCGCACCACCTTTTCCTGCGCCATCTGCCGCGCCACGGCATCAATCTGCTCACCCACCGCGCCGGCGGCAATGGCCACCTGGCGGGCGTGCAATTGCATGTGTCCGCGCTGAATGCCCTCTGTGGCCAGAGCGCGGATGGCGGCCAGGTTTTGCGCCAGCCCCACCGACACGATCACCTCGGCCAGCTCGCGCGCCGATTGTACCCGCAAAATCTTGAGTGCGGCGCGCGCCGTCGGGTGCACGCGGGTAGCTCCACCGACAATGCCCACTGCCAGAGGCATCTCGAGCGTGCCGACCAGATTGCCCTGGGCGTCCTTTTCCCAATGCGACAGCGAAGTATAGCGTCCGCTGCGCGCGGCATAGGCATGCGCCCCGGCCTCGATGGCCCGCCAGTCGTTGCCGGTGGCCAGCACCACCGCATCCACGCCGTTCATAATGCCCTTGTTGTGCGTGGCCGCCCGGTATGGCGAAGCCACGGCAAAGGCATAGGCCTCCAAAATGCGCTGCACCACCACCTCGCCAGAAAATTCGTCCAGAGCCAGAGCCTCGGCCGGCACCACACAGCGCGCTCGCGCCAAGCGACGGTCGGCCAGGTTGGACAGGATGCGCAAATTGGCCCGCCCGCCGGCAATCTCGGCCAGCCGCCCCGACAGCGCCTCGGCCGCCGTGTTGACAGTGTTGGCGCCCATGGCGTCCAGGCAGTCATAGATCAGGTGGATCACCAGCATCGGACCCATTGGCGAATCCAACACCTGCACGTCCAGGTCTCTGGCCCCGCCGCCCAGCCCGACAATCACCGGATCGCTCTGGTTGGCCTGCGCCAACAGTTCGGCCTTGCGTGCCAGCACCTCAAAGCGCGCCGACCAGGGATCGGCCACATCCAAAATCTGAATCTGGGCGATCATCTCGGCGGCAGTGGTGTGCGCCGAAAACCCACCACCGGCGCGAGCCAGCCGGGCGGCATAGCTGGCCCCGGCCACCACCGACGGCTCTTCGATAGCCATCGGCACCACATAATCTCGACCGTTGATCAAAAAATTGACCGCCAGCCCCAAAGGCAGATTGTGCGTGCCGATCACGTTCTCGATCATGTGATCGGCCTGCGCCGCATCCAGACCGGCTTCGGCCCAGGCGGCGACCTGCTGCTCATCCAGCCCGGCCCACTGAGCCGCTCTTTGAGACCGCTGCTCAAGAGTCAGGCGGTAAAAACCCGACCATGTTGATGTATTTTCCATCCCACCCTCTCTGATAAAAAATAAGCCCCTCGCTCAGGGGCTATTTGATGGTCACAGTATACCACGTTCGTTCTGTCAAAAGCTATCAAGAAAAAATAAGGCGTTACACTCACCGGTGAGTTGGGCATGGCCTATGCCTTCCCTTCGATAAACTCAGGGCAGGCCGCGTCCGTGCGACGGCCCTCTGCCATAACAAGTGAGACAACCGATCTGTCGAAAATCGAGTATAGTGAGGCGGTGCGTACGGGGCCGAACAGGTGAGAAAAAGAATGAATTTGCGCGTCATGGGATAAATATGCTACAATAGGCCATATTCGCGTAAAGGGAAAATGCCCCGGCAATCGCACCTGCAATCAAGGCCCGCCCGCTAAATTCCCGAGTTTCACCGGTTTGGAGCGGCAGGATGCACCAGACAAATGAGATGTCCATTTCCCCCGACACCATCCTCACCGGACCTTTCTGGACCGGGCCCGTCTGCGTGATCCGCGTCGATCCGGTCGGCGCAATCCGGGTCAAGATCGAAGCGGTCAGCACCGATGGGCAGAACAGGCTGACCAGCCTGGTGCTCAAACGCAGCGACCTGGCCCAGATACGGGCCGTCAGCACTGCCCGGCCGGCCGGCCTTGACGGCGACCCGTCCGGCTTTTGCCTGGCCCGCCTGGAAGAGATCACCCTGGCCGGGCTGGCCACGCGCTATGTCGACCTGAGCCACCTGCGCGCCGATCAGCGGCGCTCGGCGGAAGCGCGGCTGGTGCACGCCTACATCCGCTCCTTTTTCGAGTCGGCGCTGGAGCGGCTGGGCGGTCAAAGATGTGCACGAGCTGAACCTGGACTATGACCTGCACGCTACGGGGCCGGACGGCAAGGTGCGTTACATCGAGGTCAAGGGCCGCGCCGGGGTGGGCACGGTGGAACTGAGCGAGAACGAATGGCTCAAGGCCGAGCAGTTGGGCGATGAGTATTGGCTGTACATCGTGACCAACGCGATCCGGTTGCCGGGGTTGTACATGCTGCAAAACCCGCGCGTCCGGCTGGCTCCGGAAGCGGTGATCGAGCGGGTGCGCTACCAGGTGTCCGGATCGAGCTGGCAGGCGGTGGCCGAATCAGCCGCTCATTACGAAATTGCCAGTTCCGGCGGGGTCTGAGACCCCGCCGGAGCTTCAGACCCCGCTGGAACAAAAAGGATATACGCGATGGAAATGGAACATCTTGATCCGGAGGCGTCGCCTCTTGCAGAGGCGGAGGCGCTGCGCCTGCGCCTGGGCGCGCTGGACCGGCGGCAAATTGCGGCCTGGCGGGCTATGACGCCGGCGCGCCGGCTGGAAATTGCCTTTCAGGCTTACCAGTTCGCGCTCGACGCGGTGCGCCTGACCGAAACCCGCCGCTACCCCGACTTGCTGCCCGAAGAACTGGCCTGGCGGGTGACGCGGCGCATACAAGGAAATTCCAGGTTGGGGAGATGAGCGATGGAAGTGGTACGTGATTACGAGTTGAGCGCGTTTTTTACGTATGTAGTCAAAGTTTTAGAGTCGTTAAATATTCCCTATATGGTGGTCGGCGGATTCGCAGCCATCTTTTATGGCGAACCGCGCCTGACGATTGACGTGGACATTGTCGTGGATATGAAACCCAGGCATATTCCTCCGTTTGTCGCTGCTTTTCCGATCCCGGATTATTACGTCAGTGAAGAGGGCATTCGCGACTCGTTGGAAAGGTGCTATCCTTTCAACGTCATCCAGCCGACGACAGGAGCCAAAGTGGACCTGGTGCCACTGCCCCGCGATCCGTTCACCCGCGCGGCGTTCGAGCGCCGCCAGCAGATGGCCTATGACGCGGCAGGTCACACGGCCAGTTTTATCGGCCCCGAAGACATGGTGCTGGCCAAGCTGCTGGCGCACCGGCAGACCGGCTCGGACAAGCACCTGCGCGACGCGCGTGGGGTGGTGATCACCCAGTGGGATACGTTGGACATGGATGAGATCCGCCGCCGGGCCCGGCCTGTCGGGGTATTGGCACAGTTTGACCAGGTGGTCAATGCCGCGCGGCGGGAATTAGAGGAATAGAGATCGTTGTGTTCTGGCGGGGTCTGAGACCCCGCCGGAGCAAGAAGGATTTGCATGATGGAAATGGAACATCTTGATCCGGAGGCGTCGCCTCTTGCAGAGGCGCTGCGGCAGCGACTGGGTGCGTTGAACCGGCGGCAAATTTCGGCCTGGCGGGCTATGACGCCGGCGCGCCGGCTGGAAATTGCCCTTTGCTTTTTTGAAATCTGTCAGGTCTTAAAGACCTGACAGATTTGCTGTGTTTACGGTCTGTTGCGCAGTACGATAGGCAAGTAGACAAGATAACTTTCATCCACTGCCAGCCAATACCCCGACCACAATCGATAGCTGGCGCTGCTTGATCGCCCGATCATGGACGATTGGCTGAGCGTGCCCAGCAAGCGATAGTTGACTGACTGCCCATTGGTGCCTATCGCGCCCCAGGTGCTGCGCGCCAGCCGGTAGCCAGCCGAGGCCGGGCGGGCGGGATAGATGTTCAGCGCGATGGCGTCCTGGTAGATCGGTGAGATGTTGCCGGCGCGATCCCGGATCTCGATCTCGACGGTGTGTGTCTGCCCGGTGACGGCAGGAAGCTGCCACGGTGTGCGAGCGGAAAACGGCAGCCAGTCCGTCCACGACCCGCCGGCGTCGCGCATGCGCATCTGATAGACGCCGCTATGAGCGTCAGAGGCCGTGGCATTGACGTAGACCAGCGATGTGTGCGAGGTGGAGGCGTTGTTGTTGAGGGCCAATGAGCCGGTGGGAGCGGCGGCATCAATCTTGATGCTGCTTGTCTTCTCTGCTTCCCAGTTGCCAGCGTTGTCTTGAGAACGATAACCGACGGTATGCACCCCATCTCCGGCAACAGGGAATGGTCCACCGTAGGTCTGCCACTCACCGCCGTCGATGCGGTATTGGGTCAGCTTGACCCCGCTGCCGCCGCTGTTGTCGGTGGCGGAGAGGGTAATTTGGACATTGGAGCGGTACCAGCCGTCCTCGCCGGCAATGCCGGAGAAAGAGGCCGAGGTGGTGGGCGGCGTGGGATCGATGATTGACACAATGCCATCCAATACATCGCAGTCAATGTTGAATGTGACGCCGCCCCAGGTCTCGTCGTGACCGCCGGCGTACTGGCGAATGCGCTGGTGATTGGACCACAATCCATCCGAAATGCCATAAGCCCCCCACACGGTTGCGTCGGGATTGTATGCGCTGTAAATCCAGTGCGCCGGCCAGATCGCATCGGGCACGTTAGGAATGGCGGAAAACGCGGCGATCGCCGGGCCATATCCATAGACGCCAGACTGATTGCCTCGCTCTCGCAGCCGCGCCGTCCATCCAGAGATAAAAGACTTGGCCGCGTTATGGCATACTGAATCTCCTGTATTGTAAACTTCTAAATCATAGTAAATAATGGTGCCCGACTTGTCCGGCAAGGCCAGGCCCAGATTGTAGGCCGCTTCGATGGCCGCATCGGCATTGCTGACACCTTGATTGTAGGCCGTGGCAGAATCGTTGCTGATCCGGCTGCCGCTGCACAGCGATTGGCAGTTTGACTGCGGCCCAACCCAGGTGGGAATAAACCGCCAGCCCTGCTGCGTGAGGGATGAAATCAGGGATGCGTTGAGCGCCGAATTGCCGCAAGCGCGACACGAACCGCCGATGTACAGATTGACGGCGCGGTAGGGGCTGTGATCCATCCAGGTTTGCAATTGCCCGGCCGTGGCGATTTCGCACTTGTCAAAGCCCTGCCCGATCATCGTCTGGGTCAGGCTGCCGATCCCCTGCCCGCCCACGCCCTCTTGAGCGAGAAATTGGTTGGCAACGGTAAATCGGTTCGTGATCGCCTGTCCGACTTGGGGCAGTGTGAGCGGAACCCAGGTGACGCCGCCGTCTTGCGTGGCGAGCAAGCGTGTTTCAGTGCTGCACTCGATGGCTGCGCCTGTTGCGTCACAGTTTCCCTGGTCACCCCTGGCCCAGCCGATGTCCGGTGTGACCATATCCTGTTTTGAAACGCCTTCTGCGAGATTGTTATCCGCCTCAGTGACCTCTTGTGCCTGACGCTGCCAGGTTTCGCCGCCATCGGTGGTGCGATGCAGCTCATCGCCGGCCGGGCCGCCGGCGACCCACCCCTCCCGCGCGCTGGTAAACTGAACCGGCTCGCCGATGGGGATGCTCAACTGCATCCAGGTCTGGCCGCCGTCAACGGTGCGGAACAGCACCCCGGCGCTGAACTGGCTGCCGGTGGCCTGCTTGAAAACCAGCCAGCCTGTTTGCGCATCGATCCAGTGCGTATAAACGGCGCTGATGGGCACATTTAATGTATCAAAGGGTAAATTTAGAGGGATCGACTGCCAACTTGAACCGGCATCTTGCGTGTGTGACAGGATAAACGACGCTTTATCCACTTGCCCCGCGCTCGATGAAACCACCCAACCTTGATTGGACGTGGTGAAAAACACGGCGCAGATGGTTGCACGATCGGGCGCTAGAGGGGTAATGTCTTGCCAGGTCTGCCCGCCGGTGACGGTAATGTAAAGACGCGATCCCAGCCACAGCCAGCCTTCTTGAGTTAAAAGGAGATCAAAGCCGTTCAATTTTTCACTGGTTGTTGGGTGAATCTGACCTGCCCAAGTCAGACGGGACGAACCGGCCCCGCCAGCGAGGAGGAGCAACGTCAAGAGGATGGTATAGAAACGATGTGATTTCATAGTCCTTCTCCGATATGACCGGCCAGGTCGTTGCCGCGCCGGGAAACGTGTGCTATAATGAGATCAATTCAGATTTGTGGTCAAAAAGCGGCAAAAACAGAGTTGACAGATTTTTTATATGGAGAGTGTAATATGCAAGCATACGCTTTCGAGCTCGTGGTGAAAAAAAAGGGAACGCTCACGCTAGAAAATTTACCCTTGGACGTTGGCGAAAAAATAGATGTCATCATCATTCCCCGCCCCAATCGCCAGCAAGATGAAAAACGATATCCTTTTTGGGGAAAGCCAATCACCTACCTCAATCCAACTGAGCCGGTATCCGAGACAGATTGGGAGGTATTACAATGATCGTGTTGGATACCCATATTTGGGTATGGTGGGTTCACAATAATGCTCAATTAACCGACAAACATCTAGAAACTATTCAAAGCTATGAGGATGATGGATTAGGTGTGAGCATCATATCTTGCTGGGAAGTCGCCAAATTAGTCGAGCTAAACAGGCTGACGCTTCATTGCCCCATTGATGAATGGCTGGAAACAGCGCTCCATTACCCAGGCGTACAATTACTTGCACTCACACCGGAAATCATTATCGAATCAACGCGGCTCCCAGGCAAATTCCACCGTGATCCAGCCGATCAAATCATCGTTGCCACAGCGCGTGTCTATGATTGCCCACTGTTGACGGTGGATAGTAAAATCCTCCAATATCCTCACACAAAATTATTGAAATGAACCGCCTCTCACTGCGCCACCGCCGACACCCACCTGGAGCGAGTGGAATGGCTGCGCATCTGGCGGCCGGCGGCTCAATAGCTTCTCCGAATATCCCCCTTGTTGAAATCTCGGCCAGAAAACAATCTTGATCAGCCTGCCAGACCGTGTGAATTGGCACTTTACCTTGTTCCAACTGCAAGCCAATCCATAGAAATACCCTGCCCAGGTGCCCACAGACCACCATCGGTGCGGGCAAGAAAAGCGGTGCAGCCTGTATTATCGCATGGCAATCCATAAGTGGCGACCACCCACGGAGTATAGTTGTAGGCGGGCAAAACAAACAAAAGCGGCCGAGAGGGATAATCAACATAGTCTATGTAAACAGAAAGTATACTTGTTGCTGTAGTAGCTTCTACACCGACAGAGCCAGATTGCATCCAGGTATTCTCACTGCTGCTTGTAACCAAAGCAGTGTCGAGCGCTTTTTCTGCCACTTTTGCCACCGGCACCGCGCCGACCACCTCCCGCGGCGACATCTCCGCATCGCTGCCCACCTGGATGCCCAGATACAGCGTGGGGCTGCTCCACACGCTGGGGGGAATGGACGATAGGCTGCCCAGATGCACATTGAACAGCCCCTTGCTCACCGGCACGGCGTTAGCGCCGGTATGTTCTTCCGTCCACAAGGCGGTGCCGCCGCTGGGCACGTTGTACATGCGAAAGGTGATGCTGAGCGTGCCGTTGATCGGCTGCCCGGCGGCGTTGGTCAGGTAGCCCTGGTAGGAGAGCGTGCCCGGCGTCGATCCCTGCGCGGCCGGGCCGGCCAGCGGCGCGGTGACGATGTCCGGCGGTGCGCCCGGCGCTGCCCAGGCATTGTAGGCAAAGAGCAGGGCCGCGACGGCCAGCACTGTACCCAGGTTGGGGATGAGCTGGCGAGACAAAACAGGTAAAAGCTTTTTGATCCAGTTTTTCATTTGAACCTTCCTTTTTATCTAGAATTTTTTAAAATAACCTGAAAATCAGGGTTGCTCTGCCACTGTTTTTCGAGTATACTGGATGCAACCGTTCAGCAAGATGGAGGTTGGCGATGACACAACAATTGAGCGAGATTTTGCAAGACATCCACGGGCTGGATGCACGCTTGCAGGCGCTTGAACAAGAATATGGGCTGCTTTCCGATGATTTGTATACTTTGTACCGCCTGGGTGAATTGGAGCAGACGCGCGATTTGATTCGCTGGATAGGCTATTACGAACTGCGCCGCGAGCGGCAGCGTGTCTATGAAACAGCGCTGCGCGAGCGGCTGTTGGCTCTACGCCGCAGCGCCAAAGGCGCCCCCATCCAGTTGATGCCCTATCCAACCGGAGCGTAGCGTGTTTCCCGCTCTCGACGCTTACAGCCATCTGATCGCCAGCTTGCCCGACCAATTTCCGCTGATCGAATCGTCTACCCTCACCGTCTATACCATTGGACCTGGTGTGGCCGAAGTGCAAGGTCAACTGCGTTTCCCAGACGGCTATGTGCTTGATGTGTGGGAATTGCTCGATCTGTCGGCACAATCGCTGCACGCTTATAGTTACGAGTTGGATCACGCTGGCGAACGGGTCTGGTGGTACGATCCCACTGAACACCCCGGCGATGAATCCTTGCGCGGCACATTTCCTCATCACAAGCATACCTTGCCCGACCTTAAACATCATCGCGTCCCCGCTCCCGGCATCTCCTTTACCCATCCCAATCTCCCTTTTCTGCTCCAGGAAATTCAGCGGCTTATCGCTGGCGATTGATACCTCACTTTACGGTCTGTTGCGCAGCACAATGGGCAAATAGACGGTATAGTTGTCACTTTCGGACAGCCAGTAGCCCGACCACAAGCGATAGTTGACGCTGGTTGCCTGCCCGATCATCGACCCCTGGCTAAGCGTGCCCAGCAAGCGATAGTTGGTTGACTGGCCATCCGTTCCTACCGCGCCCCAGGTGCTGCGCGCCAGGCGATAGCCGGTCGAGGCCGGGCGCGCGGGATAGATGTTCAGCACGATGGCGTCTTGATAGATCGCCGAGGTGTTGCCGGCGCGATCCCTGAACTGCATCTCGACCGTGTACGTTTGCCCTGTGATGCCCGGCAACTGCCACAGCGTGTTGGTGGCGTATAGAATGATCAGATCCTCTGTTCAAATTGTCGAACAGAGGATCTGAAATGCAAACCGAGCCGATTACAATACGATCTGCGATCCCACTATTTCTGTACCAGAGGCAAGAAAATGTATTTTAAAGGCATGACATACTGAGTATTTAATGCTGTACATCCATTTTGTCCGATCACGGTCAGTTGAATAGGCACATTGTGTGAATTGAGCCATTCGGTATCATAGGTGTGAGAGACAGTACGGCCTGTGGCTGTTGTGCCGTCGCCAAAATCCCAGGTCCAACTGGTTGCATTGGTTTCCCAAGCTGTTAGTGTGATAGATGCGCCAGACCGGATGATCGTAAAAGCCGAGGCTGGCCCTTGTACTACTTGGATTTGATGAGATACAGAACTATAACTATCAGCATTAGCAACAGATAGAGTAATTGTGTATGGTCCCGGAGCAATGTATCCTGCATAAGGATACGGTAGCATCGGTTCCGCATCATAACTATGGTTGCCATCACCAAAATCCCAATGCCATCCACATTGTTCGCAGTAAGGCGTAGTTTGGTTGATAATTTCTGGAACTTGGCCTATGCAAATTGTAGATGGAATTTGAAAGGCTGCTTGAATCGGCTCATATACAATGGGATCAAGCGTATCGGAATAAACCGTTGAAATGTTATTCGCTGCATCTTTGAACTGTACCCACACTTCAGGAAAGCTCCACTCCATTGTGTCTGCAAGGGCTTGCCATTGCATCGAGGGCAAATCAGCCTCAGTAGCAGACAAACGCATTTGGAGGTCATCCGAAGCGTAATCGGCAGCCCATAGCTGAATGGTATAGGTCAATTGGCCGGTCATTCGAAATTTCACACTGCCAATAGGTGGATCAGTATCTTGGGCTGTGATTATCGCGTTATTGAGTGCAGTGACATAGTTATCGGACAAGTACCAGTTTGGATAAGTCGGAACTCCGCCATTGCTCGAAACATCCAAAAAGGAAGTGGGGATGGTTTGATATTTGCCTGCATCATATCGAGCAAAATGCAAGTGTGCTCCGGTAGAACACCCGGTATTTCCTGACAGGCCGATTTGCTGCCCACTAATCACTTGGGCATCTACACTGACATCTACACGGCTCAAGTGAAGATAAAGCGAGTCTGTATTATCTTCATGGCGAATTTTGACGTAATTGGCCGAATAGTAAAGACAATTATAGTCACAGATGAAACTTCCACCCGACCAATAGCCGCAGTTTACGCCATTTGATTTGACCGCAATGACACGTCCTCCACGTGATGCGACAACCGCGTTCCAGGCAGTGCCAAAATCAAAGGCATAACGTGAGTTGCCGGTATGGGAAAAAGCGCTGTCATTTCCCTGAGTACACTTGTAAGTAGCGCCGCCTGGATAAGGCAGGCGATACCCTTCAGGCCGTATCTGAACGAGTGCAACATTACGCACAGCACTTGCATTTGTCCGGATTTCGACCTGGCTGTTGTAGGGTACATAACCACCGGCTGAAATGTAAACATTGTGTGTACCCGGCAAGATATTGCCTGCAACGTAATCTCCGCTGCTGTTTGTGTGAGCAACCTGGCCTCCCACGCTGATACGTGCATCGACAATTGCATGTCCTGTGCCTTGCACAGTTACGCGGCCTATCAGCGAACCATAGACAGGAGTAGTCGTAAAATCCTGCCCACTACGACTGGAAGATAGCAACAGTGGCCCCCTGACGCGCGGAGATAGTGTATAAGGAGAATCGTCTGTTTTACGAATCATATAAAATCCGGGAGCCAGGTCGCCAAATGTATAATTGCCATTTCCGTCAGTGATGGTGGTCTTTAGTACTCTTGGCAAGGGCATATAAGAGACGCAGGCAAGAGGCACGCCAGCTATGGCACCTCCGGATCCATTTGTAACTTGGCCAGAAATTGCATAGCGGTTGGTGGCAGTAAAATCTTGGCCTGTCGCGTTCGGCGGTACTGTGACATACCGCGATGCAGAAAACGTATAGCCACTTTTGCTGGGCGTCACCGTGTATCCGCCGGCTGGCAGTCCACTCAATGTATAGTTCCCGTTTCCGTCCGTACTTGTCGTGTGTCCTGCATGGGTTGCGACAGTCACGCCAGAAATGGGATTGCCGCCGCTATCCGTCACTCGGCCAGAAATAGAAAAAGTGTCTGGTGTATACGTTCCTACAAAATCTTGCCCTGTGGCATTCGGCGGTACCATTACATATCGCGATGCAAGAAACGTATAGCTACTTTTGCTGGGTGTCACCGTGTATCCGCCGGCTGGCAGTCCACTCAATGTATAGTTCCCGTTTCCGTCCGTACTTGTCGTGTGTCCTGCATGGGTTGCGACAGTCACGCCGGAAATGGGGCTGCCGCTTCCGTCAGCCACGCGCCCGGAAATCGAGTATGTGGGTGCGTTGTATGTGCCTACAAAATCTTGGCCTGTGACATGAAAAGGAGGCCCTCCACCCACTGAGCGCGACGGAGGAGAAAATGTATAATCAGCCTTGCTGGGAGTCAAAGTGTAAGAACCTGCGTCCAGATTGCGAAAAGCATAGTATCCATTTCCATCGGTTACAGTGGTGTGTCCGGTATGCGTAGAAATAGTTACATCGGATATGGGATTTCCGCCATTATCGGTCGCTCGTCCATAAATATCAAATATCTCTGTCCAACCCAGAGTTGAACTGCCGGTGCGCCAGACTTTGAAGCACCGGTTATTGGGATGATTATATAAAATATCACCACTTCCAGGATCACTGTCGCTGGCACCTAGACATATTCGATAATATTCTCCCATCAGAGCGCCTACAACCATATATCGATCATTCGTACCATTGATAGCGCCAAACTTCCATGTACCAAAGCCTGTCTCAGGCAAAGGAAAAAGTCTGCCGGATGTAACCCAGTGATGGTTGGCCGTCACATTAAAGCGCATGACAATAGTTCCATCATAAGCTGTAATCCACAGAAATGTGATAGAGTGGATTGTGTAGGCCAGCACAGGGCTAACTGTTGCAAAAAGTAAAGCAGATACCGTGACAAGTATACCCAACGTTTTCATCTTTTTAGATACACTGAACCACTTGCTCATTGTAAATATCCTCCTTGAAAAATAGAACAGGGCGGTGGTTTGCCCCACGGCCCGCTTTGGATTATACTATTCAGTGTACCCCATTTTTCTTGGCGCCATCGGCCAAATTTTGGACAAAAATCGGCGCACAACCTGGCACGCGCTCTGTTATATAACTGCATCAACCTCTTTGGGGGAAAACTCGAATGCACCTCGACGCGATCACGCCCAAACTGCTGGCCGACACGCTGCGTGCCGCGCAGCAAAGACGCCCGCTGCCGCCGGGCTGGGATGCGCCCCATTTTCTGCGTCCCGTCGAGGCCGACTCTCCCGCCGGGCGCGACCTGGCCCTGCGCGAGCACCTCGCTGCCCTGGCCGCCGCGCAGCTTGAGGCTGCCCGCCGCTTTGAGGGGATCGGCCTGCCCGCCGCGCCGCCGTCCAAACCGGCGATGAGCAGCGCCCTGTGCGCAGACTTTGGTCCCCGCAGCGATGACCTGGAAGCCTGGAGCGCGCTCTATCATCGCTACCTGGCCCCGTCGTCTCTCAGCGTGGAAGAGATGGCGCACGCGGCCAACGTTGAGGAACGTTCCTTTCGCCGCCGCGTGGACGATGGGCTGCGCCTGCTGGCCGACCTGCTGCGCGAGCAAGAGCGGCAGGCGCACCTGGCCGCCAACGTCTACCTGCGCCGTCATCTGCCTCCGCCCGACTATGTCCGCCTCTTTGGCGTGCAGGACAGCGTGACCCGCCTGCATGGCCTGCTCACAGCACCCGACGGCCCCCGCCTGGTCAGCATTGAAGGGATGGGCGGCATCGGCAAGACAGCCCTGGCCCAAGAGACCGCCGTCCGCCTGGCCGAAAGCGGATGGTGGGAAGGCATTCTGTGGATCAGCGCGCGCCAACAGCGCATCGACCGCGACGGCACGCTGCTGGCCCTCGACGACGCCGCCCGCTCGCTGGATGACGTGGTCACTCGCCTGGCCCACCAACTGGGACAAAGCCACCTGGCCGGCCAGCCCACCGTCGACAAGCTGGCCGCCCTGGGACCGGTGTTGAGCGCCGCGCCCTATTTGATCGTCATCGACAACCTGGAGACACTGTCCGACAGCCGCGAACTCGTCCCGGCGCTTTACCCGTTGGCCGGCGGCGCCCGCTTTTTGCTCACCAGCCGCCGCTCGCTGCGCGATTGGGCATTCGTGCAGACCTGCCCTGTGCCGCCGCTGTCGTTGGAAAACAGCAGCCGCCTGGTGCAGGGCGAATTGGAGCGGCGCGGGCATCGTGTTCCGCTCGACGCAGATAGCCTGCGCAGCCTGTACAACGTCGTGGGCGGCGTGCCGCTGGCCCTCAAATTGATTGCCGCCCAGATACCCCACTTTCCTCTGGATCATCTCCTGGATTGGCTGCGCCGCGCCGGCGGCCGCATGTCCGAGGGCATGTTCACCTACATCTATCGCCATGCCTGGCAGCTGCTGGATGATCCGGCGCGGCGATTGCTCCTGGCCATGCTCACCCTCTCACCCGACGGCGAAGATGTGGCCTGGATGCGCCTGATCAGCGATTTGCCAGAGGCGCAATTTGAGCCAGCGCTGGCGGCCCTGCTCGATTGCGGCCTGCTCCAGGTGAGCGGCTCACTGCAAGAACCGCTCTACCACCTGCACCGCCTGACCGTCACTTTTTTGCAGAGCGATCTGCTGCTGGGCTGGCAGACAAAAGGAATAGCCGATGAGTGAAGCGCTGGCCTTTTCGGCGGACGAGCGGCAGGTTTGGAGCAACGTGTATGAACACACCCTGCGTCAAAGCATCGTCAAAAGCACGCAGTTTATCCGCCAACATCACCGCCAGCCCGACCATCTGCGCCCCCACCTGCACAGCTATATCGAGCACCTGAATCGCGCCCGCTTTCTCCCCGACCTGCACGATCTGGCCGTCGAGTTGATCGCCGCCCTGCACCCCTGGCCCACTCGTTGGGGCTAT
The DNA here is from genome assembly GCA_964449465.1 of uncultured Anaerolineae bacterium. Taxonomy (GTDB): domain Bacteria; phylum Chloroflexota; class Anaerolineae; order JAFGEY01; family JAFGEY01; genus CAYRXM01. The sequence goes on from CAYVBK010000028.1 coordinate 60,275, forward strand.
TGGGATGAATGGGAGCCGCAGATTCGCTTTGCCATGCGTGTTGCGGCCAGGCAAAACGACCCCACCCGCCAGGCCCAGTTTGGGGGCTATCTGGCCTCGATCCTGTTTCACACCGGGCGCACTGCTGAAACGCGCCAGGTGATCGAGCAGGCCGTCGGTCTGGCCCGCAGCGGGCGCAGCCCGGCCATCCTGGCCGAGTTGGGCAACGTGCTGATCCCCCTCTTGCTCTCGCAAAGTCGGGCCGTCGACGCTCAAACCTGGCTGGACGCGCTCCAGGAGGGTGTGTCGGCATTGACAGTGCAGCATCGCCCGCCGCTCCGCGAGCAAGAGCTGGCCGCCGTCTGGCTGGACATGCAGCGGTTCAACCTGCTGCGCCGCGCCGGACACGCCCAAGAGTCCTGGACCGTAACTAACGATATGATCCGCCGCCTGGAAGCGCTTTCCGCCCCGCCCTTGTTCTTGCTGGCCGAAAGCTACAATGCGCGGGGTATTACCTCCTATCTGCGCGCTGACTATTTGGCGGCGATAGCGGACATGAATCGCTCTATCGAATTGTTCGGGCAGGAGGGAGATGCTTATTCGGTGGCCTCGGTCACCGGCAACCTGGGGCACCTCTATTGGAGCATGGGCGACCTGGATCGCGCTCAACAAGCCGCGCTCGAGTGCGCCAGGATGACCGAAAAACTGGGTGCGCAGTGGAGATTGATGATGTCCCTCCTGCAGCTTATGGTCATTTGTCTGGCCAAAAAGCAATTTGAGCAAGCACTGAAACACTGCCAACGCCGTCTGGACATGGAAGCGCGGCTGAATTATCCGGCCTATATCCTCAGCGACAGGCTCAACCATGCTGAAATCCGGCTCTATCTGGGCGAACGCGAACCGGTTGAGCCAGAGCTGCAAGCATTGTGGGCTGACCAAGGAGTGCAGTCATCGCCCGATCTGCGCGGGCGAGGCGCTCTTTGCTTGAGCCATTTCTATGCCTTGGCCGACCGGCCCGCCCCGGCGCGCCAATTCGCCGAATGTGCGCTGGAGGTGGCCACCGAAAACGGCTCCAAGACGCTGCGCATCGCTGCCTTGCGCTGCCTGGCCCAAATTGAGCTACCAGATCGGGCAGTCGATTTGCTGCAGCAAGCTCTGGCATTGGCGCGAGAATCGAACCGCAAATTTGAACAGGCCGCCTGTTTGCTCTCTCTGGCTGGCCTAACCGGGGACGAAGCAGACCAATGCGCTTTGTGGGAACAAGGCAGCGACTTGCTGTACAAGATGGGTGCTGCCGCCTGGGTAGATGACTGTTCGCCGCAAAATCCGCCATTCCTGCCGTTGATGGTGTGAACAAATGTGTGACTCTCCTGAAAAAAGGTGGATTTAACATTACCTTTGAACAATCACAGAAAATCACATCATTGAAATGACAGCAAGCAAACTCATCCGCAGATGACGCAAATTTCGCAGATTAAGACAAATTTAAAATAATCTGTGTAATCTGCGCAATCTGTGGATGTGATCGTTTCATTTCAATTGTGCAGTTTTCTGACATGTTCAAACCTGATGTTAACCACAAAGAACACAAAGGTCACAAAGAAAATTCAGGTTGAGCTTGAAATTGTTCAAATACAACATTGAAATAATTAATTCAAGTCTTGACTTTCTTCGTGTACTTGGTGTTCTTGGTGGTTTTTTCAGTGGACTCATTCTTGGCTTTGCTGAAAAAAGGCCGTTTGCCCGTCAAATTGCCTGATAGGATATGGCTCTTGTGCCTGTTAAGCACAAAGAGCAAAGCTCCAAGATATTTGACATTCCGCCTGTTTCAGCTTGTTCATAGTTCTCATTCTTTTTTCAGCGAACTCTTTCTTTTATCAGAAATTATCCATCATGGACAATGGGAACACCTTGCACTGTTTCTATGATCTAGAGCTATTTGATGTTTTGAGGTATCAGTTTGTACAAAGACCACCACCTAAACTCTTCCTCTTTATATAATTCTGCAAAATAAGATTCCATTTCTGACACGTATGCTTCCAGGTCGGTCACTCGGCCCTGGCCATGATTTTGATCCATAAAAGTAAGGCCATCTTTTTCCTTAAAAAGAGCAATAGAGTGTCCGATATTAATACCACTATAGTCATTGGGCTCAAGATCTAGCAAATAACCGGTTCCATCTTCCAAGATGACCTCCTTTATATTGCCGAATCCGCCACTATAACCAATCTTGCCATAGCCAACCTGGTTCAAATCAAATCCTTCTTTTTTGCCATACGCAATCAGGTTTTGAGCCTTGTAGTACTCGAGTTGTTTCTTGACAAGTTCTTTTAGCTCTTCATCAGTATACCGTTTGGATGGCTCTTTTCCCACCTGCTTTTTTTGCCACCAATCTATCACCCAGGCTGTACATAATCCTCCTACCCCGCCCTCCTTGCAGATCTCGATGACCTTGAGCAAAAATTCCCGGTCGTGCTCGTACACCCATTCGATCTGGCTGATTTTTTCTTCTTGCTTTGTTTCCTCGAGCTCTTGTTTTACCTGTTCTATCTCTTCTTTTTTTTCTTCTTCAACAGGCGGGACAAGTCCTATGAACTGCCATGCTTCTATGGGGAAGGACGTACCGACAAATTCTTGGGCGTTTTCGAGGGCATTTGGAAGAATTTTTTCTTGATCAACAATTTCATACGAATAGTTGCTTCCTTCTTTGTACCACTGAATCCCATTCTGAACCGAGTCCCACTTTTGCCGATCTTTTTTGGTATCATCATCAATCCATTTGGCCTGGATGGCAAAGGGCGCGCCTTGGGACAAATCGGAAACAGGTTTGGAGATAGGCTGAATCGGTGCAAGAGATCCAGGCGGCTGGGTGATTGGGTTGATGAGTCGATCCATCGCTCGATTGCCAACCAATCGCTGCGCCTGAAGAATGGCTTCAGGAGTGGAATGGGCAGGTACAGAAAAGGCCAATTGAACGAGATCGGGAGATACAGCCGGTAGAGATGGCCTTGATGACCGCTCTTTTGTAGCCAGAACAGCAGGTTGCCTGCCAATAGACTTGCGATAGATACTCATTGAATGCCTTTCTGGATCATTCTACATAAGAAACCGGCTTCGGGCACCTCGTCCAGCCCGTCGAGCAACAAGAACCCGCCGTGACGCAGCAGGCGGCTTTGCGGCAACAACACGTCGGCGGCCGCTTTGCCCAACCGCCCGGCCAGGTCGGCGCACAGCACGTTCCAGAGCATAGCCGTGAGTGAATTGATCGGTCATTGAAACTCTGCTTTTTGAAGCGTGACCTGCTATGATCTTTCCACAATCTCGATCTCTTCCGGCGTGAGGCTGTACAGGGCATAGACGTGTTGGTCAATTTCTGCCTCCAGCGCGGACGTGTCGGCGGCGGGGTTGGCGCGTTTGAGGGCCAGGATGCGCTCGACCAGGGTCTCGATGGGCTGCATGTCGCCGGTTTCGGGGATGGGGATTTGTGAGATGTACATCGGTTTGAATTCGAGGAAGCCGCCTTGTTTAGTCGCCGCTGTCTTTTGAATAAACCACCAGAGCAGCCTTGAGTTGAGCAACCCAACCAAATAATGCACGTTATTTGTTACACAAATTGATGTTTTATCGTTGCTTAAGTATCCTTCAATGTCTGGAGCATATTCTGCGCCTTGCACAATTGTAGGAATCACAATCTTGGGCTGCTCAAACTCTGGCCAATACCTGCACGAGCGCAGTTCCCAAAAGTATTTGCCCTGATCCTGCCGCGTTTGGAGCGCGTCGCGGTAGGCACGGAAATGAGCATAGATGGCCGGGTAGGTCTGGGCAAAGACCTGCTCGGCCTTTGCGTCCGGCTGGCCCGACCAGGGATGCGGCTTGTTTTCGGACGATTCGATGCGGATCAGGTACTGCTCGGCAAAATCTACCGTCCACCGCTTGACATCGCGCCCGCGCAAAAAGGGCTTGAGCACCTGCGCCGACGAGGGATGCTCGGCGATCAGCCGGTCGCGGGTGGGGCGATCCACCACAAAGGCTTCGTTCAGGCCGGTTTTGATGCCATAATAAAACCGCCCGTGGACATATTCGCCCAGCGGCCGGCCGGCGCGGCGCAGCTTGTCGAGCAGGCGGCGGGCGGCCTGGTCTTCTATGCGCCAGCCGTCGGCGCGCAGGGCAGTCTGCGGCAGGGCCAGGCTTTCGGCGGCGGCAATTTCGACAAAGCGCGCCAGCGGCGCGTCGGGCGTCCAGGCCAGGGCGCGCGCGGCAGCGCCGGCGGCGGGTTGGCCTTTGCGGGCCAGGATGATGCTGGGGTAGGCGATGGCGGTGAACACCGGCGCGTCGCCAAAGTCGATCAGCAGACCGATCTGCGCGTTGGCGGCCAGGTATTGGCGCAGTTTTTCGCCATAGCCGGAGCGGAAATACTTGTTCGACGAGATGTAGGCAAGCACGCCGCCGGGGCGCAGCAGGCGCAGCCCGCGCTCGTAGAAATAGACATACAGGTCGGCGACGCCGGTGTAGCAGGTGTATTGTTTTTGCAGGGCGGGTTTCAGGTCGCGGATTTTTTCCTGCCGCACATAGGGCGGGTTACCGATCACGATGCTGAAACTGCCGTCGCCCTCGCCTTGAGGCGAGGGCGAAATCCCAAACATCCATTCTGGATCAAAAAACGGCGCCGAGGTGTTCTGGTCGTAGGGGTTCCAGTGGGCCAGCAGGCCGGCGG
>CAYVBK010000029.1:0-63992 GCA_964449465.1 uncultured Anaerolineae bacterium
GTCAAGGGGCCAGCCCCTTGACATACCCCGTCGGGGGTGCTTTGACCCCCGAACCTCCCGAAAACCGGAGTGTTTTCTGTCGTCGCAGACCAGGCAAGGGCAATAGCTAGACATCAGAACGGCTTTTGCCTGGTTTTCAGCCCCTGCCGACAGAATGTGGGTGGTTTTTGGGGGGCGTAGGGGGTGAGGTTGCCCCCTACAGTGAAATGGGCATCAGTCCTTTTTCAGACGGCAGTTCATAAAACATCGGTTTTAATCTAAAAGGTTTTTATATGTCTATCAAAAATGAACGAACCAAAAGCTATTGGGGCAGCTTGTTGTATCTTGTCAAAAATAGGGGAACGCCATTATCCTGATGGCAGCCGTCAGGATGACGACATTCCCCAAGATGTTGAGAGGATACGGTTTTTTCAGTCAAAGGAGCAACATGAAGATCGAACATATTCGACCGGCCGCGCCGCGCCAGACGGCGCAGATTCGGCTGGATGACGGAACGATTTGGGAAGGACCGGTGGGTGCACCGCTGGAGGATTTTGTAGCGGCCATACGCCGTTCCGATGACCCGCCCATCGTAGCGGCATTGGTAGACGGAGAATTGCGCGAGTTGACCTGGACGATCAATCAGGATGCCGATGTGCAGCTCTTGTCTAATGCCACCAGCGATGGCAAACGAATTTATCAGCGATCGCTAACTCTGTTGATGCTGGCAGCCGTGCGCGAATTGTTCCCGCAGGCGCAGATTATGGTGGATCATTCCATCACCATGACCGGTCTGTTGTGCGAGGTGCGCGGTGCGCCGCCGTTCACGCCGGACGATGTGGCGCGCGTCGAGGCGTTGATGCGGCAAATTGTAGACCAGGATGAACGGATTGTCAAAAGCCAGATGCCGTTGGATGAGGCCATTGCCATGTTCAAGGCGCAAGGCGATGAGGACAAGGCCCGCTTGCTGGCGTTTCGGCAAAAAGGCTATGTGGTGATTTATTCGCTGCGTCAGGTGCGCGATTATTTTTACGGGTATATGGTGCCCTCAACCGGTTATCTGGCGCATTTTGACCTTTTGCCGCACATGTCGGGCTTTGTGCTGCGGTCGCCGCGCCGCTCCGACCCGCTGAGCATGCCCACGCCGCGAGATGCCACCCAACTGGATCGGGTGTTTCGGCAGTATGGCGAGTGGCTCGGCACACTTCAGGTAGACGATGTGGGCGCGCTCAATGAGGCCATTCGGTCGGAACGCATCCGCGAGGTGGTTCTGGTGTCGGAGGCTTTGCACGAGCAGCAGATCGTTCACATTGCCGCCCAGATTGCCGAGCGGCGCGATGTGCGTCTGGTATTGATCGCCGGGCCTTCCTCGTCGGGCAAAACCACGTTTTCGCGCCGCCTGGCCATCCAGTTGCGGGTGCGCGGGCTGCGTCCGCTGCCGGTAGAGATGGACAATTATTTTGTCGAGCGGGCGCTAACGCCGCGCGACGAGAACGGCGATTTTGACTTTGAGCATTTGCACGCCCTCGATCTGGAGCTGTTCAACCGCGATATGCTGGCTCTGATGGCCGGGCAGCAGGTGCGGATGCCGCATTACAACTTTCAGAGCGGCACACGCCAGGTGGGTGCCGTGTTGCAAGCCAGCCATGAGCATGTGATCATTGCCGAGGGCATTCACGGCCTCAACCCCGATCTGATTCGCGATATTCCGCCGGAGCGAATTTATCGCATTTACATTTCGGCATTGACCCAACTCAACCTCGATCACCACAACCGCATCCCCACCACCGATTCGCGGCTGTTGCGGCGCATTGTGCGTGATGCACGCACACGAGGCTATTCGGCCGCCGACACGATCAACCGCTGGGAGAGTGTGCGGCGCGGCGAAACTCGTTGGATTTTTCCCTATCAGGAGAACGCCGATGCTATGTTTAACTCGGCGCTGGTGTACGAAATGGCCGTGCTAAAACCATTCGTAGAGCCTCTGCTGCACAGTGTCGAACCCAACACGCTGACTTTTGTCGAGTGCAAGCGACTGCTGGCTTTTTTGCAGTGGTTTTTGCCCTGCCCGGTCGAGTTGACGCCCGACAATTCCATCCTGCGCGAGTTTATCGGCGGCTCGATTTTAGATGGCCTGGTGTTCTCCAGTTGAGCAGAGAATGAGGGTTCGCCATCGGTATGCTGCCGATGGCGAACCTGCTTATATCCGTTCAAATTGGGCCGCCAGTTCGGCCGGTATTTTGCCTTCGATATGAGTGCCCTGGCCGGTGTGGCTTTCATGTTCGATCAGGCCGCGTTGATGGAATAGATGCACCAGGTCGCCGCGCTGATAGGGGATGGTGACTGATAAAGAGCGCATGCGTTCGCCCAAACGATCGGCGATGCAATCCAGCAGCGCCGCCAGCCCGCGTCCTTGCAACGCTGATACTGGAATGGCATAGGTCAACTCGTCCAGCAAGGCCGGCAGCAGCGCATTGTTTTGCAAGCGATCCACTTTGTTCAAGGCGTGGATGGTTGGCTTGCTACCCGGTTGGATGTCCAGCTCGATCAGCGTTTGCTGCACGGTGGCGGTCTGCTCCAGTACGTTGGGGTGGGTGACATCAATGACGTGGATCAGGATGTCGGCTTCTTGCACTTCTTCCAGCGTGGCGCGAAAAGCAGCCACCAGTTGATGCGGCAGCTTTTGGATGAATCCCACCGTATCGGTCAGCAGCGCTTCGCTGCCGTCGGCCAGGGCGATGCGCCGGGTGGTCGGGTCGAGTGTGGCAAACAGCATATCGGCGGCCAGCACATCGGCGCCCGAGAGGGCGTTGAGCAGGGTGGATTTGCCGGCGTTGGTATAGCCCACCAGGGCGATAACCGGGATGCCTTGTCGCTGTCGCTGTTGGCGGTGCTGACGCCGTTGTTCGCGCACCTGCTCGATCTGCCGCTTGAGAAACGAGATGCGGTCGCGGATGGCGCGGCGATCTATTTCGAGTTGGGTTTCGCCGGGGCCGCGCACGCCCACACCGCCGCTGGCGCCGCCGGCCCGTCCGCCGGCCTGCCGTGCCAGGTGCGTCCAGGCGCGGGTCAGGCGGGGCAGGCGGTATTCCAGTTGGGCCAGTTCGACCTGTAGGGCACCTTCGCGGGTATGGGCGTGCTGGGCGAAAATGTCCAGGATCAGGGCGGTGCGATCCAGCACCTTGACCTGGCCCTCTTGTCCAAAGGCACGCTCGATCTCGCGCAGTTGCCGCCCCGACAGTTCATCGTCGAACAGCAGGATGTTGTAGCCCAATTCGGTTTGCCGTTCGACCAGTTCGGCCAGTTTGCCGCTGCCGATCAGGGTAGAAGGGTTGATCTGGCTGAGGGCCTGCCAGTCGCGTTCCATCACCTCGATGCCGGCGGTGTGTGCCAGGGCGGCCAGTTCGTCCAGCGAATCTTGCACCCGCCACATCGGCGGCTGGGCGGCGGCGGGACCTTTGGGTTCAATGCCCATCAAAAAGGCTTTTTCTTGAAAGAACGTTTCGTGTGTGATAAGACACCTCCTTATTCTTGAGCGGCGGCCTCGGCGGTCTTGGGCAGGCTGCGTTCGATCTGTTTCAGCGGCACCTTGATGACCCGTCGGCAAAAGAGGCACTGCGCCGGATAGGTTTTGGGCTGTTCCTGTTGATGCGCTTCCAGCCAGGTGGATATGGCGTCGGGATTGACCGGAAACGATTTGCCACAATAAAAACACTTGATGTTGATCATGTTGCAATCCTTTCGTTCTGACAAGGGAGAAACAATAAAGGCCGTGAGCAGTTGCGCAGCTCACGGCCTTGTACGATAACGAACGACCCAAAAGGTGGTTCGACAAAAAAAGGGCCGCAGGCAGAGTCGCCCGCAGCCCCAACCTGTTGATGATAGGTGGGCTGATCAGGAAAGTGCTTTCCTGATGATCTGACGCTCTCTACCTCTGCGCAAAACGCTCGAGCTGGCGAATCTTGTTGCCCACCGAACATAACCTCTTGAATCAAAAGTATATTGATAACAAATCAGAGTATAGCATGGAGCAGTAGCTTTGTCAAACGGTTGACAAAGGTTGGCGAGTCGGTTATACTCGCTTCTAATCCTCGTTCTTCAAAAATTGGTGCGATACAAGGAGTGAGCTATGTCTGTCGAATATGTTCAGGTTTGGGCCGAGCCGCTAAAGGCTTTTGTGCGGCGGGTGTTGGAACGACTGGATGTGCCGGCCGCGGATGCCGGCATTGTGGCCGACAATCTGGTGGCGGCCGATTTGCGCGGTATTGCCAGTCACGGTGTGGCGCGCCTGCGTCGTTATGTCAAGGGCATTCAGGATGGAATGATGAAGACCCATCCCCACGAGTATACGGTAGTAGAGACGCCCTCGACGGCCACCCTGGATGCCGGTGGCGGGCTGGGGCAGCCGGTGTCGTATCGGGCGATGAAAAAAGCCATTGACAAGGCCCTGGCCGTCGGATCGGGATTTGTGACGGTGCGCAACTCGAACCACTATGGCATCGCCGGCTATTATGCCATGATGGCGTTGGAACACGACTGCATCGGCATTTCGATGACCAACGCCGATGTGTTGGTAGTGCCGACTTTTGCCCGCAACGCTATGCTGGGTACCAACCCCATCGCCGTGGCGGCTCCGGCCGGTGAGGAACCGGCCTTTGTCCTCGACATGGCCACCAGCACGGTGCCGCGTGGCAAGCTAGAGGTGTACAGTCGGCAGGGCAAAGAGATGCCGTTGGGCTGGGCCACCGACGAAAACGGCACACCTACCACTGATGCGACCCTGTCGCTGACCAGCTTTTCGTCGCGGCGCGGTGGCGGTTTGCTGCCGTTGGGCGGCGCCGGCGAGTTGTTGAGCGGCTACAAGGGGTATGGTCTGGCCCTGTGGGTGGATGTGATGTGCGCGGTGCTGTCGGGCGCAGCGTATGCCAACCTGGTGTACCCCAAGAGCGCCGACGGCAAGCCGCTGCCGGCCAACCTGGGGCATTTCTTTGGGGCGTGGCGGCTGGACGCGTTTCGTCCGCCGGCCGAATTCAAGGCTGAAATGGATGCTTTGCAACGCGCTTTGCGCCAGACGCCCCAAGCGGCCGGCGCGACTCGCATCTATATTCCCGGCGAAAAAGAACACGAAAAGGCATTGGCGCAACTGGCGCACGGCATTCAACTGGAGGTCAAGGTGGCCGATGATCTGGCGGCCATTGCCGGCGAGGTGGGCGTCGAATATGATCTGTGAGAGGCGAGCGCACCCCTGCGTCTACCAAACGACGGCCAAACGATGCTTTACTCGAATCGGTTTTGGATTATAATAGAATGGATGCTCACCACCGCTGACAACGGTGGTGAGTTTTTCAGGGTGTTTTGCGCCCTCGACAGACGGGCAAAATGGATCGAACAAGGAGGTTTTACATGAATAGACGAGCGAGAAATTTATTGTTCTCGGTGTTGATGTTGGTCAGTATGCTGGCCTGCATCTGGCCCAAGGCGGCCACGCCGACGCCTTTGCCGACCGACACGGTGACGGCAATGGGTCAAGGGACGCCCACATTGTCGTCGCCTACGTCAACGGTGCGGCCGACGGTGACCAATACACCAACGCCCACACCGACGCCGGCGCCGCCCACCGCGCCGCTGCTGCTGCGCCGCCAGCCCGACCGCGGCGAAGAACTGCCGGTGGATGCGCCGTTGACTCTGGTGTTTGACCAGGCAATGGATAAAACCAGTGTCGAGCAGGCTATCAGCATTGACCCGCCGGTCAAGGGTAGCCTGGAATGGACCAGCGACCGCGTGCTGACCTTCAAGCCCGAAAAGGCCTGGGGCCGCGAGGCGGTTTATCGGGTGGCGGTGGGGGCGTCGGCCAAGAGCAAGCAAGGGTTGCCGCTGCGCGAAGAATTATCCTTTCGTTTTACCACAACGGGCTACCTGGAAGTGACCCAGGTGCAGCCGATAGACAAGGTGGCTGAGGTACCCATCAACAGCCCGATCACGATCATGTTCAATCGCCCGGTAGTGGCCATCACGGCGATAGCAGACATGAAAAATCTGCCCCAGCCTTTGACTCTGGATCCGCCGGTGGCCGGGCAGGGTGAGTGGCTCAACACATCCATCTATATCTGGCGGCCCAGCCAGGGGTTGGCGCCTTCGACCACCTACAAGGTCACCGTCAAGGCCGGATTGACTGATCTGACCGGCGGGGTGCTGCAAAACGATTATACCTGGTCGTTCACTACCCAAATGCCGGCCGTCGTGTCCACCTATCCGTATGATGGACATTTGTTTGTCGGCCCCACCGAAGTGATCACGGTGACATTCAATCAGCCGATGGACCCGGCCTCGGTGGAAAAGAAATTCAGCCTGACTTATGGCAAGGGGACGGCGGTAGCGGGCCGGTTTAGCTGGTCGGAAAATGACACCGTGTTTCGCTTTACCCCCGACGCGCCGCTGCCGCGCGGCAATGTCTTCAAGGCACAGGTGGGGCAGGGGGCAACAGGCAAAAATGGCGGTCAGGGTTTGGCGCAGGCCTATGCCTGGACCTTTAACTCGGTGCTGGATCCCTATGTGTCCGAGATTTCGCCGGCGGATGGGGCCAGGGATGTTAATCCTTATCGCGGCGTCACGGTGCGGTTCAGCGCGCCGATGGATATCACCACGCTGCGCGACAACCTGACCATTTCGTATTACGATCCGGGGCTGGATCAAAGCGGCTCGATTTCCATCACCCAGGTGTACAGCTATTGGGGCAACTATGAGACCGAGCTGTATCTCAGTTTTGCCATGCGTGCTTCGTCTCAAATCAAGATCGCGCTGGGCGCAGGGTTAAAGGACAAGTATGGCGTGCCGATCCGCGCTGCCGCCAGTTCGACCTTTACCACCCGCCAGTTGGATCCGTTGAGCTACCTGGCGATGCCGGGTAATGTCGGCACTATGAGTGCTTATACATTAACGACAATCCTTGTCGGTTATCGCAATGTGTCCCGGCTGGATTTTGAACTGTACCAGGTCAGCCCCAGCCACTTTTTCCAGTTGATCGGCAGCGACTCGTACCGCGCCTGGGACAAGCTCTCGCTTGGCACTATGACCAAATTGCACGAATGGTCGCTGGATGTGATGCCGGCCAAAAACCAACTGGTGACGCGGCGATTGTCGGTGCGCGACGCTGGCGGAAACAGCCTGGCTCCTGGCCTGTATCTGATCCAGGTCAAGTCGCCCGAAATCAGCTATGAAAAACGCACACCGTCGCGCTATTTGCTGGCCGTTTCGCGCACCAACCTGGTAGTCAAACGCACTCGCGAGTCGGCGCTGGTTTGGGCCACCGACCTGCAAACCGGTCAGCCGGTGCCAGGGGTCAATGTGACCTTGTACGTCCAGAGCAGCGAGATTGGCAGCGGCACGACCAACGCTGAGGGCATTTTCTCGGCCACGTTCTCGTCGTGGGACATGTGGTCGCCGATCATGGTGTTGGCCCGCGCCGGCGACGATGTGGCAGTGAACAGCACTTATTGGAGCGAGGGCATCTCGCCGTGGGAGTACAATATCTCGGCCGAGTATTATCAAGAGCCGATCAGGTCCTTGATCTATACCGACCGGCCCATCTACCGCCCCGGGCAGACGGTTTACTTTAAGGGCATCATTCGCCTGGATCACGACGCCCAATATGCCCTGCCCAATGCCCCTAAAAATGTCTATGTGACTATTCAAGATAGCCAGGGGCGAGAAGTCTATGCCAAAGAGCTGCCGCTGTCGGATATGGGCACGTTTGATGGCGAGTTGACTCTGGCTGCCGAGGCCGATCTGGGCTATTACTCGATCACCGGAATGTACAACGAGTACTATCTGGGCGATAGTTTTCGCGTGGCCGAGTACAAAAAGCCCGAATATCAGATCGAGGTGCAGACCGATCAACCGCAGTATGTGCAGAGTGACACGGTGCGCGTGACGGCGCTGGCCACTTATTATTTTGGTGGGCCGGTAGCTGGGGCCAAGGTGCGTTGGGCCGTACTGACGCAGGATTACTATTTCCGCTGGGATGGCCCCGGCAGCTATGACTGGCGCGAGTGGGAATGGCGTGGCTATGGCTCGGACCAGTATTACTATGGCGGCTATGGCGAATTGATCGCCGAGGGCACCGGCGAGACCGACGAGGAAGGTCGGTTTACCTTTGCTGTGCCGGCCGACATTGCCAACAAGATCAACAGCCAGGTTCTGACCCTCGAAGTGACCGTGACCGATGTGAACAATCAAGAGGTGAGCAACCGCACCGAGACCATCGTCCACAAGGGGCTGTTCTATGTGGGGCTGGCCCCGCGCCGCTATGTGGGCAAGGTGGGCGAAGAGCAGATCGTGGATGTCAAGATTGTAGACCTGGAACAGCAGCCCGTGTCCAACCAGGAAGCGACCGTCGTGTTTATGCGCGAAAACTGGTACAGCACCGAAAAGCTGGGCAGCGACGGGCGGTATTATTGGGATTGGGAGGTACAAGAGATTCCTGTCTTGACCACCACCATCAAGACCAATGCCAAAGGCGAAGCCGAGGCGCGCTTTACGCCCCAGGAAGGCGGGTCGTTCAAAGTGCGGGCCATCGCCACAGACAAACTGGGCAACAAGGTGCGCTCGGCCACCTATCTATGGGTGAGCAGCGGCAAGTGGATCAGTTGGCGGCGCGATAACAATGATCGCATTGAACTGATCGCCGACAAAAAAGAGTACAAGGTAGGCGAAGCGGCCAGCATTATGGTGCCTTCGCCGTTCCGCGGGCCGGTCAAGGCTCTGGTGACGATTGAGCGCGGCGAACTGCTCGAACATTTTGTCACCGTTCTAGAGACCAACAGCGATGTGCTGAGCATCCCCATCCTGGAAAGCTATGTGCCAAATGTCTTTGTCTCGGTGGTGATTGTCAAAGGTGTGGATGATAGCAACTCGTTGCCGGCCTTCAAGATGGGTTATGTGGCTCTGCCTGTGTCTACCGGCACCAAGACGCTCAACATCACCATCAAGCCCGACCGGGATATGAAGGCCAATGAGCATTATGGCCCCGGCGACACGGTGAAATATGATATTTTAGTGACGGATCATCGTGGGCAGGGCATAGAAACCGAACTGTCGCTCGATGTGGTGGATCTGGCGGTGCTGGCGCTGACCGGCGGCGAGCGCGGGCAATCGTTGCTGGATGTGTTTTATCGGCAGCGCGGCGTGGGCATTCAGACTTCTTCTTCTCTGATTGTCTCGCTGGATCGAGTGGCAGCGGTTTTGCCGGTGCAAGATGAAAAAGGCGGCGGCGGCGGCCTGGCCTCCGAGAGCCTGGTGCGCACCAACTTTCAAGATACGGCCTATTGGCGTGCCCGTGTGCGCACCGACGCGTCGGGGCGGGCCTCGGTTGAGGTGACGCTGCCCGACAACCTGACCACCTGGCGTATGCGGGCGCGTGGCATCACCGCCGACACGCTGGTGGGTGAAGGTACGGCCGATGTGCTTAGCACGCTCGATGTGCTGGCCCGCCCGGTGACGCCGCGCTTTTTTGTCATCGGCGACAAGGCCACCCTGAGCATCGTGGCGCACAACAACACGGTCAACGATCTGGATGCGGTGGTCACGTTGCAGGCGGCCGGCCTGGACATTGCCCAGGGGCCGCAGACGGTGCGCATCCCGGCCGGGGGCAAGGTCAAGGTAGACTGGCAGGTGACGGTGCCCAATGTCGAGCAGGTGGTGCTGCGCGGCAGTGTCAAGGCTGGCGATTACGCCGATGCCATCGAGATTACCCTGCCCGTCTATACCTATTCGACGCCCGAAGTGGTGGCCACAGCCGGCCAGATCGCCAACCCCGAAGAGCGTATGGAAGCGGTGATCTTGCCGCAAAAGCTCGACCCCACACAGGGTGAGTTGACCATTCAGGTCGAGCCGTCGCTGGCTGCCGGCATGCGCGATGGTCTCAAATATCTGGAACACTATGAGTATGAATGTACCGAACAGACCATCAGCCGTTGGCTGCCCAATGTGCTGACCTATCAGGCGCTCAAGAGTCTGGGCATCGAAAACCCTGAACTGGCCGAAAAACTGCCCGGCCTGGTGAGTGAAGGGTTGCAAAAGATCTATGCTCAGCAGCACTATGACGGCGGCTGGGGCTGGTGGCCGCAGAACAAGAGCAATCCGTTTGTGTCGGCCTATGTCCTGCTGGGGCTGATCAAGACGCAGGCGGCCGGCTTGACGGTGGACGAACAGGTGATAACCAACGCCATCCAGTTTGTCAAGGGGCAGTTGCTCAGCCCGCAGGCGACCAAAGTGGATTATGAACGCAATCAGCAGGCCTTTTTGCTGTATGTGCTGGCCGAAGCGGGCGCAGGCGACCTGGGCCGCTCGGTGCGGCTGGCCTCCGACCGGGATAAGCTGAGCTATTATGGGCGGGCTTATCTGGCTATGGCTTTGGGACTTTTCGAATCGCCCGACTCGGAGCGGATCAAGGCTCTGCTCAGCGACCTGACCGGCGCGGCCATCGTCAGCGCCACCGGTGCGCACTGGGAAGAAAAGCAGGTGGATTACTGGACGATGAATACCGACACGCGCTCGACGGCGGTGATCATTGACGCTCTGACCAAACTCGATCCGCAAAACGCCTTGCTGCCCAACGCCGTGCGCTGGCTGATGGTGGCCCGCAAGGCCGGTCACTGGGAAACCACGCAAGAAACGGCCTGGGCCTTGATGGCTCTGACCGACTATATGCTGATGACTGGCGAATTGCAAGCCGACTACAGCTATGAGGTGTCGCTCAATGACCAGGACCTGGATCGGCAGCAGATCACCCCGGCGCAGGTGGGGCAGAGTTTCCGCGTGATCGTGCCGATTGCCGACTTGCTGGCCCAAGAGGTGAACCGGGTGTGGATCACCCGTCAACAGCCGGCTGCCGGGCAGACCGGCAAAGGCCAGCTTTACTATGCCATGTATCTGCGCTACTTTGTGCCGGTTGAAGATGTGCGAGCGCTGGGACGCGGGATCATTGTGGCGCGGCAGTATCAGCCCATAGACTGCGAAAAGGACAAAAACTGCCCCCACATAGACCATGCACAAGTGGGTGATGTGATCAAGGTCAAGATCACCCTGGTGGCGCCGCACGATCTGCACTATCTGGTTGTCGAAGACCCGCTACCGGCCGGGTGTGAAGCCATTGATCGCAGCCTCAAGACCACCAGTGTGGTCAGCGAAGACCCTACCCTGCGCTCAGGCGATCCAGAATACGGCTGGGATAGCTATGGCTGGGGCTGGTGGTGGTTCAGTCACTCGGATGTGCGAGACGAAAAGGTGGCTCTCTTTGCCGATTTTCTGCCGCGCGGCACCTATGAATACACTTATTACATCCGTGCTTCGGTACCGGGCGAGTTTCTGACCATGCCCACCCTGGCTTATGAAATGTACTTTCCCGAAGTGTGGGGGCGCAGCGATGGCGGCAAGATGATCATCTCGGCCGAATAAACCTGTGCCAGTCGCCCAGATCAAAACACAAACGGGGTCAGATCATCTGACCCCGTTTGCCGATCAATGGTCAACGACTCGATTTTTTTGTGGCGACAAGAGACCGATCTATTTGAGATGAATGTCATAGCGCACGGCATAATGGCCGAGCAGTGAGAGGGCCTTGTCTGGTTTGAGGTTGGTTTCAAAAAAGAATCGCCATTTGGGCGGTGTGGGGTTCCAACGTGTATAGCTGCATAATCCGTGCTTTTGTAGCTTTTCCTGTACTGTCAGGCAGGCTTCAAAACCCCCTTCGCCGCACACGATATAACATTCTTTCAACTGCTCCATCGCAATTCTTTCACCTCTGCTGGTTATTCAAATCCCGAATACAGGCTTGTATACAGTATAAACCGCTTTTTTCCCAAGTCAAGGGGGTGTTTTTTATGATCACAGTTCAAAAAGTTGCTTCGCCTTTTGGCGATCTGGCATTGGTCTGGCGTCAACAGGGAGAGTCCTGGCGCGTGGTGCGTGTTTTCCTGGCGCTGAACGGCCGCGTTCACCCTCATTTGAATGAACAATATCCCGATGCGGTGGCAGCCGATCATGCCGATGCAAAAGAGTTGGGCATCTTGCTCACCCGTTTTCTGTTGGGCGAGGCGGTGTCGCTGCCCACCGGCATGCTGGATTGGGCGGTTTGTATGCCTTTTCAGCACGAGGTGCTGCTGGCCGAAAAAGACATTCCACGCGGCTGTGTGTATACCTATCAACACCTTGCTGTAGTGGTAGGGTCGCCGCGTGGGTGGCGGGCGGTGGGCCATGCGCTGGCCCGCAATCCCTTTCCGGTGATCATTCCCTGTCACCGCGTGGTGCGGTCGGATGGCACATTGGGAGGGTATGCCGGCGGTCTGCCGATGAAGCGTGCCTTGCTGGAAATGGAAGGGTGGCAGTTTGACGAACAGGGGCGCCTCCAGGTTGCTCCGACAGGCGTGGGTTGGAGTGGTGGTTGAGCTGGCAGGCTCAATTCACACAACAAATACTTGACAGATTGGCAACTTTGTGCTATTATTTTAGCACTCTAAGGTTGAGAGTGCTAAAGTGGTGCGTTGGTGCAGAGGTTTTTGCCGATGAGTCAGGAAATTGACATTTTGACACCGCGACGGCGGCAAATTCTCAATTTCGTCGTGCGAGAGTATATCGAGACCGCCATGCCGGTCAGCTCGAAAAGTGTCAGTTCGCATCCCGGCTTTAGCGTCAGCCCGGCGACGGTGCGCAACGAGATGGCTTATCTGGAGGATCACGAGTATCTGACCCATCCACACACATCGGCCGGACGGGTGCCTACCGAAAAGGGCTATCGCTATTTTGTTGAGCAGTTGATGGAAGACATTCATCTGCCCGAAGAAGAGCAGCGCATGATCGCCCATCAATTCTATCAGGCGCAGCTTGACATGAACCAGTGGATGCAACTGGCGGCTACCGCGCTGGCGCACACGGCGCGCGGCGCGGCTGTGGTGGTGCCGCCGCGTATCTATCGCTGCCGGCTCAAGCATATGGAGTTGATCTCGATCCATGGAGCGGTGGTGCTGTTGGTGCTGGTCACGCAGGGCGGGTTGGTGCGTCAACAAATGCTCACGCTAGACCAGGAGCGCAGCCAGGTAGATTTGAGCCGGGTGACCCGCTGGCTCAATGATGTCTTTGCCAACAATGACGCCGAAGAAATCTGCCAGCAACTGGCCGCTTTGCCCCATTTTGAGCAAGAGGTGGGGCAGGTGGTTGCCCGGATGATGCAAGACGTAGACGAGCAGCAAGACCCACCCTATCGAGATGGCCTGGTTCACGTGCTGACACAGCCCGAATTTGAGCAAAATGCCGACCGGGTGATCAGTATTTTTTCGGCCGGCGGGCCGGTTGACCTGATCTTGTCGGACATGCTGTCGTGGTCTTCGGACCAGCGTGGTGTGCGCATCATTGTCGGCGGCGAGGGGCAGTATCATAGCCTGTCCGATTTCAGCCTAGTCTTGTCTCGATATGGCATCAACGGGCAGGTCGCCGGCGCGCTGGGTGTGATGGGGCCTTTGCGCATGCCCTACGCCCGCGCTGTATCGGCGGTGCGTTTTGTGTCGCGCCTGCTCAGCAACCTTCTTTCGGATATTTACGGCGATTAGACTAGGGTATATTAACGGAAATGGAAAAATAAAAATGGGATCCAATCAATCAGATCAGCCAGACGAATCTTTAACCATGCCTGAAAATCAGGATCAGACAACGACGCCGCCGTTTGGCGAAGTCGAGACATTGCGCACCCAGTTGGCGCAGGCCGAGGCTCAATCGGCCGAGTATCTGGACGGCTGGCAGCGCGAGCGGGCCGAATTTGCTAATTTCAGACGCCGCCAGGAACAGACACTCAAACTGCAACAGCAGCAGGCCATGTCCAAAACATTGCTCAATCTGATCTCGATTGTGGACGATCAGGACCGGGCTTTTGCCGCCATCCCCGACGAGATGCGCGAGCATGCCTGGGTGGAAGGGTTGTTTTTGGTGGGCAAAAAGCTTGTGGCTGTGCTGGAAAAAGAAGGACTAAAAGAAATCGCCGCCCGCCCTGGCGACCCCTTTGATCCGCGCTATCATCAGGCCGTGTTGCACGAGCCGAGCGATTCTTTTGAAGAAGGGCAGATTGCTCAGGTTTTTCATCGCGGGTATTTGCTGCAAGATCAAGTGCTGCGCCCGGTGATTGTCAGTGTGTCCAGTGGCAAGAACCCGGCCCGGCCGGAACAATGTTAAATTTTTTGTCGGCGGCGTCCAGTTCGCCCTGCTCGCTCGGGTGGATTGCCTGGCGATGGTCGCTCTGGTCGCTGCCGGTTGAGATGAACAAAGCATAGTCGAAAAGGAGAACAACGATGGGTAAAATTGTCGGTATAGATCTCGGAACCACATTTTCGGTCTGCTCGGTGATGGAAGGCGGCGAGCCGGTGGTGATCCCCAGTTCAGAGGGTGGCCGGTTGTTCCCGTCTGTCGTCGCCGTGAACCCCAAAACCGGTGAACGCATGGTCGGTCAGGTGGCGCGACGTCAGGCCATCACCAACCCCGAAAATACGATTTTTTCAATCAAACGTTTTATGGGCCGCAAATTCACCGATTCCGAAGTGCGGCGGGCGATGGAGATTGTCCCCTACAAAGTGACCGCTGCGCCCAATGGCGATGTGCGTGTGTGGATGGGTGGCAAAGAATACTCGCCGCCCGAAATCTCGGCCATGATTCTGCAAAAGATCAAGACCGACGCCGAAGCCTACCTGGGCGAGCCGGTCAGCGAGGCGGTGATCACCGTGCCGGCCTATTTCAACGACTCGCAGCGACAGGCCACCAAAGATGCCGGGCGCATTGCCGGCCTGAATGTCTTGCGTATCGTCAACGAGCCAACTGCCTCGTCGCTGGCCTATGGCATGGACAAGAAAAAAGATGAGACCATCGCTGTCTATGACCTGGGCGGCGGCACGTTTGACATTTCGATCCTGGATGTCGGCGACGGCGTGTTTGAGGTCAAGTCTACCAACGGTGACACCTATCTGGGCGGCGACGACTTTGATCAGCGGATCATTGACTGGATCTGCGCCGAGTTCAAGCGCGATCAGGGCATTGACCTGCGCGCCGACCGTATGGCTTTGCAGCGGCTCAAAGAGGCCGCCGAAAAGGCCAAGATCGAGTTGTCTACGGTGATGGAAACCGAAATCAACCTGCCCTTTATCACCGCCGATGCCAGCGGTCCCAAGCACCTGCAAATGACGCTAACCCGCGCCAAATTGGAGCAGCTAACTATGGAATTGATCGAGCGGTCCATCGAGCCGTGCCGCAAGGCCCTCGAGGATGCCAAGCTGACCACTGCCGGCATTGACGAGGTGGTGTTGGTGGGCGGGATGACCCGTATGCCGGCTGTGCGCGAAGCCGTGCGCAAGTTCTTTGGCAAAGAGCCGCATAAAGGCGTCAACCCCGATGAGGTGGTGGGCATCGGCGCCGGCATTCAGGCCGGTGTGCTAAAAGGCGATGTCAAGGATATTTTGCTGCTCGACGTGACACCGCTGACCTTGAGCATCGAGACGTTGGGTGGGATTGCCACGCCATTGATCGAGCGCAATACCACCATTCCCACCAAAAAGAGCCAGATTTTCTCGACGGCCTCCGATATGCAGTCGCAGGTCGAAATCCATGTGGTGCAGGGCGAGCGCAAGTTTGCCCGCGACAACAAAACGCTGGGGCGGTTCATCCTGGACGGCATTCCGCCGGCGCCGCGCGGCATGCCCCAGATCGAGGTGACGTTTGACATTGATGCCAACGGCATCCTCAAAGTGCTGGCCCAAGACAAGGCCACCAGCAAAGAGCAGCACATCACCATCACCGCATCCAGTGGTCTGTCGGAGACCGAGATCAAAAAGATGGTCCAAGAGGCCGAGCAGCACGCCGCCGACGACCAAAAGCACAAAGAAGAGATCGAGGCGCGCAATCAGGCCGACCATGCCATCTATACCGCCGAAAAGACCCTGCGCGATTTGGGCAGTCAGGTGCCCGACAATGTGCGCCGCGATGTCGAGTCCAAGATCGAAGCACTCAAACAGATCAAAGATACCGGCAGCCTCGAAGACCTGCAAAAACGCACCCAAGAGTTAGGCTATGCGTTGCAGCAGATCGGCGCTTCGATGTATGGCGGGCAGGCCGGCGGCGCCACGCCGCCTCCGGGCGGCGGGCCGGGCGGCCATACCCCTCCCGATCCCGATGTGGTAGATGGCGAATTTAGCGAAGCATAAGATGACTCTCCTGAAAAAAGGTGGATTTAACCACAAAGGTCACAAAGAAAATTCAGGTTGAGCTTGAAATTGTTCAAATACAACATTGAAATAATTAATGCAAGTCTTGACTTTCTTCGTGTACTTGGTGTTCTTGGTGGTTTTTTCAGTGGACTCATAAGATGATTCTGTATGGGTCGGCGATCTACAGGGTCGCCGACCCATAGAATCGAGATGGGGATGAGCAGCAAACGCGACTATTACGAGATTTTGGGTGTGCCGCGCGATGCCACGCCCGACCAACTCAAAAAGGCCTATCGCCGCCTGGCCCGTGAATATCACCCCGATGTCAACAAAGAGGCCGGGGCCGAGGAAAAATTCAAGCAGATCAACGAAGCCTACGAGATATTGAGCGATGAAGACAAGCGCGCTCGCTATGATCGGCTAGGGCATGCCGGTGTTCAAACCAACGGCGGCGCCTCTGATTTTGGCGGCTTTGGCTTTGGCTTTGAAGACATCTTTGAGAGCTTTTTCGGCGGTCAGCGCGGCAGCACGGCGCGCAATCGTCCACAGCGCGGCCAGGATTTGCATTACAATCTCAAGATTACCTTTCAAGAAGCGGTCTTTGGCTGTGAAAAAGAAATTGAAATCATGCGCCACGAGACTTGCCCCACCTGTCAGGGCTCTGGCTCCAAGCCCGGTACCTCGCCAGTGCGTTGCTCGCAGTGCGGCGGCGCTGGCGAAGTGCGGCACGTGCAAAGGTCGGTGTTTGGCTCTTTTGTCAACGTGACCACATGCCCGCGTTGTCGCGGCAGCGGCGAAGAGATTCCCAATCCCTGCCCCGAATGTAATGGCAGCAAACAGGTCAGCCGCGCCCGCACCCTGTCGGTCAAGATACCGGCCGGCGTAGACAATGGCACCCAGATTCGGCTGACCGGCGAGGGGGAATATGGCGATTTGGGCGGGCCGACGGGCAATCTCTATGTCATCCTCTCGGTCGAGCCGCACCCCTTTTTCGTGCGCCAGGAAAACGACATTATCCTGGAACTGGCTATCAATGTGGCTCAGGCCGTTTTGGGCGACAAGGTCAAGGTGCCGACGCTGGAAGGCGAAGAAGAACTATCCATCCCGTCTGGCACGCCAAGCGGTTCGTTGTTTCGGCTCAAAGGGCGCGGGGTGCCCTTTATTCGGCGCGCCGGGCGCGGCGATCAGATCATTGTGGTGACGGTAGATATACCCAAGAAATTGACCGAAAAACAGCGTCAACTATTCCACGAGTTGGGTAAAACGTTGGGCAAAGAGGCGATCAATCCCCAGGAAAAAGGGTTTTTGCAGCGGGTCAAAGAAGCGTTTGGCCTGTGAGGAAGGTTCGAGTGGGAGCGCAAGATTGGCTAGAGGTGTCGGTTCGGGTGGATGGCGAGGCCGCCGAAGCGGTCAGCCAGGTGTTAGACCGCTATGTGCGCGGCGGTGCCGTAATCGAGCGCATGCTGATTGACGGCCCCGGCGCGCATGATGATATTGATGTACTGACCGTCAAAGGGTACATTGAAATAGACGACTATGAGGGGCGGCGCAAGATTCAAGAGGCGTTGTGGCATCTGGGGCAGTTGTATCCCATCCCAGAGCCGACCTTTCGGGTCATTGCCGAGGCCGATTGGTCCGAGGCGTGGAAGGCTCACTATGCCGTCTTGCATGTCGGGCAGCGCACGGTGATCGTGCCGCAGTGGCAAGATTATACGCCGCAGCCCGGCGAGGTGGCGGTGATCCTGGACCCAGGAATGGCTTTTGGCACTGGCACACACCCCACGACCCGCCTGTGCCTGGCCGCGCTGGAAGAGGTGATCCGGCCGGACATGCGCGTGCTGGACCTGGGTACTGGATCGGGGGTGTTGGCGATTGCCGCGGCGCGGCAGGGCGCGGCCGGGGTGTTGGCCCTGGATAACGACTCGATTGCGGTGGATTCGGCGCGACGCAATATCTCGTTCAACGGCTTGGGCGATGTGGTGCAGGTTCGGGCCGGCTCGTTTGAGCGGGCGCAGGGGCCGTATGATCTGATACTGGTCAACATTCTGGCGCAGATCATTGTGGACATGCTCGAGCTGGGGTTGGCCGATCTGCTTGCCCCGCAAGGCATCATGGTGGCTTCGGGCATCATTGACACCCAGGAAGATCAGGTGCGCCATGCTCTGGCTGCGCATGGTCTGCGGGTGGTCGAGCGGCAGGCCGAGCATGATTGGATCGCCTTGATTGCCGACCGTATTTCTTGATTCAAGGTGTGACGATGACCCATCGTTTTTTCGTGTCCCCCGATCAACTGGTCGAGGGACACGTTTTGTTTGATCAGCCCACCACGCATCAACTCATCCGGGTGTTGCGGCTGCGCCCCGGCAGCCGGGTGAGTGTGCTGGACAATTCGGGGCAGGAATACGAGGTTGAACTGGTCGAGTTGCAATCTCGTCGAGCTGTGGGGCAGGTGGTGGATTGTTGCCAGGTGGATACCGAACCGACCGTATCTTTGACTCTGTATGCCTGCCTGCTCAAGGGTGATCATTTCGAGTGGGTGTTGCAAAAAGGGGTCGAGTTGGGCGTGTGCGCGGTGGTTCCGCTGATCAGCGAGCGTACTATTCTCCAGGATCGAGACCGGGCCGACCGAAAGCGGTCGCGCTGGCAAGAGATCATCCGCGAGGCCGCCGAACAGAGTCACCGCGCCCGGCTGCCGGTTTTGCGGCCGGCTCTGTCGCTGGCTGAGGCATGCACTCAGGCGCGGGCGCACGATCTGGCTTTGATTCTCTGGGAACAGGCTCAGGAACCCGATTTGGTTCAGACGCTGCAAATTGCTGTGCGCCCATCTGCCGCCGGGCTGTTTATCGGGCCGGAAGGCGGGTTTAGCCAGGCTGAGATCGATCTGGCCCGGCAGCATGGCATCCAGGCGGTGACTTGTGGTCCGCGCATTTTGCGGGCCGAGACGGCCGCTCTGGCTGCCATCGCTGTGATAATGGCCGTGTGGGGCGAGATGAGGATGCCGGCCCGGCCGTAGCTGTCCAGGTCGATTCGGGGGCGGCGGGCGTGAGGGCCGGTGTCGGTGTACGATTGGTTGAGGGCGGAAACAGCCGGTTTTGCACCCAATTGGGGTAGAGCAAGATGACGGCGATGAGGAGCAAGAGCAGCAAAGCCAGCCCGCCGATGACCCAGGCGACCAGATATTTGCGTCGGGCGGCCGGAGCGGGTTGGCGGGCTGGCAATGGCGGGTGCGAGCGGGCCAGGTCTGGGGGGGGCAGCGCGGTGATGGGCGCGGCGATCGGCTCGGCCTCTGCACTGTGCGTCTGGATGATGATGGCGGTGATATTGTCGGGGCCGCCCGAATCGTTAGCCTGACGAATCAACTCTTCCAGTGCCTGGTCCGGTGGTCGGCTCAAAATTTCGGCTATGGTGTTCGCCGAAACCTGGTTGGACAGCCCATCGGAACAGAGCAGCATCATGTCGCCGGGGTCCAGCAATCGTTCAAACAAGTCAATCTGAACATCCGGTTGGTGGCCGATGCAGCGCGTGACCACACTGCGATAGATGTGGACACGCGCTTCTTCTTCGCTGAGGATGCCGGCCTGAACCTGCTCGGCGACCCAGGAGTGGTCGCGAGTGACCTGCTCGGCTGCGCCGTTGTGCCAGATATAGGCGCGGCTGTCTCCGACATTGGCGATGGTCAGCCAGTCACCGTGCAGGACGGCAGCGACCAGGGTGGTGCCCATGCCGGTTTGAGCGCGGTTTTCGGCGGCCTGCTCATAGACAGCCTGATTGGCGGCGGCAATAGCCTGTTCCAGTTGCCGGCGGATTGAAAAAGGCGAGGATAAAGGACCCGGATCAGAGGCATAATATCGGCTGAACAGCGTGTCAATCGCCAACCGGCTGGCGACCTCTCCGGCAGCATGTCCGCCCATACCGTCGGCTACGGCAAAGAGCTTTCCCCGCTGCGCCCATAGTTCGGGAGCATCGGCGTCGCCGGCAATGCGCCATGCATCTTCGTTGAGTTTTCTGCGCTGTCCAACGTGCGTTTGTCCTGCCGATTCATGCCGCAGAGATGTGTTACCCTGCTCCAACCAGACCTCCTGGCTCTAGCTCAATGGATCAATCTGCCTTGTGTCCAACACGCTAATTATAACGGGTGGGGTAGGTTCTGTCAAGGCTAGAGTTTTCTCCGCGCCCGCGCCTTCCCGAACTGGTTCGTGCCGCTTGTTGGATCGGCATTGCGCCCGCTGTAGACCTGTGATAGAATGGGGCGGATTTCAGCCGGATCGTTTTTGCACAAGGAGGATGTATGATGAGCCAATTTGTCGCCGCTATCGATCAAGGCACTACTGGCACTCGCTGTATGGTCTTTGACCGGGCCGGGCAGGTGGTGTCGGCCGAGTATGCCGAACATCGCCAGATTTATCCCCAACCGGGCTGGGTGGAGCATGACGCCCTGGAAATCTGGACCAATACCCGTCGCGTGATCGCCGCCGCGCTGGCCAAAGCCGAAATTCGCCCCGAACAGATCACCGGAGTGGGCATCACCAATCAGCGTGAGACGGCCTTGATTTGGGACAAGACCACCGGGCAGCCTTTGTACCATGCTGTGGTCTGGCAATGCACGCGCACTCTGCCGCTCTGTCAGAAACTCATAGATGATGGCCTGGAAGGGCTTTTTCGCGAGCGGGCTGGTCTGCCGGTGGCCACCTATTTTTCGGGTCCCAAAATTCGCTGGCTGATCGATCATGTCCCGGCGGTGCGCGCCAAAATCAAAGCCGGAGAGGCCTTGTTCGGCAATATGGACACCTGGCTGATCTGGAACCTCACTGGCGGGGTGAACGGAGGGGTGCACGTCACCGATCCCACCAATGCCAGCCGCACCATGTTGATGAATTTGTGCACTCTGGACTGGGATGACGAGTTGTTGCGGATTTTGGGTGTGCCGCGCTCTATTCTGCCGCAAATTCGCCCGTCTAGCGACCGGCAGTTTTATGGATATACGCTGCCCGGCGGTCCGTTTGGCGGGGCCATTCCGGTTTGTGGCGATCTGGGCGATCAACAGGCAGCCTTGTTTGGGCAGACCTGCTATGGTGTAGGGGAGGCCAAAAATACCTATGGCACGGGCTGTTTTATGCTGCTCAATACCGGCGACCGGTTGACGCCGTCACCCAGCGGCCTGCTGACCACTGTGGCCTATAGTCTGGAACCCGGTCGCGCCGTTTATGCGTTGGAAGGCTCGATTGCCATCGCCGGCGCGGCGGTGCAGTGGCTGCGCGACAATCTGGGGCTGATCCAGAATGCTGCCGAGACCGAGACGGTGGCCCAGTCGGTGGAGGATGCTGGCGGTTGCTATTTTGTGCCGGCCTTTTCGGGCCTTTTTGCGCCCTATTGGGATATGTATGCGCGCGGCGTGATTGTCGGCCTGACCCGCTATGTCAATCGGGCGCACCTGGTGCGCGCCACCCTGGAGGCCATCGCCTATCAAACCCGCGATGTGATGGAGGCCATGCACGCCGATTCGGGCATTGATCTGACCACGCTCAAGGTGGATGGCGGGGCGACGGTTAATCGCTTTTTGATGCAGCTTCAGGCCGATATTTTGGGCGTGCCGGTAGTGTGCCCGACGGTCAACGAGACGACGGCGTTGGGCGCGGCCTATGCCGCCGGCCTGGCCACCGACCTCTGGTCGGGGTTGGACGACCTCAAGGCCAATTGGGGCATAGATTGTGTGTTTGAGCCGACGTGGGATGCGCCGCGCCGCTCGCAGGGGTATGAGGGGTGGAAAAAGGCGGTGGCCCGCACGCGTGAATGGGTGGACAAAAATTAAACGGGTGTGTTTCATTTCTGGTTCTATGCAAGGATAATTCATTGAGCTACATTTCGTTGCCCCCTAATTTTCGTCGCAACTTTTGGTGTCTGGTTTCCGACATGGCCTTTTTTGGCATGGGCATGGCCTTTATCAGCCCCGGCACGGTCATTCCCGGCTTTTTGAGCCGCCTGGGTGCCTCGGCGGCCATCATTGGCCTGATTTCGACGCTGCAAAGCGCCAGTTGGCTGTTGCCGCAACTGTTCTCGGCCCGCTATATGGCCGACAAGCCGCTGAAAAAGCCCTATATTTTGTGGGGCGCTGCCCTGGGGCGTATCTCGCTGCTGCTTTTGTTGCTGGTCATCTGGCTCACCGGGGCGCGGCCGGTCTGGCTGATCATTTCTCTGATTGCTCTGTACACGGTGTGGTTTTGGGTAGGCGATGGCATTGCCAGCCTGCCCTGGTTTGATCTGCTCAGCAAAGTCATTCCGCCGCGCCGCCGCGGTCGTCTGACCAGCGTTGGGCAGTTGGTGTCGGGTGGCATCAGCTTTGCGGCCGGCTTTTTTGTCGAGTGGATGTTGGGAGATCGCGGGCCGGGCTATCCCAACAACTATGTTGGCCTGTTTGCCATTGGCTTTGTGCTGATGGTGGGTTCGTTCATTGCAGTGGCCGGGGTCAAAGAGGAGCGCAGTGCGGCTGCCGCCAGGGTGCCCACCTGGCGCGAATATCTGCCCCAATTGTGGGGAGTGCTGAAAAATGACCGGGTGTTTCGCCGCCTGATCATCGCCCGGCAACTCAGTGCGCTGGGTGGCCTGGCCTTGCCCTTTTATATGCCTTTTGCCATTCGGCGGTTGGGCCTGCCCGATCAGGTGGCCGGCCGCTATGTCTCGATTGGCGTGGTAGGCGGCATTTTGGCTGCCTTGCTGTTCGGCTGGATGAATGAAAAGTATGGCAGCAAGTGGGTGATTTTGGTGGGTATGGCGCTCAGTCTGACTGTGCCGGCGACGGCGTTGCTCATCCCGTACCTGCCCCTGGATCCGATCTGGCTGGCCTGGGGCTTTGGCCTGGTCTTTTTTCTATCCAATGCGGCGATGAACAGCATGATGCCCGGCTGGTTGAATTATGTGATGGAATGGTCATCGGATGCGGAGCGCGGCACCTATATCGGGCTGACCAATACGTTGAACGGGGTGGCCACCATCTTTTCAACGCTGGGTGGCCTGATCTTGCAGTGGACGAATGAGAATTACACCCTGTTGTTTGTGGTGACGATCATCGGCCTGCTGCTGCCCTGGCCGCTGGTGATCGGTGTGCCAGAGCCGCGCAAATTGCACCATCAGGAATCGTAAAAAATGCCCGGTAAGCGCAGCGCAAGCTGTGCGCCTACCGGGCCGGGGTAAAATCTTGCAGGCCGACGGATCAAGAGTTGCGATGCCGCAGGAACGGCGGAATATCTAGCTCATCGCTGCCGGCAAACTGTGGCACCTGAAACTCGATGCGCGCCCGTGTGGACTGTTGCTGTGAGGCGGGCGGCGTCGGTGCGGTGGCCATAGCTGGTTGTGCCGTCTGCTGGGCGATGGGTTGAGCCGGTGTCTGAGCCAAGAAAGAGCTGCCTGTGCGGGTGGGCGGCTGCGCCGGGCGCGTAGAGGTGGTCTGCGGCCGGGCGACCGGCTGACGCTGCTGGGTCTGAGGCGCAGGGGTCGGCGCGGGTATGGCTGCCGTGTCAAAGCCGGTAGCCACCACCGTGATTCGCACTTCATCTACCATGTGTTCGTCAATGACCGCGCCAAAGATGATATTGGCATCGGGGTGGGCGGTTTCGCGAATGATTTCGGCGGCTTCGTTGACCTCGAACAGGGTCATGTCGCGACCGCCGGTGATGTTGAACAGGATGCCCCGCGCCCCATCAATGGTGACATCGAGCAGTTGGCTCGAGATGGCATGGCGGGCGGCTTCGGCGGCGCGGTTCTCTCCGCCGGCGCGGCCTACGGCCATGAGCGCGGCGCCGCCTTCGCTCATGATCGTGCGCACGTCGGCAAAGTCCAGGTTGATCAAGCCAGGCACGGTGATCAATTCAGAGATGCCCTGAATGCCCTGACGCAGCACGTCATCGGCCATGCGAAAAGCGTCTTGCAGCGAGGCGCGCTTGTCTACGATTTGCAGCAGACGGTCGTTGGGGATCACGATCAGGGTGTCTACCTGCTCTTTGAGCCGGGCAATGCCTTCCTCTGCGGCGACGCGGCGTTTGGCCCCTTCAAAAGTAAAAGGCCGTGTGACCACGCCAATCGCCAGTGCGCCGACCTCGCGGGCAATGGATGCGGCTACCGCCGCCGCGCCGGTGCCGGTGCCGCCGCCCATACCGGCGGTGATGAACACCATGTCGGTGCCGCGCAGCACCTCGTACAGTTCATCGCTCGATTCCTCGGCGGCTTTGCGGCCGATTTCCGGGTTGCCGCCCGAACCCAGCCCCTTGGTCAGCTTTTCGCCGATGTGAATGCGCTGTGGCGCGTTGGACAGCATCAGTGCCTGCGCGTCGGTGTTGATGGCGACAAACTCGACTCCTTGAATGCTCTCGGCGATCATGCGGTTGACGGCGTTCGAGCCGCCGCCGCCCAACCCCAAAACCTTGATACGGGCAAAATTTTCTGTGGTCTGGCTCATTCGCACTTCCATGTCATCTCTCCTTTAGTTGGTCCCCCCAGGTTTTATTTTTATTTTTTATCATCAACCACATTGAATGGTGTCATGCCTTGATCAGCCGGGCAGCAGGTTTTTGAACCATTTGCCCATTCGCTCTGTGACTGAAGGCTTGGGCGGGTGAGGGCGCACGCTGGGTTTTTGTCGCTGCCCCCACATCAACAATCCCACACCGGTGGCAAAAGCAGGCCGGGTCAACGTATCCACCAGTCCTTGCAGGTCGTGCGGCTTGCCGATGCGCACCGGCAGACCGATCACATTGCGAGCCACTTCTTTGATGCCAGGCAGTTCCGATGTGCCGCCGCACAGCACCACGCCGGCCGGCAGCAGGCCATCATAGCCCGACCGTTTGATCTCTTGCAAGATCAAGGTCGAGATTTCTTCTACGCGCGCATGCAGCACCTCGGCCAGTTCGCGACGCGAGATTTGTTGATGGGCGTTTTCGCCAAAGGCGGCAATGTCTAGCATTTCATCGGCGGGTACCTCGGCCGGGTCGGCGTGCCCCCACTTTTTCTTGACCTCTTCGGCCTCGTCGAACGGCGTGCGCAGGCAGATGGCAATGTCATTGGTGAGGTGATGCCCACCGACCGGCAAAATGCTGGTGTGCCATACGCTGCCTTCGATGAAAATGGCAATGTCGGTGGTGCCGCCGCCAATATCGGCTACGGCCACACCCATAGCCCGTTCGGTGTCGGTGAGGGTGGCTTCGCCCGATGCCAGCGGCGCCAACACCATCTCGTCAATCTCAATGTCGAGCGAATTGACGCATTTGACCAGATTTTGGATGGTGGGGGTGGCTCCGGTGATAATGTGCGCCTGCACTTCGAGCCGCACACCGTGCATGCCGCGCGGGTCGCTGACGCCTTCTTGCCCATCAATGGAAAATCCGCGTGGCACGATGTGAATGATCTCGTTGTTTTCGGGAATCGAGATGGCCTGCGCGGCATCCAACACTCGCCCGACATCCTCGTCGGTGATGCCCCGGTCGCTGTGCGGAATGGCAACCACCCCCCGGCTGTTCAGCGACGAGATGTGCGCCCCGGCCACGCCCACCAAAGCTCGGGCGACTTGATAGCCCGAAATGCGCTCAGCCCGCTCAACCGAGACGGCAATGGCGTCGGCGGCTTCGGTGGCATTGACCACGATGCCTTTGCGCAGGCCGCGCGATGGGCTGACACCCACGCCGATGATGCGCAAAATGCCCAATTCGTTGATTTGTGCCACCAGGGTGCAGACTTTGGTTGTGCCTATGTCAATGCTGGCGATGGTTTTTTCCACGATGCCCTCTCTAGTCCCCCTCGGTGAGTTTGCCGGTTGGCCCGCCGACCCGCCGCCGGTTGTGCCACCAGGTGCGGAATCGGGTTAACAGGATGCGGCGGATCACGGCCATATTGTTGAACAACCGCGCGCCAAAAGCCAGGATCGCCGCATAGTGCAATTCGACGCCCAACCGTTCGCCTAACAGTGTCAACAGCGCGGCCAGCAAGCCGTTGACGGCAAAGCCGCTGATGAAAACTAGGTTGTCGTAATGTCCCTCCATATCGGCGCGCAAAGCCCCCAGCACCGAGTCTAGCGAAGCCAGGATGACGATGGCCGTATAGCGGGCCAGTTCAGACGGAATGGTGATGGCAAAGATCGAGCCGATGATCAGGCCGATCAACAAACCGATCAAGGGCAGCCACATCTCACCCGGCCTCCGATTCTGTCTGCGGCATGCGATAGTAAGGACTGTCGGGGTAGCGCAGGTCTATCAGCGACGGCTGCGGCTTGTCTGGATCGGCAAATTGGGCCTCCATGGCGTGCAAGATGTTGATTTTGCGAGCCATATCATGGCCCACTCCCAAATAGACCAACCACCCGCTGGGGTGAGTAAAGCGAATGCCGGTGGCCGGGGCATATTCGATCTGTTTGAGATCGGGCATCAAGCGGCTGATCTCTTGGGCGGCAATCAGGGCTTGCGTATCCACCCGGTCATACAGGCCTGGGCGAATGTCTTGCACCACAATGACGGCCAGCGCGTCTGGAACGGCCGGGTGCAGCCGACCGTCGTCATCTACCCAATAGCGGCGTTCGCCCAACTGCCAAATGACATGCCCGCCCTGCTCCTGGATTTCCAGTTCGACCACGTTGGGCAGCCGATAATGGACGATGGCTTTTTTGATCGGTGGCAGTTGGCGCATCAGGCTGGCGGTCACATCGGCCGGGTTGAGCCAAAAGATGCTGTAATCCTGGATGCCGCTGGCTGCCAGCACAGCCTGCGTGGACAGACGTTGGTTGCCGCGAATCTCGACATGCTGGATGTAAAAACGGTCGTCTATGAAAAACCACAATAACAGCCATCCCATCGCCGCCAGAAACAGCATATTGATGGTCACATGAGCCGCAGTTTGCCAGCGCGACTGCGCGACTTGGTTTAGCGGCGACAAAAAGGCGGCCCGCCAATCGAATTTGGGGCGGGGCGTCTCGTTCTGTCGCGCCCTTGAGCGGCGGTTTTGGGGCTTGCGCCGCGTCTTGACCTGGTCGCTCCACAACGGTGCTGTGTCGGTTTGCGCCGAAGCGGTTTGCTGGCTGCGCCGGGTTTGCGTCTTGACATATTGTGTGTCAACCCGCTGTGTGGCCGGACGGCGTAACGGCATGGCCTGCGCCGTGCTGTCGAAACGCATACGGCTTTTTGATGCGTGCTGTCCGGTTTGGCGCGTCGAGGCTCTTTTGCGCGCCGGCAGGTTGATGTCGAGCATTTTAGCGATCCTGGTTGATGTCAAACGATGTTTCAGAGCTATTTTTGTCTTCAAACCGCTCGATAGCCAGTTCGAGCAGCCGGTCAATCAACTCGGTATAGCCGATGCCGCTGGCCTCCCACAGCTTGGGATACATGCTGATGGACGTAAAGCCGGGGATGGTGTTTAGCTCATTCAACCACAGTTCGCCGCTGGTCTTGTCCAGCAAAAAATCGGCACGGGCCATGCCGGCGGCGTCTATGGCGCGATAGGCCTGGAGGGCCATCTGACGCACCTGACTGGCTGTCTGTTCGTCAATGGGTGCCGGGATCAGCAAAGCCGAGTCGTCGTCTATGTATTTGGCCTTATAGTCGTAAAATTCGCGGCATGGCACCACCTCGCCCGGCACGCTGGCAATGGGGTCGTCGTTGCCCAGCACGCTGACCTCGATCTCGCGCGCCTCGATGCCTTGTTCAATCAACAGTTTGCGGTCGTATCGCGCTGCCAGGTCCAGAGCGGCGGGCAGTTCGTCTCGGTGGTGGACTTTGCTGATGCCCACGCTGCTGCCCAGGTTGGCCGGTTTGACAAACATGGGATAGCGAAACCGCTGTTCCAGGTCGGCCAGCACGGCCTGTGAGTCGCACTGCCAGGTTTTGCGTTTGACGACGGTGTAGGGCAGAATGGGCAGCCCATGCGCCCGCCAGATGTCTTTGGCGGCCGGCTTGTCCATGCCCACTGCCGAGGCCAGCACGCCGCAGCCCACAAATGGCACGCTGGCCAGTTCCAGCAGGCCTTGCACCGTGCCGTCTTCGCCGTATGTGCCGTGCAGCACCGGAAAAATCACATCCAGTTCGGCCAGTTTGATCGTGGTTAGCGAGCCGTCTTGGGCAGATGGCTCTAGCCGCATCAGGCCGCGATGGGTGGGATCGGCCAGCAAAGTGGCTGTGCGTTCGTCGCCCGCCTGTGATGAGCCGGTCAAGGCCTTCATCGGGTCATTATCGGCGATCCAGCGGCCGGCTTTGTCAATGCCGATGGGAATGACGCGGTATTTTTGCGGATCAATGGCCTGCATCACCGAGCGGGCCGAGGCCAGCGAGACCTCGTGTTCGCCCGACCGTCCACCAAACAAGATGCCGACCGTTATTTTACGTTCTGCCATGGTTTATTTCCATTCTCCGACCAGTTCGACTTCGAGTTCCAGGTCTTGGTCCCATTGTTCTCGCACTCGCTGTCGGGCCAGGTCAATCAGGCTGCGCACATCGGCGGCGGTTGCGCCACCCAGGTTGATGATGAAATTGGCGTGTTGTGGCGAGATCATCGCCTGGCCGTGCTGCGTGCCTTTGAGGCCGCATTGTTCGATCAAAAAGCCGGCCGGATAATTGGCCGTGCGTTTGAACACCGAGCCGCAACTGGGCTGGCGCGGTTGCCGCTCCCAACGTCGTTGGGTGTATTGGGCGGCCTGAGCGGTCAGCTCGTCGGCGCGGCCGGGCCGCAAAGCCAGGGTCACATCCAACACCACGTCGCGTTCGGCGCGGGGCTGGGCCTTGAAGCGTGAGCTGCGATAGCAAAAGGCCATTTCATCGGTGATCAGTTCGGCAATGCGCCCGTCGGGTTGCAAGACGGCGGCGCGGCGAATCACATCGCAGATATAGCCGCCAAACGCCCCGGCATTGCCCACAACCGCTCCGCCGATGCTGCCGGGAATATCTACCGCCCATTCCAGGCCAGCCAGCCCTCGCCCCACGCTGTTGCGGGCCAGCTCTTGAAACGCTGCGCCGGCCTCGGCCCACAGCAAAACCTCGCCGTGCGACTCGCCGAATTCATACCTGGCCGCCGCAAGTCGAATCACCAGCCCGCGGATGCCGGCATCGGCCACCAGGATGTTGGCTCCGCCGCCCAGGATGAACGGCTCGACACCCATATCGCGCGCCAGCCGCACAGCCTGCACCAGTTGATCGCCGGTGACAGTCACTGTCCATAGGTCGGCCGGCCCGCCGATCTGATAGGTGGTGTGCGCACTCATCGGTTCGTTGCGGCGCGTCTCCAGCCCGGCGCGATGTAATTCGGCCTGCAAGCGAGCCAGTTTGTCATCGAAGGGATTGTGTTCAGACAACATGTTTTTCCAGCACCAGTTCGCCGACCCGGTTGCCGTCTCCTGCGCTCAAGGTGATGATGACGGCCTGTGGTTCAGCGTGTTGAATGATATATTGCGCTGCCTGGTCAAAATCGGCGATAAAATGCGCATCGGGGTGTCGGGCCGACAGTTCGGCGGCCAGCGCGCCGGCCGAGATGCCTAATGTGTCTTGCTCGCGGGCAGCGTAAATGTCCAGCACGATCACGTGATCGGCCTGAGCAAAGCAGGCCAGAAATTCGTTCCACAGGGCGCGAGTGCGGCTGTAGGTGTGCGGTTGAAAGATTGCCCACAGCGGACGGCGACCGTATCGCGCCCGCGCCGCGGCCAGCGTAGCCACAATTTCGGTGGGATGATGGCCGTAATCGTCTATGACAGTTATGCCGCCGACCTCGCCGCGCACCTGGAAACGCCGCTCGGTGCCGCCAAACGAGGCCAACGCCCCGGCGATGTCTGCGGCGGTCACGCCCAGCCAATCGGCAATGGCGATAGCAATGAGGGTATTTTGCACATTGTGTATCCCAGGTATGCTCAGTGATGCGCTGCCCCAGAGTTGGCCGTGTCGGATCACCTGAAAGCGGTGCCCGCCCGAGTCGGGTTCAACCTCAACGGCCTGCCAGTCGTTTGAAGCAGCCAGCCCGCAGGTCTGAACCGGCGCGCCGCCCAGAGCCGCCTGTTGAGTCAGCAGGGCGACCACATGGGCCTGATCGCCGCAGCCGACGATCAGGCCGTTGGCCGGGACGAGAGCCAGAAATTGCTCAAAGGCGCGGCGCATATCGTCCCAGGTGGGAAAGCAGTCCGGGTGATCGTGTTCCAGGTGGGTGACGGCGGCCACCGTGGGGCGCAATCCCAAAAACATGTGATCGTACTCGTCGGCTTCGATCACAAAATGAGGGCCGTGTCCGGCGCGGGCGTTGACGCCCCACTGTGATACCATCCCGCCGACGATAAAAGTGGGGTCCAGGCCGGCCTGCGCCAGAATCCAGGCGATCAAGGCGGTGGTGGTGGTTTTGCCGTGCGTGCCGGCAACGGCCACACCGATCTGGTCGGCCATCAATTGGCCCAGGAACTCGGCCCGCTTGAATACCGGGATGCCGCGCCGCCGCGCTTCGACCACTTCGGGGTTGTCGGGCGGCACCGCCGACGAGATCAGGACGGCGTCGGGCGAGCCGAGATGGGCGGCGTTGTGACCGGCCATAACGACAGCGCCGGCTTGCGCCAGCGACAGCGCCGCCGGCGACAGCCGCGCGTCCGAGCCGCTGATGCGCACGCCGCGCTCCAGTAGCACGCGCGCGATGGCCGAGATGCCGATCCCACCAATGCCCACGCAGTGAATGTGTCTCATTTCAACGGCAGCTTGAGGCGGTCGCCGGCGATCATCAAGGCAATTACGCCGACCAGAACGATCAGGATGAAAATGATGCCATAACCGGCAAAAAAGTTGTCGGTCGGCACATCGGTCATCTGGATGGCCAGTTCGTTCGACCAGGGCACATATTGGTTTTTGGCCAGCAAATAGTTCAAGAGGTACTGCTTGACCAGAGAAGCGATCAAAAAGCCGTTGAACAACCCCAGCAGGCCGCCCAAAACTCGCCCCAGCGGAGTCATTTTACCCTTGAAATTGGCCTCGCCGACAAAATAGGACACGATCAACAAAACGACCGTGATGATGATGTACAGGCGATAGGAATAGGGATCGAGGAACCAATCCGGGTCTACGGCCTGCGCGGCTGCACCCAACCGCGATGGGTCCAGGCTTCCTCTGGCCTTGAAAAAAGACAAAAAGAGCTTGATCACTCCGTTGACGAATCCGATGATTTGGTTGGCAAGCTGCGGTCGCCAGGCCAGGATGGCCAGCGCAGCCACGAACAGCGAGGTGATGCCTTCTTTGTACCAGCCGCGCATCACACCCACAAAGGTGAAGATGCCCAACACCAAAATGATCAGGTCTGAATACTCGATTGGCAGTGTCATGATTTTCTTCCTCCCCTTGAACCGGCCAAATGTTCCAATTCGACGGCCAGACGATGAGTTGCGTCGGGTCTGGACAAGGCGCGCGCTCGCGCGGCCATCTCGTTCAATCTGGTTTCGTCTCCCAGCAATTCCAATACGGTAGATTTCAGGCGATTCGACAGGTCGGCGTCGAGGACGCAAACGGCGGCCCCGTGTGCGACCATAAAATCGGCGTTTTTCTGTTGATGCTGTCCCGAATAAGGATAGGGCACCAAGATGCTGGGCAGCCCCACTGCTGGCCATTCGGCCAGCGTAGCCGCGCCGGCGCGCGCCACCACCATGTCGGCGACGGCAAAGGCAGAAGCAATATCCTCGTGCATATAGGCAAAAGCGTGATACCTTGCGCTCCAATCGGCCGGGAGCTGCTCTCGTTGCGCACTCACCCAGGGCCAATCCAGCTCGCCGCTGATGTGGACAACCTGGCAGTGAGGCAGCAGATCGGGCAGCGCGGCCACGACGGCCCGGTTGATGCTTTGTGCGCCGCGGCTGCCGCCCAAGATCAGCAGGGTTTTCAGCGATGGAGTCAGGCCCAGTGTCCGGTATCCGGCCGGGCGATCCAGGTTGAACAACATCGAGCGCACCGGATAGCCGCTGACCCACACCTTTTGGGGCGGAAAAAAAGCCTTGACCTCGTCAAATGAGACGGCCACCCGGTCGGCAAAGCGGCTCAAAAAACGGATCGCCCACCCCGGCTCCAGGTCGGGCAGATAGACCAGGATGGGGATGCGCCGTCGCCAGGCGGCCAGGGCCACCGGTACGGTGACGTATCCGCCGGTGACAAAAACCACGTCGGCCGGCCACTCTTTGAGCAGGCGCAGCGATTGGCGCAGGCCGCGCCCGGTGCGATACAGGTTTTGCGCCAGCGTCCACGGTGTCATGCCGCGCACCTGCCCCGAATCAATGCCGTGATAGGTCAGCCCGGCCCGGCTCACCAGGTCGCGCTCCATTCCATCGGGGCTGCCCACATACAAGATGTCGGCCCGGCTAGATTGTAAGGCCTCGACGACCGCCAGCGCGGGGTACACGTGTCCCCCCGTCCCGCCGCCCGAAATCAACACTCGCACGTCTCTGTCCTGTTCCGGTGGACGTTCGCCCACCCACCACGCGTCGGCCACGCGAAACGCTCAAGATCAGGCCGGCGCACATCAATGATGTCACCAACGAAGAACCACCATAGCTGATAAACGGCAGGGTGATGCCGGCATAGGGCAACGTGGCTGTGATCATGGCCATGTTGATTACGGCCTGCACCACCAGCGCGCAGGTCAGGCCAGCGGCCAGCAGGGTGCCAAACGAGTCTGGCGCTTCCAGGGCGATCTTGAAACCGCGATAGGCCAGAAACAAGAACAGCCCCAGCAACACCAGGCAGCCGATCAGCCCCAACTCTTCGCCCACAATGGCCATGATGGTGTCGGTGTGCATGGCCGGCAAATAGCCAAATTTTTGCTTGCTGGCGCCCAATCCCTGCCCCCAAATGCCTCCCGATGCCAGGGCGATCAAGGCCTGATTGGCCTGATATGCGCTGCCTTGCATATCGGCGGTGGGGTTGAGAAAGGTCATGATGCGGTCCATCCGATACGACTCGCGGCTAATCATAAAGCCAAAGGCCACCACCCCAAAGACCAGGCTGGCAAACAACTGGATCAGGTCGGCTCCGGCAAAAAAGAACATCAGCCCGGCGGTCAAGGCGATCAACAAGGCGGTGCTGAGGTCGCGCTGCATCAAGATCAGGCCGGTGACGAGGCCGATCAGGATGGCGAACGGCAGCAGGCCATAGCTGATCTGGCGGATTTTTTCGCCTTTGGAGGCCAGCCAGGCGGCGATATAGATGACCACCGATATTTTGGCAATCTCGCTGGGCTGAATAGAGCCGTTCCACAGCCAGCGGGTGGCGCCAAATTTTTCGCTGCCGGCCAGAGCCACCAGGCCCAGCAAGAGCAGGGTGATCGCCATCATCGGCACGGCCCAACGCTCCCACACGCGATAGTCAATGCGCGCCAGGACGATCATAGCGGCGATGCCAATGGCCGTCCAGATCAACTGGCGGTAAAAGAAAAAGTTGGGGTTGTCATACTCGACAAAGGCCATGTCAAACGTGGCGCTGTAGACCATCATCAGACCCAAGACACACAATGCCACGATGCAGATGATCAAGGCATAATCGGTGCGCGCACCGACGACACGTTCCTGACGGTTGTTGAGATATTCGCCGCTCATAACACCCTTTTCATTTCAACGCCCAAACCAATGATCTAAAATGATCGCCGCGTTGCTCAAAATCTCGATACGCATCGAAACTGGTGCCGCCCGGTGAAAGCAGTACCCGGTCGCCGGGCTGCGCCACTCGCGCCGCCAATTCGACAGCCTGCGCCAGGTCTGTGCAGCGATGTATGATCAGAGCGGGCGGTTTGTCTGGCGGCTGCGCTTGTGCCATCGCGGTGCAAGTGGCCTGGGCGATCAGGTCGGCCGCCTCGCCAAATACAATCAGGTGGCGCACACGCTGCACGATCAGGGTGGCGGCATCCTGCCAGGGCAGGTGTTTGTCGCGCCCGCCGGCCAGCAAAATCAGCGGCGGATCGAACGAGCGCAACGCCGCAGCCAGTCTTTCGGGGGTGGTGGCAATCGAGTCATTGTACCACCGCACGCCCTGCTGCTGACGCACCAGTTCCAGGCGGTGCGCCACGCCGGCAAAGGTCACGGCCACCTGGCGCATGGCCTCTGGGTGAGCGCCGGCTGCCCCGCTGATGGCGCAGGCTGCCAGTATGTTGGCGACATTGTGTCGTCCGGGCAGTTGGAGTTCGTTTGCGGCACAAATATCGGCCTCGTGATCGTCCCATCGCCAGGTCAGCCGCTCGCGGCGCAAAAATGCGCCACGTTCCACCTGCCGGTTCAGGCTAAAACCCACCAGCCTGGCCTGGATGTCAAAGCAGACGGCCTCCTGGCTCAGGTCGGCGGCAATGTCTACCTGCCGGTTTTGCTGCCACTGTCCGGTGATGGGGTCGTCTGTGCCCAGCACAGCCACATCTGCAGCGGTTTGAAAGCGCAAGATATTGGCTTTGGCCGCAGCATAGTGCGCCATCGAGGGATGGCGGTCCAGGTGATTGGGGGTGATGTTCAAAATGGCCGAGATGGTCGGGCTGACCGATGGCGGTTCGCTGAACAATTGCAATTGAAAACTGGACAATTCCAGTACCATTTTGTGATCGGCGGCGATCTGTTCCAGGCGGTCAATCAAGGGCGTGCCGATGTTGCCGCCAACCCATGTGGTATAGCCCGATGCTTGAAGCATTTCGCCGACCAGGGTGGTGGTGGTGGTCTTGCCGCTGGACCCGGTGATGCCGATCATGGGGGCGGCGGCCAGGCGACGAGTGAGCAGACTGTCGTTACTCAGGGCGATGCCGCGTCGGCGCGCCTCTTGCGGCAGTGGCGTTTCTGGCGGCACGCCGCCGCTCAGACACAACAAATCGCACCCATCCAACAGAGTCAAGGGGTGTTCGCCCAAGACAAATTCGATGGGGGTGTGTTGATCTTGCAGCGCGGCGATTTCGCTTTGCAGCGCGGCGGCTAGTCGCTGATCGGTGATGATCACCTGATCGCCGCGCGCGGCAAAAAACCGCGCCAATGCACTGCCCTGTCGAGCCAATCCCATAATGACGATGCGCAAGTTGTCCTCTCAAACCGGCAAAGAACGAGTTGGGTCGGGCTACAAGACCATAGTGTGCTGCGCGTGACGCAGTGTTTCGTCAATGTGGTCCTCGGTGGCCAGTTGGCCGACGATCATTTCGTTCAGCAGCCCGGCTTCGGCCAGGCAGTGACGGCAGGCCAAAATATGACCGCCCTGCCGCCCGATGCGTTCCAGTTTGTCCAAAACCGGCGATTCGCTGGTGAGCCAGTGAATGCCTTCGGCATAGAAACACAGTGTGGCCGGCACATGGTCGCAGTTCAAGAGCGTTTCCAAAACCTGGTCGAATCGGGCGCGATCCTGCGAGACACCGTTGTGGGCAACCGCGATGGCCAAAAACTCGTTCATTGCACTTTCTCCTTTTGAACCGATGGTCCAATGCGTGTTTGAAATTCTGCTCACCCTCCCGCAGGTTGGCTGCCTTGCTGAGCAGTGGGTTGGTGGGTTGGTGGATTGATTATGATGGGCGGGTCAATGCCCGCACAATTTGCTCCATCCGAATGCCCCGCGATCCTTTGATCAAGATCACGTCGCCGGGGCCAATATGGTCTGACAAATAGGCGATGGCGGCCTGATTGTCGGCCAGCGAAACGACCTGATCGGGGCGCAGGCCGTTGCACAGGGCAGTCTGGCCGATCTGCCGGCCCAACGGCCCGACCGTGATCAACAAAGAGGCAACCTGAGCGACCTTCTCGCCCACCCGCCGATGTCCCTCGTCGGCGTAGCTGCCCAACTCTAGCATATCGCCCAACACCGCTATTTTTCGTCCTTCTAGCTCTTGCAGCACATTGAGGGCGGAGATGGCCGTGTCGGGGCTGGAATTGTACGAGTCATCCAGCACGGTCGAGTTGTTGAGACCCGGTTTGGCAATCAGCCGGATGGGTTGGACGGTTTGCAGGCCGCCGATCATCTCGTCCCAGCATAGGCCATCCATCAGTCCGGCGGCGGCAGCACGCAGGGCGGTGTATACGCTGTGCTGCCCCAGGGTGGGCAACTGCACCCACGGGCCATCCCGGTCGGCCTGGTGAAATTGAAACCGCACACCGCCCAACCCGCTGCTCTGCACCTGATCGGCCCACAGGTCGCAGCCGGGCGTCAGCCCATACCAAAAGACGCGCGCCTGGGTCTGCGCGGCCATGCCTCGCACCCGTTCGTCGTCGGCGTTGAGGATGGCGATGCCGTCGGCGGGCAGCGATTGAGGCAACTCGGCTTTGGCCTGAGCGATGCGCTCCAGGGTGCCCATGCGCTCCAGATGGACCGGCCCCACATTTGTGACGATGCCCATCCAGGGGCGCGACATAGTGGCCAGTTGGGCAATTTCGCCGGGACCAAAAGTGCCCATTTCCAGGATGAGCCGTTCATGTTGGGCGTTCAATTCGAGCAGGGTCAAAGGCAGGCCCAACTCGTTGTTATAGCTGGCCTGGCTTTTCAAGACCCGATAGCGCGTTGACATGACGGCGGCGACCATTTCTTTGGTGGTGGTTTTGCCGACGCTGCCGGTGATGCCTACTACGCGCACCTCAAACTGCCGGCGCTGCCAGGCGGCCCACTGCTGCAAGGCGGCCATGCTGCTGGAAACCTGGAAACAAACTGGCAGCGCAGCGGCATCCACCGGCTGTTGCGGG
Organism: uncultured Anaerolineae bacterium; assembly: GCA_964449465.1. Classification (GTDB taxonomy): domain Bacteria; phylum Chloroflexota; class Anaerolineae; order JAFGEY01; family JAFGEY01; genus CAYRXM01. The sequence continues at coordinate 36,868 of CAYVBK010000029.1, forward strand.
TCGAACAGGCTGAATGGCACGTCGCCGGGCGAGGGCAGTCGTTCCACCAACGCGGCGATGGCTCCTCGTTTGAAGGCATCCTGCACAAAGAGATGTCCGTCGGTGTGTTCGCCGGGCAGGGCCACAAACACGCTGCCCGGTGCGGCCTGCCGCGAGTCAATGATCACGCCAGAAATGGGGTGATCATTTGACCAGGCCGGGCGGCCATACAAGGCCATGCCGAGATCGTTGAGAGTCAGCGGCGTCGTTCGGCTCATGGCGCACCTCTGGCAACCTGGTTGGGGTCGGGGGGAATCGCCAGTTGGGTGAACAGGATGCGGGCCACGTTGGCAAAGGTGGGTGCCGCCGTAGACGATCCCCACGGAGCGCGAGTGGGCTTGTCCAGTTTGACCAACACCACAAACCGGGGGTTGTCGGCCGGGGCAAAGCCGATAAACGAGGCGATGGTCAGTTCGGGGTCATAGCCGCCCACAATGGGTGTCTGCGCTGTGCCGGTCTTGCCGGCGATGCGATACCCCGACACCTGGGCCTGGGTAGCCCCTCGTTCGACCACCTCGACCATCATCTGGGTCAGCGTGCGCGCCGTTTCTCGGCTAACTACCTGGCGGACTGCTACCGGTCGGGCGGTAGACACCTGGTCTTCTTTGACCAACTGTTCGACCACATAGGGCTGCATCATAAATCCGTCATTGGCAATGGCGCCCACAGCCATCACCATTTGCAGTGGGGTGACAGCAATGCCTTGCCCAAAGGCATTGGTGCCCAGGTCCGATTCGTGCCATTCGGCATCGCCGGCGCGGCGCACCAATCCGCTTTCTTCGCCTTCCAGGTCCACGCCGGTGACATGTCCAAAGCCAAAACGGGTGACATAGTGATAGAATCGCTCTGCGCCCAGCAGCGAACTGACATAGGCGGCACCGGTGTTGAGCGATTTGACCAGCACGTCGGTCATCGAAACCGGGCCATAAGAGCGATTATCCCAGTTTCGCAAGATGCGCCCGCCGATCTCGATGTATCCCAGATCGTTGTACAAATCGGTGGGTTGGACGATGCCGGTGTCCAGGGCGGCGGCAAATGTGACGATTTTAAAGGTCGAGCCGGGTTCATATTGAACGCCGATGGCCGGGTTGACAAACAGTTTTTCGTTGGTCTCGGTAAAATGGTTGGGATCAAAGGTCGGATAGTTGGCCAGGGCGATCAGGGCGCCGGTTTGAGGGTCCATCACAATGATCGAGCCGCTTTCGGCGCCATATTTTTCCACTGCCTGGCGCAATTCTTGTTCGACCAGGTATTGGATGGTGCGATCAATGGTCAAAATCAGGGTGCGGCCCTCTTGCGGCATTGTCCAGTTGACCGCCCGGCGGTCGGCAAAAGACACCGGCTGCACCCAGGGATCCCATCGTCCGCTCCGCAGGCCGGCCTGGCCTTTGAGAGACTGATCATAGAATCCTTCGATGCCGTAATAGCCCTTGTTGCCCTGCTCGGCGTCGCCGGCCACAAAACCCAGCAGGTGGGCGGCCAGTTCGCCTTCGGGATAGATGCGCACAGCCACCGGTTTGATAAAAATGCCGGTGATGTGCAGGTCAATCACTGCCTGCCCCACCTGGCGAGGCACTTGCCGGGCGATTTGGGCATATCGGGCATCGCCTTGCAGCAACTCGAGCAATTCGGACGAGGAGCGGCCCAGCACGGCGGCCAATTGATCGGCTACCTCTTGCGTTTCGCGTTCGGGGATCATGAGCGGCGCCGCTTCGATGGTATAATCATAATTGTTAATTGCCAACATATTTTGCCGGCGATCCAGGATCAGGCCGCGTTGTGAGGACACCGGCTCGGTGTAATGGCCCGCGTACAAGGCATTTTGCAGCAAGGCCTCTCGCTCTATCACCTGCCAGCGCACCAATTGCCCGGCAATGAGCAGGGTCAGGCCGACCAGCACCGCCATAAACAGCATGATGCGCCGAAAAGGGGCAGCATCATGCTCCGGGGGCGGGGCAGCAGGGTCAATGGCCGTGACCGGCAGTGGCTTCATTGCGCCTCCGCCTGTGTCCAGGCCTGGAATTGAGCCACCACATCGCTCCACCAGTCGTCGGATGGATTTTGAGCCAGCATCGGATCAGGCGAGGCCGACGGCTCGGCGATGACCAGAAATTCGAGTTGCTCCATATCTGGCCGGACAAACCCCAGTTCTTGGGCCCGCTGCGCCAGCCGTTGCACCGATTCCAGTTCGGCAATTTCGGCCATCAGTTGCATGTTTTGCTCTTGCAGTTGCTTTTTTTGCGCCTCTAGTTCTTGCACGCGCCGTCCGGTGATGGCAACGTGACTGGCCTGGGTCAAATAGATGCCTCCCAGCAGGCTAAAGGCGATCAGGATGCTGATGATGCCGAGCATGCCTCGGCTGCCGATCTTGTTTCGATTTTCTTTGATACAATGCGAGATAAAATCCATTTGATTGGCCTCGCTCTCTTGCTCCTCACTCAGGTACATTTGATAGCAATCCGCAGTTTGGCGCTGCGACTGCGCGGATTGCGCTCGATTTCTGCTGCATCGGGACGGATGGGCTTGCGGGTCAAAATCGTCAGGCTGGCCCGATGCCCGCATGTGCAGACCAGGGCTTCGGGTGGGCAGATGCAGTGGCGAGATTGGCGCGCAAAAAATTGTTTGACGATACGATCTTCGAGCGAATGAAACGAAATGACTGCCAGCCGACCGCCGGGTTTGAGAGTGGCTTCGGCGGCGATCAGGCCTTGTTCCAAGACGCCCAATTCATTGTTGACGGCAATGCGCAGGGCTTGAAAGGTCAATGTAGCCGGATGGATTTTGCCGCGATGGCGCACGGTCTGCGAAATCACTGTAGCCAGTTGGCTTGTGCTGTACAGTGGGCGGGCGGCCACAATGGCCCGGGCAATGGCGCGCGATGCCGTTTCTTCGCCATAGCGGTAGATCAGGTCGGCCAGCTCGTGCTCGGTCAGATCGTTGACCAGGTCGGCGGCAGTGCGGGTCATGTCGGGATCAAAGCGCATGTCCAGAGGGCCGTCGGTTTGAAAGGAAAATCCGCGTTCGGAGTCGGCCAGTTCCATCGAGGAAAGCCCCAGATCGAACACAATGCTATCGGCGGGATAAAACCCCTCTGCACGAGCATACTCAGCCAGGCGTGCAAAATTGCCGTGCCGCAGCGTGGCCCGTTCGCCAAAGCAGGCCAGTCGTCGTTGCGCAATCTCCAGGGCAGCGGGGTCGGCATCCAGTCCTAGCAGGCGGCCGTCGGGATGGCTGGCCTGGAGGATGCCCCCGGCATGCCCGCCCGCGCCGACAGTGGCGTCAATGTATCGTCCGCTCGGCTGAATGTTCAGGCTGTCGCAGACCGGCTGGTAAAGAACAGATAGATGGGGAGCATCATCCATCATTGTGTTGCCCCCCATTTCTCTATTGTGCGTTGATATATGGTCTGCAGATTCACTGCCGACTCGATCCTGATACAATTAAAAGGTAATTCTGCCAAATTGTTCGGCAATGGTTTCGGCTCTGGATTCGACTTCGGTCAGGCAGGCGCGCCATTTGTCGGGGTTCCAGATTTCCAGCCGTGTGTTGGCGCCAATGATCACCACTTCGTCGCCGAGTTGGGCATACTCGCGCAGAAAGGAGGGGATCAGGATGCGCCCCTGACGGTCGGGAATGGTGTCGGTGGCGCCAGAGAAGAAAAGGCGAACCAGATCGCGGGCCGATTTTTGCGTAAAGGAAAGCTGTTCGCTCATCGTGGCGGTCAGGCGATCCCAGTCTTCACGGGTAAACAGGAACAGGCAGCCGTCTAGCCCGCGGGTGATGACCACGCCGCGATCTAGCTGATCCCGAAACTTGGAAGGGATGGTTAACCTGCTCTTGTCGTCCAGTGTATGAGAGTATTCGCCGAGGAACATGGATGCTGCCCAACAAAGAATAGAACAAAAATTCTAAATTTCTCCCACCTGAGGCCAGTTTAGCAGGTAAAAGACGGAATTCTGTCCCACTATTACCCACTATTCACCTCTTTACTCCACCCATTATACCACCACTTTGCAAATTTGGCTAGTCATAGTTTGTCTATCTTGGAAATTTTTAAGGTTGATGTTTTGTCATTCTTCTATTTGCTCTTTGGGGGCTTTTCAAGTACAATTCCAGGTGATGTGTCATTTGAATTTGTGATTGGAGTCGAGATGAACAAACAAGAGGCGATTCATTTTGCGCTGGGGTTGGCGAGCGGGGCCCTGGTGGGGGCGTCGGTGGTTTTGGTGGTGACGCCGCAGTCGGGTGCAGAGTTGCGCCAGGCGATGGTGGACAAAAAGAACGAATTGATCGAGTTGGGGCGGCAGGCTCGTCTGGAGCGGCGGCGCGAGTTGGAGCAGCAGTACAAAGAGGCGATTCGAATTCCCTTGCCGGTTGACCAGGCAGGTCCAGCCCAGGTTTAGGGCATGCGGCTGCGCTATGGCCGCATGCGGCGTCTGACATGCGACCGATCCAGGCCCCCTGCCTTTGGGTAGAGGGCCTTTTTTGTTTTTCAGCCATGGTCTATTCATACCCTCTGGCAGGTTCTAAAATTGGCGGGGGGCGGCAGCTATATCAAAGGAGGTGAGGATGCCGCAACGTATCGGGTTATTGTACAAACTGCAATGCATAGACACACAAATCGCCACGAGAAAGCGACGCTATAATCAGGTTCAGGCCCGGTTAGGCGAGAATGAGGCATTGCGCCAGGCGCGCGCGGCGCGCGATGAGGTGCAAGCCGAGTTGATGCGATGGCGCACGGCGTTGCGCGACTGCGAACTGGATGTGGCTACCACAATCGCCAAGTATCAAGAGACCGAGGCGTTGTTGTATGGTGGGCAGGTGAAAAATCCCAAAGAGTTGGGCAACCTGGAGAAGGAAAGCCAGTATTTACAGCGGTATCGCGTCACGTTGGAAGAGCGGCAGATCGAAGCCATGATGAACGTGGAAAAACTGAGCGCCGCATGTGCCGCTGCCGAGCAGGCTTGCGCCGAGATGGAAGCGCAGTGGCGGCAGGAAAATGTGGAATTGTCCCAAGAGTACGATGGGTTGCGGCAAGAGCTGGCGCGGCTGATGGCCCGCCGCAAAGTCGTGCTGCCACAGATCAATCCCTATGATCTGGAGCAGTATGAGGCCATGCGCGGCGTCAAAGGCGGCATTGCGGTCATTGCCGTGCGCGGCGGCATTTGTCAGACCTGCAACGTCGAGATACCCCAGCGTATCATTGAAAGGGCCAAAAGTGGTCAAGAGTTGATGTATTGCACCGGCTGTGATCGCCTGGTGTATGTGGCAGATTGAGAATCGGGTGCGGTCGGTATAGAGGAGGCGACTATGCAGATCTCACATGTGCAGGTGACGCCGGTCGAGTTTAGTCTGCGTCACCCGTATCGAACGACATATCGAGAAGAAATTTCTCGCTCGGCGGCCGTATTTATTCGTTTGGATACGCGCGAGGGCAAGGTGGCCTGGGGTTGCGGCGCATTTGTGCCGGACATCAGTGGGGAAACATTGGGTCAGGTGACTCGCCTCTGCCATGCCTGCGCCGACCGGTCGCTGGAGTTGAATCCGCTCAACATCGAGCATGCCATGTCCGAGTTGAGCCAGATTGCGGCGCAGACGCCGGCGGCGCTGTGCGCTTTTGATATGGCTTTTCACGACCTTTTGGGGCTGGCCACCGGGCTGCCGCTGCACCGTCTGTTGGGCGGGTACCGCCAGCGTGTTCAGACCTCGATCACGTTGGGTATTGCCTCGGTGGAAGAAACTATCGAGATGGCCCATCAGCGGGCGCGGCAGGGTTTTGGCATCATCAAGCTCAAAGGCGGGCTGGATGCCGCTCAAGATGTGCAGCGGGTGCATGCGGTACACGACGCTCTGCCGCATCTGACCTTGCGTCTGGATGCCGATCAGGGGTATAACATTCAGCAGGCTTTGGATGTAGCGCGGGCTTTGCGGGGCTGCCTGGAGATGATCGAGCAGCCTACACCGGCTCAGGACATTGAATCGCTGCGTCAGGTATCGCTGCACAGCCCCACGCCGATTCTGGCCGATGAGGGGGTGAGTGACCCGGCGGCGGCCCTGCGCATTGCTGGTCAGCAGGCGGCGCATGGGTTGAGCGTCAAACTGGCGCGCTGCGGCGGGCTGCGGCGGGCTGCGCAGATTGACGCCATTGCCCGGGCGGCTCGTTTGTCTACCATGATCGGGTGTGTCAACGAGCCGGCTTTGTTGATTGCGGCCGGGCTGGGTTTTGCGCTGAGCAGTTCCAACGTCCACTATGCCGACCTGGACGGCCATTTTGACTTGATAGATGACCCGACCATCGCCAGTTTTCGCTTTCAAGAGGGTTGGTTGATCGCTAGCGATGTGCCAGGTCTGGGCTGCGCGGTAGAGTTGTGATGATCGAGGTCCAAGATATCGTGTCCATTCGGCCGGACAAGCGGCTGCTTTTTCTCGAGGGGCCGGCCGGCGCAGGCAAGACCACATTGGCGACGCAGCGGCTCTGTCGTCTGATTCAAAGCGGCGTGTCGGGCGAATCCATTCTGGTGTGGGCGCCGCAGCGCGCGCTGCTTCGGCCCTATGAAGAAGCCTTGTGGGAACTGGACATGCCCGGCGGCCAGGCGACTATGGTCACTGTCGGCGGGTTGGCGCGGCGTATGCTGACTTTATTCTGGCCGCTGTGCGCAGCCAGGGTCGGCTTTGCTCACCCTGAACGTCCCCCTACTTTTCTCACGCTGGAAACCACCCAGTATTATATGGAGCGCGTGGTGTCGCCGCTGATGCAGGCCGGCTATTTTGACGGGGTGGCGGTACGCCGCAACCGGTTATGCAGCCAGTTGATTGACAATTTGAACAAAGCGGCGACGATGGGTTTTCTGTATACCGATGTAGCGGCGCGGCTCAAGGCGGCCTGGTCTGGGGCCAGCGCGCAGCATCAGATGTACGATCAGGCGCAGGCGGCGATCAACAGTTTTCGCGCTTTGTGTCTGGAGCATAGCCTGCTCGATTTTTCGTTGCAAATGGATGTGTTCTTTGAACACCTGTTGTCCGAGCCGGTCTGTTGGTCCTATTTGACCGGCAGATACCGTCATTTGATTGTGGATAATATCGAAGAAGACACGCCCCGGTCGCATAGCCTGCTCAAAAGCTGGCTGCCTGTCTGCGAAACGGCGCTGATTGTGATGGATCAACAGGCCGGTTATCGGGTCTTTTTGAGCGCAGACCCGCGCAGTGCGGCCGAGTTCAAGTGGCTGTGCCAGGACTGGTTGACCTGCCGTCGCTCCTGGGTCATGTCGCCGGGCGTGACGGCGTTGGGCTGGCGGCTGACACAGTCATTGGGTGGGCCGGCCGCCGCCGAATTGTTGCCGGCATCGCCGCAGCTCGCGGCCGAGTTGCAGGCCGATGTGGCCGATGCGCTGCGCTTTGAGGCCATTCCGTCGCGCTTTCAGCCGCAGATGGTAGATTGGGTGGCCGAGCAGGTGGCCGATTTGATTCAGCAAGAGCATGTGCCGCCCGAAGAGATTGTCATCCTGTCGCCGTTTCTCAGCGATGCGTTGCGTTTTGCGCTGGAAAATGCGCTGGCTCGACGATACGTGTTCGCCCGGTCACATCGGCCCTCGCGCGCCCTGCGCGAAGAGCCGGCGGCGCGCTGCCTGCTGACTCTGGCCTGTCTGGGTTATCCCATGTGGATGCGCTGCCCCGATCCAGAGGATGTGGCGCATGCGTTGATGACGGCCATTGATGGGTTGGATTTGATCCGGGCGCGTTTGTTGTGCGAAATCGCTTATCGCCCGCGTCAGGGGCAGCCGGCCTGGAGCAGTTTTCAGCAGATTGAGACCGAGATGCAGGAGCGTATCCAATATCGGTTGGGGGAGCGGTTTGAGAGGTTGCGTCGCTGGTTGAGCGAGCATGCCGATACGGGCAGCCTGGAGTTGGATGCCTGGATCGGCAGTTTGTTTCAAGATGTATTGTCGCGGCCGGGGTTTGGTTTTTACGGCAACCTGGATGCCGGCCGCGTCGTCGCCAACCTGATCGAGTCTGTTCACAAGTTTCGCCAGGCCGTCGCCGACACGCTCTCGCCCGGCGATGGACAGAGTATGGCTGCCTGGATGGGGCTGGAATATGTGCGCATGGTCGAGCAGGGGGTAATCGCCGCTACCTTTGTGTCGGACTGGCAGACGCAAACGGCCGGGGCGGTGTTGATGGCCCCGGCCTATACGTTTCTCATGTCCAACCGGCCGGTAGATGTGCAGTTTTGGCTGGATATCGGCAGCGACGGATGGTGGGAGCGGCTCAATCAGCCGTTAACCCACCCGTATGTGCTGAGCCCCGCCTGGCCGGCCGGCAAAGTATGGAGCGATCAAGACGAGTTTGCTGCCCGGCAGATGGCGCTGGGGCGGCTGCTGCTGGGATTGATGCGCCGCTGCCGCAAGCGGGTGTATCTGGGCATTGCCGATCTGGGCGAGCAAGGGTATGAGCTGCGCGGTCCCTTGTTGCAGATTGTCCAGCGCATGCTGCGGCGAATGTAGGCGCGACCTGGATCAGTCGGGCAGGTTCACGCTGATTTATTTGGGCAGCGAAAAGGTAAAGCAGCTTCCCTGTTTCAAGATACTTTCAACCCAGATGCGGCCGCCGCACAGTTCGGCCATCCCTTTAGCGATGGATAGGCCCAAGCCGATGCCTTCATGTTCTCGGGTCAGCGATTCTTCGACCTGGTAAAAAGGCCTGAAAATGTTTTCCAACTCGGTTTCGGGAATGCCAATGCCTGTGTCGCTCACCGAGAGCCAGATTTCCTTGCCGTGATCTTGGGCCTGGATGACGATCTGGCCGTGGTCTGGAGTAAATTTGATCGCATTGGACACCAGGTTGCTGAGCAAGATGTGCGCTTTTTGACGGTCGGTGCGCGCCCATGACAGTTCTGGCGGCGTGATGACCTGAACCTGGAGGGACTTGCGTTCGGCCATCGGGCGCAGGTCTTGCAAGACATCCTCGATCAGTTCGGCCAGGTCTACATCAGAGAGATTGATGTCATACTCGCCGGTTTGCAGCAGGCGCATATCAAACAAGGCGGTGATCAGTTCGCGGAGACGCAGGGCATTGCGCACAATGATCTTGAGGCGTTCTTTGATGCCGGGGTCTTGAATTTCGCTCTCTAACAAGTCGGCGTGCCCCAGCAAAATAGCCAGCGGGGTGCGCAGTTCGTGGGCGGCAATGTTGATAAACTCGCTCTTGATATGGTCTACCTGCTGAAGCTGCTCATAGGCGCGTTGCAACTCGGCAAAGAGGAGAGCGTTTTGCAGAGCCACGGCGGCCTGTCCACACAAGACCGACATCAGTTCGCTGTCGCCGGTGGCGAAAAAGGATGTTTCCTCTGATTTGACCAGCACCATCGCCCCGACGATGACATCCATAGCCTGCAAGGGGTTGAACAAGAGTTGATGGACTCCCCATGCTTTGGCCAGGTCTCCGACCGGCCCGTCTACAGTCTGGTCTGATGAGATGAGGATTTGCTGCCGTTCATCCAGGGTGCTTTGCCAGATGGCCACCGAGATAGGGGGCGTTTCCAGCCCGACCATGGCGCTGATATAGCTGTGTTGATTTTTGTCTTTGAGGACCAGAATCCCCTTGTCGGCGCGCAGTTCGGTGCAGGCGGTTTGGAGAGCTTGAAAGGCCAACCGGTCGGGGTCTATGTTGGTCATCAGGGTCTTGTTCAGTTCAAAAAGCGGGATGAGGGCTTTGAGGCGGGTGTTTTCGCGGCGCAGCCGTTCTTTTTCCATGGCCCGGTTGACGGCCTGCACCAAAGCGCTGGGCTTGAAGGGTTTTTCGACAAACTCGGTAAAGCCGAGTCGGATGGACTGGATGGCTGTTTCCATCGTGCCAAAACCGGTCATAACTACGGCGATAATGTCGGGCAGGTGTTGGCGGATGATCTGGGCGGCGTCCAACCCGCTCATGCCGGGCATCATAATGTCGGTCAGGAGCAGGTCAAAAGACTGTTGTTTGGCCGCTTCGATGGCTTCGTACCCGCTGCTGACACTGACGACCTGGTAGCCTTCTTTTTCAATGACTCGTTTGCAAAGGGCCAGTACATGGGGTTCATCATCGGCGATCAGAATTTTTTCTTTTGGCATGGGTTTTGCTCCCTCGCGCTCTGAGCGCGTTGATCAGATGGTCGGACGGGTTCGTCTCAAGATAGCCAGAGAGGTGCCTCAGGCTGACGGCAAAGAGGGAAAAGACTCGCTGTCAAGGTTGCGCATGGCCTCGCGCTCGATCCAGCGGTCCAACAGTTCGCGTTTGACCCGCCACTGCCGCCCCACCTTAAAGGCAGGGATTTCACCGTCGCGGGCCAGGCGGCGCACGGTCAGTTCGTGCAGGCTGAGGTAGCGAGCCACCTGTTCCATTGTCATAATCTCGCCAATGTCGCGAAAGGGTTTGGCCAGAAAATCTTGGGCGCCGAGCGCAAAGGCTTCCTGGATTTTGTCTTGCACATTGTGGCCGCTCATCATAACCACGATAGTGTTGGGTGAGATTTCTTTGATGCGCTTGAGCGTCTCGATGCCATCTGGGCCGCCGGGTAAGCGCACATCGAGGAAAACCAGGTCGAATCTGGTGTTTTTGACCAACTCGACGGCACTGGCGCTGTCTGTTGCAATGGTGACCTGTTGTGGCCCACCCAGCAGTCTTTCAAACAGGTATCCCACATCGGGGTCGTCATCTACCACCAGAACATTGAAATCTTGTTCTTGCATCACAGTCCCCCATTCTTTGATCAGAGGTTTTAACTTTCAGGTCAATACAAGAAACAATGGCTAGATGTTTGTAACATAGGATGATAAGTAGTTAATGGGATTATACACGATCCATCATGTCCTGTCAATGTTTGTGGCCGATTGGGCACGTTTCAACGTGGGGCAATATCCCTGGACGAGAGGAGCCAGGCACGCCCTCGTGCCGCACGCCCTCGTGCTGTCTGAACCACATTGTTCGCACGTGGGCGTGCTCACTCTTTATGCGGTTTCCCTCAGATAAAAATACGCCCGACCGATTCAGTTCAAATAAGGAGGAAAAAATGACGACACAACCGTACCAGTTTTATCCATCCGACATTTCGGCGCCGCGCACGCTCAATCAGGTGCAGCAGGTGATGCGGGCCTTGATCTGGCTGTTGACTCTGCTGCTTGTGGGGCTGATTTTTGGACTGCTGACAGTGCTGGTCTTTTTGCTGGGGCAAGCCACTTTGGGCGAGATGGCGATGGTCTGTGTGGGGCCGTTTGCCATGGTCGCCTTGATCTTGACCCTGACCATTCCCGGCACGGTCAGCCGCTGCCTGTACATCATTCCCGAATATGAGCGCGTGGTGGTGCTGAAATTGGGACAGTTTAGCGGCATCCGCGGCCCCGGCCGATTTTGGGTCATTCCCTATCCGCCGTTCTATCAATCGGCGGCCATGACGTTGGATATGCGCATCCAGACGCAGGTGATCAAGGCCGCCGAAACACTCACCAAAGATAACGTGCCGGTCGGCTGTGAGGCGGTGATTTTTTGGCGGGTTGAGGACCCGCGCATTGCCGCGCTCAAGGTGAAAAATCATGCCGAAGCCGTTTACCTGGCAGCCAATAGCGCGCTCAAGGACACCATCGGCACGCTAGAACTGTCGGAATTGCTGGGGCAGCGCGAATTGATGGCGCAGAATCTCAAGCAAATCATAGACAAGGCTGCCGAGAGCTTTGGTGTGGATATTTCGTCGGTCGAAATCACCGATGTGCGTGTGCCCTCAGATCTGGTGCAAGAGTTGAGCGTGCGCGCTCAGGCCGAGCGTTCGGCGCAGGCCAAGATCACTGAGGCCAAAGCCGAGTTTGAGGTGGCCAAGTTGTTCCAGGGCGCAGCCAGTTTATTGGGACCCAGGGCGATGGAGCTGTATCGGCTGAATGTGCTGGAGCGGATCGCCCGCGAAGAAGGTAGTCAGATCATCGTCTATGGCATGGGCTCTGGCGACCTGGCGATGGGGCAGCAGATCGCCGCGGCGACGGCTGGGTCCAAGACGGCCGTGTCGGTCAAGGCATCTGCGCCGGCGGTCGAATCAACACCGGAGCAAACTGCCTGAGTTGAGGTATTCGGTCACCGGTTTCGCCGATTGGGGCAGGCTTAATCGGCGAAACCGGTTGCCCGATCTTGTTTTGGCAATTGTTCAACTTGTGGTATAATTTTCCCCGCACTGCTGCCTGGATGGATAATCCGGCGGAAGCAGATCTGTGGTGGAGGACATCTGTGTTTAATCCTTTGAATATGTTGTTTGGCCTGTTTTCTCAGGATATTGGCATAGACCTGGGAACGGCAAATACGTTGGTGTATATTCGCAACAAAGGTATTGTGATCAACGAACCCTCTTGGGTGGCTATAGATACCAAGACCAAAAGAGTGTTAGCCATCGGCAGCGAAGCCAAAGAGATGGCCTGGCGCACTCCCCCCAACATTACCGCTATTCGTCCGCTGCGGGATGGCGTCATTTCTGAATTTGACATCACCGAATCCATGCTGCGCTATTTTATCGAACGTTCGCACAGCCGCTTTTTGCCGATCAAGCCGCGCCCGCGCGTGGTGGTGGGCATACCCAGCGGCGTGACCGAGGTGGAAAAGCGGGCGGTGTATCAGGCGGCCGTCTCGGCCGGAGCGCGCGAGGCTTTTTTGATCGAAGAGCCGGTGGCCTCGGCGGTGGGCGCCGGCCTGCCGGTGACAGAGGCGGTGGGTTCGATGGTGGTGGACATTGGCGGCGGCACCACCGAGGTGGCCGTTTTTTCGTTGTGTGGCATTGTGGTCAGCCGCTCGATTCGCGTGGCCGGCGACGAGATGGATGAAGACATTGAAAACTATGCCCGCCAAAAGTACAATCTGCTCATCGGTGGGCGCATGGCCGAGCGCGCCAAAATGACCATCGGCTCGGCTTATCCGCTGCCCGAAGAAAAGACGATGGTCTTGCGCGGGCGCAATCTGGTGACCGGGCTGCCCGATTCTATCGAAGTGAGCAGTATCGAGATCCGCGAGGCCCTATCCAACTCGGTCTCTTTGATTGTCGAGGCGGTGCGCGATACGCTGGATCAGACTCCGCCCGAGTTGATTGCCGATTTGATGGAACAGGGCATTTGCCTGTCGGGCGGCGGGTCGCAGCTACAGGGCATCGCCGAACGGCTGACCGAAGAAACCAAGATGCATTGCTATGTGGCCCAAGATCCAATGACGTGTGTGGCCCGCGGCGCCGGGCGCGTTCTGGAAGACCTGGATCGCTATGAAAAGGTGCTGGCCAGCACCGACCGTACTACGCCGCGTCTGCGTCACTAGACAAGAGGCGGTCTTGTTGCAAATCAGGACAGAAACTGCCCCGCTCCTGGCCTGCCGTCTGGCCTGATAAAGGAAATCCTCTGGTGAAAGATTTGAGATCGCGTTCCCTTGTGTTGGGAACTCTGGCTCTTTTGATCGTGATCGGCCTGATTCTGGATGAGTTTGGGGCCTTGATGCCGCTGGAGGGATTGTTTGTGCAATTGACCCGGCCACTGCAGCGGTTGATGGACGGTATCACCGACCAGGTGGTGGATGCCAGCGTTGTGTTAACCGAATTGCGCACACTGCGCCAACGCAATCGGCAGCTTGAAGAGTTGGTAGACAGGCTGATGATTGAAAATGTCCGCCTGAAAGAGACGGACGCTCAAAACGAAGACCTCCGAAAAAAGCTCCAGTTTTCTGAAACACATCCTCAATATATCATCAAGGCGGCCGAAGTCAAAGCGCGAGTGATTGGCCGCGAACCCAACAATCTGATGTCTATTTTGCTCATTGACGCGGGGCAGCGAGATGGCATTCGACAGGGCATGCCGGTAGTGACCGACCGGGGACTGGTGGGTGCCGTTTATCGTGTCGGACCCAACTGGGCCAAAGTGCTGCTGATCATTGATCCATCCAGTTCGGTGTCGGCTCTGGTGCAGTCCTCGCGCACGCCCGGCGTGGTGTCGGGGCAGTTGGGCGAGAATCTGCTCATGGATTACATTCCCCTGGATGGCGACCTTGCGGTGGGTGATGTGATTTTGACTTCGGGCATCAACGGCCGCTACCCCAAAGGATTGGTCATCGGTCAGGTGGTGGAGGTGATTCAGCACGACATGGCCGTTGCCAGGCAAGCTGTGATCGCTCCGTCGGTCAATTTTGAGCAGTTGGAGACCGTGCTGGTGATCACTACTTTTGACCCTCTCGATGTCCAGGCTATCCTTGAGGATCAGCAGACGCCGCAGCCAACCATCACCGGCACACCATCTCCGCAGCCGCGCGGAGCGACACCCAGACCATGAACATTTATTTGACCCTGGCGATTTTGCTGACAGCGGTCTTGCTGCAAAGCACCGTGATGCCTCGCGTCGTCATGTGGGGCGTTCACCCTGACCTGGTGTTGATTGTGGTGACGGTGTGGAGTTTGCTGCGCGGGGCCGAAGAGGGGATGCTGTGGGCTTTGCTGGGCGGTATCGGACTGGACCTGATGTCGGGGGCGCAGTTTGGCGTTCACACACTGGCTCTGCTGCTGGTCAGTTTTGTTTCCGGTTTGGGCGAACGAACCCTCTTTCGCTCTGAATTGCTGATGCCGTTGTTGGTGATTCCTCTGGCTACCCTGATGTACGAGTTGATGTTGATGGGGCTGCTGGCTCTCACTGGCTGGCCATCGCCGTGGGGTGCGGGCATCGCGCGGGTGGTCTTACCATGCATGGGGGCCAATACCCTGGTGATGCTGCCGGTCTATATCTTGTTGCGTTGGCTGCACCGCCGCGTCTTTAGACAGGAAATCACCTTGTGAGGTGAACGATGGAGGAAAAAGGCGATTCACGCCATTTGCTGACCTTGCAGAGCGGGTCCCGTCAGGGGGTGCGGCTCGATCCGGTGGCCTGGGTTTGGCTGGTATGCCTGCTGATCGGTCTGGCGTTGGTGGGTGGGACGCTTTGGATGTTGACCCGGCGAGCTCGAGAGACCGACAGCGGCGAATGGATGCGCATTCAACTGGCTGTGGCTCTGCAAACGCGCGATGCTCAACAGATTGAGATGCTCAGCCTGAAGGAGCGCCTGGCTCAGGTGGAGCAGCAGAGCGAGGTTTTGGCTGCTCAGGCGACTCGCGCCGCACACCGAGGCGACGAGTTAGAGCCGCCGCCGTTGGCTTTGATCTGGGATGTGCCGCAGTTCAAGCAAGAGCATCCGTTGAGTTGCGAATCGAGCGCGGCGGCGATGGCGGCTCATTTCGGGGGTGTGCTGGTGAGCGAGGCCGATATTCTGGCGGCGATACCCCGTCATGCCAATCCCCATCGTGGGTTTCGCGGCAACGTAGACGGCGCATGGGGCGGCCTGGAAGATTATGGCGTTTATGCCGAACCCGTCCGCCAGGTCCTGGCGGGGCTGGGGTTGCAGGTGCAGTCTCTGGTAGGCGGGGTGGCCGAAATTCGCGAACAAATTCGACAGGGCAGTGTGGTGTTGGCCTGGGTCACGTTTGACATGCAAGAGCAGACACCGCAGCAGGTGACGTTGGATGATGGACAAACAGTGACGCTGGTGCCTTTTCAACATGTGGTGTTGGTGGTGGGCTATAATGCGGAGGGATTGTGGGTCAACGATCCCTATTCTGGCACGGCACGATTTTATCGAAAAGATGATTTTACGCGCTCGTTTGCCTATCTGGGCAATATGGCGCTGGTGGTGAGTCGCTGATGGCTACTGCGGCGTTAAAGAATGTGCGATCCAGTTCACTCTGGCGTGTCACCCTGCTGCAACTGGCTGTGGTGCTGGTGTTTGGCCTGTTTGTCTGGCGGTTGTGGCGGCTGCAAGTGGTGGCCGGGGCTAGATATGATGAAATGGCCCGACGCAACCGCACGCGCCTGATCACCACCGACGCCCAGCGCGGAGTGATCTATGATCGCACCAACCAACTGTTGATGCGCAATGTGCCGCGCTTTAATGTGATGCTCATTCCGGCCTATTTGCCCCCTGATGGGCCAGATAGGGAAGCGATACTGGCGCGTTTGCATACGTTATTGGATCTGCCTTTGGGCAGCACCCTGGCGGCGCCGGCTTTTCCGCCTTATCAAGGCGATGTGCAGTGGGGATTGCGCGATCTGGTACGGCAGGGTCGTTTGTATGCGCCTTTTGAGCCGATCTTGTTGAAAAAGAATGTGTCATTGGAGACCGTTTTCGAGATTCAAGAAGCGCATCTGGAGCTGCCCGGTGTGTTGGTCGAGACAGAGGCTGTGCGTGAGTATCTCACCGGTTCGCTGACGGCGCATCTGTTGGGTTACATGGGGCCGATTCCGGCGGGCGGTGAGAGCCGCTATGGAACGGCACAGGGGTATGATCCGGGCGACTGGATTGGCCTGTCCGGGCTGGAGTATAGCTATGAGCAGGAATTGCGCGGCACCAAGGGGCAAAAGACCATCGAGGTGGACGTGGCCGGGCGTGAGGTGCGCACGGTCGGACAGCCAGCAGATCCGCAGGCCGGGAACAGCCTGGTGCTGACGTTGGACCTGGACCTGCAACAGTATGTCGAGCAGGTTTTGCAACATGCTATGAAACAGGCCAAAGCGCCATTGGGCGCGGCTGTTGTATCCAATGTGAACACCGGCGAGGTGCTGGCGATGGTCAGCCTGCCTGTTTTTGATAACAATCTGTTTGCGCACGGCATTTCATCTCGCGAATTCAATCAACTCAACACCCACCCGGCGCACCCATTGGTCAACCATGCCATAGCCAGCGTGTTTCCACCCGGTTCGACGTTCAAGCTGGTGCCGGCATCGGCGGGGCTGCAAGAGGAGGTGATCACGCGCTGGACGCTGCTAACCTGTCCTTCCGATTCCGGCGTGTTGTTGTTGCCCAACAAGTATTACCCGGATAACTGGGCCTTGGCGCAGCCGTTTTACTGTTGGACACACAAAGGCGGCTATGGACATGGTCGCCTGGATATTATCTCGGCGCTGGCTTATTCGTGTGACATTTTCTTTTACCGCGTGTCGGGCGGGTATCTCAAGGAAATGGAAGGGCTGGGGCTGGATCGGTTGATTCGCTATACCGAAATGTTTGGTTATGGGCAGGCTTCCGGGGTGGATCTGCCCGGCGAGGCCACTGGCCTGGTGCCGACGGTCAAGTGGAAACGCATCAATTATTCGGAAAACTGGACCACCGGCGACACCTATAATATGGGTATCGGGCAGGGTTATGTGCTGGCTTCGCCGCTTCAGGTGCATAATGCCACTACCATCGTGGCTAACGGTGGCACTTTTTATCAGCCGCAGCTGGTGCATCATATCCTGGATGCAGAGGGCAATACGGTGCGTCCGTTTCAACCTCAGGTGGTGCGTCAGGTTGAGGTGTCGGCCGATAATTTGCGGCTGGTGCGCGAGGGCATGCGGGCGGCGGCGCAGCGCGGCACGGCCATGTGGATCAGTAGCTATCTGGCCGGCCCGCTCAAGGTGGCCGCCAAGACCGGCACAGCCGAATTTTATGATGCCAATTATCCGGCAGATAAAGATGGCAATTTGCCGACCCATGCCTGGTTTACGGCTTTTGCGCCTTATGATCAGCCTGAAATTGCTGTGACGGTGTTTGTCTATAACGGCGGCGAAGGGGCCAACACGGCTATGCCGGTGGCCGCCAAAATTCTCAACTATTATTTCCAACTGGAATAAGAGCCAGGCCTATGCGTTCGACTCGATTATTGCCCTGGATGAATGTGGCCCTGGTCGTCGGCGGCGGGCTGGTGTGGGGGCTAGGCGCAAGTCGCCTGCTGGCTCTGTTGGCCTGGCTGCGTTGGCCGTTTTATGAGGGCCGGCTGGCCTGGGGGCTGGCTCTGACGCTGGGGCTGGGTTGGGCCGGAGTATGGTGGAAATGGTTGCGCCGGACCGTCCCGGCCGGGTGGAGTATCCCGCTCTATCTGCCCCTCACTTGTTTGTGGCCTTTTGATCCCTCGATCTTGCAAATCGGCGTGCTGTTGGCCGGCTCGCTGCTGCTGACCTGGCTGTGCAGCCGGTCGGGTCGGCTCTCGGATCGCTGGATCGCTGTTTTTTTGTTTCTGGTCGCGCTGACGGCCTATCTCTGCACGCTCACCCCGGGCGTCGGCGAGCGAGATGGTTATGAGCTGCAAGCCATCTCGGCCACTCTGGGCTTTGCTCACCCCACCGGTTATCCCCTTTTTCCCATTTTGGGGCGCATCTGGTTGATTGTTTTTCCGTTCGGTAGCCTGGCCTGGCGGATCAATGTGCTGTGCGCCTTGTTTGCCGCGCTCAGTGTGCCGCTGGTTTACGGCGTGGCCCGTCGGGTGTTGGATCATGCGCCGGCGGCGGCCTGGAGCGCGCTGATGTTTGCCTTTTCGCACACCTTGTGGACGCAGGCGGCACAGCCCGAAAAGTACACCTTGAACGCCTTGTTCGTGGCTCTGGTGTTGTATGTCGCTTTTGGCCGTACCGATGCCGAGAGCGGCGGCCCTTTTCCCCACCTGTATCAGTTGGCTCTGGTTTATGGCTTGAGCCTGACCCATCATCGCACCATGTTGATGCTGGCCCCGGCGCTGGCAGTCTATGTGCTGTGGCGTGAGCCTGCACCATGGAAGCAGCCGCGTCGCTGGCTGACGGCACTCGGCCTGGGACTGGCTCCGCTGCTGATTTATTTGTACATTCCCTGGCGAGCCTGGGCGCAGGGCGGGCCGATGTCATTGCCCGAATTTTTGCACTATATTTCGGGGGCCTATTATGGCTCGGCGGTGCGGCTGATGGATTGGGCCTCGCCGGAACGTGCCGGTATGTTTGGCCGTTTCTTGCTGGCGCAGTTTGGTGTCATTGGCGTGGGGCTGGGTCTGGTTGGGTTGATCGGTCTGGTGGCACGGCGGCAGTGGCGATTTCTGCTCTGCTCGGCTCTGGCGTATCTGACCTATTATTTTTGGGGAACGGTATGGTACGCTTATTATAACGATGTCAATTCGTTCATTCCCAATCACTTGATCTGGGCGGTGTGGATGGGCAGTGGCGTGCTGTGGCTGGCGCGGCAAGGGCAGCGATGGGTTGTTACGGCCTTGCAGCCAGATGCTCGCCGGGCGGCCTGGTCGCTGCTGGCATTGATGCCGTTGGCATTGATGCCGTTGGCATTGATCTGGGGCAACGCGCCGCAGGTAGATCGCCATGCCGCCTGGGGACTGACGCATTGGGGTGAGTATGTGGTGGGGCTGGACATAGCCTCGCAGGCCACCATTCTGGCCGACCGCGAAAAGCATCCCCCGCTGGACTATTTTACCCGTGTAGAAGGGCGGCGTCCCGATGTGCAGGCGGTGATCTTGGGCGACGAAAAAGCCTACCTGGATCACCTGGTTTGGGATCTGGCGCACGGCAAAACGGTGTACCTGGCCCGTTTCCTGCCGGGGTTGGATGGCCCGTATCACCTGCGTGCGCTGGGGCCGCTGGTCGAGGTGGGGACATTTCCGCAGACGCCGTCCAAACAGGATTTGCCCGGCGTAGCCGGTTTTCGGCAGGCCGGCGGCGAAACGATCATCCACCTGTTGGGCTATCAGGTGGACATGCCCGATCAGGTCGTCCCCAGTCGTTCGCTCTATGTTCATTTGCGTTGGTATGCGCCGGCGACCGTGCCGGGCAACTATCAGGTTCATTTGCGCCTGGTAGACGCCCTGGAGCGGGTGGTCTGGTCGGCGGGCCAACACCCGGTGAACGGTATGTACCCGACAGCAGCCTGGAAGCCTGGCGAGGTGGTGCAGGATTGGTTCGAGGTGCCGTTGGCCGAGTCGCTGCTGCCCGGCTCGTATCGGCTGGAGTTGAGCTTGCGGCCGCCTTTTTCTACTCAAGGGCTGGAATATGTTGAGGGGCAGATATGGCTGCCTTTGCGTCGGATAGATGTGACCGTTGGCTCGATTGCGCCACGTCCGCTGCGTCCGCTGCGGGTGGTGTCGCCGGAGCGGTGGCAACTGATCGGCCATGACCTGCCACAGCAGGCGGCACCGTCCAGTCGGGTGACGCTCCATCTTTACTGGCAGGTGAATGAGCCTCTGCCCGACCGTGAGATCGGCATCAGGGTGATGGGCGAGGATGGTCAGGGTGAGTGGCAGTGGCAGAGTCTGGGGGATGGCCTGTACCCCACCTCACAGTGGAGGCCTGGCGACACGGTGATCACCGCCCATCCGCTGACGATGCCGGCCGAGAGGGATGCGGCCCAGGTGCAGGTGATGGTTCGTTTGATGGGGGCGAACGACGCGCCAGATCGTTTTTCGCCGGGCTGGCTCAGGCCTATGACAACCGTTCTTTCGTTGCCCTCGGTCACTCTTGCCGGGCTGCCGCAAGGTGCACCCGGCGCGATCAACTTTGATGATCGCATTTTGCTGCTAGAGGCCAACCTGTCTCCATCATCTCTGTCGCCCGGTCAATTGCTTGATGTGGATGTGCGCTGGCAGTGTATGCGGGCGATGGCCGAGGATTATACCCTGTTTGTGCAGCTCTTGTCTCCCGACGGTACGCTCAAGGGGCAGATTGACGTGTGGCCGCAAGATGGCACGCATCCCACCAGTCAATGGCGGGTGGGTGAAGAGGTGGTGGATCGCTATCAGGTGCGGCTGCAAGAAGGCGCGCCATCAGGTAGCTATCGCGTGGTGATAGGTTGGTATTTGTTGAAAACGATGCAGCGTTTGCCAGTGCGAGACGCGCAGGGGCAGGCGGTGGACGATCATCTGCTTTTACCGGGGCCCAATGTGGATGGCGGCTAGTTTAGCGGTTTGCTGGCATAGATCACGCCGCGCTCGTCGGCCAGGATAGCCGTGTTGCCGGCATTTTCCCACACCGGTTGATTGCGCTTCCAATAGAGATGCAGCGGCGTATTTTCGCCCACGCCGGTATGGACGCGCACCTCGGCCCCGCTGCCCAGATACAGGTCAGGAAAAACAAACACGTTGCCGCGGCTGTCGCGCAGCGTCCAGTTTTTCAACGACACGCTGCGCCCGCCGTTGCGAATGATCACCACTTCGGCGTCGGGCGCGCCGCGACCCAACACGTCCACAATCTCGAGCTGTGGCGGAATGTTGGGTGTGGGCGTGGTGGTGGGCGGTGCGGTGAGCGTCGGCGCAGTGGTGGGGCCGGGAATGATCAGCCTTTGACCGGCGGAGATCAGGTTGGGGTCCTGGATGTTGTTGGCTTTTTGCAACTCGGCTATCGGCACGCCCAACCGGACGGCAATGGCCGACAGGGTGTCACCGGGCTGCACCACATAGATGGCCGGGGTGGGCGTGGCGGTGGGTATGTCGGGCGTGGGGGTGGCGGTGGGCGGCGTGGTAGGTGTCGGCGCAATGGTAGGCGTGAGCGGCGATGGCTTGCAGGCGGCCAAAACGATCACCCATCCGACAAGCCAGGCTGCGGCAAGCCAACCTGTGCGGTTTCGTTTCCATCGCTGATCCATCTTTTTATTCTCCCTTGAGCAGATAGCGCAGCACGATGGCGTTGGTCAGGCTTTCGACGGCGGCGCGATCATCGGTGAAAACCAGGCCGTCGCCGCGCAGCAGATGCAAATTGGGCAGCGCCCGCCCGGCTACCTCGCGGATAAAGGGATGTTCGGCCAGGGCGGCGTTGCGGGCCAGATTGTCGGCCTCTGTTGGTTCTAGCGTGGCCACCAGCACGGTGTTGAATGTACCGGCCATATTGATCGCATGGAGAGTGGGGAATTGGGTGCCCAGTGTGGCTGCAATGGCTTCCACCATCCGATAATCGCTCTCGGTGCGCCCCACATTGACTGCCACCACCCCTTGCGGCGACAGCCGCGAACGCACCAGGCTAAAAAATTCTCGGGTCGCCAGTTGAAAGGGAATATAAGGCAGCCGGTAAGCGTCAATGATCACCAGGTCATACTGCGATGAGGTCTGCTCCAAAAAAAAACGCCCGTCGGTGATAAATACGTGCAAATTGGGCCAGTTCATGTCAAAATATGTGCGCCCCACACGGACAATGGCCGGGTCTACCTCGACGCCGTCTATTTCGACCTGCGGATAGATGGCGTTGGCCTGACGGGCCGAGGTGCCGGCGGCCAGGCCGATGATGCAAACCCGTTTGACCTGGTTGACGGTAAAGGGGGGGCGGTTGAACAGCGGCGCCATCGTCAGCATGTCCCATGTGCCAAAAGTAGACAACGTATCGGGGTCATAGATCGAGTGAACGCCCTGACCTTCGTTCAGCATCAAATAGCGAACGCCCTGGACATCCAGCACTTGAATATAGTTGTAACGCGATTCATATTCGTAAATCATGCGCTCATCGGCCTTGACTGTGTGCTGCGGCCACAAGGTGGTGATCAGGGCCAGGATGGCTATCAGGATGCCGTTGAGAATCAGCGGCCAGCGGGCGCGATGCAAGATCAAGCCGATGAACGATACAACAAGCAGCGAAAAGCTAAATAACGTAAAAGTACCTGCCGTGCCGATCCAGGGGATCAACAGCAAGACGGGCAAAAAAGTGCCCAAGATGCTCCCCAGGGTGGAAACTGCATAGACCTGGCCTGCGCTGCGCCCGGCCGTGTGCAGTTTTTTGGTTTCCAGGCGGATGGCAAAGGGTGATACGCAGCCTAGCAGGGCAATCGGCGGCGCGAACAAGAGCAGCACCCCCACGAACGAGCCGCCAAATTGAATGGCCTCAAAAGCCACCAATGCTGTGTCCATGTTGACAAAAGCGTGCTGGGCCAGGCGCAGCAGCGGGCGACCGACAAAGGGTGTCAGTCCCACCCAAAAAGCCGCCAGGGTGGTGATGAGGTACAGCGTGACCGGGCGCGGATAACGGTCGGCCAGGCGGCCGCCCGCATAGCCGCCCAGGGTCAGGCAGATCAGGACCAGGCCGATGAGGTTGGCCCAGACCAGGTTCGAGTCGCCGAAATAGGGGCCGAGCAGTCGCGAGGCGGCCATTTCGACGGCCATCGTGGTCATTCCGCTGACAAAAATCAAAATCCAGAGCAAGGCACGAGTGGAGCGCAATGGGGTATCAGGCAAGGATGCTACCTCCGGGTGATTGACGAGTATTGGCTGTATTATACCCGGTTTGGGCGCAGGGGCAAAAAAAACGGGAGCACAGGCTCCCGTGAAAAAATGCGCGGTGATATTATCCCAACCCGATGGCACTGTAGGTCAAAAGGGAGAATAAGAGCAAAATCAGGGCATAATTTTCAGGTCGCTCAAAAAGTTCTTTCCACATATTGATTCCTCCTATTGGGTCATTGTAGCTAATATAACACATAAAACCGGTTAATGGAATAGGGTTGATGTGAAATTTCTGTAAATTTTGGGAGGGTGATGTGCAAAATTTTTCAATTCGCCCCATGATGCCGACCCTGCAAGATGCGCAAGGAATTCTGGCGGTAGACGCGACCACGTTTGGCGACTGTCGCGATGAGCCGGGGCAGCTGTTGGAGGTCAGTGCGACAGGGGGGCAGCGCGTTTGGGTGGCTGAACAGAACCGGCAGGTGGTGGGATTTGTGTCGGCGTTTGCCACCCGCAGCCTGTCGGCCGACCGGTGGGAAATAGACGAACTGGCGGTGCATCCGCAGGCGCAAGGGCAGGGGATTGGCACAGCGCTGGTGGTGCAGGCTGTGGCGGGCTGTCCGCCAGGTTGGACAGCCCGCACCCTGATCGCCTGCCACAATCGGGCTTCGCAGCGGGCCTTTGCTCGCAGTGGGTTTGCGCCACGCATAGCTGTGCGGCTCTTGGTGTACGATGTGTCGGCGCAGAGGCCGGCGCCCGGGAGCGGTCATTCGGTGCGGCGGGCCAACCTGGACGATGCGGAGGCTTTATCGCGTATGTCGGGCTGCGCGGTGCAGCGCGTGCGCGCCTTGCTCCAGCGTCCGCAAAATGTGTACTGGTTGGCCGATGGCGAGTCTGGCGCGAGAGGATTTTTAGAGCTGCTTTACGTGCAAACGCTGCAATACGAGGGCGGTTGGTTGGAGGCTGGCAGCGGTGTGGATGGGCAGGCCATCCGTTTGCTGTTCGACGCCGCGTTGAGCTGGGGGCATGATCTGGGCGGCGGCAGGCCGCGCAAGGTGGGGATGCAGGCGCCGATTGAGTCTGTCGAAATTGAGCCCGTCGAAATTGAACTTGTCGAAATTGGCGCGGCGGCCGGTTTGGGCGTGGTGGGAGACTATCAGGTATATGAATGGCGATGAAAAAAGAAAACCGAACACATAAAATTTATAACAATGTCCGAAATCTGGCCGACCGGATCGGGCGGATTGTGGCAGTGTGCTTGCTGGTATGGGGGATTGTGCAAACCGACAGTGTGCTGCCGACCGATTATTTTCGGGCGCGCTTGAGCGACACAGTGGGCGGATGGGCTTTTGACCTGATCGCCTGGGAAGTGCAGGCCTGCCTGGTCAAGCTGGGGATGGAATTTGCTGCTCCGCAAGACACATTGAGCGAGGCGCAGCGGCATCGCCTGGTGACAGATTATTTTGCTGCTTTGCAGCGGGTGAATGAGCTGAACGGCGAAATTCGTGGCATTTACAGCGAGTTTTCGGGTGCAGAAGCGGCGTGGCGGGCTGCCGACCGGGAGCGCGAGTTGGCCGACCTGCGCGACTGGCTGGCGCAACGTCAAAATCTGGTGGAGGGCATTTTAGAAGAGCAGACGAGTGCCTCGTTGCAAGAGGAAGGTTTTGGGCGATGGGGCTATGTCTGGCTTCCGGTCAAGCTGCGTTTTACCGAACTGCCGCTGCTGCTGGTGATTTCGGCGCGCGAGCGGATCAGCCGCGATACCGATGTGACATTGGACGCCGGCCTGAGCCTGGCGGAGCAAGATGCGTTGGAAGATCGCCTGGATGGGCGGTTTGTCACCCGGCGGTCGCTGGTGACGCCCATCGGCGGACTGTCAGCCTACCCGGCCATGATCCTGGAAACCGATTCACTGATCTGGCTCAGCGACACGTTTGCGCACGAATGGGCGCATCATTTCTTGTTGTTTCATCCTTTGGGCTATCTTTACAACGAGAGCGGCGAGATGACCAGCATCAACGAGACGACGGCCAGCATTGTGGGGCGCGAAGTGGGACGGCGCACCATCTTGCGCGATTACCCCGAGCTGACCGACCGATTGCCGACCTGGCCAGCTCCGCCTGATGCACCGCCCATGTCGGCCGGCGACCTGGTTTGGCCGGATGAGCCGCCGCTCGACGTGTTTGATTTCAACCGCGAGATGCGCCATACCCGCCTGCGGGTGGATGATCTGCTGGCCGGCGGCGAGATCGAGGCGGCAGAGCAGTACATGGAAGAGCGGCGGCGGATGTTTGTGGCGCAGGGGTACTCGATCCGCAAGATCAACCAGGCCTATTTTGCTTTTTACGGCTCGTATGCCACCAGCCCATCTGCCGGCAATCCTATCGGTGGACAACTGGAATGGCTGCGGGCGCAGCACCCCAATCTGCGTTCGTTTGTGCGTCAGGTGGCTGCGTTTCGCCGGCATGAGGACTTGGTCCGCTGTGTACAGCCTGATTAGGGCAAACAGTGGCCAGATGCCTGATCGCGGGACGGTCAATCGCCGGATTGGGTCTGCTCGATGACGGCCAATGCTTCCTGGATGAGCGGAGCCAGGTTGGGGTTGAGCGCGGCATAGGCCAGGATTTGCCCCCAGCAGCCGAGAAAACGGTCATCGCCATAGAGGACGACCAGGTGGGGACGGGGGGTCATTTCGCTCACCAGGCTGCTTTTGACGCCGGTCACGGCCAGGCGCGGCGTCGGGCCGGGCGACGCATCGAGAATCAGGGCGCCGTGACCGCCCTCCTGGGCCAGGTGGTGCGGGTTCAGGACACCATCGGCCAGGTCGGTTAGCAACGCGTCGAGGCGGGATGGGCTGAGCCGGCTGGTGTGATGCTCAAACAGGCCGATGATGCGGCCGTGCCGCTGGTGAACGGCCAGGGTGTGCATGTGGCCTACATGCGCCATCAGCAGGCTGTTCTCATGTCGAAGGGCCGGGTCTTGTTGACCGCCCAACAAGGCTGCGCAGGCCGGGTCCATCACCATCAGAGGGATGGTGGGCGGCGCCGAGACGGCCAGGGCGCGCCAGCGGCGCATGTCGGGGGGAATGTCGGAGCGCATGCAGGCCAGAGCGGTTAAATGAGGGTGTTTCTCAATACGTCGGCTCAGCCAGGCCAGCCGGACGCGAGATTCGTCGCCCGACGATCCGTCGCCTGATGCAGCGGCACCATGGTCGAAAACGGCCAGAGTTAGGGCATCGGGGCGCAGGCGAATGCCCCAGTCCAGCAGGGTGCGTTCGATGATAGACAGGTCGAGGTCGCGCATTTCCAGGCGGACGGTGCGCGGCGGACAGTCGCGATCGGCGGCGATGAGGATGCCGCTCTCCTGAGCCTGGTCGAGGTTATCGCCGAACATGTGCGCCACGTCGCGGGTGGCATAGACGCGATGCCCGGCCTGAATGTGGCGGCGCACGGCCCAGATGCACGGCCCCCCACCCATCGTCACGCCGGTCAGGCAGAGGTCTTCGCCGCGCCGGGTGGCGGCCTGGATGGCGCGGGCCAGAAATGCGCTGGGAGAGGGGATGGTCATCTTGATCGCGCCCAAATGGTTGTCCAATAGCAGTATTTCTTGGGTGCTGGTGCCAATGTCTACGGCCAAAATTTGCATTTCCCACTCCAATGGATGTAAAATGAAAGCGAGTCTTGCCTGTCGATCTTAGCGTAATCGGATTGAGATGTCAAGTGTGGGCCAGGGTGCAGTTTGGGGGTGCTTGTTGGTTTCGACAGGCTCAATCCTTTTGGTTCGTTCATTTTTGATGGACATATAAAAATTTTTAGATTAAAAACGATGTTTTATGAACTGCCGTCTGAAAAAGGACTGATGCCCATTTCACTGTAGGGGGCAACCTCGCCTCCTACGACGCCCCAAAAGCCACCCACATTCTGTCGGCAGGGACTGAAAACCAGGCCAAAGTCGTTCTTATGTCTAGCTATTGCCCTTGCCTGGTCTGTGACGACAGAAAACACCCCGGTTTTCGGGGGGTTCGGGGGGCGAAGCACCCCTGACGGGGTATGTCAAGGGGCTGGCCCCTTGACATAAAAAGCTATGTTGACATAAA
>CAYVBK010000030.1:0-60597 GCA_964449465.1 uncultured Anaerolineae bacterium
TCCGTGAGGGTGGTTTGACTGTGGGCGCGGGTGTGCTCACCGAGATTGTCGAATAGAGCGAAAGGAGTAGAGCCGGGGGGATGCCCCGCTCTGAGAGACCATGGCCAAAAAAGCAGTCCGGTTGTCTATTACATTAGCGTGTTCAGAGTGCAAGGAACGGAATTACCTGACGGAAAAGAACCGTCAAAAGACCACGGCGCGTTTGGAACTCAAAAAATATTGTCGTCGTTGTCACAGGCATACTGTGCATCGTGAGGCAAGATAGGTGATTTTTCTGCCTGCGGACAGGCCACCGTCGGCAGGCAGAGCAATCACCACTCAGGCGAGTAGCTCAACTGGCAGAGCAACGGTCTCCAAAACCGTAGGCTGTGGGTTCAATTCCCGCCTCGCCTGCTCGTCAAGACACCGTCGCACATGAGACGGTGTCTTGAGTCGTAAGCCCAAAATGAATTTTTATGGGGAGTAGGGCCTTGAAATTAATCAAAGCGATCACACCCAAACCAAATCGCGAGAAAAAGGACGCCGAGCCGGAAGCGCGCGAGCAGCCTGCCAAAGTTGCTGCGTCCAAATCTCAAAAGCCCAAAGATGGCAGGCGGCATGAAAACAAGATTGTGCGCTATTTCCGTCTGACCTGGTCCGAGTTGAAAAAGACCAACTGGCCTACCCGTCAAGAGGCTGTGCGGCTGACCGGTATTGTACTGGGAGTGACGGTGGCTATGTCGGCTATGCTGGGTCTGATTGACTGGTTTTTTGCCTGGTTATTCAGCTTTATCGTCCAGGCTGTAGGTTAACACATCCGGCATTTTGAGGTGGTGTAGAGCATGTACGACGCTGGGATGTACGAGTCGTCAATTGAAGATATGACCGAAGACCAGGGCTCCGAATCGGGACAGCGTCACTGGTATGTGATTCATAGCTATTCGGGCTATGAGAACAAGGTCAAACGGAATCTGGAACAGCGTATTGCTTCAATGAATATGCAAGAACAGATCTTTCGGGTGATTGTGCCGACCGAGAACGAGATTGAGGTGCGAGACGGCAAGCGGCGCGAATACAAGCGGCGTATCTTTCCGGGCTATGTCTTGGTCGAAATGGTTATGAATGACGATTCATGGTCGGTGGTGCGCAATACACCCAATGTGACCGGTTTTGTAGGGATGGGTAACAAGCCAACTGCGTTGCGAGATGAAGAAGTGACGCGCATCTTGACGCGTATGGAGGCCGAAGCGCCCAAAGTCAAAGTGACATTCAAGCAAGGACAAAAAGTTCGCATCATCCAGGGTCCCTTTGCCGATTTTATCGGTACGGTAGATGATATGAATCTGGAAAAGGCCAAAGTGCGGGTGTTGGTTTCGTTCTTTGGTCGTGAAACGCCAGTTGAGCTTGATTTTTTGCAGGTAGAAAAAGTCTAGTTGCGCGTCGGCGGCGAGCCGATGGAGGAGGATAGCAGGTGAAAAAAGTCAAAGCGTTTGTCAAGTTGCAGATTCTGGCTGGCAAGGCCACTCCGGCGCCGCCGATTGGCCCGGCTTTGGGCCCACATGGCATCAATATCATGGCCTTTTGCAAAGAATACAATGCGCGGACGGCCAGCCAGGCTGGGAGCATTGTGCCGGTCGAGTTGACCATTTTTTCGGATAATAGCTTTACGTTTGTGACCAAGACACCGCCGGTTTATGACCTGCTGCGCAAAGCAGCCGGCGTGACCAAAGGGTCGGCAACGCCGAACCGTACCAAGGTGGGCAAGATCACACGGCAGCAATTGCGCGAGATTGCCGAGACCAAGATGAAGGACCTCAACGCCATAGACATCGAAGGCGCGGAAAGGCAAATTATGGGTACGGCGCGCAGCATGGGCATCGAGATCGAAGGGGCGTAGCCGGTCGAATTGTCGGCTGACCCTTTTTTATTCGTGGCAGAGTTTGATCAACTCGCTAGGACCACAGGAGAGATAAAATGGCAAAACACGGTAAAAAGTATCTGGAAGCAGCTAAAAAAGTTGACCCGACGCGGTTGTATTCGCCGCAAGAGGCGATCAATCTGGTCAAAGAAACCTCGTTTACTCGTTTTGACGCCACCGTCGAGGTGCATATGCGCCTGGGTGTAGACCCACGGCATGCCGATCAGATGGTGCGTGGCGTGGTGTTGCTGCCCAATGGTCTGGGCAAGACGGTGCGTATCCTGGTCTTTGCCGAAGGAGATGACGCCCGCATTGCTCAAGAGGCCGGCGCAGATTATGTTGGCAGTGAAGACCTGACCAAAAAGATTCAAGAGGGTTGGTTTGATTTTGATATTGTCCTGGCTACTCCGCCGATGATGCGTGTGGTGGGACGTTTGGGGCGTGTGTTGGGGCCGCGTGGGTTGATGCCCAACCCCAAGGCCGGCACCATTGTGCAGGGCAATGAGTTGAGTCGGGTGATTCAAGAGTCGCGGTTGGGACGCGTTGAATTTCGCGTGGACAAGACCTCTAATTTGCATGCGCCCATCGGCAAGATCAGCTTTGAGAGTGCCAAGTTGTTGGAGAACCTGGTCGCTTTTGTGGATGCTGTGCGTCGCGCCCGGCCTGCAACGGCCAAAGGAACATTCATTCGCAAGATTGTTGTTGCTTCAACGATGGGACCTGGAGTCAAATTGGACACTTCGTTGGCGCAAGGGATTGAGGCCACTGCGTAATTTTGTCAACAATAATTTTATATTGAGCCGTAGACCGCCGGGGCACATTATGTGCTTAATCATCCAGCAGAGGCCCGCAAACAGGAACCAGAATATGGTTTTCTTGCGCCTCTGCTGTACGGCAGAGGCGTTTATTTTTCAAGGAGGTAAGTGAAACTTGGCCGTCAAAAAAGAAACGAAACAACAGAGAATTGAAGACTATGTCAACATGCTGAACGGCCGGCAGGCTGTGGTCTTTGTGCAGATGAGCCGGATCGGGGTGAACGATGTGACGCGGCTGCGCACCAAAATTCGCGAGACCGGATCGAGCTATATGGTGATCAAGAACTCGCTTCTGACCATTGCGCTCAAGCAGGCCGGTTGGTCTGCTTTGCCGCACCTGGTTGGGCCGATCGGCGCGGTTTTTTGCGGCGAGGATATTGCCACTACGGTCAAAGCTATTAACGAATTCGGCGTGGTGCTTCCGCCGGACACACCCTTTGCCATCGTGGGTGGCATTGTGGGTAGTGATGTCCTCAATGCCGAGCAGGCCAAGTCGTTGGCCGAGTTGCCGTCCAAGAGCACCTTGTTTGCCCAGATTTTGAGCGGCATCCAGGCTCCGGCTTCGCAGTTGTCGGGTGTTATTGCCAACAGTGTTCGTCAAATTGTCAATGTGTTGCAGGCGCGCGTAGATCAACTCCAAGAGGGCCAGTCTGAGGCGCAGGCTGCAGCGTAGTCAGTTAATCATAGAGGAGGAAATTTACAATGGCAGATTTGAATCAATTGGTCCAAGAGATCAAAAGTCTCTCTTTGATGGAAGCAGCCGAACTGGTCAAGATGCTGGAGAAAGAGCTGGGCGTGAGCGCGGCCGCTCCGGTAGCGATGATGGCGGCAGCGCCAGGCGCGGCTGCGGCAGCCGCCCCGGTGGTGGAAGAGCAGACCGAGTTTGACGTCATCTTGAAAGATGTTGGCGCGAAAAAGATTCAGGTCATCAAGGTGGTGCGTCAACTGACCGACCTGGGCCTGAAAGAAGCCAAAGAAGTGGTGGATGGCGCCCCCAGCAAAATCCTGGAGCATGTGACCAAAGAAGCGGCTCAGGATGCCAAGGCCAAGCTCGAAGCCGAAGGCGCTGTGGTCGAAATCAAGTAACCGATAGGACATTAAAAGGGTCATATCTTGTGTACAGCAAGATATGACCCTTTTTTTTACAGATTGCATTTGCCTTTGTTTCATGCTATACTGGCTTTGCCCTGACCGGGTGCATTGGCTCTCGATGTGGTGGGGAGGAGTCGGAAATGGCACAGATTTGCCCCGCATGCGGATTTGAAAATCAGGATGATGCAGGTTGGTGCGCTCAATGTCGGGCCGCACTCTCCTCGGCGGTCCTGGACGAACCGGCGTTTTTCCCTCCAACCGAAGCAATGTCGGATTCGATATTTTGCCCTCTGTGTATTGATTTGCGTTCCGGTCGAATGACTCATATCGGCCAGGTGCGCAAGGTCAATCAAGATAGCTTGCTGGTGCTGGAAATGAACCGGATCAGCAACTCGGTGAGTCTGCCTTTGGGCATTTATGCCGTAGCTGATGGGGTTGGCGGGCGATCATCGGGTGAAATAGCCAGCAAGCAGGTGATTGACGTGATTGTGCAAAAATCTTCTTGCGATGTGATCTCGCCCTATTTAAGCCAGGGCAGTTTTCCTCTGACTGACCCAACCTCTTGGATGATCGAAACCACCCGCGCAGCCAATCAATCTCTGTATCAATTGTGCCAGGATATGCATACCAGCATGAGCACCACGTTGGTTTGGGCGATGGTGGTAGATGATACGGCTTATATTGCCAATGTGGGAGATAGCCGTGCTTATTTGTGCGCCTCGGATGGCTATCGCCAGATCACCCGAGATCACTCACTGGTAGGGCAGTTGGTGGCCGGCGGACAACTGACACCAGAGCAGGCGCGTCTACATCCGCACCGCAATGTGATCTATCGTACTTTGGGTGAGACGCTGGATCTGGATGTGGATGTTTTTGTCGAGCCGCTTTATCCGGGTCGCGTGCTGCTGCTTTGTTCGGACGGCCTCAGCACCATGTTGACGGATGAAGCATTATGGCAGGGCGCCATGTCAGATCAAGACCTGGCGCAGGCGTGCGCTTGTCTGGTGCGTCAGGCCAATGAGGCCGGCGGCCATGACAACATTTCGGTGATCCTGGTCGAACTGGCGCCGATGTAGATGGTCAACTAATGTGAGAGGAGCGGCAAGAGCCGGGCTATGTCTTGGGAAACGCAGGACCATCTTTATTTGGGGCGTCTGGTTCGACGTGGTGAGATGTTGGCCGATGCCTTTTTTTACCCCCTCAATGACTTGATGACCCACGCGGTTTGCATGGGCATGACCGGCAGCGGCAAAACCGGGTTGGGCATTGCTTTGTTGGAAGAAGCCACGCTTCAAGGCATTTCCTCTCTGGTGATTGACCCCAAAGGCGACTTGACGAACCTCTTGCTGGCTTTTCCTCGTTTGCAGCCAGCCGATTTTCGCCCCTGGACAGATGGCCCCAGTGCGCAACGGCTTGGTCTGACGCCTGATGAATATGCAGAGCAGACGGCGCGTCTCTGGCGTGAAGAGTTGTCCAGGTGGAATATGGATGGCGCCCGGGTGGCGCGGTTTCAGGCGGCGGCGCGGTTTGTTATTTATACGCCGGGCAGCGATGCCGGCCGGCCGGTGAACGTGATCCATTCGCTGCGCGCTCCGGCCCTGGATTGGAGCCGCGAAGCCGAAACATTGCGAGAAACCATCTCTAGCACAGTGGCGGCTTTGCTAGCTCTGTTGGGCATTGAGAGCGACCCGATCAGTGGGCGCGAACACAGCCTGCTGTCTACGATCATTGAGCAGGCCTGGCGGGCCGGGCAGGATATGGACCTGGCTCAGTTGATCGTACAAGTGCACCGTCCCCCCCTGGACCGGTTGGGCGTTTTGCCGCTCGAAGTGTTTTACCCCGAAAAAGAGCGCGTGCGCCTGATGATGGCGTTGAACGGGCTGTTGGCATCTCCCCAGTTTTCGATCTGGCTGCAAGGCGACCCGCTGTCAGTGGACGATATGATCATGTCGGATGGCCGCCCCCAGGTCTCGATTTTTTCCCTGGCGCATCTTTCGGATGTCGAACGTACATTTTTTGTGACCCTGCTGCTGGACCAGGTCCGCTCATGGCTACGTCGGCAGCCGGGCGTCGCTGCGCTGCGGGCCTTGTTGTATGTAGATGAGTTGTATGGTTTGATGCCGCCTCATCCGGCCAATCCGCCCGCCAAAAAGCTGCTGCTGAGCCTGCTCAAGCAAGCGCGCTCACAGGGGTTGGGTGTGGTGTTGGCTACGCAGAATCCGGTAGATCTGGATTACAAGGGATTGTCGAACATTGGCTCGTGGTTTATCGGCAAGCTGCAAACGGCCAATGACCGTCAGCGGGCGCTGGAGGGGCTGGCAGGGATGCCGTCATCCGGCGCGTCGATGGATCGGTCCTCTCTGGATGCGCTTTTGGCCCAACTCAGGCCGCGCCATTTTCTGCTTTATCGCGCCCGGAGCGATGAGCCGGTGCTGTTTCAAGCTCGCCAAACCATGTGCTATTTGCCTGGCCCGTTGACGCGAGCGCAGATTCGGCAATTGATGGCCCAAGAGGTGACGCCCAACGCGACGTCGTTTGTCTCGACATTGGCTGTGCCGGCGGCTATACCCCTGCCGGCGGCTATACCCCTGCCGGCGGCTATACCCCTGCCGGCGGCGGTGCTACAGCCAGCGACCGAGACAGGCCGAGAAGCAACCAGGCGACCGATCTGGCAGGCGTGGCCCGACACGCCGCCCGTTTTGCCGGCTCAGGTCAGGTCGTATTTTTGGCCGGTGCAGACGCCGTTGGAATGGGCAGTTCGCCGCATCGAGGCACAGGGTCGGCCGATCATTTATCAAGACAAATCTCTGGTCTATCGTCCGGCGGTTTTGGCCCGTGCGTTGGCGCGCATAGACCATGACCGGCGCAACATTCACGAGCGGGTCATCGTTTTGCGCGCTCTGCCGCTGTCGGGGCGCGGGGATGGGGCGACGTGGCGCGATGGCCTGGTTCTGTCACCGCAGACGCCGCCAGACGATCATCCGGCGCAAAATGCCCGCTTTGCGCCGCTGCCGGCACAATTTGGAGATTCAAGGCGTATCAACTCGCTACAAAGCAGTTTTTTGGATTTTGTGTATCACGAAACGGTCATTTCCTTGCTGTCTTGCTCGCGTTTGAATCTTGTTTCTGCGCCAGGCGAGGCCGAAGCCAGGTTTCGGCGGCGATGTTATCAGGCCATTGAGCAGCAGCGCGATGCGGAACTGGCGCGCATAGACAAGAGCTATCAGGTGCCGATGGCCCGTTTGCAGGAGCGCATCCGCCGCGAAGAGCGCGAACTGGAGCAAGATCAGGCCGAGTATGACGCCCGCAAGCGTGAGGAAATGATCTCGGCCGGTGAATCTATTTTCAACTGGCTGGCGAAACGACGTTCCAGCCGTATGCTGTCTACGGCCAGCCGTAAGCGGCGATTGACCGAGCAATCCAAAGCCGAAGTGGACGAGTCGGTGCAGGCGATTCAGGATATGGAGCAGCAGATTCAAGATTTGCTGGATCGGCGCGAGCAGGAGCAGGACGATGCCCAGTCGCGCTGGCGACAGGCCGTCGAAGCGTTGGACCAGGAATTTCAGACCATCCAGGTGCGCCCACGCAAAACCGACATCATGATCGAGGCGTTTGGGGTGGTCTGGTTGCCCTATTGGGATATTGTGTACCCCGGCGATAGAGATGGGGTGCAGCAGCAGTCCATTCCGGCATTTGAGACGTTCTCATAAGGATATTGACGATGCGCAAAAAATTGTTTTGCCTTGTTTTGTTGCTGTTTTGTCTGGCAGGGTGTTTCGACCTGGATGATGAGGATGTGGACAATCCGGCCGTATCGGGGCAGATGCGGGTGGTGATGCTGGATGTGGGGCAGGGCGATGCCATTCTGGTCATTTCGCCCAATGGCCAGACGATGCTGGTTGACGGTGGCAACTCGGCCGGTGATGCACGAGATGTCATTCTGCCCTATTTGAAGAATGAGGGCATCGAGCGGCTCAATGTGATGGTGCTGACTCACCCGGATGCCGATCATGTCGGCGGGCTGCCTACCATGCTGAAAAACATTCCGGTGGACGTGGTAGTTTCGACCGGACAGACGCACACTACGCAGGTTTATGCCGAGTTTTTGCAAGAACTGAAAAAGGCGCGCGACGAGGGCGGTACGCGGGTCATTCGCGGCGTGACTGGGGCCGAGGTGCCGTTCGATGAGGCGGTGCAGGTGCAGGTTTTGCGCCCCGACTCGGCGTCCGTTCAAGGCGATGATCTGAACCATGCCTCGATTGTGCTGCGCCTGACTTTTGGGCAAGTGAGTGTGTTGCTGACCGGTGATGCCGAAGAAAATGCCGAGAAATGGCTGATCGATCAGGGCGGCGACCTGCGGGCGCAGATTCTCAAAGTGTCGCATCATGGCAGCAAGACGGGCAGCAGCGATGCTTTTTTGAACGCCGTTCGTCCTGAAATTGCCTTGATCTCGTGTGAGGCAGACAATCGCTATGGACATCCGCATGCCGAGGTGCTGGAGCGGCTGGCGCGGCGCAAAATCAAGGTCTATCGCACCGATCAGGCCGGCACGGTCGAGGTGACTGTGGACGGTCAGGGCTATCGGGTTCGGTCAGATAAATGACAGGTGGAGCGGGTGAGATGGATGAACAGAACGAGCCAACCAGATTGCGTGGGGTGATAGACGAACTGGAAGCAGAGTGGGCGGTGGTGGTGTTGGATGATGGACAGCGGCTGGATTGGCCGCGCGCCCAACTGCCCCAAGATGCCTCGGTCGGCGATGCGGTGGTGATCGAGGCCGCACCGTGTTTGGAGCAGAGCGGGCCGAGTGCCGCCGTTGCCGGCAGCGGCGTCTGGGTGGGGACGGTGGGCGTTCAGGCGCAGGCCGAAGCAGCGCAGACCTTGATTCATCTGGGCGACCAGGCCTTGTGCTGGCCAGTGACAGGGTGGGCGGTTGGCGATGAGGTGGTTGTGCAGATTACGACGGATGCCGATGATACACAACGTCGGCGCGGACATGTGCAGGCTTTGATAGACGATTTGTTTGGGTGAGGAGGGTGCTTTGGCCGGAGAACTGGTGCTGGTCGTAGATGACCGCGATGACAGCCTGCAATTTTTGACCGAATATATTTTGCAGCCGAATGGGTACAAGTACATCACCGCCAAAGATGGAGCCAAAGGTCTGGAGCTGGCCCTGCGCGAGGACCCGGCGCTGATCATTATGGACCTCAAGATGCCCAAAATGACCGGCCTGGAGGTGTTGGCCGCACTCAAAGACCGTGATGTGCAGATACCGGTGATCTTGATGACGTTTCACGGCTCGGAAGAGACTGCCGTGCAGGCCTTTCGGCTGGGCGCCCGCGACTATATCATCAAGCCCTACGAGACGACTGAAATGCTGCAAGCCATTGATCGGGCATTGACCGAGGTGCGTCTGCGCCGCGAGCGCGACGAATTGCACGAAGGCATTATGAAGGTCAACCGTCAGTTGGAGCGGCGGGTAAAAGAATTGCAGATCATTTACAGCGTGGGCAAGTCGGTCAATGCCATGCTCGACCTGGAAAAGCTGCTCAACCGCATCGTCGAGGCCAGCCTGTACATCACCGGCGCCGAAGAAGGCTCGCTGTTGTTGATTGACAAGAATAGCGGCGACCTGTATATGCGTGCCGCGCGCGGGTTGGGTGAAAAATTTGCGCGCGGGTTTCGGGTCAAAGTGCAGGATACCATCGCCGGACAGGTGGTCAAGACCGGCGAGCCATATTTTGAATCGGGCGACGCCCAGACGCTCAAAGTCAAGACTGGCTATCTGGTCAAGTCACTGGTGTACGTGCCGCTGAAAATGGGCGCCAATGTGATCGGCGTGTTGCTCATTGATAACAAGGTTTCGCCCAAAGCTTTTACCGAAAATGACATGTTTTTGCTGTCTGCGCTGGCCGATTATGCCGCCATTGCCATCAACAATGCCCGGTTGTATGAGACGGTCAAGAATTTCAACCAGGAATTGGAGCAGCGAGTAGAAGAGCGCACCCGGCAGTTGCGAGAAACTCAGGAGCAGTTGCTTCAGTCGGAAAAGCTGGCCTCGATTGGGCAACTGGCCGCCGGCGTGGCGCACGAAATCAACAATCCCATCGGCGTGATGCTGGGCTTTGCCCAGGTGTTGCTCAAGCGGGTCAAAGAAGACGATCCGACCTACAAACCGTTGACGACCATTGAGCGGGAGGGGCTGCGTTGCAAGCGCATCGTGCAGAGTTTGCTGGATTTTGCCCGTCACAGCAAGCCCGAACCGCGCCGGGTGAACGTTAACGACGTTATAGATGCGTCATTGGAGCTATCGCACCAGTCTACCCGCAGCAACATTTATTTGATCAAAGAATACTCACCCAATTTGCCCCCGGTGTTGGCCGACATTAACCAGTTGCAGCAGGTGTTTCTCAACATTTTGTTGAATGCCTATGACGCAATGTCCAACGGCGGCACATTGCGCATCGTCACCGGCCTGGTGATGGATCGCGTGGATATTGCCTTTAGCGATACGGGGGTGGGTATTCCGTCCGAAAATCTCACCCGCATTTTTGACCCCTTTTTCACCACCAAAGAGGTGGGCAAGGGCACCGGGTTGGGTTTGTCTATCAGCTATGGCATTGTGGAGCAGCACGGTGGCACCATCGAGGTCAAAAGTCAGGTGGGCGAAGGCTCGACGTTTACGGTGCATCTGCCGGTGGCTCCGCAGGGTCGGAATTGAGCGGCAGGCAGACGATGCCGGCCGGCTGAAGGTAGACGGTGATCGGCTGGCCCAGCCCGGCCAGATCGTCTGTGGTCGGCAGGTCCAGGGTGAGTAGCGTGTCGGCACACTCGACGGTCAGGCGCGCCGTCGCGCCCAAAAACGCCCGGCTGCATACGACGCCACCAACCGGCGTGTCAAGGTCGGTATGTTCACATCGTAGCAGGCCGGCCTCCGGGCGGATCAGCACCGTCGTCGCACCTTGCCCGCTGCCGTTTACCCGCAGCCGCCCGATGGATGTTTCGATCCGCCCTGCCTCTACCCATGTCCCCGCCAAAATGTTGCGCATCCCCAAAAATCGCGCTGCCCATGCGTTGATTGGCTGTCGGTAAACCTCTTCGGGCCATCCGGCCTGGACAATGCGCCCCTCGTTCATCAAAATCACCCGGTCGGCGATGGCAAAGGCTTCGGTCTGATCGTGGGTGACATAGATCGTGGTCACATGCACTCGTTTCAAGATGTCGCGCAGGTCTTCCAGCAGCCGGTCGCGCAGGGTACGGTCGAGCGATCCCATCGGTTCGTCGAGCAAGAGCAGGTGTGGACGAGGGGCTAATGAGCGGGCCAGAGCCACCCGCTGCCGTTCGCCGCCGGACAGTTGATGGACGTCGCGGCGGGCCAGGCTGCCCAGGTTGACCAGATTCAGGGTTTCGCTCACCCGTTGGTTGATTTCGGGGCGGGGCAAACCCTGCATACGCAGGCCAAAGGCCACGTTGCCCCATACGTTTTGGTGTGGAAACAGGGCAAAATCTTGAAACATCAACCCGATGCCCCGCCGATGCACCGGTATCTGGCCCATATCTTGCCCATCCAAGATCACTCGACCTGTGTCTGGTTTTTCCAGGCCGGCAATGATCCGCAGCAGGGTGGTTTTGCCGCAGCCCGATGGCCCCAGCAGGCAGACGATTTCACCTGGTTGCGCCTCCAGACTGATTCCTCGCAAAACATCAAATCCATCTGCAAATTGTTTTTGAATATCCTCAATGGCTAGAACAGGCATAAAAACCCGATTTTGCTTTCTAGAACGCACCTGCCTCGCCGATCTGGAATTGCTCGATCAGCATCAGGGCGGCGGCGCAGATCAGCATCAAGATCACGCTCAGTGCCAGGGCCTGGCCCAGGTTCATATCACCAGGGTTGGACAGGTAGCGATAGAGGGCCACGGGGATGGTGGCATATTCGCGGCGGACCAGCAGCAGGGTGGCGCCAAATTCGCCCAGTGAGATGGCAAATGCAAACGCGGCGCCTACCAGTAAGGGACGGGCCAGCAGGGGCAGATCCACGGCCAGCCACACCCGCCATGGCGGCGCGCCCAGTGTGGCGGCGGCTTGGCGCAGAGCCGGTCGCAGATTGCGCAGAGCCGGCAATACACTGCGCAGCACGAACGGAAAGGCGATCAGGGTGTGCGCCAGCGGTATCATCAGCGGCGAGGCCAGCCAGTTGGTCGGTGGGCGGCCAAAGGCGATCAGATAGCCCAGCCCCAACGTCACTGCCGATGCGCCCAGCGGCAGCGACAGGAGCGGGTCTAGCCAGGCGACCAGGCGGCGTTTGCGGATGGCAGGATGAGTTAGCAGGTACGCGCCGAGCGCGCCGATGGGCAGCGACAGGGCCACGGTGAGGGTGGCAAACATCAGCGAGTTGCGGATGGCGGTTAGTGGGGGGATGAAAAAGTACGAACGGCCGGGATTCTGGGTCAAGGCTACATAGTAGCGCAGCGTCGGTACGCCGTCGCGGGTCAGCGAACGCCAGACCAACGCGCCCAGTGGGGTCAACAGCAGCCCGATCATGATAAGCACGTTCAGGCCGATCCACAGGCGGGCGCGCCAGCTCTGAGGCGGCTGTTGGACGATCTGGCGGGGGCGGGCATCGAGGGGACGGGCGGTGTGACGTTGTAGAGCTGTGTATGCGCCCATTGCCGCCAGGGTGCAGCCCAGTTGCAGCACCGATAGAACGGCGGCGGTCGGCAGATTGAGCAGGTGGGCGGCTTGCCGATAGATTTCCACCTCGATGGTGGCCAGGCGCGGCCCGCCCAGGATCATGATCACGCCAAAACTGGTAAAGCAAAACACAAAAACCAGCAGGGCCGCGGCGGCGATGGCTGGTGTGAGCTGTGGCAGGGTGATCTCCCACCAGACTCGCCAGCGACCGGCCCCCAAAGTCTGGGCGGCCTCTTCCAACCGCCCATCGAGGTGCGCCCACACGCTGCCCACTACGCGCTGCACCACGCTGTAATTATAGAATACATGAGCTATCAAGATGATGGCCAGAGTGTGTTGAAGGTCGAATGGAGGGATATGAAACCAGCGCGTCAGACCTGCGCTCAACACGCCATTGGGCCCGAGCAGGGTGAAAAGTGCCAATGCCGCCACCGGTGTGGGCATCACAAACGGGATGGTGATCAGAGCGTGCAGCAGCGAGCGACCACGAAAGCGATAGCGGGCCATCACATGTGCGGCGGGCAGGCCTAGCAACAGGGTGATCAGGGTAGAGAGCGCGGCCTGGGCGATGGTGAACCCTAGCAGGCGCAGCAAATAGGCCAGGTCAGGCCAGCTCGATGAGCCGACCGGGGCCAGGCTGCGCAGCAGAATGATGGTCAAGGGGTAAAAGAAAAAGAGCGTCAGGAAAATGAGCGGTAAGCCAAATGCGGCATAAAGAATAAATTGGCGATGAAATATGTTTTGATTCAATTCGATTCCGATTTACAATGGGTATCAGATTTTACCCGGTGAACCCTTCTGCTGCCTTTTCCAATCGCCCTTGCGACACGTGGTACACGGCGGCGGTGTGCAGCAGTTCTGCCGACAGGTCGTTCAGGTCGGTGGTGGTGATCACGGCTTGCTCTACCTGGCCGAGTTGGGCGCACAAATAGCGGCGGCGGTCGGCGTCCAGTTCTGACATGACATCGTCGAGCAGCAAAATGGGCGATTCCAGGGTGGCGCGCTTTATCAGGTTCATCTCGGCCAGCTTGAGGGCCAGCACGGCGGTGCGTTGCTGGCCGCGCGAGCCATAATGATGCAGGTCAATCTGGCCGTCGAACAGGCGTAGTTCGTCG
The DNA here is from genome assembly GCA_964449465.1 of uncultured Anaerolineae bacterium. Lineage (GTDB taxonomy): Bacteria > Chloroflexota > Anaerolineae > JAFGEY01 > JAFGEY01 > CAYRXM01. Next base: position 13,614 of record CAYVBK010000030.1, read on the forward strand.
CGGTGGGGGCCCAGGGTGGTCACGCCGCGCTGAATCTCTTCTCGTCGTGCCGCTTGCAGCAGCTTTTCAAAGACGGAGCGGATGGCCTCGACTGGCTGGGGCAGCGAGATGGGCGGCGGCATGTCCAGCTTGAAGCTGAGTTGTTCGGCTGGGGGGCCGTGGCCGATCTTGCGCGCCGGGTCAAAGCTAGGCAAATAGCGCAGACGCAGCCGCTCTTGCCCGCCGCTCAACTCTTGATGTGTGGCGCAGGCTAGTTCTTCCAGGTCCAGGGCCGCCTGCTGCCGCCGGGCCATAATCAACGAGCCGGTTTCGAGCAATTTGTCGTCCCAAAAATCGAGCTGGTTGGCCGACCCGCCGCGTTCGTTCAGCAGTTTGAGCAAGGCGTTGCGCCGCTCCAGCACGCGATTGTACTGTGTCAAGGCCTGGCAGTAGAGCGGATCGATTTGACACAGCATCTCGTCCAGATAGCGGCGGCGGTGCGTGGGGCCGCCATCTACCAGGGCGATGTCTTGCGGCACAAACAGCACCACATTGACCTGGCCCAGCAGGTCGGTGGCGCGTTTGGGCACACCATTGATGCGGATGTGCTTGGTGAATGACCCATTACTCTGCGCGCTGCGGGTTAGGGTGATCTCGATGCGGGTGAGCATGTCGCCGCGGGCTAGTTCGGCCACCACGCGGGCATGGGGCAGATCGTCCTGCGCAGCCAGCCAGTTGACCAATTGCGCGTCGCTGAGGGTGTATGGCGAGCGGGCCGCCGCCAGGTAATACAAGGCCTCCAGCAAATTGGTTTTGCCTTGCGCGTTGCGGCCTTGCAGCACGACGGTGCAACGAGACATAGACAACGACAGGCGAGCGTAATTTCGAAAATTGGTGAGCGTGAGTTGGGTCAAATACATGCGCCCAAGTGTATCACATGTTGGAACGCAGGGCAAAAAAGCGGTTTGCTCAAATTGCTCAAAGATGGTAAACTAGAGGCGCGCTGAAAAACTCTCTCACCACCAAGACACAAAGCACTTTTACAGGACTTGGGCAAAATGTTGGTTGAGCGCATTCGAGAGAATGCCGTCGAAACCAATATTTTGGCATCAAAACAGATATTTTAGCGCAAAAATTGCGCCGCAGTTCTTGGTCTACTCGGCCGGCGAACTGCGTAAGCCCTATTTTAAAAACTCAAGTATTGCAAATCTTGGTGTTCTCGGTGTCCTTTGTGGTAAAAATGGACTTTTTCAGCAGCATCCTAGAGCTTGGTCGGTTTGATGTCATTTACAAGTGGATTGGAGTTATGACGACAGCCGGTTTATCTTCTCAAGCCCTCTATCTCAAGTGGCGGCCGCAGGGTTTTGACGACGTGGTGGGGCAAGAGCATGTGACGCACACGCTGCAAAATGCCCTGCGCAGCGGGCGCATCTCGCATGCCTATCTGTTTACCGGGCCGCGTGGTACTGGCAAGACCACCATGGCCCGCGTGTTGGCCAAGGCCGTCAACTGTTTGCACCCCGATATAGGCCAACGCCCCTGTAACCAGTGCCGCATTTGCACGGCCATCAACGAAGGCCGCCTGCTCGATTTGATCGAGATGGACGCAGCCTCGAACACCGGCGTGGACAATGTGCGCGAGGCCATCCGCGAAAAGGTGGGTTTCAGGCCGAACGAAGCGCGATACAAAGTGTATGTCATTGATGAAGTGCATATGCTTTCGACTTCGGCGTTCAATGCCCTGCTCAAGACGCTGGAAGAGCCGCCCGACCACGTAATTTTTGTATTGGCCACCACCGAGCCGCACAAAATTTTGCCCACAATCATTTCGCGCTGCCAGCGGTTCGATTTCAAGCGTATTTCCCAGTCGGCGATGGTGGCGCGGCTGCAGCACATTGCCACTCAAGAGGGGCTGCGTGTACAAGAAGAGGCCCTGCGCTTTATCGCCCGCATGTCCACCGGCTGCGCCCGCGATGCCATCAGCTTGCTGGACCAGCTCACTGCGTATGGCGATGACGAGATCACTGCCGAGCGGGTGGGTGCGGTGCTGGGGCTGGGGCGCGCGGAAACGATTTACGAATTGCTCGAACATCTGGTCGCCCGTCAACCTGGCCGGGGGCTGGAGGTGATTCATCGCGCCGTCGAGTCGGGCATAGATGTGCGCCAGTTTACGCAGCAGGTTATGGATTATCTTCGCTTACTGCTCATGCTGCGCATCGGCGATGAAACCGGCGGTGATACACTGACCGATATGGATGCGCAGACGCGAGACCACCTGCGCGCTCTGGCCGGGCGGCTGCCGGCCCGCGAATGGGTGCGGGCGATCAGGCTGTTCAACCAGGCGCAGCTTGACCTGCGTGGCAGTGACCAGAATCAGATTACCCTGGAACTGGCCCTGGTAGAGGCGTCGCTGGAAGAGGCCCCGGTGGCGGCCTCGCAGCCTATAACCGCTGCTCAGCCTGCGCCACATTCGGCTGCACCGATGCCGACGCCGACTGTGTCAACGCAATCTCTCTCGACCCCCGCGCCGGTTTCGGTGCAGCGGGCTGCTGCACCGTCGCGCACACCCCCCCGGTCCGAGCCGGAATCACCGCCGACTGCAGTTTCAGAGCCGACAGGGGACGAAGTGACGATGGAACAGGTGTCTCAATACTGGGCGCAGATTCGGCAGGCCATTCGCACACAGAGCCGTCCGGTGGAGGCGTTGGTCAACTCGGCGGTTTTGCGCGGCATTGAGGGCGGCAATTGCCTGGTGTTCGATCTGCCCAGCCGCCTTTTGTGTGAAAAATTGGAAAAGGTCGAGACCAGGCGGATGATCGAAGAAGCAATCCGCTCTGTCTTGGGCAAACGTTGCACGATTCGCGCCCAGGTGGCCGGCGCGGCCAGTGAGTCGGTGGTTCAAGAGGCCTCGCCCCCTTTTGAGCGGGCGCCTGCTGCGACCGTATCGGCATCGCCGCCCGCAGCAGGCCAGACCCCCACCAGAGCGGCGCAGCCCGTTTTGCCAGACATTCAGCAGCAAGCGCACAGCGATCCGCTGGTGCAAGACCTGTTGCGGAGGGGCGGGCGGATTGTTCAGGTTGAGTCGTTATCGTGATGAGAAAGGAGCAAACGATGGATCCCAGGTTGAACATGATTTTTTCTCGCCGCAGCATTCGTCAATACACCTCAGAGCCGGTCAGCCAGGCCGACGTGACCAGCCTGCTGGAGGCGGGCATGGCCGCGCCGTCGGCCTCGAACAAAAAGCCCTGGCATTTTGTAGTGATCACCGATCGTGTCATCTTGCAAGCACTGGCCGATGCGTATCCTTATGGCAAAATGCTGGCGCATGCGCCGTTGGCCATTGCCGTGTGCGGCGACCCGGCCATTTCGGACTGGTGGGTGCAGGATTGCACTGCGGCCACTGAAAACATTTTGGTGGCAGCGGCAGGGCTGGGGCTGGGCGCCGTGTGGCTGGGCTGTCATGGGCGATCAGAACGCGAGCAGGCCACCCGCGAGATTTTGCACATCCCCGAAGCGATGGGCGTGTTGAGCCTGCTGTCGGTGGGCCACCCGGCCGAGCAAAAAGAGGCGCGCACACAGTATGATGCGGCGCGAGTTCATTCCAACCAATGGTAAAGGAGAAAAAATGATTTCAGAGCGAATGATCGAGGCGATCAAGACCAGCCGCGCCGATTACACCGAGATTCGGATCGAAGAGAGTGAATCTACCACCGTCCAGTATCGCGGTAAGAATCTTGAAGAGGCCAAGTCTATTATTGATGTGGGCGGCATTGTGCGTTGTTTGTGTAAAAACGGCGGCTGGGGCATGGTTACATTCAACAGCCTGGATGACCTGGCGGTGCGCGTTGACCAGGCTTATCAATGTGCCCGCGTGGCGCACAGCGAAACACCTATCGAACTGGCGGCCATTCCGGTGTCGGTAGACCAGATCACGGCCAGCCTGGCGCAGGATTTTCGCGGCATTTCGATGGCCGAGAAAAAGAATCTGGCCGAGTCTTATAACCGCATCTTGCTGGGTTCTAGTCCCAAGATCGTGGACACGATGTCGCTTTACAATGATTCGTTCCGGCGCATTTATTTTGCCAGCTCGGAAGGCACGCTGATTCAAGAAGAACGGCCTATGGTCACCGTGTACACCGTGGCTGTGGCCCGCGATGGCGACAATGTGCAGCAGGCTGCCGAAAGCCGGTCGGGGCAAAATGGCTTTGAACTGGTGCAAGGCCTGGAAGAGCTGGTGCAAACGGCGGCCCGACGTGCCGTAGACCTGTTGTCGGCCGAGACGGTGGTGGGGGGGCAGTATCCGGTGATCATTGACCCCAAGCTGGCCGGGGTGTTTATCCACGAGGCGTTTGGGCATCTGTCCGAGTCGGATTTTATTTTCGAGAACCCCAGGGCGCAAGAGATGATGGTGCTGGGGCGGCGGTTTGGCTCGGACATTCTCAATGTGTTCGAGGATGGTTCGCTGCCCGGCCTGCGCGGCACGCACAAGTATGACGACGAAGGCACCCCCACTGGCCGCGCCGACTTGATCAAGAATGGCGTTTTGGTGGGGCGGCTGCACTCGCGCGAGACGGCGGCCAAGATGGGCGAGCGGCCTACAGGCAATGCCCGCGCCCAAAATTATCGCCATCCGCCCATCGTGCGCATGACCAACACAGCCATCGCCGGCGGGACAACCTCGTTCCAGGATATGATCAAGGACATTCAGCTGGGTGTGTATGCCTGCGATGCTTTTGGCGGCAACACCGAGCTGGAAAACTTTTCATTTAGCTCAGCCTATGCCTACATGATCCGCGACGGTCAGATCGCCGAGATGGTCAAAGACGTGATTTTGGCCGGCAACCTGTTCACCACCCTGCTGAACATTGACGCTATCGGCGATGATTTTGAGTGGGGCAAGATGGGCGGCATGTGCGGCAAAGGCGGTCAGGGCGTGCCGGTGACGTTCGGGGCGCCGCATGTGCGCATCCAAAATGTGATCATGGGCGGCAGGTGAGCCTGATATCAAAAGTCTTGCAAGTTGCTCAGCCGCTGAACCAGGTCAATTTTCACACAGAGACGCGGAGAATTTCAGATATTACAAGATTTCTTGAACAATGTAAAAATGAGTCCACTGAAAAAACCACCAAGAACACCAAGTACACGAAGAAAGTCAAGACTTGAATTAATTATTTCAATGTTGTATTTGAACAATTTCAAGCTCAACCTGAATTTTCTTTGTGACCTTTGTGTTCTTTGTGGTTAAATCCACCTTTTTTCAGGAGAGTCAAAAATTCTTTGCGTTGAATTCTTTTGGTGGACTCGTAGCGGAGCCAGCCGATGGGGCTATGGCAATGTGTGCTACCAAGGCGACCTGAAATTGAGAGTACAAATGAAACGACTGAGGGGGCTGCTAGAAGGTGGATGGGGACTGTTAGTCCTGGTGGGTTTGGTGGGACTGGCGGCGGTGTGGCTCTTGTTCTTGCGAGCAAACAGTCTGCCGCGAGAGGTGGCCCAGACATCGCGATTTGCTTCACCTTTCAATCCGACCCCGTCCGAGCCGACGAGGGTCGAGTTTCAGTCGCCGCTGCCGCAGATCGAGCCGACAGTGTTGCCCTCGGTCAGTCCGGTGACCCGCCCACCGTTGTGTCAATTTGAGCAAGCTGGGGTTTCAGAGGCCGAATCGCCTTCACGGCTGGATCGGTTTGTGTTCTCGGAACCGCAGGTGATTTTCAGCCGCGAGGCCGCGATAGAGATTATCGAATGGCTGCCCGACAACAGGTGGTTGTTGGTGCATGTACGTGACCAGACCAAGCAATCTATTGAGGTACTGGATACAGTTACCGGTCAAACAGAGGTGTATGCCGATGGGCTGCAAAGTGCCAACGAGGTGCATTGGGTTGCCGGCGAAAATGCTGTGGTTTATACAGAAAACAGAACACTTGAAATCAGCGGCATAAGGCAGTTTGCCGTCTGGTTAAGCCGAGGTAAAGGTGCAGCGGCACAACTCTTGTTAGAGGTAGACAATGCCGATATTTTAAGAGCCAAAGGAAACGCCCAAAAGATTCCGTCAGGTATAGCGCAAGCCTTTAACCTGTATGATTTCCCGTTTGACCCGGAGCTATGGCGGTACAATAAATACCCGGAAAATTCGTTCTTTATGGAGTCTTGGGCAGAAGTGAAGTTTGGCTCATCAGTCAGCCCGGATGGCTCCAAAGCGGTGTTTTATCGTGTGCCCTGGCTGTATCTGGTTGATGTGAAGACAGGGCAACCGTGTGAGATTAATTTGGGTCAATATATCCGTGCTAATACAGTGTTATGGAGTCCAGACAGTCGTTTGTTGGCGATGATTGTCAGACAAACTGAATTGGCACAAGAACTACCACCTTTTAGTCATCTAGTTTTTCTAAATATTCAAACAGGAGATGTATATCAGCCCGATTTAGAAATGCGTCATATTTGGGAGATGGCCTGGGCATCCGATAGTCGTTATTTTATAACTATGGGGGAAATAGGTGATAGTGAAAATTCCTATCTAAAACAAAAGCTTGCATTGGTTGATGTTTTAGGAAAAAGTTCCAAGTCTATACTTCCTACTTGTGTTTTTGGAGGTGCTCAACCAGGTTTTCAGTTAGCTCTATCACCGGATAGTAAAGCATTAAGTGTGAATTGCCCTATTGTGTCGGACGAATTCTCGCTTGGATTGAAAGATCAAGTATGTCTGATTTCCATTAAATAACCTTCATCGTCAAGTAGAAAATCACCGATGCGATCACACCGAACTCCTTTGTTAATTATTGGAATATTTATTATTTTAATAGAGTTATTTTTTGTCAGTATTTATTCTATATTGGAGGCCGCGCCGTCTTTAACTTATTCGCCTGCAACTCAAGTTACTGTGGCAATGTATGAGTTGACTGACTTGGGTGCGCGTACTACTCGACGATGTTCTTCTATCAGTGAAAATTGGGGTTGCACGGCATTTTGTAATAACGCAATAAATGGTGTACGTTGGAGTGTATGCGCACCGGGGAACACCAAGCCTTATCCGTACAGCAGCAGTGACATCACCATCCCCATCGAGAGCGAGTATTTGCCGGATGTGGTGGCGCACGAAGCGATGCCGGGCGTTCTGGCGGCGGTAGCAGTAGAGGCCAATGCCATTGCCGCGCGCTCCTATACCTATGGACATATTCGAGCACAAAGCGTCATAGATAACTCGACTAACAAGCACGTCTTTGTGCCGTGGCGTTTTGAAAGCCTGAATCCTGGTGTGATGCCCAACAACCTGGCCAATGCGTGCAGCAGCACCAATCTGAATCGGGCTCAATAAAAAGTGTGCATCGGGGTTACTCGCCGCTACTATGTCTCTTATGGTGTGTCACCGAATGATGATTGGCCGGCGGTGAGCCAATACTTTGCGGATGCCCGAAATGCCACCCTTGCCGGGGCGCTGCCTTATGAGGTGGCTGTAGCCGACCCGATCAGTTCAGACGCGTCGGCTCAAAACCTGGGTCACGGGCGGGGGATGAGCCAGCGCGGAGCCAGCCGATGGGGCTATGGCAATGTGGGCTACAAAGGCGATCTGACGCCGTGGAGTGTGCAGTGGACCAGGCCGGAGCAAATCCTGTTTCATTACTATACCGGCGTTCACCTCCGCGACGCCAATGATAATAATGCTCGTCTGTCTCCAGACTATCGTTGGAATCCATTGGTCGTGGATTGGGGCAATGGAGCAACTGTGCCACCCGATATGCAGGTCGGAACGACGTACAATGTAGCCATCCAACTGCAAAACACTGGCACGGTCAACTGGGGCAGCGATGTGAGTTTGTCTTGCCAGTGGAAAAAGCAGGATGGCAGTGTCGTGAATTGTGAAACCAGCGTCAATGCAGGCATGTTGACTGTTGGTTCGCCTGCGACAACGATCACCCTGCCGGTCAGGCCCAATACGGGCTTTAAGGGTGTCTATACGCTGATGATGGATATGAAACAAGGGTCCATATTTTTCCATGACCGGGAAACGGGTAGGTCCTGGCCGACGCTCGACTATAGCGTGTGTGTCGGCCCCAGTTGTAATGAAATCACCCTGCCGATTATGTCAAAGAACTGGCAAGGGGTGCAGTGTGATTATTTCATCGAAACCTGGTATCCGGTGGGAACGGTCAGGTGCAACCCCACGGTTTCAAATTGTGCGAGTGGGAGCGGTCAGCCTGATGGGGTTTTTGCCGGGTCGTGGGATGTGGGGTATCATCAGGTCGAGTTTTCACCGCAGTTGGTACAGGATCAGACAACGGTGGGTGTCTATTGGAAGACTCTGGTGGGCAACTATGGCAACCTTTACATAGATGCCCAATTGGATGGTCAGTGGACGACGGTTCGCACTTCATTGTATCAGAGTACCGCCGGGCGATGGGAGCAGGCCGGGATGGGGGTCTATGCCGGGCAGTATATTTCGGGGCTGCGGTTTGGGTTTTCGACCAGCGTAGGGATACCGAACCGCCATCAATTTATGGTAGATGGGTATCGGATAGACAACCTGGTTTCTTGTGCGCCATAAGATGACTGCGCTTGGGGCATCATGTCAAATCGAGAGTACAAATGAAACGACTGAGAGGGCTGCTAGAAGGTGGATGGGGATTGTTGGTCCTGGTGGGTTTGGTGGGACTGGCGGCGGTGTGGCTCTTGTTCTTGCGAGCAAACAGTCTGCCGCGAGAGGTGGCCCAGACATCGCGATTTGCTTCACCTTTCAATCCGACCCCGTCCGAGCCGACGAGGGTCGAGTTTCAGTCGCCGCTGCCGCAGATCGAGCCGACAGCGTTACCCTCGGTCAGTCCGGTGACCCGTCCACCGTTGTGTCAATTTGAGCAAGCTGGGGTTTCGGAGGCCGAATCGCCTTCACAGCTAGACCGGTTTGTGTTCTCGAAACCGCAGGTGATTTTCAGTGGTAAACCAGCAATGGAGATTATTGAATGGTTGCCTGACAGCCAATATTTATTGCTCCATATTCGTAATCAGCCGAAACAATCTATTGAGGTATTGGATACGGTTACCGGTCAAACAGAGGTGTATGCCGACAATCTGCAAAATGCCAGCCAGATTCATTGGATAGCTAGCGAGAGCGCAGTGGTCTACACTGACTATAAAACCCAAGAGTTAAGCGGAGTGAGTCAATATGGGGTATGGTTGAGTCGAGGTACAAGTCAATCTCCTCAGCTTTTATTTGAAGATGCTAATCTATTACAAACAAAAGCAGCTATCGAACGTCTGTCGCCAGAGATAGTCCGGTCGTTGAACGTGTATGATTTTCCCTTTGACCCGGAGCAGTGGCGGTATAACAAATACCCGGAGGATCCTTATGTTTGGCAATCGTGGCGTGAGGTGAAATTTGCCTCATCGGTCAGCCCGGATGGCTCCAAAGCAGTGTTTTATGGGATACCGTGGCTGTATCTGGTGGACCTGAAGACCAATCAGCCGTGTGAGGTGGACCTGGGTAAGAGTGTTCGTGCTACAAGGATGGTGTGGAGTCCAGACAGTCGTTTATTGGCAATGCTAACTACCCAGACCGAGTATCCGCAAGAATTATGGCCTTTTAGTCGTTTAGCTTTCCTAAATGTTGAAACTGGGGAGATTTATCAGCCCGATTTGGGTATATCTAATGTTTGGGAGATGGTCTGGATATCCGATAGCCGTTATTTTATAGCTATGGGAGAAACGACTATTGGTGAGGATTCCTATCTAAAGCAGCAACTTGCTTTGATTGATGCTTTAGGCCAAGATTTCAATCTTGTGCTCGCTGACTATGTTTTCGGAGGTGTCCAATCAGGATTTCAGTTAGCTCTATCACCTGATAACCAGAAAATCGGTGTGAGTTGTCCAATGGTAACAGATAAATTTGTTCATGGTCTGACAGATGCAGTATGTCTTATTTCCACCAACCTTGATCGTTAAGAAGAATCCTTATGATGCGGAATAAGGCACTGTTATCTGCGGTTGGAAATTTTGTTTTGCTGTTGGTTGTACTACTTTTCACCAAGAATCACTCCATATTAAGAGCTACCTCATCTTTAGCTTATGCTCCTGCTATACAGGTTAATGTTAAGATGTATGAATTGACTGCTGGAGGTGGATTTACTAACGTGCCCTGTTCTATGGGGAATACGAATTGGGGCTGCACGGCATTTTGTAACAACAGCACTCAATGTGTATCCGGCTCTCCCAAGCCATATCCGTACAGCAGCAGTGACATCACCATCCCCATCGAGAGCGAGTATTTGCCGGATGTGGTGGCGCACGAAGCGATGCCGGGCGTTCTGGCGGCGGTAGCAGTAGAGGCCAATGCCATTGCCGCGCGCTCCTATACCTATGGACATATTCGAGCACAAAGCGTCATAGATAACTCGACTAACAAGCACGTCTTTGTGCCGTGGCGTTTTGAAAGCCTGAATCCTGGTGTGATGCCCAACAACCTGGCCAATGCGTGCAGCAGCACCAATCTGAATCGGGCTCAATAAAAAGTGTGCATCGGGGTTACTCGCCGCTACTATGTCTCTTATGGTGTGTCACCGAATGATGATTGGCCGGCGGTGAGCCAATACTTTGCGGATGCCCGAAATGCCACCCTTGCCGGGGCGCTGCCTTATGAGGTGGCTGTAGCCGACCCGATCAGTTCAGACGCGTCGGCTCAGAACCTGGGTCACGGGCGGGGCATGAGCCAGCGCGGAGCCAGTCGATGGGGCTATGGCAATGTGGGCTACCAGGGCAATCTGAAATTGAGAGAGTACAAATGAAACGACTGAGGGGGCTGCTAGAAGGTGGATGGGGACTGTTAGTCCTGGTGGGTTTGGTGGGACTGGCGGCGGTGTGGCTCTTGTTCTTGCGAGCAAACAGTCTGCCGCGAGAGGTGGCCCAGACATCGCGATTTGCTTCACCTTTCAATCCGACCCCGTCCGAGCCGACGAGGGTCGAGTTTCAGTCGCCGCTGCCGCAGATCGAGCCGACAGTGTTGCCCTCGGTCAGTCCGGTGACCCGCCCACCGCCGTTGTGTCAATTTGAGCAAGCTGGGGTTTCAGAGGCCGAATCGCCTTCACAGCTGGATCGGTTTGTGTTCTCGGAACCGCAGGTGATTTTCAGCCGCGAGGCGCCGATCGATATTATCGAGTGGTTGCCAGATAGCCGACGATTGTTGGTGCATATGACTATTCCGCTCAAGCAGTCTATTGAGACGGTGGATGCGGACACGGGTGCTATCGAGGTCTATGCCGATCATCTGGAAAATGCCCGTCAGGTGCATTGGGTGGAGGAGCAAAAGGGGGTGGTCTACACCGACCGCAAGACAGCGCAGTTTAGCGGGGTGGAGCAGTATGCTGTCTGGCTGAGCCAGGATAAGGGGAGTCTGCCGTGGCAGGTGTTGGCCGATGCCGACCGGTTGCAAGCCAGGGAGAATATCTCCGTGTTTCCGCCGGGAGTGGCCCGGTCGTTGAACGTGTATGATTTTCCCTTTGACCCGGAGCAGTGGCGGTATAACAAATACCCGGAGGATCCTTATGTTTGGCAATCGTGGCGTGAGGTGAAATTTGCCTCATCGGTCAGCCCGGATGGCTCCAAAGCAGTGTTTTATGGGATACCGTGGCTATATCTGGTGGACCTGAAGACCAATCAGCCGTGTGAAGTGGACCTGGGTCAAACTGACTATGTGGTGCAGGGGCCGCTGCGGGTTTTCAATGCGCTGTGGAGTCCGGATGGCAGGCTGTTGGCCTTGCAAACCGCTGTGGGTTACCGAGAAGAGTTGATGTATTTTAACAAGTTGATCATTCTGAACACAATGACTGGCGAATGGTATCGTCCTGAAATCGAGTGGAGTTATGTCTTGGATATAGAATGGTTCCCCGATAGCCGCTATCTGGTAGTAATGGGGTACGTGAATGATATTGATCAGCCTTATCCACATCAGCATCAGCAAATTGGTATGGTGGATAGCTTGATTCAACAATTTCGTTTAATGTTGCCTAACCATGTTTTTGGCGGTGCAAGTCAATCTGGTTTTCAATTAGCTTTGTCGCCAAACGGAAAAAATTTAGCGATCAGTTGCCGGATTACCTCGGATAAATCTCCTCTCGCGTTAAAAGATCAGGTGTGCTTTGTAACAATAAATTAAGCCTTGCTAGAGGAGACTGATAATGCCGATCAAAGTTTTGACATCACTTGCTTTAGTGTTTGTTGTGTTATTAACAGACCAGTACGCGGTTTCAAGGAGCAAACCGTTAACTGTCTATTCCCCTCCAATTCAAGTAATGGTACAAATGTTTTCTTTGGATCCGGTCGGTGGAGGTCCGTTGGCCCCCTGTACTACAGGGGACACGAATTGGGGCTGCACGGCATTTTGTAACAACAGCACTCAATGTGTATCCGGCACTTCCAAGCCCTATCCGTACAGCAGCAGTGACATCACCATCCCCATCGAGAGCGAGTATTTGCCGGATGTGGTGGCGCACGAAGCGATGCCGGGCGTTCTGGCGGCGGTAGCAGTAGAGGCCAATGCCATTGCCGCGCGCTCCTATACCTATGGACATATTCGAGCACAAAGCACGTCTTTGTGCCGTGGCGTTTTGAAAGCCTGAACTCTACTGTTTTGAGCAGCCAGAGCTTGGAAATGTTCAAGCAAAAGATGTACAGGCGATTGGTTTATTCAATTGGTTTTTATGAGGAGATAAAAAATGGATATTTTAGAGCGACTGACATCGCTGGCCGATCAGGCAGAGGTGGTCGAGCTGGGGCGTGAATCTACCAAAGTGGTGTTTCAGGCCAACCGGCTCAAATCGAGCGGGGTGCAAGAAACACAAGGGGTGGCCGTGCGGGTGGTCAAGGATGGACGGATCGGCTTTGCGGCGTCTAGCGATATGACGGCTACCGAGCGATTGATCGGCAATGTGATGGAATCGGCGGCTTATGGCGAGCAGGTACCGCTGGCGTTTCCAGGTCCCCAGGCCGGGGCGGCGGTGCAGACGTTTGACCCGACCATCGCCGATCTGCCGATTGACCGCCTGGTCGAGATGGGGCGGGAGATCATAGACCTGCTCCTGGCGGCCGAGCCGGGCATTCTGGTGGATGTGACGTTGGAGCGCGGGGTGCAGCACACCTCATTGTGCAACCATGTCGGAACGCAAATCGAATTCAAACGCTCTCCCCTGTCTATGATGGTCGAAGTGAATCGCATCCAGGGCGACGACATTTTGATCATGTTTGACCTGATCGGCGTGACCATGTGGGAGGCCGATTACCTGGCCGCGGCTCGCCGCCTGGCCACCAAGCTGGAAATGGCTCGCCGCATGGCTACGGTCAAGTCGGGGCGCATGCCGGTGCTGTTTTCGCCGACCGGATCGCTGGTGCTGGGCCTGCCGTTGATGTATGGACTGGACGGCAAAAATGTGTACACCGGCATCTCGCCGATGCGCGGCAAGATCGGCGAAAAGCTGTTTGATGACAAAATTTCGGTGCTGGACGATGCCACGCTGGATGGCCGCCTGGACAGCGCGCCGTTTGATGACGAGGGTGTGGCTCATCGGCGCAATACGCTGGTTGAGAACGGTGTTTTGAAGAGCTTTGTGTATGATCTCAAGACGGCGGCACAGTCGGGCGTCGAGTCTACTGGAAACGGCTCGCGCGGGCTGTTCAACTCACCGAGCCCCTCGTTGACTAACCTGATCATCCAACCGGGGCAGGCATCTCTGGCCGACATGATCGCCGGCATCGAAGAAGGGCTGTTGGTCGAAGATGTGTTGGGTCTGGGGCAAGGCAATATCATTTCGGGCGCGTTTTCCAACCCGCTCAGCCTGGCTTTCAAGATCGAAAAGGGCGAGATCGTGGGGCGGGTGAAAAATGCCTCTATTGCCGGCAACATTTATGAATTGTTGCGTGACGTGGCTGCGGTGAGCGGCGAGACGCGCTGGGTGTATGGCAGCCTCAATCTGCCGTATATCTTGCTGCCCGACATGAATGTGGTAGCCCAATCGTGAAACCATGACAGATACCCATTGCCTTGATGGGTATCTGTGTTGGGGAACCGGCCAAATAGATGTGGAGGAGAATGAATATGGAACTGGAAACAAATGCCAAGCGGCTGCGCAAGGTATTGGCCATCCCCTTGAACGAAGTCTATGCACAGTTTGCGGAAAATGTGCGTCAGGACATCAAGGTGATCGTGCCAGAGATATTGACCAGCCGGGTCTATACCCTGCTGCAAGGGCGCGGCGAAGATGCCAAGCCAGAGCAGCCGCTGATCGGGCGGTATTGGGAACATGCAGCCCCGCATGAACCCAATCGTATTTGCGAATCGAGCGAGTTTATCAACCAGGGACTGCCGCAGTATGCTCAGGGACCTTTTGCGCTGTCTTTTGCCAACGAAAAAGCAGCACAGGATTCGCATTACCATCTGCGGCATTGGGAGGTTTATTATTCTGAATCTCCAATCAGCGTCGAGTTTCGCTATTTAGAAGAGACTCGCTGTCGAGAGCTGTCGCTGCCGCAAGGCGGGGTGATGATTTTGGGGCCAGAGGTGGTGCATCACATCCATCTGGGTGGCATGACCCTGGTGATCGAGGTGCCGGCGGTGTCGAGCGACAAGATCAACCAAGTGATCGAGTGCGTGGCCGAATAAGAGGCCGCGGTTTCGACAGGCTCAACCATCAAGTACACCTGGTACCAGAGTTGGGTTGACAAGGTCAATGTTGTGTGGTATCTTATGACAGATGAAAAACAGCCCTCCTTAAAAACCGATGTTCTTTTTGCACTGATTTCGTTGGGTAGCACTTCGGTCTGGACGATTGCGAGCGGTTGGTTGTTATATTTTTACTTGCCGCCGCAGGGTGAGGGGGTGACGCGGGCGCCAGCTGCATTTTATGGCGTTACGATCTTGTTGACGCGAGTGATCAATGCGGCACTGACCATCCCCATCGGCCAATGGTCCGATCGCACTCGCAGCCGATGGGGACGACGTGTTCCCTTTATGGCCGCTTCTGCGCTGCCGATGCTGGCCTGTTTTGTGCTGCTGTGGTTTCCGCCGGTAGCGGGTCAGTCGGTGTGGAATCTGGTTTATCTGGCGGCGGTTTTGTTGTTGTACAATTTGGCCTATACTGTCAATCAAGTGCCGTATATGGCCTGGCTGCCCGAACTGGCTGTGACCGACCGACATCGGGTGCGCATGTCGGCCTGGTCGTCTTCTTTGTTTCTGGTCGGCCTGATTTTGGGCGGTCTGGCCGGTTGGCTGATTGAGGGGGTGGGATATGGCGGTATGGCCCTGATCTATGCCGCAGTGTCCATTCCGCTCTTTTATGTACCACTGGCGCTGCTGCGCGAGCGGTCTCAATCTGCGGTTGGAATCGTGCCAGCCCGATTGAACTTGAGAGAAACGGCGCAAAGCCTGCTGCGCAACCACCCTTTTGTGATTATGACAGCCACCGGACTGTGTTATTGGGGCATCACTACCATGATCCAGTCGGCGATACCGTTCATTGCCACCGAAATTTGCGGTATGGGCCAGGCCGACACGATGTGGCTGTACATTCCAGGTGTGTTGACTTCGCTGGCGTGCTATCCGCTGTTGACCTGGCTGGTGGGGCGGGTAGGCAAATGGGCCGTCTTTGCCGGGTCGCTGCTCATGTCGGCGATGGTGCTGCCGGGCCTGTTTTTGATCGGCGAGTGGCTGCCATTGCCCATGCCATGGCAGGGAGTGATCTGGATTGTCTTGCAGGCCATTGCGATTTCGGGTGTGGCTATGCTGCCGGCGGCTTTTGGCGGCGAGATTGTGGATCATGATGCGGAATTGACCGGCCAACGGCGCGAAGGGCTTTATTATGCGGTGTGGGGATTGTGCGATCAGGCGGTGAATGGTGTGGTGGCTGCGTTGCTGCCGCTGCTCTTGCTGTTGGGGCGCAGCCGTCTGGATGCGCATGGGCCGTTGGGCGTGCGGTTGATCGGCGTGATGGGCGGTGTGTTGATGCTGGCCGGTTTTGTGATCTTTGGAGCTTATCCGTTCAAACACAGGCAGGGCAGGCAGGCAGATGGATGCTGAGGATATGATTCAACTAGAGTGGGCCAATTATGCAGCCACTGCCCGGGTGGCACAGGTGACGCCTGGTTTGCATGTGGCGCTGCGCCCGGATGTGATTTTCACGCACAGTGAGGTCTTTCCTACGCCTGATGTCAACCATGCCTGTTTGCTGCGAGCTGCACCTGAGACGGCCGATGCCTTGATCGCCGAGGTGGTGGACTATTTTCGGTCTCGCCAGACGCCGCCGACGGTGTTTGTGTCGTCGGCCTGCACGCCCTCTGATCTGCCTGAGCGGTTGGCAGCCGCCGGTTTTACGCCGCAGCAGCCGGCCGAGGCCTGGATGGTGATTGCCGACCTGCCGCATGCCGAGGTGCCGGCCATGTCGCCGCAGGTGATGGTGCGTCGGATTGCGCCAAATGAGGCGTTGACGGCGGCGCAGGTGTTTATGACGGCGTTTGAGATGCCGGAAGATTTTGCACCGTTGATGGCACAATTGATCGAGCCATCCATCGGGCTGCCGGGAATTTTTCACTACCTGGCCTGGGTAGATGGCAAGCCCTCTGGCACGTGTACGTTGATGTGCTATGAGACATGGGGCATTTTGGGCAGTGCAGGGGTGATTCCCTCGCTGCGCGGCACGCGAGTGGCTACCAGTCTGGCGGCTATGGCCGTGCAGGATGCCCTGACGCAAGGCGTGCAAACCCTGATGCTGCAAACGGCTGCCGGCACATTGTTGGAACGCTTTTTGCGGATTCATGGGTTCAAGACCGTATTTACTCGCACAGGTTACACGCTGGCATGAGCGCGCTGGTCGAGATCGTCAATCTGCGCAAAGTGTATCAGATGGGCGATGTGGTTTTTGAGGCGCTGCGGCAGATTTCGCTCGACATTGAGGCCGGCGATTTTGTGGCAATTATGGGGCCGTCGGGCAGCGGCAAGTCTACCCTGCTGCACCTGGTCGGCGGGCTAGATCGCCCCACGTCGGGGTCGGTGCGGGTGGGTGAGCATCTGATTCAAAAGATGGACGAGACGGCGCTGGCTCGCTTTCGCAGATCGAACATTGGCTTTATTTTTCAATTTTTTAACTTGATTGATAATTTGACCGTGCAGGCAAATGTGGAACTGCCGGCTTTGCTCCTTGAAAAAAAGAATAAGAGGACGATTCGATTCTATTCCAATACTTTGCTAGATCGGCTGGGCATCGCTGTCCAGTCGCACAAGCATCCCTGGGAGCTATCGGGGGGACAGCAGCAGCGGGTGGCCATTGCCCGTGCGCTGATCAATCAGCCCAAGGTGCTGCTGGCCGACGAGCCGACTGGTAATCTGGACAGTGCCAGCGGACAGGATGTTTTGGGAATATTGAAAGAATTTAACGAGCAAGGACAGACGATTTTGATGGTGACGCATGATGCATTGGCGGCCTCTCAAGCCCGGCAGGTGTTGTTTATCCGCGATGGGCAGTTGGTGGATCGCATGAGCGGCGGAGATGCGCCCCAGATCGCGGCGCGTCTGGCTGGGTTGCGCGGGGATAGAGATGGAAGCGGTCTGGCTCAAAATCAAGGCTGACATTTCCAGCCGCAAACTAATCTCAACCATGATCGTGATCACTATTGCGGCGGCTTCAACGCTGTTGACCCTGGCTCTGGCGACGTTGATGAACATCAGCGCGCCGTATGATCGCTCGTTCGAGGAATTGAACGCCGCGCATCTGTGGCTGTATTTCGACCGGGAGTTGATCCGCATGCGCGACATTCAGCGCATCGAGTCGCTGCCGGGTGTGGTGGCCAGCACGGGGGTGCAGTACAGCGTCAACACGCGGGCGCAGATCGGGGATATGCGGGTGTGGGTGAGTCTGCGGGCGATGCCGGATGAGATGCCGGAGGTGAATCGGCTGTTGGTGCAAGAGGGACGGTACTTGCAGCCGAGGCAGTTTGAAGTGTTGGCCAGCAAGGATTTGAACGACCTATACCATCTTGACGTGGGTGACAAGATCACGATCTCGCGGGCAGACGGAAAACAGATTGCTCTGCCGGTTATCGGCCTGGCTTATAACCCAATGTGGGATACGTATCGTAACAGCCAGCCACCTTATTTATATGTCAGTCAGGATACGATGCGCAAATTGTATCCTGATGAGGCGACATGGGACTGGTCGGTGGGGGTGCGGCTGGCGGAAGCGGATTCCGTTGAGACGGTCAAAGGTCAAATAGACTTGTTGCTTCGTTCTGGAACTGTAATTGGTTATACTGATTGGCGGAATGTCAAACAATCTTCTATTTTCGGCTCACGACTTAATTTTATCTTTTTGGGATCTTTTAGTTTCTTTGCGATTCTGGCCTCGATTATGGTGATTACCAGTAATATCAGTTCTTCGGTGCTATCGCAGTTTCGGCAGATTGGTATTCTCAAGTCGGTTGGCTTTACGCAAAAACAGATTTTGTTGCTTTACCTGGGACAGTATCTGGTCTTGGGCGTAATCGGTAGTTGGATAGGTCTATTTCTGGGCATTATCCTCTCTCTCGTTCCTCTCAAAAACATCTCGATTGTTCTTAACGCAATGCTCCAGTCACCGGTCAGCGCGCCGGTGATTTTGTTGGTTTTGAGTATCATTCCTGGTATTGTATTGATTGCTACATGGGGAGCTGCCTGGCGAGGGGCGCAGACCAATACGATCAAGGCCATTGTGACCGGTGCAGAATCTCCTCAAAAATCGAACCGGGTAATTGGGTTGATTGCACGGCTTAACTGGCCGGTTATTTTAACCATGGGGATGAATGAAGTATTGACTCGACCTTTTCGCTCTTTGCTAACCGGCTTGAATCTGACTTTGGGAGTTATTGCTGTTGTGTTTGGCCTGACGCTCAATGAAACTTTGAGAATGTATCGCGAAAATCCCAATCTTTTGGGCGTTGTACATGATGCAGTTGTGACCAGAGAGCAAAGCAGCGATGAGCGAGTCAGGTATTTTTTGCGTCAATCGCCAGATATTGCTGCCTTTTATGGGGAATGTCTGGTGAATGTGGAAACCAGGCAGGGGCAGGCCTTTCAAGTACGAGCAGTTGAAGGAGACGTTCAGGCTTTTCCATTTCAAATCACTCGTGGTCAAATTTTTCAGCCGGACACCTATCAGGCCATTGCCGGACAGGGCTTGTTGGATTGGTTGGATCTGGCGGTTGGGGATGAGATTACTCTGATCTTGAACGATCAAGAGGACAGACCCGTGATCTGGCAGATTGTCGGGCAGTATATCGAACCGGCTAATACAGGCCAAATGTTGATGGTGAGTTTATCCAGCACAAGCCGCGCCTTGGGACACATCGAGCCGTATAATTATTATGTCAAACTTGTACCTGCTGCTGATGTGGAGCGATTGAAAAAATATCTGGAGCCCAAGCCCGGGGGCGATTTGAGCCTGACACTGACCAGGCAGGCTATTCCTGATGCGGTATATTATTTGCAGTGGACGATTCTGGCCTTGGCAGTCATTTTGATCGGTATTGCTCTGGTTAACGTATTCAACACTTCGATGTTGACCGTGCAGGAGCGTGTGCGCAAGATTGGCCTACTTAAGACTTTGGGAATGACTCCTCGTCAGGTTGTGGCAATGATCAATGTGACATCAGCTTTTTTGGGCGCAACCGCGACAGTGGCAGGGATTCCTTTGGGTTTGGCACTGACCCAAAGCCTTTTTTCTATATTGTCCAGGAATTACGGGTTTGGGCAGGTAAATATGACTTTGAACTGGCTGTATATGATATTACTTGTTCCTTTGATGATTCTGGTCAGTATGTTAGGTAGTACATTTCCGGGACAAAGAGCAGCTCGCCTTTCTATTATTCAGGTTTTGCGAAGCGAGTAGGGTGGATGAGTCTGATCCGGTCGGAGAGAACACGATGTGGAAAGAATTAGGTCAATGCTGGTCGCGTTCTCGAATTTTTCGAGTTATCCTGGTTGTTTCTGTGCTATATACGGTGTTTCGTCTGGGGGGACATGTTGCTCTTTTAGCCAGCTTGATTGATCGAGGTACAGTTCAAGGTGATAAAGAATATCTTTGGCGCGATCTGCAGGTGTATATGGATGCGGCAGCCCGCTTTCAGGCAAGACAGAATTTGTACCCTGAAAAGGAAACCGGGCTTTATTTTTATCAATATGCGCCGTTTTATTTATTGACTTGCATTCCGCTGATCAGATTGCCGTTTATGACGGTGGTTCAAATCCACTCTCTGCTTCATATTCTGGCTTATTGCTGGACCTATGTTTTGTGGTGGCGAATTTTTGATCGGCTGGGTTTGAAACGTGCCAATGAAATGATGATTTGGACGTTGCCGGTTTGGTTGCTGTTTTGGTCGTTCTGGAATGATTTGAATGCTTTGAATATTGGCACGTTGATGGCGTTTCTGGCTACGTTATTGATTGATGCCATCTTGAAAGAGCATCTTGTTGGGTCAGTTGTATGGTTGGCCGTCATTCTTCAAATCAAGCCTCAATGGGCTTTTGCCGCAGCGGTACCGTTGTTGTTGGGGCAATACCGGTTCTTTATCAAACTGATTGCTTGGACCGTTGTAACCTATCTGTGTATGGTTGGTTTGACAATGTGCATTGCAGGATTTCCTTATGTGTGGCAACAGTACATGGGTTATTTTAATTTATTACCGAGAATCAACCGCGATTTTGTCTGGCGCACTCCCGCCGATATGCCATTTCTCGGGTTTAATCACTCGATTATGCAAACGGTTTATTTTTTGTTAGGTGTATCGCCGATTACATTTTGGATGACGACGGGGATCAAGATAGTTTTGTTGGTGCCGTTGGCTGTGGTTAGTTTGCGGCATCTGTTGCGTCCGATTCGACAGGCTGCCTGGATGGCCCCTCAAAAAAGTCTGGACATTGCTTTTGTGATGTATTTGGCGGCGTTTATCTGGCTAGATATGATTTGGGAATTGTCGTTGGGGATGGCTGTTTTTGTATATCTGCTGGCCGTTTTAGAGCGACTGTGGCAACAGGTGAGTGTCTGGGTAGTATTTTTGTCGATGGCTTTGACAGAATTCTGGCAAATAGTCAGCCTGGGTCTATTTGGTATGCGGGTTCTTTCTTCTACGTCCTATATTATGACCAGTCCTAGTGTATATGTTCCAACCATCATGATCGTCATTCTGGTGTTCTATACTTTTCTGGTCAAGCGATTGTGGACACCCAGGCTGGCATGACGAGCGCCTATGAAATTTGCAAATGCCTTATTTTGGGAATTGGTGCAAAATCTGCCGGTGCTGATCTTTTTGGTGATGGCGCTGTGGCTGTGGGTTCATCGCTCACGTGGGATAGCCGTAGGGTGTACCATCATTGGCGCGGTGATCGTGGCACTGACGATTCGTTTTACCGAGCCGCTCAAAACCGGTTATCACGAACCCTGGAGCGTGACCCTGGTCAATGCAGTGGTGCTGAGCTTGCTAGAGCCGCCTTTTGTGGTTTATCTGGCTTCTCGATCCCGATGGAGTAACTGGAAGAGTGATTTATTGCTGGGCAGCCTGGCCGGGGTTGGGATCGCATTGGCGCAGGGATGGGCTTCACCTGCTTCACCATTGATAGGAATCATTTTGCATAGTGTGGCTCTAGGCGCAGCTGGCGGTGTGGTGCTGATGATAGTGCGGGTAACCCGAGATCGCTCCTTGCTTATAGCATTGGTGCAAGCGGTTTTGATTGCTGTGTGCATGACATTGATCATCGGAGTGATTGATTATACTTATTTGATATTCGTGTGATGTATGAAGAGCTTGTTGACTCTGTGGCGGCAATCTAAAATTTGGCGTTTTATGGTAACAGGGTCTATTGCCTACGTATTGCTACGCCTGGTTGTGCATGGGTTGTTTTTGTCTCTCTTGTTGTTTCCTGGACAGGGACCTTTGGGCGACCTACCAGCCTGGACCGAGTCTCAAGAAGCGATGGTGCCCGCCGATTTGCAAATCTATCTCAACGCAGCCAAGAATTTTCGATCCCGGCAAGGTTTATATCTTCAGGGTTCTCTGGCTCGCCTGGAAGATCATTTTCCGTATGCACCTTCTTTTGCATTAGCATTTATACCGTTTCTTTGGTTATCACCTGTTGCTGTGACCATTGTTCATACAGTCCTGCATTTTGTTGCTCTGCTATTGTTGTATTTTTGTTGGGGGCAAATTTTCAAGCAACTCAACTTGGAACGGGCTGTCCAGATATTGCCCTGGACCATTCCGGTCTGGTTGTTGTTTTCATCGTTTTGGACTGATCTCAGCTATTTGAACATTTATATTGTGATGGCGTTGATCGGTACTCTGTTGATCCGGGCTATTATAAACGAGCAATTGGGGGGGGCGGTTTTGTATCTCGCTCTTGTCTTGCAGATCAAACCTCACTGGGCCTTTGCAGCGGTTGTGCCATTGTTATTGGGACGATACCGCTTTTTCTTCAAGTTGATGGTATGGACTCTTGTTGCCTATTTGCTCACTACCGGAATAGTCATTCTGGTTGCCAGTCCGGCTTATGGCTGGCAGCAGTACATAGACTATGTGCGATTTCTGGCTCGTTTAAGCCGGGATTTTCCATGGCGTGGACCGGATAGTGGTTTTTTGGGGTACAATCATTCTATTGTACAGATAATCGTTTATGTATTTGGTGTGTCATCAATATCTATGCGTTGGGCCACAATAGCCAAAGCTGCTCTTCTGGTCCCTCTGGTATTAACAGCTGTTCGTTATTTGATATATCCGATCAGATGTGTCGGGCGAAATGTGCCGCAGGTGGCGCTGGATCTGGCTTTTGTCTTCTATCTGGGCGCTTTTATCTGGTTAGATATGGTTTGGGAGTTGTCGTTGGGATTGGGCATATTTGTGTACCTGCTTGCTACATTAAATGGGCGAATTGAGCGAGTTGTAACTGGTGTGGTGTTTTTGTTCTATGCTTTGTTGGATCCATGGCGAGTGATCAGCTTTGTGGTTGGACGAATGGATGTGATACTGCCGGGACCCTATGTAGCAACCGATCCGGCCATCTATGTCCCCTTGATCATGATCGTCATCCTGACTTTTTATGCGTTGTTGCTGTACCGGCTGTGGCGTGTGCCGTTGAAATCCTGGCAAGGAGCGCAAGCTTGATGGATTGGCCGACTTTTTGCGATTTGCCCACTGCGCAGGTGGCCCAACTGGTGCGGGAGAATGGCCGCAAGGTGTGCGTGTTTCCGATCAACGGCACGCGGCGGTGGTTTATGATCGAACACCCGGATGAGGCAGCCCAAGATTTTATGTCGGCCTATTTCGAGATTGCCGGGCAGCGACATATTGATCTCTACAAGCTGTGTTTTGAGCATGGTCTGGACACTTTGCTAACCCCGATCTTTGGCCCCGAACTGTTGGAGCGCGGCGAGGCGTATCAACAGATGATGGTGCCGGCGCTGCTTTGGTTTGCTCAAGATGCTCAATTTTTGAAATTTTACGATGACAATGATGTGCGGGTGCGCATCTATGGTGACACCAAACGCTATTTGAAAGGTACGCTGTACGAGCCGGCGCTGGCTGCTTATGAAGAATTGGTGCAGCGCACGGCGCAGCATCAAACGTATCGGCTGTTTTTTGGCGTGTGCGCTCACGACGCGGCCGAGACGGTGGCCGGGGTGGGGGTGCGTTTTTATCGGCAGCACGGCCGGCTGCCCGATAAACGGGAAATTGTTGAGGCGTATTATGGCGAATGGATTGAGCCGGTGGATCTGTTTATCGGCTTTGATCGCCCGGCCTCGTTCGATATGCCGCTGGTGGCTACCGGTCGCGAAGATTTGTATTTTACGGTCAGCCCATCGCCGTATATGGATGCTCGTACCTTGCGCGCCATTTTGTACGATCACCTGTATGCGCGCCGGGTCAGCGAATGGTATGAGGATGAGGCAGCTTTGCAGCAGATGGACAACTTTTATGCTTTGAATCGCCACCATGTGCTGGGCGTTGGTCGGCAAATGGGTGATGGCCGTTGGTGGTACCCTTTGCCGCAGGTAGAACTGCTGCCCGAGATGAGGGACGGGTAAGAGGGGGAGTCGTTTGGATTACATTCAAGAAGCCAAAAACCTGGTCAAAAACCTGAACCAGCGCATGAATCCCAGTCCCTATGACATTGGCTGGATGGCCCGGCTTAAAGATGATGGCGGCGGGCCGCGCTGGCCGTATTTGATTGATTGGCTGATCGAAAACCAAAAGTCCGATGGCAGTTGGGGCGGCGAGATCGAGTATTATCACGACCGCATCATTTGTTCGCTGATTGCCATCATTGCCTTGAAAGAGAATGGACACAGCCTCGAGGCGCAGCAGGCCATCAAGCGGGGCGAACATTATGTGTGGAACCATTTGCATTTGTTGAGGCGGGATCCGTTCGAGTTGGCCGGATTTGAGCTGATTATCCCTACTTTGTTGCTAGAGGCGCAGGGTTTGGGGCTTGATGTTCCTTTGCATACGTGTGGTTATGGTGAAATTCAGACGGCCAAGTTGCGTTTGATTCCGTCAGATATGCTATATTCACCTTATATATCTACAGTTTATTCGCTGGAATTTCTTGGTCGTGATGGCGATGTGTCGCAGATACAAAAGGCCAAGACGGCGATTGGCTCAATTGGTAATTCTCCGGCGACGACAGCTTATTATCTTGGCCTCTGTCAAAGTCAGGACAAACAGGCATTGGATTATCTGGAAACTGTGGCAAAGCATGATCAAGGCACGATCACGGTTTATCCGTTCAAAATTTTTGAATTGGTATGGGTTTTGAACAATTTTCTGTATACTGGTCTGCCTGTGACCGAATTTATCACCCAAGATCAATTGCTTGCTTTGCGGGAGCAAATCGGTGCCAGGGGGGTGGGATTTGATGAGACTTTTACCGTCACCGACGGCGATACCACTTCGGTAACCTACCGTGTTTTGGCCAGTGCCGGACTTGAACCTGATCCAAAAGGGCTGCTTTATTTTGAGAACAAAGAAAAAGGGGTGTTTCGCACCTGGGATTATGAGCGAAATGTCAGCGTCAGTGCCAATGCTCATGCGCTGGAAGCGCTTCATTTGATGCCTGATTACCCCAATGCTGCCCATATCAAAGAAAAGGTTATTGTCTCTCTTTTGGGGAACCAAATACTTAATATGTATTGGACTGACAAATGGCATGCCTCGCCCTATTACGCGACCGCACATGCACTGATTGCCATGATCAAAGAAAAGCCATTTCTGGCATATACATCTCATCACACAAGGGATTGGATTGTACATACACAACAGGCCGATGGGTCGTGGGGCTTTTTTGGGCCAGGCACACCAGAAGAAACTGCTTATGCGATGATGTTGTTATTTCAATTTAATCAGCATGAGCCAATTGATCGGGATGTGTTTCATCGTGGCGCCGAGTATTTGATGAAAGAGTATTCCAGACCCAAGTCGATCTATCCTGATCTTTGGATCGCGAAATGTTTGTATGGTCCTGATGAGGTGGTTCGCTCTGCTATTCTAGCAACGATTATTATGTATTGTGCCAATTTTATTTAATGGCTTGTGTATTAATGATTGCGCATTTGGAGATTATTTTTCATGAAAAAGATGCATCAAATCGGCCAGCTGCTAGACGTTTCCTCTGCTGATCCTGATGATGCTCGTCGTCGCAAGCTACTCAACATTCTTCTTGTTGGAGTAGCATTTATTGCGTTTGTCGGAATCATTCTGGTTGGCCTGGCGAGCATTATAGGGCTTGTGCAAAGCGGAGATGCCACCCGACTTGTATCAGGTCTTTCTATTG
This sequence comes from uncultured Anaerolineae bacterium, assembly GCA_964449465.1. Classification (GTDB taxonomy): domain Bacteria; phylum Chloroflexota; class Anaerolineae; order JAFGEY01; family JAFGEY01; genus CAYRXM01. The sequence goes on from CAYVBK010000030.1 coordinate 39,409, forward strand.
CTCTCCTCGGTTTTATCATTCTTCTCCTGATCAATCGCTACTGGCTGGGCTGGTTGGCCAGCACATTGTTTGTTCTGTTCCTCACCAGCGTCATTTCCATCGCCGATACCCCCCAAATGGTGGTGGAAGGCCGCACCCTGTTCTTGTTTGCCATTCCCATCCTGGTGGCCAGTGTGGTGCTGCCGCCCTGGGCCAGCTTTGGAGCGGCGGCGGCCTGTAGTGTGGCCGTTTCTCTGGTGGCGATGCGAGAATTGGGATGGGCTCCTCCCATTCCCTCGATGTTTGGTTTTTTTGCCATTGCTCTGGTCTCATGGATTTCGGCGCGCAGCCTGGAGCAGGCCTTGTTCGAGGTGCGCGACATCAACCGTCATCTGGATGGCCTGGTGCAAGAGCGCACTCGCGAGTTGGCCGATGCACTGGGGCAGACGCGGGCCATTCTCAACAGCATCGCCGATGGTGTGGCCGTGTTTGATATGGATGGCCGGGTGATGGTGGCCAATCCGTCTCTGTTCAAGTTGATTGATCGTACCGCCGAACAGGTGATCGGCTCTGATCTGGATGGGATGATGGCCCAAGATGTGGTCAGCACCGACCGCAGTGTGCTGCTCGATCTGATGAGCGGCTCTAGCCCCAGCTATGCGGCTCTGCGGGTCGAGTGGGGCAAAAAGACCCTGTCGGTGAGCGGGGCGTCGGTCTATGTGGAGCAAGAGCGCATCGGCATGGTGATGGTGTTCCGCGATTTTACCCGCGAGGCCGAACTCGAGCGCATGAAAAGCGCGTTTGTAGCGATGGTTTCGCACGAGCTGCGCACCCCACTCAATGCCATCTTGGGCTATGCCGATATGCTGAATGAAGGCATTTTGGGCGACCTGACCATCCGGCAGAGCGACGTGATCCGCCGGGTGATGGCCAATGCGCGCCGGCAGTTGAGCCTGGTCAATGATCTGCTGGACCAGGCGCAGATTGAGGCTGGCACGCTGTCTCTGAATTATTCTCCCATTATGCCATCTCAACTGGTCCATGATGTACATGCCGCCATTTCGGTACTGGCTGAGGCCAAAGGCGTGGCTTTGACGACTCGGATCGAGCCGGATGTGCCGGCCGAGTTTTCCGGCGATTCCCAACGGCTGCATCAGATCTTGATCAACCTGGTCAACAATGCCATCAAATTTACCGAGGAAGGCGAGATTTCGGTGCGCATTTTCTGTCCGGACCTAACACATTGGGCCATCCAGGTGTCGGACACCGGTGTCGGCATCCCCGAAGAAGCGAGCGAATATCTTTTTGAACCTTTCCGCCGGGTGGACGGTTCGGCTACCCGCAAGCAAAGTGGCGTAGGTCTGGGCTTGTCCATTGTCAAGCAGATCGTTACGCTGATGCAGGGCCAGGTCTCGTGGAGCAGCCAGCTTGGAAAGGGAAGTATATTTACCGTCGTTTTGCCCATTATTCCGTTACAACCACACAGGAGGATCAGCCATGAGTGAAACCCGATCTGCGCCCATTGCCTTTGTCATCGAGGACGATGTGGACCTGTCCACTATTTTTGCCGAGGCGCTCAAATCGGCCGGCTGTAAAACCGAGGTGCTTCGCACTGGCGATGGAGCCATGCGTCGCTTGAAAGAAGTGGTCGCTGTGCCAACCGCCATCCCTGACATTGTGGTGTTGGATCTGCACCTGCCCAACGTGTCGGGCGCTGATATTTTGGACTATATTCGCGCCGATGCTCGATTCAACCGCGTTCGGGTGATGGTGGCAAGCGCAGACCCACGCATGGCCGATACACTGCAAGATCAGGCCGACCTGGTGCTGATCAAGCCGATCAGCTTTAGCCAGATGCGCGATCTGGCTAAACGATTGGTGGTGATGTCCTGATCGCAGAGGAAAATCTGGCAGGAGAGCGGATCAAACGAGCCTGACGGATCATGTCAGGCTCGTTGTGATCAGAGAGGTACGGTCAGGGTGATTTCCGACCGCCGGTCCATCAAAGGGACCAGGATGGCGGTCGAAATGAGGGTTTGAATGGCGATGCGCGCCGGCTCGGACAGCCCCAGCACGGGGTGACAGGATGCCTGGACGATCACACCCAAAATCAGGCCGATCGTCCAGGCGGCCAAGGCCCGGCAAACTCGTTGACAGGCGGTACCTCGCAAGCGGCGTAAAATCGCCAAATTGCCGGACTGGAATGGTCTTGTATACAAGAATTGAGATGTCGCCAAAATCCATCGTTTTATCTGATCCATCGCTGCCCCCCCTTTGGTTTGAACTGTTTACAAATGACCGTTACTGGTGCAGCTATTTTGATTGTACACCGATTGTCGTTTACAGGGTGTAAAGTCCGCGTAAATTTCTTGTCAAGCCGGCGTGAAGCTAAAGCCCTGACTTTTGACGCCCTTTTTCAAAAGTTGTATAATAGCATGCGTTTTTGCATTTGAAAGGAGAACCTGATGCGTGAAGTAACCATTGCCGTGGTTCAAATGTTTCCCAAGCTGGGCGAGTACGAAAACAATTTGATGCGGATCGGCGAGTGGGTAGACAAGGTCTGCACCGAGCAGCGCGTCAATCTGGTGGTGTTTCCCGAACTGGTCACAACGGGCTATGAGTGCGGGGTCGAATTTACCGACCTGGCCGAGCGGGTGCCGGGTCCGGCCGTCAATTTGCTGGCGCAGCGGGCCGGCGATTATGGCTCGCACATCCTCTTTGGCATGGCCACCAAAGAGCGCGTGGAAAGCATCCTCTACAACTCGGCGATCATGATCGGCGCCGATGGTGAGGTGGTGGGCCGTTACAACAAGGTACATCTGCGCGGCGAAGAGCGGCTAGCCTTTCGCCCCGGCTTTCGCTATGGCGTTTGGGAGACCACCTTTGGCAATGTGGGCATTATGATCGGCTGGGACCTGGCCTTTCCAGAGGTGGCGCGTGGCCTGGCCCTGGATGGTGCTGAAATTTTGGCCGTTTGCGCCAACTGGGAAAATCCCAACGCCGACGAGTGGCGCACTTTTCTCTTGTCGCGCGCCTATGAGAACTCGATCTTTGTGGCGGCAGCCAACCGCGTCGGCCAGGAATATTCGTACACCTTTTTCGGCGACAGCATGATCGTGGGGCCGCGCGGCCAGGTCTATGGCGCGCTGGATACCACCGAAGAAGGCTATGTCGTCGCCCGGGTTGACCTGGATGAGGTTAAACGTTACCGCGAGGAATTCCAGTTCTTCCAGTGCCGCCATCCCCAAACCTATCGTTCGGTGGTCAAAAAATACTAGATCAACCAGAATGTTTAGCGATGAAATACGCAACGCGGCAGTTTTACTGACCGTATTGCGTATTTCGTTCTGAAAGAGAGTGCGCTTATGATCGATCTACGCAGCGATACGGTGACTCTACCTACGCTCAATATGCGCCGGGCGATGGCTGAAGCGGAATTGGGCGATGATGTGTTCGGCGAGGACCCTACCGTCAATCGCCTGGAGGCTCTGGCCGCCGAGCGGATGGGCCATGAGGCCGGTTTGCTAATGGTAAGCGGCACGATGGCCAACCTGGTGGCCCTGTTGACGCACTGTGGGCGTGGTGATGAGGTGATTTTGGGCGATCAGGCGCACACCTTTATGTACGAGCAGGGCGGCTCGGCCTCGTTGGGAAGCATTCATCATTTTGCCTTGCGCAATCAACCCGATGGCACATTGGCCCTGAACGACATTGCTGCGGCCATTCGCGCCGAGGGCAATCCTCATTTTCCGCGCACCCGCCTCATTTGCCTGGAGAATACCCATAACCGTTGCAACGGCGCCCCTCTGACTGTCGAATATACCGATGCGGTGTGCCATCTGGCGCGTCAGCACAAGTTGAGCGTTCATGTGGACGGGGCGCGGATTTTCAACGCGGCTGTCGCCTTGCAGGTGGATGTGGGTGAGTTGACCCGAAACGTGGACTCGGTGTGTTTTTGCTTGTCCAAAGGCCTGGCGGCGCCGGTTGGATCGGTGTTGTGTGGTAGCGGGGCGTTCATCGCCGAAGCGCGTCGCTGGCGCAAAGCAGTGGGCGGGGGGATGCGTCAGGCCGGTGTGATTGCTGCTGCGGGGCTTGTCGCTTTGGAAGAGATGGTGGATCGACTAGCCGAAGACCATCTGCATGCCCGCCATCTGGCTCAGGGCATTGCCGGGTTGCCCGGCATCGAAATCGATCTGGAGGCCGTGAAAACCAACATTGTTTATTTCAATGTTACCTCGACATTTATTTCGGCGGCGCAGTTGGTGGATGCGCTGAGACAGCGCGGTGTGGGGATGATGGCGTTGGGGCCGTCGCGCATCCGCGCGGTGACGCATTATGGCATCACCCTGGCCGATGTTCAACAGGCCATTGGTGCTATCAGCGAGGTGATGCGGACTGCTGGCGTGGAGCAGGTCGGGTGACTCGACAGTCTGCTCATCATTCGGCTGCTTTCTCGTCACCGGGAGAGCGGTTTCACCTGGACCCGTATTTTGCCTGCCTGATCCTGATCGGGGTGGGGGTGGGCAGTTTGGGCCTGCCACCCGGCGTGCGCCTGCCGCTGCTGTGGCTGACCATGGGGGTGCTGTGGCTGGTTTATTACGAGGGGCAGGTCATTCAGATGCAGGCGCGATTTGGCGAGGTGGGGCGCGGTATGGCCGTCGGCGCGGCCATCGGCCTGCCGCTGTTGATTCTGGCCTATCGCCCTCTGGCTGTGGCGATTCCCATTTTGTACATTGGGCGACTCGAAGGTTTTTCGACGGCGACTGCGCCTCAGGCGGTGAGCGCCATCAGCATGGGGGTTTTTGTCGCTCTGGTGATCTGGGCGCCGCTCAGCGAGGCTCTGTTTTTTCGCCACCTCTTGCGCCGCCAGCGTGGCCTGTGGGTGAGTGTGGGCCTTTATGCTGCCAACGGCGTGATGATGTTTCTGCCGGCGGCCGGCGAGTATTGGATCATTTTATTGACCGTGTCGGGGGTGACAGCATTGCTGGGCGGCCTGTATGCTTTTTTGGATGATCGCTATGGCCTGACGACATCGCTGGCCTGTCACATCACGATCAACCTGTTTGTGTTGTTTTTCCCCATTGTCCTGAGCTTTTTGATCTGAGCGATCCACATCGAACATTCAGCGCGGGGCATCCTGGCCGCGCCGGTGTTCGCTGTGGCTTTTTTTGTCTTTTTATCCAACATAGAGCCAATGCGTCTAAAACAGCTTGATCTGATCGGATATAAAACCTTTGCTTCCGAGACAACGTTTGTCTTTGACAGCGGGATCACGGCCATCGTCGGCCCTAACGGCAGCGGCAAGTCCAACGTGGCCGATGCCATTCGCTGGGTGTTGGGTGAGCAGACCTTTTCTCTGCTGCGGGCGAAAAAGAACGAAGACATGATCTTTTCGGGCAGCGAAAAGCGAGCGCGGCTGGGCATGGCTCAGGTGACCATCACCCTGGATAATGCCGACCAATGGCTGCCGGTCGAGTTTAGCCAGGTGACGATTGGGCGACGGGCTTTTCGTTCGGGCGAGAACGAGTATGTGCTGAACGGCAACAAGGTACGGCTGCGCGATGTGACCGACCTGCTGGGCAAGAGCGGCCTGTCGCGCCGCACGTATACCGTCATCGGTCAAGGCCTGATTGATATCGCCTTGTCGCTGCATCCACACGAGCGGCGCGCCCTGATTGAAGAAGCGGCCGGGCTGACTCTCTATCAATCGCGTCGGGCCGACGCCCTGGTCAAATTGGGCGAAACCCAGACCAATGTGCTGCGCGTTCACGACCTGATCGCCGAGATTGCCCCGCGAGTCAAACGATTGCAACAGCAGGCCGAGCGAGCGCAAGAGCATGCGCAAATCACCCAAGAACTGGATCAGGCCTGGCGCATCTGGTATGGCGCACAATGGCGGCGGCGTCGCGAAGAATTGTTGCAGGCCCAGTCGGCGGCGCAGTATCACCAGGAGCGGTTGAGCGTTCAGCGTGCCTTGCTGACCGAACTGGATGCTCACACGGCTCAACTGCGCGCGGCTCAGAATGAGTTGCGTCGCAGTCTGGAAGGATGGCATCGTCAGAGCAGCGCATTGCATACCCGCTCGGAGGCATTGCAGCGCGGTCTGGCTGTGGCCCAAGAGCGGCGGCAAATGCTGGCGCAGCAGCGTGAGCAGGCGGTTGCCGAGATGACCGCCCTGGAGCAGGATCGCACGGTGTTGGTTGGGCGGATTCAGCACACCGGAGAGCAACTCGCCGCTGTGCAAGACCTGCTGGAGCGACAGCGGGCTGCCGTGTTCGAGGCGCAGGCCGCTCTGGACGCCCATCGGCAGCAGACCGGCGCACTCAATGCGGCGCATAGTTCGGCGCAAGGCTCGTTGTTTGCTCTGCGCGCCGAGGTAACCGACTGTCAGAATCGCCTGGCTCAACTGGATGAGCGGCAGGGGAAACTGGCGCAAGAACAGGCCGGCCATCGTCAGGCGCAGAATGATTTGGAGCGGCAGATCGGTGTGTTGGGCGAGGCGGTGACCCGTCTGGATGACCGCCTGGCGCAGTTAAATGAGGCTTTGAGCGGGCTGGATCGGCGGCGTGGCGAGATCGAAGTGCAGGCCGCGCAGAATCAACAACGTCAGCAGCAGGCGCGCGCCGGTTTGAACGACCTCGATCAACAGTTGGGGCGACTGCGCGAGCGGTATGACCTGCTGTCGCGCATGCGCGATGAAGGCGCCGGCCTGTATGACGGCGTGCGCCATGTGCTTCAGGCTGCTGAAGCTCAGGGGGCCAACCGGTTAAGCGGCATTGTTGGCGCGGCGGGCAGCCTGATTCAGGTGCCGCAGCAGTTGGAGACGGCCATCGAAGTGGCGTTGGGCGGGCAGTTGCAAGATGTGGTGGTGGAGCGTTGGGCCGATGCCCAAAACGCCATCGCTTATCTCAAGCGTACGCAGGGCGGGCGAGCCACCTTTTTACCGCTGGATACCTTGCGCCCCGGTCGGCCGTTGCAGGTGACCCGGTCGCCGCATTTGATCGGCCTGGCCAGCGACCTGGTGAGCTGTGAAGAGCGGCTGCGACCGGTGGTGATTTATTTGTTGGGGCGCACGCTGGTTTGTCCCGACCTGCCGGCGGCTCGCCGGGTGCTGGACACGGTGGAGGGGAGTTATCAGATTGTCACGCTGGCTGGCGAGATGGTGCGTTCTAGCGGGGCTGTCACCGGCGGCGAGGGGCGGCAGCAGCGGCAGGGTGGCCTGTTGGCTCGCGAGCGCGAGTGGCGCGAATTGCCGGCGCAGATTCGGTCGCTGCAAGATCGCCACGCGGCGGCGGCCCAGGCCGTCGAGCAGGCTGTCGCAGAAGACAGATCACTGCGCGGCGAGATGACTGCATTGATGGGGCAGCGCGGCGAACTCGAACGTCAGCGCCGCCCCCTGGAGCGCGACCACGAGCAGACGCAGCGGCAGATTGAGCAGGCCAGCCGAGAGCTACAGTGGCATGCCGGGCGGGTCGAGGCGGCGGCGGGCGAACTGGAAGAATTGCGGCTCAGAGGCGAGGCGTTTCGAGGGCAGGTGGAGCAGTTGACGGCTCGTTGGCAGGCTGCTCAAGCGCGCCTCGACGAGGTGCAGGCGCAACTGGCGCGCCTGGATGATCGCCCGGCGCAGGCGCAGTTGGCCGAGCGGCGCGCCGCGCTGACGGCAACAGGGCAAGAGCAGGCCGTGTTGCAGGCCGAGTTGCGCAGTCGGCAGCAAGAAATGCAACGCGTCGGGCAGCAGATCGAGGCGCGCAAAAAGCGTCTGGACGATCTGGCCGCACACATGGCGCAAACCGATCAGAACTGGCAAGAGCTGCATGGTCAGGCCGATTTGTTGAGTCAGGAGATACAGAGTTTATCATCTTGTATCGAGCCGGCCGAGCAGCAACTGGTCGAGCTAGAACGTCAGCAGAATCAGATGGAGCAAGACCGGCAGCAGGCGCGCGCCCGTTTGCAAGCCGTCGAGTCGCGATGCAGTCAGGCCGGGCTGGAATTGACCCGGTACGAAGAGGCGATGCACAGCCTGCGACGGCAAATTCAAGACGACCTGGGACCGGTCGAATTGGACATGGGCGCGGCTTTGTCGGGGCAACCCTTTTTGCCGCTGGGAGAGTTGGTTTCATCGCTGCCCGATGTTCAGGCGCCGCCTGAAGGGCTGGAGGAGCAAATTCAGGCCTTCAAACGACGGCTGCGTTTGCTGGGGGCGATCAACCCCGATGCGCCGGCCGAATATCAAGAGGCGCGTCAGCGGCACGATTTTCTGGCGGGGCAGGCGCAAGACCTGGAGCAGGCCGCCGATCAACTGCGTCAGGTGATTGGCGAATTGGATGGGGTGATGGAACGCGAGTTCAAACGCACGTTCAACGCCGTAGCCCGCGAGTTTAAGCAGTATTTTGCCCGCCTGTTCAACGGCGGCTCGGCGCAACTGGAGTTGACCCTGCCCGATGATTTGATGAACACCGGCATTGACATTGTGGCGCGGCCGCCGGGCAAGCGGCAGCAGGGATTGGCTTTGCTGTCGGGCGGCGAGCGCGCCTTGACTGCTGCGGCGCTGATTTTTGCCATCCTCAGCATCAGCCCGACGCCGTTTTGCGTGTTGGATGAAGTGGATGCAGCGTTGGATGAGGCTAACGTGGGGCGATTTCGGCAGGTGATCAAAGAATTGTCGGCCAGCACGCAGTTTGTCTTGATCACACACAATCGCTACACCATCGAGGCGGCCGATATTGTGTACGGCGTCTCGATGGGGGCGGATGGGGCTTCGTGCGTCATTTCGCATCGCATGCCCGATGTCAAAGAGGGGTAGGGGATGCCTTGTGCCTGAGTTGCCCGAAGTGGAAACCATTGTTCGCGAGCTAACTCCTTATGTGGTGGGGCAGACGATCCAGGCGGTGCGGGTGAGTTGGTCGCACGCGGTGGCCTGGCCAGAGAGTGCAGAAGCATTTTGTGTCGGTTTGCAGGGGCGACGCATCGATCGCACCGGGCGGCGGGCCAAGTTTGCTTTGTTTTACCTGGACGATGGGCAGATTTTGGTGGTTCACCTGCGCATGAGCGGCCAACTGCTGCTGTCTCTGGCCGGTCGGCCGGCCCATCTGAGGGCGAGTTGGGAGTGGGCCGGGGGCGGCGGGCTGTATTTTTACGATCAGCGCAAGTTTGGCCGTTTGTGGCTGGTGGGAGATCTGGAGCAGGCTACGGGTCACTTGGGACCTGAGCCGCTGGACGAGTCGCTGACGGCGGATGATTGGGTGGCCTTGTTTCAACGGCGGCGCGGGCGGCTCAAGCCGCTGTTGCTCGATCAGCGGTTCATCGCCGGGCTGGGCAACATTTACGCCGACGAGTCGCTGTTCCTGGCCGGCCTGCATCCTTTGCGCCGCGTCGAGACGCTGGCCCCAGACGAGGTGATCCGTCTGCGCGAGGCGGTGCAGGCAGTGCTGCGGCAGGCTTTGGCGCAGCATGGCACATCCTTTGACGGGGTGTTTGTTCGCCCGGAAGGAGAGCAGGGGCGGCAGCAAGAGGGATTGCGCGTCTATCAGCAGACAGGGTTGCCTTGCGTGCGTTGCGGTGCGCCGATTCAACGCATCATGGTGGGCGGGCGTGGCACACATCTGTGTCTGCGCTGTCAGCCGCTGTCCAAATAACCGGTCTGGGTGCCTTGAGGATTCTATCCGTGCAATCCGTGTGGTGCAGTGGCACGACACGGAAAGCGCGGATGCACGGATGAGGGTGTCGGAAGTGGCAGTTTGTGCAGGTGGTTGAATAGTGACGTCCAAATAACTGTGCCAAATAGCCCACTTGTCTGTCTGGTAGGGCGTATTTCTATCTGGGGGAAGCCACATGAGGAGTGAGCACGCCCACGTGCGAACAATGTGGCTCAGACGGCACGAGGAGGTCGCTGAAAAAGTCTATTTTTTACCACAAAGGACACCGAGAACACCAAGGTTTACGATACTTTTGAGTCTCTAGAAATGCTTTGTGTCTTTTGTGTCTTGGTGGTGAGAGGGTTTTTCAGTACGCTCCGAGGGCGTGCCTGACTCAGCTTGTCCAGGGATATTGCCCCAGGTTGAAATGCGCCCGTCTGTATAGGTGTTTGTCTTTGCCTCCAGGTTGAGGTATAATGGGACGAAATATAGCTGAGGTGTGGTATGGAAAAAAGTACGATTATTCTCGAAGCACAATGGATGGAAAAAGAGATTCCGCGCATCGAAGAAGAGATGGCGGCACTGAAAAAACTCGAACACGAACTGCTCAACTCGCCGCTGGAAATGGTGCAACAGGCCTATAACTCGACCTATCAGGCTGAGCGGAAAAAGGCGCATCCTTTTTACCATCATCGTCGTTCGGTCAGGCCGACCCGCTATGGTTACAAGGAGCGCATGCTCGACGTGGGTTGGTTCACCCTGTTGGCGCGGCTGTTCATCCTGGCGGCGCTGGCCGGCGCGGTGTATGTGGTCTATACCGGCTATTTGCGCGAAAATCTGACCTCCTCTCTGTTATGGGGGTTGGTCATTGTTGTGGTGGCGATTGGCCTGGCCTTTTTGCCGGCTTTTGGCGACGAGATGTGGGAACGGTATGCCCGCAGCAAGGCCGAGCAGGCCGCCAAGGCAGTGCAGCAGACGGATGCTTTTGCTCAAGAGACGCAGAGCCGTCAACGCAAGCTGTTGCAATGCCGCAAGCGCATGGCCGAACTGGAAGAGCGGCTCAAATTTTCGGTGGTGCGCTATGAAGAACTGCGCCGCCAGTTGACGCGCGCCGATCATCAAGGAGCAAGGTCAGATGGTGGATCAACAAGTGACAATCAGGACGCCGGAATGGGTTAAGGACGCTGTTTTTTACCAGATTTTCCCCGACACGTTTGCACAGAGTCAGCGTGTGCTCAAGCCGGGCGGGTTGCTGCCATGGGACGCCCTGCCCGGCCCACACGGTTACAAGGGCGGCGATTTGCTTGGTGTGGTCGAACGCCTGGACTATTTGAGCGACCTCGGCATCAATGCGATTTACTTTTGCCCCGTTTTTCAATCTGCATCGAATCATCGCTATCACACCTACGATTATCATCAGGTAGACCCCATGTTGGGCGGCAATGCGGCGCTGCGTGAATTGCTCGACCGGGCGCACGAGCGGGGTATCCGCATTGTGCTGGATGGGGTGTTTAATCACGCCAGCCGGGGGTTTTTCCAGTTCAACGACATTTTGGAGAACGGCTTGCGCTCGGCCTATGTGGATTGGTTCGAGATCAAGGACAAGAGCAAGCCGCTGAATCCATACAACGCTCGGGCGGCAGCCCGAGGACAGCGGGTGTGGAAGACCAACTATCGTTGCTGGTGGAACCTGCCGCCGCTGCCCGAATTTAACACCGACAACCCTAAAGTGCGTCGGTTTTTGTGGGATGTGGCGGCGCGGTGGATCGAGTTTGGCATTGACGGCTGGCGGCTGGACGTGCCGGAAGACATTGATGATGAGCCGTTCTGGCAGGAATTTCGCCGGCAGGTCAAGGCGGTCAATCCCGAAGCCTACCTGGTGGGCGAAATCTGGCACCCGGCCGCCGAGTGGCTGCGCGGAGACCGCTTTGACGCGGTGATGAACTATGTATTCAACCGGGCGGCACAGTGCTTTTTCGGCGGCGCTGACCTGGATGTGCATGCGCAGCCGGGCGGTTACAGGCTCAAGCCTATTCAGGCCAAGACATTTGCCAAACGGGTGCGCGAGATGTTGAGCCTGTACGACTGGCAGATCACTCTGGCGCAGCTCAATTTGTTGGGCAGTCACGACACGCCGCGCATCCTGTCCATTTTGGGCGACAACAAGGACAGCTTGAAACTGGCCGTCTTGTTTCAAATGACTATGCCCGGCGCGCCGTGCGTCTATTATGGCGATGAGGTGGGCATGCGCAGCGTGCCGGTGGTGGGCCACGAGGGGCGGGCGACCATGTCGTGGGACGAGTCTACCTGGGACATGGATTTGCGGGATACGTTCAAAAAATACATTGCGCTGCGCCATGCTCACCCGGCCCTACGGCGCGGAGAATTGATCGAGTTATATGCCAGCAACCGGCATGAGGTCTATGCTTTTGCGCGGCAACTCGAAGCGGAAACGGTAGTGGTGGTGCTGAATAATGGCATTGCGCCATACAGGCTGCGCGTTCCGGTCAACGGCCGCTGGCCAGACGGTGCTGTGCTGGGCGATCTATTGGGCGATCAGGTGTGCGTCATTCAGCAAGGGTACCTGGTCGGCAGGACGATGCCGCCGCGTTCGGGGCTGGTTTTAGAGATCAAGACAGAAAGGAAGGGCTGAGATGAAGCGCGAATATCAAATCATCCTGGTTCTGGCCGTGTTGCTGTTTCTGGTCTGCAACGTGGTCTCGTGCCTGAGCGGTTTGACGGTGGGCGGTTTGTGGGCCGGGGCGCGGCAGCGCATGGAATGGCGGATGAATCGCCGCCTGGAGCCGACGGTCGAGCCGGACGAGTCGTTGCCGCAGGGAAGGGCGCCTATTGTGGCCTTGGTGTCTCAGGTGGCAGCCGGCAGCCCGGCCGAGCAGGCTGGCTTGCAGGTGGGCGACCGCATTTTGTCTCTGGATGGCGAGCCGTTTTACGTGGGTGATGATTTGCAAAGCCGGCTCTCGCTGTACAAATCGGGGGATCGCATCGAGTTGACGGTGCTGCGAAATGGCAAAATCAGGCAGGCGCGCATCACTTTGGGACGCAACCCCGATGATCGCACCCGCCCTTATCTGGGCATCATCTACCGCATGGCTCCGGCTGACTGAAAATCGGGCGATAAACCGCGTCGGGCGGGCTGCTCTACCAGCCGTCCAATGCAGGTCAGGAGACAAGTCTGCCTGTGACCTGGTATTGGGCGGCTGTTTTTGGTTCAAGGTGATGGAAACGCTCCGCGCTCTTGAGGGCAGACAGGAAAACGGCGCAGATCAATGGGTCAGATCGGCTTTAGCGATTGACGCCGCTGTAATCGCCGGCCTGGTCGCCAGGGCCGATGCCGGTGATGCGGGCGATGGCGGCGATCCGCTTGCTGTTGGTACATTCCACCGTTGCCGAGCCGCTTCCCGCCAGCGGATAGAGGGTGACTGAACTGTACGCACCGATCGTCCCGCTCCAAACCTGGCTGCCGTTCACCTTGACGACCACATTGGCGGTGCTGCCATCCAGGTTTTGCACCTGGACGCCGGTCGTCCAGCCGCCGTCGCTGCGCACGTAGGGCAGAACGATGAAACTGCTGCCGTCGAGGAGGCCGCTGTAGCCGGCGGCCTGTCCGCCGTTGGTTTGGTTCACCACCGCCGCGACCGGCTGGCCGGCACTGTTGGTGATCCGCGCCGCGCCCACCCAGAGACCTGTGGAAGAGGGGACAAAAATGGCCGTGGCGTGAGGCTGCACGTTGTAGATGGTCTGCGAGGAAAGGACGCCATAGCCGGTGGAGGGATAATACTGCACGGTGATATTGGTCTGCGTCGCGCCCAGGTTTTGCACGGCCAGGGTGGCCTTCCAGCCCCGCTCACCGGCCATCACCAGCGGCATGTAGACGCGATAAGGTCCGGCCGGGGGAGGGCTGGGAGAGGTCGAGCTCTCGGCGCCGATGAGGACCGACGGTAAGGACACGGTGGCTGCCCCGCCGCTGAATCCGTTGTAGGCCATCGTCGAGCCGTTGGAGTGAATTTCCCGCACCGTCACCGCGATGGGCTGATCGCTGGTCAGCCGCGCTGCGCCGACAGTGGGACAATAAGTGCCGCTCTGCTGGTAGGTGAAACTGGCGTTAGGGGCCAGCGGATAGCCGCCTGGATAGCCAGGAAAGCCCGGATAGGCGTTGCCGCTGGCATCATAGTAAGTGAACTGGACGTAGGCGGTTTGCGCGCCAGTGTTGAGCATCGTCGTCTCGGTGTTCCAGCCATTGTTGTTGTCCATCAGCAGGGGCAGGTGGATGTCGGCGCCGACCTGACCCCCGCCGGGGTTGAGCGGGTCGGCGGCGGCGATGGCGTTATAGCTGTAGGTGTGCCCGCTGGAGGCGTTGATGTTGTTCACGATCACCGAGACATCTTCGCTGGACACGATGACGACTGAACCGGAAAAACCGACCGGCGGTGTAATGGTTGCATTGCCACTGCCAGCAATCGTAAATGGTGGTTGAGTGGCTACCAATCCCCCGTTCGCGTTGTAGTAGTGGATGGTCACGTTCGCACTCGAACTCGTGTTGTTACGAATAACCATCGAGGACAACCACTCACTCGAGTTTTTGACATCCGGCAGGTAAACGATAGCCGCGGTAAATTTCATCGCATCAGCGACAACCTGTTTTGCAGAATTGGGTTCGCCCGTATAATCGCCCAAGTACACCAGATCGTTTCGTTCAAGCCAACGAGTACCCAATGGGGCCCAGAAATGATTGGAAGCGTTCTGGTTTATGGAGACAAGATCGTTGCGCCGGATCAGATATCGCGCGCTGCTCGTAGTGCTGTTATCTAGAGGGATAAATGCGTAAATTTTGTAATATCCTGAATATCGTAGAGGCGGTCTCCATTCGACCCAATAATCTGCCGGGTTCCACGAGTAGGTCCAGTGCTGGCGGAGACCATTGCCGCTTCCACACCGTGCCCAACTCCCTTCTGGTTGACCACTACAAGCTGTATCCCAGTTGGGATCCTGAGTCCAGCCATCGCCGTCATCTTCCACGATGATATCCGAACAGCAGAATTGGTCGCCGGGTTTACCATTCCACAGGCATACAGATTCTTTGCTGTTATAGTTGAATAGCGGATCTCGTCCCGAACCACGCCAGCCAAAGGGATCAACTGCATATATATTGTTGTCATAACCACCTTGTCGCGTTCCTAAATGTAGGTGCGCACCAGTGCTGATTGGTCCAGTGTTTCCACTTTCTGCAATGTGTTGCCCCGCCACTACTGTATCTCCTACTCCAACCAGGAGTCCATCCAGGTGTGAATACTGTGTGTAATAGTTGTTGCTGTGAGCAATGACTATTGTCCTTCCAAAATTATGCCAGTTGCCGACATCTGCAATCACAACTGTTCCAGGTGCAACAGCCAGAATATCTGTCCCTGTAGTCATTGACCAATCCCAGCCGTCATGACCATCATACGGATAGGGTTCACCTGTTTTTTGATTGAAAGATGAAGATACTCGTTCTCCATTGTATATCCAGATATAGCCATCAGCTCCGGTTCCATAAGTTGGCCTATCGTGGTCAAAATAAGATGTGGTGCGATACGTCTCGTCAAATGGAGGCCGAAACGCTACACCTCCGGCAGCGAAGACGGCTTGTGTTGATAAAGTAACAGACAATAACAAAGCTGCGACTAGAACATAGCTTGGGATGTAGATAAGCACATTGGGCTTCATAACTCTTACCTGCTTTCTCCGTCAGATAGAAATGGCAACCAGGCCAAGGCATTATATGGCGCAGCTGTTCCTGAGACAATGTATGATCTACCCCCATCTGCACTGGCAATCCAGACTTCGCTAGAGAGAATCTCTTCACCTTCAATGACATTCGAAACAAAGGCTACGAATCGTCCATCTGGCGACCAGGTAGGAAAGCAGGTACTGCGATCCTCGAATGTAGAGAGCCTGGTGACTTGGCCTGTAAGTATATTTACGATGCTGACATTGGTTCCTGGCCCTCTCCAATTGTTGAGAAACAGGGAGAAATTGTCCACCTGCACAAAAGCGACGTTAAAGCCGTCTGGAGACCACACCGGACGATACCAGGGTTCACCGGGCATACGAATTTTATCTGTCAACAACCTTGCATCGCTCCCATCAGTGTTTATGAGCCATAATTCGGATGGATCAGCGGATGCGCTGGCTCGTGATCGTTGGAAGAGGAAAATCAGATGATCGCCAGTGGGTGACCATGAAAGTGATGCGATTACTCCTTCCATCTTGAGAATCAATCGCTTTTCCTCAGCGCTCGTACTTGTAACCCAAATCTCACTGAAACTTGTTTTGTTTTCCCAATAGAAAATTGAATAGGCCATCTCGTAACCATCCGGGCTGACGGACACGTTTTTGACGAGAGAAGACTTGCCATCCGGACTAACTGGTAGGTGAAGTGGATGATATAGGCCTGTATTGACATCTACTGCCATCACACCATCCATGACTACGCCAGGGGGAGGGGAGTCGAATGCACGGAATAATGCCTGGTCTCCAGACATCCAATCTCCAAAACTCCCCAGACAGTTTGCTGGGTCGGCAAACGGACACCATACCCGTCCCGATGACAATTCCATAATAAAAACTGGACCAGGACCTCCTCCACCAGAGGCTATTTCCGCTGCCATGTATTTGTTATTTGGTGATGGATACAGGCCTATTAGAATGCCTTTGATCACCAAGTTGTCTGAAACACTACTGTCTGACCATCTACGACCTTGTGCATCCATCTCTATGCGGTAAAGTGCTGGCTTTTCATTCACGTTGGCCACATAGTATAGTGACTGCAGATCATGGGGTGGCCGTCCTTCGGGAGTAGGCGATAAGAGGAGTCGAGGTCGGGTAGCAATGGGTGTCTGCGTGACTTTTTTGACGGACGGCGTTCCCGTTCGTGTCGGCGGTGATTGTAGTGTAGGTGGCGGGGTCAATGTCGGCCAGTCCTCCGATGGGGTAGTCGATGTAGGAGCTGGCGACTGGATCGGTGATTGGAACGCCACTTCCGCTTCTGATGGAATTGAGGTCATCGTCGGCATTCCTACCGGCGACGTGACCTGCCCGACCTGCACAGGGTTTTTCGCCCGGCTGAACAGCACAATCAACAACACGGTCAGCGCGGCCAATGCCGCAAGTCCCAACAGGGTGTACAGTCCGGTAAACCACTTTTTCATCTCGGTCTCCTTTCATTGCGCCAAAAATTTCACTTTCCACACCCTTATTATACCCCCCCCCCCCCATACTTTTGTCACGTTTGTTTGGGCGTCGTTTGGGCGTCGTTTGAACGACGAGAAAAAGACAAAGAATGTCGGCAAGGAAAACAAATTTAAAAACCCTTAGAGGTTGCACAATCTCTAAGGGTTTTTTGTTGCGCCAGGGTGGACATTACGGGGTTTTGGTCGGCACGATCACGGTCATCAAAGGGGGCTTGATCGGCAGCGGCTTGACCAGGGTTACACGCGGTCGTACGCTGGCGGCTCGTGTCAGGGTCAGGTTGGTGGACGATTTGCCATAGGTGCCCAGATCATCCACTACCTCGACCTGGAGTCCGTCTTGGGTGCGCACCAATGTATATCGCCGTGTGCCTTTGACCATGCCATAGCTGACCTTGAGTTGGAGTTCGTTGAGCGGAGAAGCAGTAGGCCCCAGGTTGCAAGGCGACCCGGAGCAGGTGCGATAGATGGTGATGTTGGCGTTCTTGTCGTCTATTTTCTCAACCAGAACGCCGGTCATTTTTTCGGCGGTGCTGACATCGCCGCCCTGGACATTCCATCGTCCGGCAAAATGCTCGATCCGCGCCCCCAGCGGAAACACCTCGATTTGAAAGCTGTGGTCAGTCTGCGCGCCATCCATTCGGATGACACTCCAGGTATAGGTGGTGGTTTTGTCGGGGCAAACCTCTTTGCTGCCTTTGGGGGCAACGGCATCGCTATTGAGGTAGACGGCCTGGGCGTTTTTGATTTCCCAATTCAAGGTGGCGCACAGGGTTTCATCCTGGTCAATGACGGTGTGGTCGGTGGTGATGGACACCTCTGGTTCGGGCACCGGCGTATGGGTGGGCGTGGCCGATGGCAGCGGCGTGGACGTCGGTGTGGGGGTGAGGGTAGGCGTGGGCGTGGCCGTGGGCAGTTTGCCGGGGTCTGGATCCACATTGTCGTTGACGCCATCGCCGTCGGTATCGGCGCGGATGGGGCTGGTGCCTTGCTGAACTTCTTGCCCATCGGGCAGAGTGTCGCCGTCGGTGTCTTTGGAGCGTGGGTTGGCCCCATAGGCGATCTCGTCGCCATCGCGCAGGCCGTCACCGTCCGTATCGGGGTTGAGGGGGTCTGTTTTAGAGTCCAACTCTTCTTTGTCGCTCAGCCCATCGCCGTCGGTGTCAGTTTTGAGTGGATCGGTGCCGAGTTGTGACTCTTGTGCATCTGACAGGCCGTCTTTATCGCTGTCGGTGACGGCGGTCGAGGTTGCAGCAGCGATGGCTGTGGCGGCGTCGGCGGTGACGGTGGCATTTTGATTGTCGGTATACCATTTGTATCCCAAACCACTTCCCACACAGAGCAACAGCAGCAGCAGCCCCACAATGGGTGGCAGCCAGCCGGGAATGATCGGGCGCACCAGGAGGGTGGCCGGTTGTTTGATTGTGCGGCCCATCGAGGCCACCGACACTTCAAAGGGCATACGTTGTGTGCTGCCGAGCAGCGGCCTCTTTTTCTTGGGCTGGGCTTGCAGCGGCAGCGTTTTGGCTTCGCCGGCCTGCAAGACAATCTGTGGAGCAACCTGGATCAGCAGAGCTTCGGCGGGATCGGTGGCCGAAACAGACAGGCTGATGGATGTGTTGCTCTGGTTGAGCAACTCCAGGCGAGCCTGGCCAGTGTCAATTTGCTGCGGCGCGACCTGGGCGGTAAATTCGTAAAAGGGATGGATGGTCAGGCTGCCCGTCGCCTGGACGAGCGGTCCGCTCTGTGTCTGCGAGGCGACTCGCAGGGTGAACGGGTGCGCTCCGGCGTGGCTGGAGGACTCGCGCGGGGGGCGAAAGTTGAGCGTGACCGTTCCTTCTTCGTGCGGGGTCAGGCGCAGCGGCGCGGCAGGCATTTCAACCCAAGATGAGGGGATGCCGTCCAGGGCGATGTTGAAATGATCAACCTGATTGCCCTGGTTGAGGATGCGTAGCCGTCCGGTCACGCTTTGCCCGGCCTGGACAGACAGCGTCGGAGTGTCGAGGGTGATGGTGGGCTTGAGGTCGGCCGGCGGCTGAGGTACGCCAGCGCGGGCGGCTGCACCGGCCGGCTGAGGCAGCGGCGCGGCCTGGGCTGGCTCAAAGCGCAGCCAGTGTCCACCGATGCGCAGCGGCGTTTCGGGTAGCCAGGGCTGAGCCACGCCAGGCAAGAGTCGCGAGTTGCCCAAAAAGGTGCCGTTGGTGCTGTTGAGGTCGGTAACGATCAGGCTGGAGCCGTCCCAGTCAATGCGCACGTGATGGCGTGAGGCGTTGGGGTCGCTGATGGGAATGTCGTTGCCTTCGGTGCGACCGACGGTGAGGGTACGTTTGCCTTGCAGCGGCACAGGGCGACTGGCCCCGTCGGGCGATACCACCATCAACTGCGGGCCGGGCCCGGCTGCCGGAACGCTGCTCCAGACCGGCGGGGCGGCATCTGCGGTTGCGCTCTCTTGGGCCACGCGGGTCATCAGGCTGATTTCGGGGGCCGGCGGAGCGACCGTCTGATCGGCGACTGGGGCAACGGCCGGAGCCGCTCTGAGAGCCAGCATAGCCTGTTTCAATGCTTCAGCCATGTCGCGGGCATTGGCAAAGCGATCCTCGCGCCGCTTGGCCAGGGCGCGCAAGATGATGGCCTCAACCTGTGGCGGGATGTTGGGGTTGAGCGAGCGCGGCGGTGGCGGCGGCTCTTGGGTGTGGCGGCGAATGGCCTCGGTCAGCGATTTGACATCGAATGGCACACGGCCGGTAGCCATTTGGTACAAAACGATGCCTAACGAATAAATATCGCAGCCCGGATCGGGGTCCAGCCCCATGCACTGCTCCGGCGACATGTAGGCCGGCGTGCCCATAGTCATGCCGGTGCTGGTCTGGATGCCGCCCTCGGTGAGCTTGGCCAGGCCAAAATCGGTCAGCACAGGTTGAAAGGGCAGGTCGCCCGGCTCACGCAGGGCCGGGTCGGTGGGTTTGAGCATGATGTTGGCCGGCTTGATGTCGCGGTGATAGATGCCCTTTTGGTGCGCATAGTACAGAGCCAGAGCCACGCGGCGCACAATGTCCAACGTTTCGAATAACGCAATGATCTTGCGCTCATCGGCCAGCTTTTTGAGCCAGGTTTGCAGCGAACCGCCAGGGATAAAATCCATGACGATATAGCTCATGCCCTGCTCTTGCCCAGAGGCATAAACCTGGACAATGCCGGGGTGATTGAGGGCGGCGATGGCGCGCGCTTCTTGCTGAAAGCGGGCGATAAAGTCGGCCTCGCCGGAAAAATTGCCATGCATCACCTTGATCGCTACGTCGCGGTTGAGGTTTACATCGCGCGCTCTATAGACGGCACCCATGCCGCCCTGTCCCAAAAGCTGGTCAATGCGATAGGTATTGGCCAGGGTGCGGCCAACCAGGTTGTTGATCATAAAGCCTCCTGATCTTGCAATTCTTGTTCATCTTGTTCCATCTGCGGCTGGAGCAGTTCGGGTGGTTGCTGGGCTATGGCAGCGGCTACGGCATCGGCCTCTTGCTCATAAGCGTCGTCGGGCGAGCTGAGGGTCATGCGGGCGGCGTTGGCGGGCGACAATGTGCCGTGCTGCTGGGCCACATGGGTCAACTCGTGCGCCAGTAAAGCCTGTCCGCCTGTTGAGCCAGGATCGTAGGCGCCTTGTCGAAAGAAAATGTCGCGCCCACTGGTAAAGGCTCTGGCGCCGAGTTGCTGGTTGAGGGTGTGAGCTTCGGGCGAGGTATGCACGCGCACACCGCTCAAATCGGCGCCGATGGCTTGTTCCAGCGAGGCCTGAACGGTCTCGTTCAACGGCTCGCCGCTCTGCCGCTCTCGGTTGATGCGGGCCGCTATACTTGGGTCCAACTCCATCGGCTCTCGGTTGATGCGGGCCGCTATCGTTTCGTCCAGTTCGGTCGCCCCGCTCTCGCCGGCAGCGATCTGCCGTTGCAGTAATCTTTGGATGGCGCGGTTGCCCAGGTGATGGTGCAAAGCGGTCAGGGCATTGCCGCTGATCGGCGTTCTGTGTTCCCACGCTGGCCTTGTTGCCGGAAGAGGAGATTTATTAAATTTAGATATATGCAAGCGTTCTTTGCTCATCTTGTCTCTCGCTATCATCATTTTTGAAGCCTGGTCGTTGGTCGGACGAGCCAGCGAGGCCCAAGCTCGTGCTGAGAGGGCAGCAGTCCAAACCTGCCTGGCTCTTTCAGCCCGACGCTTGAGCGTCGGGCTGAACCAACGCTACTATCTTTTGGTTCGTTCATTTTTGATGGACATATAAGAGTCCACTGAAAAAACCACCAAGAACACCAAGTACACGAAGAAAGTCAAGACTT
>CAYVBK010000031.1:0-60446 GCA_964449465.1 uncultured Anaerolineae bacterium
CTGCTAGATGCCCTGTTGGACGCCGGCATGCGCGTCCACACCGAAGAAGCCTTTGCTTTGGGTGTGCCGCGCATTGTCGAATTTGAGCGGGCCATCCGCCGCAGCACGCGCACACTGCTGGTTCTATCGCCGGCCTACCTGAGCGATCAGTTCGGCCAGTTTACCGACCTGCTGGCGCAGACCTATGGCCTGGAGACGGCCACCTGGCCGGTGATCCCCTTGATCTTGCATCCGGTCGAGCTGCCGCCGCGCATGGCCATGCTCCAATCGCTGGACGCCACGTCGTCGGACCGATGGGATGACGTGGTCGAGCGGCTGTGTCAGGAATTGCAGCGGCCCGTGCCAGGCGCGCCGCCCAGACCGCCCTGTCCCTATCCGGGCATGGTGCCTTTTAGCGAGGCCGACAGCCGCCGCTTTTTTGGCCGAGACGCCGAAATCAAGGATATGCTGGAACGGCTGCGCCTGCACCCCTTTCTCGCCGTGATCGGGGCGTCGGGCAGCGGCAAATCGTCGCTGGTTTTCGCTGGCCTGACTCCGGCCCTGCGTCGCAGCAAGCTGTTTGGGCTGGGCGAGTGGCTGACCTATAGCATCCGGCCCGGTGCCGCGCCGCTAGATGTTTTGACGGCGGCGTTGGGCGGCGAAAGTGGCGAGGATATTGAAGCGCAGGTGAACCGCCTGTTTGCCGCTCATCCCGACGCCGGTCACTTGCTGCTGGTGGTAGATCAGTTTGAAGAACTGTTCACCCTGTGCGCAGGCTGCGCCGACGATTTTCTGGCCCAACTGCTCAAGTTGGCCCGGCTACCGCGCTGTTATCTCGTCCTCACCGTCCGTGCCGACTTTTACGCCGACCTGATGACGGTTTCCTTGTGGAGCGAAATCCAGGCGCACCGCCAGGAGATTCTGCCTATGGGGCCCGATAATTTGCGTCAGATCATCGTTCGTCCGGCCGAAGAAGCAGGCGTCTTTGTCGAGACGGCCCTGGTCGAGCGGCTGGTGGGTGACGCGGCCGGCGAGCCGGGCATCTTGCCCCTGATTCAAGAGACGATGGTGCTGCTGTGGGAGCAGGTCGAGCGCCGCTTTTTGCCGCTGCGTTCCTATGAAGGATTGGTGCTGCCGCGCAGCGCGTATGGCGACCTCGCCGCGCCCACCTCGCGCACCGGCCTGCATGTCGCCATTGCCCGCCGCGCCGACGCCGCCCTGGCCGAACTGCTGCCCGAACAGCAGGCTGTGGCGCGACGCATCTTTATTCGCCTGGTGCAGTTTGGGCAGGGCCGCACCGACACACGTCGGCAGCAATCGCTGACGCGGCTGAGCGCAGCCTGCGCCAACCCGTTGGTGTTTCGCCAGACACTCGATCATCTGGTCAACAACCGCCTGCTCACCCTGAGCGGCATCCCCGGCGATCCGACACGGCAGGTGGACATTGCCCACGAGGCCCTCATTCGCGGCTGGCCGCAGCTCCAAATGTGGCTGGACGAACGGCGCAGCGCCGAGGAAATCCGCCGTCGCCTGGAAGCCAAAGCTACCGAATGGCTGCGGCTGGATCGGCGCGGTGGCATTTTGGAAGAGGTCGAGTTGTTGGAAGCCGAGCAATGGCTCAAAAGCCCCGACGCCGCCGAACTAGGCTATGAGCAGTCTTTGGTTGACCTGGTGGAGGCCAGCCACGCCGCCCTCTATGCCGCCGAGTTGGAGCGCGAAGCGGCCCGCCAGCGCGAACTGGAAGCGGCCCAAAAGTTGGCCCAAGAAGAGGCCGAAAATGCGCGCATCCAAAAACTGGCGGTCAGCCGCCTGCGTCAGCGGGCGATCATCCTGGCGATCATCGGCACGGTGGCTTTGGGCCTGGCCGTGATCAGCTATTTGCTGTTCCGCCATGCCACCGACCTGCAACTGCTGGCCCAGTCCGATTCGCTGGCCGCACAGTCGCTCACCTATTTAACATCTGATACTTACACCAGCCTGCGCCTGGCCTTGACAGCAATTGATTTCAAACGCACCGTCTATGCCGAGAACGCCCTGCGCGAAGTGCTGCTCAAAACCTACCCCTGGCAGGCCTGGAGCGAGCATCAAGACGCCGTACGCAGCGTGGCCTGGCGGCCCGACGGCCGCTATCTGGCATCGGCATCCTATGACGGCACCATCCGCATTTGGGATGTTCACACAGGCCAGATGTTGACCATGCTGGTGGGACATACTGCGCCGGTGCGCGGCCTGGATTGGAACGACGATGGTCGGAGAATGGTGTCGGCTTCGTTTGACGGCACAGTGCGCATTTGGGATATTCCCGATCCGCCGCCCAAGTGGATCGGCCATACCGCTGTCCTCAAAGGGCATCGAAATCAGGCCTACAGCGCAGACTGGAGCCCCGATGGACGATGGATCGCTTCTTCAGGCAGTGATGGGTCGCTGCGGCTGTGGAGCGTGGCTGACCTGACCATAGCGGGTATCATCCAGCAAGACCGCGAGATCAACAAAGTGGCCTGGAATCCGGCCGGTGACCGCCTGGCTTTAGCCTCTGACAACCGCACCATCCAGGTGATCTCGCTGACGACCTGGTTGAACACGCCATTCGTCACCGGCACACTGACCTCGACATTGGTGTTCAGCGGGCATCAAAAATATGTGATGGACGTAGACTGGAGCCCCGATGGCACCCGCCTGGCTTCGGCCTCGGCCGACGGCTTGATCCGCGTGTGGAGCGCCAACGGCGGCCCCAGCACCGATACACTGGTGGGGCATCAGGTAGGCAGCGTGTTGAGCATAGATTGGAGTCCCGACGGACAGCGGCTCGTTTCGGCATCCGAAGATAACACCGTACGCACCTGGCTGGTCGAAACAGGGGCCAACCTGAATACCCTGACCGGCCATACCGGCTGGGTTTATGATGCGCGATGGCGCCCGTCCGGCGACCTGATTGCCTCAGCCTCTGCCGACCACACGGTGCGCCGCTGGTCGCTCCAGGTGCCGGGCGTGCAGATCATGCCCATACACAACGGCGAAGCCCATCAGGTCGTCTGGAGTCGCGATGGCCGCTGGCTGGCTTCGTCGGGAGACGATAAACTGGTACAAATTCAGGATATGCTCAATGACAGTGCACCCAATCAGGTGATCTCGATACAAGAATACATTCCCGGCCTGGATTGGCACCCCACACTCAACCGTCTGGCGATTTTGGGCGAGCAAGGCACTATGGGCTTGTGGGAAGCCGGGCAGATTGTCACCTGGACGGTTCAGACCCCCAAAGCCTATCAGGTAGCCTGGAGTCACAACGGACAAAAGCTGGCTGCCGCCGCCAGAGGCATCGGTGTGTGGGTTTGGGACGCCCAATCGTTGCCTGAGCCAACACCTGGTACGGTGATAACGCCTACGCCCTCTATCCAACTGCCGCCTGTCGCCAATGAGCGCACGATCAGCATAGCCTGGAGTCCAGACGATCAACAATTAGCCGCCGGCTATAATTCGGGCAAGGTGCGCTTGTGGAATATGCAAAGCATCACCGTCTCGGCGGTGTTGAGCTGCCACAACGACATTGTGTGGGCGTTGGCCTGGTCTTTGGATGGCGCGATGCTGGTCTCGGCCTCACAGGACAAAACAATTTGTCAATGGGATGTCCGTCAGCAGCCGTCCTTGATGGCCGTCCTGGCCGATCATCGCGGCGCGGTGAATGACGTGCGCACCAGCCCCGACGGTCGCTTTTTTGCCACCGCCTCAGACGATGGCACCTCGCGCATCTGGGAATGGGAGGGTAAGGGGTGGCGCAGTGCAGTCGAGCTGACCGGTCCCGGTCGCGGCCTGTGGAGTGTGGACTGGCGTCCCGACGGTCGTCGCCTGGCTGCAGCGGGTATGGATGGGGTGATCTGGATATTTTACCCGGCCTTTCAAGATATTGTCCAGATCGCCTATGAACAGGGAGCAACGTTGCTCACCGACAAAGAACTGGACTTTTATTTGGGTGAATAGATGGGGATGAAATGATGGGAAAAACTACGATCACGTGTCTGGTAGATAATACCGTGCAAGGAATCGGCTTGTGGGGTGAACACGGGCTGGCCTTTTGGATCGCCCAAGACGGCAACCGGGTGCTGTTGGACACCGGTCAGAGCGGCACGGTGCTGCTGCACAATATGGACAGGTTGGGGCTAGATTCTCGCCAGGTAGACGCGCTGGCGATCAGCCACGCCCACTATGATCACACCGGCGGCCTGCCGCTGCTGTTGGAGCAGACGCGCCCCGACCTGCCGCTCTATGCCCATGCCGACCTGTTTCGCGAGCGATTTGCCCGCCGCCAGGCCACCTATACCACCGATTCGCGAATCGAGTCCATCGGCCTGCCGCTGACCCGGGAAGCATTGGCCGGCCGGGTCACGCTGCACCTGAGCGAATCGCCCCAAGAGATCGTGCCAGGCGTCTGGACCACCGGCGAGATCACCGACCGACCCGAACCGCCGGGGTATGGCTCGCATCTGATGGTGCGCCAGGGCGCAGGTTGGACCGCCGACCCTTACCGCGACGACATGTCGCTGGTTGTAAAAGCGGCGTCCGGTCTGATCGTCTTGTGCGGATGCTGCCATGCCGGGCTGCTCAACACGCTGGCGCATGTCGAGCGAACCTTTGATCGCCCCATTGTGGCCGTTGCCGGCGGCACGCACCTGATCAGCGCTGATGCCGCATACCTGGAGCGAGTCGCCGCACGGCTGGCCGCAATGGCCCCGCTTCCTCAGATTTACCTGAACCACTGCTCCGGCCACGATGCCCTGTATGTCTTGCGGCGGTCATTAGGCGACCAGGTAGTGCATCCATGCCCGGCGGGGACAACAATCAATCTGGAGAAATGACGACAGGAACCTTGTAAAATAGACCGCAGAGACAGAGAACGCCGGGATTTTGATTTCTCTTTGCGCTCCGTCTCTGCGGTGAAAAAGCAAAACCTATATACTGAGGCCTTTCAAATCCTGGTCAATCTGCTCCAGCTTCTCCGAGTCAAGCAGATGTGGCATCCGGGCAGCCAAGCCAGACAGCGACATATCCATGCCCATGCCAAACTGCCGCCTCGACAGCAGGTCTGGAATGTGCTTGAGCAGCACCGCTTTGGCCTTTTTGCTGGACAACAGGTCGCCCAGCGAACTGTCTATGCTGAACCCGCGAGCCGGCGGTGCGCCGGGGCTGCCGCGGCGCAGGAAACAATATTGCCCCGACCCCACCTCAATCACCAGAGTGCTGCCATCCTGAGCCACCCCGTTCACTCCGGCGACCTGGCTCAAGGGCAAACCGCTCTCGCTCACACAATCCGATTGGGCATAAGGGATGCGCACCGTAGCCGTGGTGTTGGGCGGCACAGTCACATTCAAATGCAAATCATCCCCTTGCAGCGTCCACTCGCAAGCCACCAGGCCATACATCGAGTGGATAGACGCCCGCACATGCTCCAACTCGCCACCCGGCTGCGGCTGTACCAACACGTGCCTGTAACCCGGCGCGGTGGGGTCCACGTCTAACCCGGTCACCACGCTATACATCCACTCGCCGATGGCGCCATAAGCATAGTGATTGTACGAGTTCATGCTGGCGTCCTGGAACGAACCGTCGGGCTTGATGCCGTCCCAGCGTTCCCAGATGGTGGTAGCACCCATTTTGACCGGATACAGCCACGAGGGATAGGTGTCCTGGTTGAGCAAATTGTAGGCCGTCTCCAGTTGACCATTTCGGCTCAGCACGTGGCACAGATAGGGCGTGCCGACAAAACCGGTGGACAGGTGATTGCCGCGCCGTCGCACATCGGCAGCCAGGCGGCCGGCCGCCTCTGGGCGCAAATCGGGAGGCAGCAGGTCAAACATCAAGGCCAGCACATAGGCGGTTTGGGTATTGTTGGCAACGCGCCCATTGGGAGTAACAAACTCGCGCAGGAACGCCGCTCGGATGCGCTCCAGCAGTTGGGTATAGTGTTGTATGTCTTGAGTTTTGCCCAAAACCTGCGCCGCTTGCAGCGTCAGATGGGTCGAATAGGCAAAAAAGGCCGTGGCGATCAGGTCGCGGTCGGTGATGGCCGACGAGCCACCCGGATCGGGCGAGTTGTATGAAAGCCAGTCGCCAAAGTGAAAGCCGGTGTTCCACAGACCGTTCTCGCCGGCCTGCTTTTCGATATAGCCCACCCAGGCCTGCATGCTGGGATACTGCTCTTCCAGCAGACGCGTGTCGCCATAGCACAGGTAAATCGTCCAGGGGCAGATGGTGGCCGCATCGCCCCAGGCCGCCGAGCCGGACGCACCGCCCATGCCCCGCCCCAGCACGTTGGGGACGACAAAAGGCACACTGCCGTTGGAGCTTTGGTCGGCGGCCAGGTCACGCAGCCATTTGGTAAAGAACCCGGCCACATCCATGTTGAAACAGGCCGTGCGGATGAACGCCTGCGCATCGCCGGTCCAACCCAGCCGCTCATCGCGCTGCGGGCAATCGGTCGGCACATCCACAAAGTTGCCTTTTTGCCCCCACACAATGTTGTGTTGAAGTTGATTGAGCAGCGGGTCGTCACATTCCCATTCGCTGGTGGGGACCATATCTGAATGGACGACGATACCGGCCAGACTGTCGAGGGTCGGCGTGCCGGGATAGCCGCTGACGGCCACATAGCGAAAGCCGTGAAAGGTAAAACGCGGCTGCCAGATTTCCGCCTCGCCACCCTTGAGCGTATAGGTGTCGGTCTGGCAGGCAGAGCGGAGGTTGTCGTAATATATGTTGCCCTGCTGATCCAGCACTTCGGCGTGACGAAGGGTGATCGTATCGCCGGCGGTGCCCTGCGCCTGGAGGCGCACCCAGCCGACCATATTCTGGCCCATGTCGAACACAGTTTCGCCGGCCGGGGTGTGGATGATTTGCGTCGGCCGGAGCTCCTGGATGCGACGAACCGGCGGGCCGGCCGGAGCGCAAAGGATTTCCTGGCTATCAGAAACCAGTTTGACCCCGGCCCAGCTATGATCATCAAAACCGGCGCCGCTCCAACCGGGCTTTTCCAGGCGGGCGTCATAGCTCTCGCCGTTGTAAATGTCGGCAGCGAGGATGGGGCCGGTACCGGCCCGCCACGTATCATCGGTGACGACCCACTGCACGCGCCCATCGGCGTATTCGATCTTGAGTTGAAGCAGCAGGGCCAGCCGCTCGCCGTACACATTGCGCTGCCCGCTGAACCCCAAAAAGCCGCGATACCAGCCATCGGCCAGCGTCACGCCGATGGCGTTTTCACCATTCAGCAATTGCGCGGTCACATCATAGGTCTGATATTGCAGCCGACTGGGGTAAACCGTCCAACCTGGCGTCAACACCTGATCGCCCGCCGCCTGGCCGTTCAACTCGGCCTCATAGAGGCCATGCGCGGTCACATACAGCCGCGCCGACGCTACCTCGCCCTGCACATCAAAGGCCTTGCGCAGCATCGGGCAGGGATTCGAGACCGAGACATCCTCGTCCAGGTCCGGCTCGATCCACTGCGCCGTCCAATCGTCGGCCCCGAGCAGCCCCATCTCCCACCAGGCCGGCTCGCTCCAGGCCGAGGGCGGCCCATCGTCCACCCACACTCGCGCCTGCCAGTAAACCCGCTGCCCCGATGCCAGTGCGGGACCGCCGTAGGGAATATGAATGGACTGCCCGGACGCCACCTGCCCCGAATCCCACAGCAGGTCGCCGGCCTGGAGGCAGCGGGGGCAGTGAGCCGCCCGGATTTGATAGGCCGTCTGCCGGACGCCGCGCCCTTTGGCCTGAACCTGCCAGCTCAGGCGTGGATACGGCGTGTCGAGGCCCAGGGGATTGGTCTTGTACTCACATTTAAGGTGGGTCAATGTGACTTGATCGTTTTGGCTCATTTTTAGCTCCTTTGCTTTGAAAATATGTCAGGACATGAAGCATCTCAAAAACAAGGGAACGCCAGCATCTTGCTGGCAGCGGTCAGAATGACGGCGTTCCCTTGTTTGAGGTGATACCGAGGGTATGGGTCAGCAGGTATCATTATAGCGTGTTTGGGCAAGAGAATCAATTGTGGGAGGTGTCCTTCAATAAGGAAAACGTTGAATTTCGACGACATTCTGCAAACGCGCTCAATCTGCGTTTTCCTCAGAAATGAAGGACACACGGAATCACTTTTCAACCTGGGCTAATTGTGCTATCATATAGAGCTATGAGTAGACAAACTCTCGAACCCGGCTTGCTGCCTCTGTTCAAACTGTTTATGGTGCTGCGCCTGGCCCTGGTGCTGCTGACCATGATGTTCTATCTGTCTTGGAGCCGCTCGGTCGAGTTTTGGCAGTTGATCGCCATCCTGGCCTTTTTGGCCGACATTCCCTTTTTGTTCCTATATCTCTCCTGGTCTTGGTTTCAGCGTCGGCTGGGGCGGTTCTATCTGCCACTGGCACTGTTGGTCGCCACCGTCAGCCCTATTTTTGAGATGAATTACGTGTTTCCCCTGTACGGCCTGGATGCGGCTCTGGCTTTTTTGCTCATGTTTTTGCTCTTGCTGGTGCCGTTGATCCTCACAGCCTGGCAGTACCCGTTTCGCTATGTCGTCCTTTTCAGCCTGGGCACTTCACTGCTAGAATTTTCTCTGCTGAGCGGCACACCACAACTTCAACTGTTGGGCATCCGCTGGGCGGCCATTGCCATGTTTGGCCGTTCGCTGCTGTCCATTTTTGTCGGCTATATCGTCTCTTATCTGGTGACCGAACAACGCAAACAGCGGCAGGCTTTGGCCCAGGCCAACCAAAAACTGGTGCGCTATGCCGCTGCGTTGGAGCAGCTCACCACCAGCCGCGAACGCAACCGCCTGGCCCGCGAACTGCACGATACACTGGCGCATGCCTTGAGCGGCCTGGCTGTCCAACTGGAAGCACTCTCGACGGTGTGGCAGCCCATTCCGCCCCGGGCGCAGCAGATGCTCGACCGCGCCCTATCCATCACCCGCATCGGCCTGGACGAGACACGCCGCGCCTTGCAAGACCTGCGCGCCACGCCGCTGGAAGATATGGGGCTGGCTCTGGCTGTGCGCGAAATGGCTGTCAACATGGCCGAACGCAGCACGTGGTCGTTATCGCTCAATGTGCAAGAGCCGTTGCCCGCCGTGCCACCCGAAGTGGAGCAGTGCTTTTATCGGGTGGCCCAAGAGGCCATGGAAAACATCCACCGCCACGCCCAGGCACAGCGCGTGACAGTGCACCTGGCGCATAAAAGTGGGCAATTGGTTTTGGAAATCTCGGATGACGGGCAGGGCATCTCTGACCCGCCGCCGGCCGCCGCAGATCGTTTTGGGCTTCAAGGCATGCAAGAGCGAGCCGACATGATCGGCGGCCACTTGCAGGTACAGAGCCAGCCCGGTCAAGGCACCACCATCCGGTTGTGCAGTGGAGCATGTTGATGGACACAGAGCCGATTCGGGTGTTTATTTGCGATGATCAATGGATCGTTTGCGAAGGCCTGGAAGCGATTCTGGATTCGGCTGAAGGCATCCTGGTGGTTGGCACGGCACACGATGGGCAGGAAGCACTGGACAAAATCGCTGCCGCCCGCCCCGACGTGGTGCTGATGGACCTGAAAATGCCGGGCATGAACGGCATCCAGGCCACCCGACACATCCGCGAGCAGTATCCCTCCATCAAGGTGCTGGTGTTGACCACCTATGCCGAAGAAGAGTGGGTCCTGGATGCCGTGCGCAGCGGTGCGGCCGGCTATTTGCTCAAAGGCACACCCAAAACCGCCCTGATCGAGGCGATTCGCGGCACAGCACTGGGACAAACCCACATTGACCCCGCCGTGGCTGGCGCCCTGTTTGAGCATGTGGCGCATCGAAATGTGCCTCAAGACATCCCTTTTATCGAACTGCTGAGCGAGCGGGAACTGGATGTGCTGCGCCTGATCGCCCGCGGGCTGAGCAACAGCGACATTGCCCGCCGCCTGTTCCTTTCCGACGGCACAGTGCGCAACTATGTCAGCTCGATCCTGTCCAAACTCGACGTATCAGATCGCACCCAGGCCGCTGTGCTGGCCCTGCGCGCCGGCCTGGTGGATCTGGGCGAAATTTGACAGGCATCCGAGTTTACTTGTGGCCAAGATCGGCCTTTTTTCAACCAAACCATCTATACACACCAATGGAAATGACAGATCGTCAGTGTCCCCGAACGAGTTCGGGATCCCGACAGACTGCTAGAAATAAAGGATTTTTATGTCATCTGCCCTCACACTACCCCCCAAACGATACACGATATTTGACAGTATTGGCATATCTTTTCGATGCGCGCCATTGGCGGCATTCTTGTACGGGTTTTTTGACCTGGCCTGGGCCGCGCTGATCCCGATCATTACTTTTGTGGCTGCCCGGCTCATTGATACCCTGGTGCGCACCGTGCGCGATCACGCGCCGCTGCAAGAGGTCTATCTCACCCTTGCGCTCCTGGCCGGCCTCACCGCATTTGGGTGGCTGCGATCCGAGATGCACAACCTTGCCGACCTGCGGCTGGTGCTGGCCCTGCGCGCCCGCTATCGCACGGCCTTGACCGAAAAGCGCACCCGCCTGGAGTATCGCGTCCTCGAGCAGAGTGAAACCTGGGACCTGATCCAGCGTGTCGCAGCCAACCCGGAAGGTGGACGCCTCAAAGCAACCTACTATCACCTGATTGATATGGCGGCTTTTATCATCAAAGTCGGCGGGTTGGTGATCATCCTGGCTCTGGCTGTATGGTGGGCTCCTCTGGTGGTGATCGCAGTGGTTGGTCTGGTGCTGCTCACCGGAGTGCGTGGCGGCAAGGCGCTCTATCAGGCCGAGCGCCAGGCAGCAGAATATGATCGGCGGCTTGAATACTTGGGTGAGGTGCTGCTTGGCCGGGATGCCGCCGCCGAGCGAACTCTGTTCGGCGCCAGCAGCATGGTAATCGGGATGTGGCGGCGAGCTTTTCAAGCTGCACTTGGCGTTCGTCTGCGCGCCCGGCTCAAGTGGTATCTGAACGCCTATACGGGCCACATCATCAACATCCTGATCTGGCTGCTGCTCATGCTGCTGCTGCTGCCTCCTCTGCAAGCCGGCATCATCTCGGTAGGGCTTTACATAACACTTACACAATCTTTTACTAAATTCGATATTGTCTGGGGCTTTATGGACACGGTAAATGGACTGGCCGCAGACGCAGAATTTTTTCGGGATCTCTCTGATTTTTTGGCCCTTTCCGAAGAAGGCACATCGCCCGCTGCCGTACCTGCCGTCGTCGCGCCCACCGCTACTGCGCCAGCCCTGCTTGAACTGCGAGATGTTTGCTTTAGATACCCCGGCACAGAGCGGCTTGTGCTAGACGGTGTGAGCCTGGTGCTTGAGCCAGGAAAGCACTATGCCCTTGTCGGAGCGAATGGCTGTGGCAAGACCACCATCACCCGGCTGATCACCGGCCTCTATTCAGTCGAATCTGGCCTGATTCGCATCAACGGGCGAGACATTGCCGGGTATGACCGCGCAGAACTGCGCGCCCTCATTTCCATCGTCTACCAGGACATAGCGCGTTACGGCGTATCTTTGCGCGACAATGTTTTTCTTGGGCTGGATATGGCGAACAACCGCAGCACTGCCGATTCAGCATCGGAGGAACGGCGCATATTTGAACAGGCCGGACTGGCTGCGCTGGTAGCCCGGCTGCCGATGGGTGCCGACACGCCTCTGGGCAAGTATATGCCTGGCGGTGTTGATATTTCGGGCGGAGAGTGGCAGCGCATTGCCATCGCGCGGTCTCTGGCCCGCCCCTCTATGTTGCGCATCCTCGACGAACCAACGGCTGCGCTGGACCCGCTCGCCGAAAGCGAGTTGTACGCCAACTTTGATCGGCTCACCGCCAGAGCCACGACGCTCCTCATCACGCATCGCCTCGGAGCAACCAAGATGGCCGATGTGATTATGGTTCTTGACGGTGGACGCATCGTCGAGTCAGGGTCGCACAACGAATTGATGCGCGCCAACGGATTGTACTGTCGAATGTATTCCAGTCAGAGGTATTGGTATGAAGCAAGCTGAAACTCTAACACGCCGCCCATCTTTTCTTCGTGTCATTGTCGCCATGACAAGCGTCGCATTTCGCACCCATCCCACCATGTTCCTGATATACATCCTGGCTTCACTTGTCTTTACGACATTCTTGATCGCCGATCTGCACCTGATCCGGGTTCTCCTCGACCGGCTACCGCTCTTTGTCGCGGGACAGATCTCTTTTCCGGCCGTGCTGATGACGATTCTGCTGCTTGGTGGAATCAATATCATTGACACGCTGATGAACGCGGCGATGAATCTTGCTTACGAGTACCTCTCCCGGTGCGCCAATGCCCGGATGACCGAAGCCATGGGCGAAAAGGCGAGTCGGATCGAGTTGATCAGGTTCGAGTCGGCAGAACTCTATGACCAGATCGAAAAGGCCAATGTCGGGCACGGTCGCGGCCTGGACGCGATGGAAACGGTAATGTGCTCGATCATCTTTCATGGAGGATATTTTTTGTTCCTGGGACTTTATCTCATTCGGCTTGAGCCAATCCTCGTACTGGGTATCCTGGCAGCTTTTTTGCCGGTTGCACTTTCGCGAGCGATCAGAGCCTCCACATTCTATCATACCGAGGACCGCGTGGCGCCCCTGCGCCGCGAATTTGCCCACTATGAGGCCTGCCTGACCGACCGGACCTATTTCAAGGAAACACGAACAACTGCCGCGGTTCCCTTTTTCCGTCGCCGATATGACCAGACACTCCAGGCCTACAATCGTGAAATGTGGCACGCCGAGTTGCGCACCGGCATCATTGACCTGGGACTCAAGGCTCTCACACTCGCTGGATATGTAGGACTCTTGGCCTTACTCGTCCACTTTGTCATCCTGGGACGCGTCTCGGCGGGGCTTTTTGGCGCAGTATACCTGGCGATGGACGCGATTTTCAAATGGTTTGAAGAACTCTTTGATCGACTTGGCTTTGCATACGAGAACGCTGCCTTTGGGGCCAACTATATCTCGTTCCTCGAATCGCCAGAGCGAGCACGCGGTCACGCATCGCCGCCGCGAGATCAAGGGATCGAGCTTGTGGAGACCAGCTTGCAGTATCCGGGTGCAGCCGAAAACGCCGTCGAGAAGGTCACACTCTCGATCAAGCCAGGAGAGTCGGTAGCCATCGTGGGTGAGAATGGCGCCGGCAAAAGCTCGCTTGTGCGGATCATCGCCGGTTTGTATCAGCCCGATCATGGTTCGGTGCGTGTCGGCGGCATAGACCTGCGCGATGCGGCAGACGAGATGCGATTTCACCGGCTTGCCGCAGTCATGCAGCATTATCAGCGATACCGTATGACACTTTTCGACAATGTGCGCATCGCCGAGCCGCATACTCGGGCCGATGGTGGCAGCGACACCGACGAACGCTTGCGCGCCGCTCAAGCCCTCGAACAGGCAGAATTTGAGAAACATCACAGCATGGCCGGCATAGACCTCGACACGATGCTTTCACGCGAGTTTGGCGGTGTGGACCTGTCTGGTGGCGAATGGCAGCGTGTGGCCATCGCTCGCGGGCTATATCGCACGCACGACACCATTATCCTCGACGAACCAACCGCCGCCATTGACCCTATCGAAGAAGATCGGGTATACCGCATGTTCCTCGATGCGGCGCATGGCAAGACAGCCATTATTGTGACGCATCGGCTTGGCCTTGCCCGCATCGCCGACCGCATTCTGGTAATGGAACATGGCCGCATTGTCCAAGACGGCAGCCATGCCGACTTGATCGCCGCCGACGGCCCGTATGCTCGCATGTTCCGATCTCAGGCCGCCTGGTACGAGCGACCGACCATCCAAGAGCCCGCGTTGTCGCCGCAATAAATCTGCGTCATCCACAACCAGGCTATTTTTAACCGTTCCCTGTTCGTCTACAAGGAGAAACATGCCCCCCATCTCGGAAAATTCGGCTTTTGTCACCGTTCAAGGCCAACACATCATCGGCGCTGATGGGCAGCCGCTGCTGCTCAAAGGGATCGGCATCGGCAACTGGCTGCTGCCCGAAGGTTATATGTGGGACCTGGCGCAAGCCAACTCGCCCAAGATGATCAACGATGTCATCTGTCAACTCGTCGGCGAGGAACAGGCGCGCGCGTTTTGGCGAACATTTTATGCGCGTTTCATCACCCACCAGGATATCCAATTCCTCAAACAAGCCGGGTTCAACCACGTGCGCGTGCCTTTTAACTGGCGACTGTTTGTGACCGAGGACGAACCGCGCCGGCTGGCCGGCGTGGGCTATGACTGTCTGGATCGCCTGGTGGCGTGGTGCAAGGCCGAGGGATTGTATGTCGTGCTGGATATGCACGGCGCGCCCGGCGGGCAAACCGGCGACAACATTGATGACAGTTGGGGGTATCCGTTCCTCTATGAATGTGCGGCAAGTCAGGCACTGACGATTGATCTGTGGGCATCGCTGGCTGAGCGATACAGCCACGAGCCGACCATCATCGGCTATGACCTGCTCAACGAGCCAATTGCCAGCTATTTCGACCGTGAGACGCTGAATCCCCTACTCGAGCCGCTGTACAAGCGCATCGTTAAAGCCATCCGCGTACATGACCCCAACCACATCATCTTTCTCGGCGGCGCACGGTGGAACACCGACTTTGACGTGTTTGGCCCGCCGTTCGACGACAAACTGGCCTACACATTCCACCGCTACTGGCAAGAGGTCACCCCTGCGCTGATCGCCCCCTATCTCGAATTCCGCGAGCGATACAACGTCCCCTTGTGGATGGGCGAATCGGGCGAGAACACCTGCGAATGGATCGCGGCGTTTCGAGAATTGTTGGAGGAAAACGACATCGGCTGGTGCTTTTGGACGTACAAGCGACTGAACACAGAGCGCAGCATTGTCTCTATCGAAAAAACGCCCGAATGGGATGCCATCGTGACATTCGCCAGGCAGCCGCGCACGACATTCCAAGAGATACGCGAACATCGCCCTCCACGCCAGATTGTGGAGCGGGCTCTGCAAGATTATCTCGATCACATCCCGTTTCAGGCCTGCCGAATCAACCCAGACTACCTGTTGGCACTGGGGATAAATCACCATGCCAGGTTTGATGGGATAATTGGAAATTGATCATGCTTCAATGGTCTATTTCACTTCTCGGCCCCCTGGAGGTCCGCCGGGCCGATGGGACGCCGGGCAGTTTTGCCACCGATAAAGCCCGCGCCCTGCTGGCCTACCTGGCGGCCCACCCCAATCAGACGTACAGCCGCAGCGTGCTGGCCGGCCTGCTGTGGCCCGATCAACCCGAAGGCAAGGCGCGCCAGAGCTTGCGCCAAACCCTGCTATACCTGCGCCAGACATTGGGCAGCGACGCAGACTGGCTACAGGTTGACCGCGAAACGGTGCTGCTTGAGCCTGACCCCCGAATTGAAATAGACCTGGAACGATTCCTCAGCCTGGTTCAGGCCAACCGACAGCACCGCCACCGCCGCGCCGAGACATGTCTGCCCTGCCTGCGGCGATGGGAAACTATTGTATCGTTGTATCGCGGCGAGTTTCTGGCCGGCCTGTCTATCAACAGCAACCTGTTTGAAGAATGGGTGCTGCTGGTGCGCGAACAGACCCGCCGCCACGCAATGGAGGCATTGACGGGGCTGGCCGATAATGCCGAGCGGCGCGATGACCTGGCATGGGCGAGTGAATACGTCCGCCGGCAAATCGAGCTAGAGCCATGGCAAGAAGAAGCACACCGCGCCTTGATGCGTCTGCTGGCGTTGGATGGACGGCGCAGTGCGGCTCTGGCCCAATACCAGACCTGCCGGCGCATCCTGGCGCAAGAGTTGGGCATCGAGCCAACCGTCGAAACCGTTCAACTGGAACAGCAGATCCGCACCGACACCCTCAAACGTTCCCCCATCCGCCACAACCTGCCGACGCCTGGCGACCCATTCATCGGCCGCCAGACCGAGCTGGCCGAACTGGCCGAGCGACTGGCCGACCCCGACATCCGCCTGATCACCCTGCTAGGGCCCGGCGGCATCGGCAAGACCCGCCTGGCCCTCCAGGTTGCCGTCGATCATGTGGGCTTGTTCCAACATGGGGTCTATTTTGTGCCGCTGGCCACCGCATCCACCCTCGACCAGGTCATATCAGCCATCATCGAATCGCTCCCATACCCGTTTCCCGACAGCGCATCGCGCCATAATCAGGACGCCCAGACCCAACTGCTCAACCTGATCCACAGCCACCCGGATATGCTGCTGGTATTGGACAACATAGACCAAGCCACCACTCTGGCTCCATTTCTGGCCGATATGCTGCGCCGCGCCCCCGGTGTGCGCCTGCTGATCACCTCGCAAGAACGGCTCAACCTGCGCCAGGAATGGGTATACGAAATTTCTGGCCTGGCCTACCCGGCCGGAGATGAACCCACCGAGGCCCCGGCGGCCGAGGCCTACAGCGCAGTCGAATTATTTGTGCAAAACGTCCGCCGCGTTCGGAGGCAATTTCAGCCCCAAGACGAAATGTCCTCCATCATCCGCATCTGCCGGCTGGTCGAAGGCATGCCCCTGGCCCTCGAACTGGCCGCCGCCTGGACCGTCCATCATCATTGCGCCGAGATCGCCGATCAAATTGCCGCCGGCCTGGACATCCTCACCGCATCGTGGAGTAATGCTTCAGAGCGACACCGCAGCATCCGCGCCGTTCTGGAACACTCCTGGCAATTGCTGTCGCCTCCCGACCAAGACATCCTCTCTCGCCTGGCCGTTTTTTGCGGCGGCCTGGAGGCCCAGATCGCTGGCGACGTCGCGGCCGCCGCCCCGGCGCGGTGGGCTGCCGCGCTGTCGGCCTGCATAGACAAAAGCCTGCTGCGCCGCAGCGCCACCGGCCGATATGACCTGCACCCGCTGCTGCGCCAGTTTGCCCTGGATAAATTGGCCGAACAGCCTGCTCTGCTTCAAGAGACGCAAACCCGCTTTGTGCGCCGGTTTGCCCAATTTCTGGAACAACAAAACCGCCGCCTCAACAGCGCCGCACACAAGACCGCACTGGTTGAGATCGGCCACGAGATTGACAACATCCGCCAGTCCTGGCAGTGGGCCATTGCGCTCGACGATCTGGATGCTATATCACAAAGCATCGAAGGTTTGTATTTCTTCTTTGACTCGCGCGGCCACTTTGAGCAGGGAATCCACCTGTTCGCGCAGGCCTTGTCACAATGGCCCGATCGGCCATCGCATCAGGCCATCATCGGGCGAACATCATCCAGCCTGGGCGCGCTCTATTACCGCATCGGCCAACGCGATCTGGCCCAGGCTGCGCTGGAACGCGGCCTGGGCCTGGCCGAACGCCTGAACTCGCCGGCCGACCAGATGTTTGCCCTGCTCCATTTGTCCAACCTGGCGCGCTATCAGGGCCACGATGCCCAATCTGAACGATGGGCGGCCCGCAGCCTGACCCTGGCCCAACAGATCGGCAGCACCTGGGGAATCACCCGCTCGCTGTTTGTGCTGGGCATGCTGGCCTATCAGGCCGGCCGTGCCGATGAGGCCGGGCAGTTGTTCGACTCGAGTCTTGCTACCGCCCGCTCGGCCGACAATCCGCGCCTGCTCTTGTCGCCGCTCAACGCGCTGGGCGACCTGGCCTGCTATCGCGGCGATTACGAACAGGCACAGGCTTTTTTCTCCCAAGCCCTGGCCCTGAGCCGCGAACTGGATACGCC
Organism: uncultured Anaerolineae bacterium; assembly: GCA_964449465.1. Taxonomy (GTDB): domain Bacteria; phylum Chloroflexota; class Anaerolineae; order JAFGEY01; family JAFGEY01; genus CAYRXM01. The sequence goes on from CAYVBK010000031.1 coordinate 17,717, forward strand.
CTTGAATATCGCCATGCACCTGAACAACCTCGGCACGGTGTATCACTATCAAGAGCAATACGAACAGGCCGCTCTGCTCTACCAGGAAAGCCTGGACATTTCGATCCAGATCGGCGACCCAATTGGGCAGGCCCTGGCCCTGGGCAACCTGAGCGAAATTGCCCTGCTGTTGGCTCGGTATGACCAGGCACGACTCTATAGCCAAAAAGGACTGGAAATTGGGCACAGCATCCAGGATCAGCCCATCATTGTCACCTGCCTGAACAACCTGGGCGAGATTGATCTGGCCTGTGGAAATGAACGGGCCGCCTGGCCGCCGCTGCTCGACGCTCTGCGCCTCGTCCAAAACAGCCCTGCCGGAGCCATCGTCGGGCGCATCCTGGTCAACCTGGCCCTGTTGTTCGCCCGACAGCACCAGCCCGAACAGGCCGCCGCCCTGCTGACCCTGGCCCGCGATCACCCGGTCAGCGAGCAGTACACGCAAAATCAGGCCGCCCGCCTGCTGCAAGAACTCGACCTCACACCGCTCCCCCAACCACCAGTGTGGGATCAGGTGATGGCCGCAGTATGGAGCCTTGTTACCCAGCCTTGACCTGGCCCGCCGTTTTCCTCGATCCGTCCCGCCACTCCCCCCATTTTGTCACACACCTGCCACAAACCTGTGATATGATTCGGTAAATAGAACCTGCCAAGACGTTGGTTTCGGAAGGAACGCCATCATCCTGATGGCCGCCAGCAAGATGCTGGCGTTCCCTCGTTTTTTGAAAGGAGGATTTTCGATGAAAACCCGACAACTCGTTCGTTCCATTTTGGTCGGCAGCCTGCTCACCCTGACCATGATTGCCTTGTTGACGGTGTATGGGCTGGCCGTCAGCGACCTGCCTGCGCGGGTCTATACCGAAAAGCAGCGCGAATTTCTCGAATACAACAGTATGCGCAGCATTTCTCAAGCCGCGCCGACCCTCAATTACGTCAAGCCCACCGGCTCGATGCTGCCGGCCATCTTGCCCTGGCAAAGCAGCCGCGTGCTGGCTACACTGGTAGCGCGCTATGAGGAGCGCGAAGGCGTCAGTGTCACCGTCTATGACCTGGACTTTCACGGCGAATACCGCCTGGCGCACAACGGGACGGTCAGTGCAACAGTGAGCCTGGTGTTCCCCTTTCCCGACAATCTGGAAACCCTGCACGATGTGCGCCTGCTGATAGACGGTCAAGAGCCGGCCGGGGCCGTCTATAGCACCCGCGCCATCCAATGGCAGACCACCCTGTACCCCGATGAGGCATACGACATCGAGATCAGTTATCGCGCCGATGGGGCCAATAGCTTTGCCTACAGCCTGATGCGCGATCAGCGCACCGACATAGACATCACCGTCAACGTGGTGGGATTGCGCGGCAGTGCGGTAGACCAGGGTGCGCTGGCAGCCAGCATGAACGAGCCGACCGCCGATGGAGAGCGATGGACCTGGCGCTATGCCGCCCTGATCGCCGACCGGGACATTCGCCTCAAACTGCCTTCTCGCCTGAGCTTTAGCCAGCGGGTAGCGCAACTGCAAGACAGCTTTCGCGCCCTGGCCGGACTGGCCCCGCTATGGGTAGCACTGTTTATGGCCTCGCTGGCCGGCGTGTTTGCACTCGGCGGGGTGCGCCTGCGGCCAGAAAGCTATTTCCTGGCCGGGTTGGGGCTGGCCTTGTTCTACCCTCTGCTGACTTTTTCCAGCGGGTTGCTGCCGCTGCCCATTGCCGCGGCAATGTCGGGGCTGCTGACCGGCGGGCTGTTGTTCTGGTTTCTCACCCGCGCCGCCGCCGGCATAGGTGCCGGCCGGGCCGTCGGCTTGCGCGTTGGCCTGCTGCTGCTCATCTTTGTGGGGCTGCTGTCGCTGGGCATGCTCACCCCCTGGCGTGGCTTGATGCTCAGCCTCGGCGGGCTGGCCCTGGTAGGACTGTTGATGATGCTCTATGCGCGACAGGCCGCTCTGGCAGAGCCACACATCATGCCGACCAACGAACCGCCTGCGCCATCTGCCCCCGCCAACGACGATACGCCTGTCACTGAGGCCGCCATCGAACCAGCAACAGACAATGTGGCGACCGCCAACGTGGCACCTGCCAATGTGGCGCCCACCGTACCGGCGGCGCCCGAGCCAATGCGCCCGCACTGCCCCTACTGCGCTCGTGCGCTGGAGGCCGATCATACCTTTTGCCCCGGCTGCGGCCACGAGACGGGCAGCCTGCGCCGGTGTGCTCACTGTGGCCATCGCCAACTGGTTCCCGCCGAATCTCGGGCTGTCTATTGTGTGCAATGCGGCGAACAAATCACCTCAACCAATCCGCCGCTCTATTAAAAAGGGAGAATAAAAAAGATGAACGTCAAAACAATGGGTATTTTGCTCTTGATTGCCTTGCTGGCTCTGGGTGGAATTGCCTGGAGCAACATCAACGCCGGCTCATCCGAACCGCGCACCATCTCGGTGTCCGGCGAGGCTCAGGTGCGGGTGATGCCAGACGAGGTGGTGTTGACCATCGGCGTCGAGACCTCGCACGAAAACCTGGACACAGCCAAAAAGGAAAACGATACTCGCATCGCTCAGGTGATTGCCACCGCTCAGACACACGGCATCGAAGACAAATACATCCAGACCGATCACCTCAGCATCGAGCCGCGTTACTATGACGAATATCAAAAACGCTCGTTCATTGGCTATTTTGTGCGCCGCAACGCCGTGATCACCCTGCGCAACCTCGACGAGTTTGAGCCACTGCTGACCGACCTGCTCAAAAGCGGGGTCAATTATGTGCATGGCATCGAATTCCGCACCACCGAACTGCGCCGCTATCGCGACCAGGCGCGCGAACTGGCCGCCCAGGCAGCTAAAGAAAAGGCCGCCAGCCTGGCCGGAGCGCTGGGGCACAAAATCGGCAATGCGTTGACAATCAACGAGGAGCAAAGCAGTTGGTACGGCTGGTACAGTGCTTGGTGGGGTGCCCGTTGGGGCGGAGGTATGACCCAAAACGTGGTACAGAATGTGGATGGCGGCAATTATCTCGGCCAGGACGACACCCTGGCGCCGGGGCAAATCGCCATCACCGCGCGGGTGGCCGTACAGTTCGAGTTAAAGTAGGGGCGAGATTGGCCCTTGCCCTTCACCCCACTGCCGGCAAACCAGACCTTGTGCGGTGTACTCGGACAGAGCATATTCGGTGTTGCCCAGATGATGATCGAGCGTCCATCCGGGTGGCAAATTGATCAGCACAGCGGGCAGGGCGGCGCGGTATGTGCCGCCATGCCCGACACAAACCAGGTTGACATCCTGGTCGCCATACCGCTCCACCAACCGATCCACCCATGTCTTGAACCGTGCCTGAATGTCCAGCAAACTCTCGCCGCCAGGCAGTCGGCTCTCCGGGCGACCGTGCTGAAGCCAGTCGGCCATCACTGCCACATATCGGCTCCAGGCCTCCTCGCTGATGGGCATATTTTCCAACTCACCGCAATCAAACTCGCGCAAGGCATCGGCGACCTCGAATGAGATGCCCCAGGCGGCAGACAGGATTTCGGCGGTCTGCACAGCACGCATCAATGGGCTGGCATAGATGCGCTGCACCGGCACCTCGATGCGGCACGCCAATGCCTGCGCCTGCTGGCGGCCACGAGGAGTCAGGCCATGCTGCCAGCCACGATTCGAGAACACCTGAGCCACATTGGCCTCGCTTTCCCCGTGACGAACAAACCAGAGTCTCATTTTCTTCTCCCACCCCCAAGTCGGCCGGCGTAAACCTGCTCGATTTTTACGGCAAACAATCAAACATAACCTGATCGTCTGTGACCGTCAGTTTGCATGTACATGCGTCGATCTGTTTGATAATGAACGTGAAACAACCTCTTGATACACTCCTCTGAACCGATCACTGACCATATCCCAGGTGTACCTGGATAGTGTTTTCTCTCGCCCGCGTTGTCCCATGTCATGACGCAGAGCCGGGTTTTGTAGCAGGATGATGATGGCACGGGCCAGCTCGTCGGTGTCTTCATAGCGCGCCAACAGCCCATCCTGCCCCTCGTCAATTACCGACGGCACCGCGCCGGCGCGGCAGCCGATCACCGGCCTGGCGCGGATCCAGGCCTCCAGGTAGGCAATGCCGAACGACTCGAACCCGGACGGATAGGCAAACACATCGCAGGCGTCAAACAGGTCGGGCTTGTCGCTTTCGGGGAAATTGTCTATCATCACCACACGCTGGCGATATTCGGGCGGCAATTCAGAGATGCGCCAGCGAATGACTGCGGTAAAGCGGGTAGGGTTGCCGGCGATCAGCAGCCGCGCCGACGGGAACTCACGCCAAACTGCCGGCATGGCCAGGATCAGCGTATCAATGCCCTTGTGCCCGGCGTGCTGCCCGATAAAAGCCACCACAGGATCGTCGCCCAGACCATAACGTTGGCGGATGCGCCCGCCGTCGGCGTGAGCAAAGGCGACCGGCTCGACGCCCACACCGATCACGTGGATTTTTTCGGCCTCGATCCCTTTGCCCAGCAGATAATCCCGCTCATAGCCGGTATAGGCGATACAGGCATCGGCCTGATGGATCGCCTCAAAGATAATCTGCTGATCAAATGCCCAGGGTTCTTGCGGGTGCAGCCCACCGATCAACACTACCGGCACGCCGCTTTTCTTTTTGGCCGCCACTGTATAGTGCATGTGCAGCAGCGGAAAAGACGAAGCGGCCATCACATCGGCCGGAAAGCGGGCCATTTCGCGGGCCATATCAAACACAATCGGCCCGCTGTAGAGAGCGCGCAGGCGGTCGTTGCGCGGCAGGTTGAGCTTGCAGGCCGCCGCCTGGACAAAAAACAAAAACGGCCCCAGCCAGTTGAACACCCGGAAGCGGCGCACCGTCACCCCGTTGATCGTCTCGATGCCGGGCCTGAGCTGGCGGATGAACGGGTTGGTAAACACCTCACAGTTGTATCGCGCCGCGGTGGTGAACACTGTCACCCGGTCGCCATGGCGAGAAACCAGCTTTTCAGAGACATTTTGAATCAAAAATTCAGTGCCGCCAATGGCGGGAGTATAGCCTTGAACCGCGTGAAGAATGTTCATCTCTTGTCCCTTTGAGCGATAAACCACATACCCGGCCCGTTCGGGTTGTGGGGATCATCAAATAACACATCAATTTGGGCCAACCCGCAGGCCGCGACGAAGGCAAGAATATCTTTCTTTTCCAGCCAATAGCTATAACGCTCTCTGCCGCCAGAGAAAAAGGCATTCTTTCTATGCCGATAGGAACGATAATACATGGTTGCTTGATAGCCATTATAAACAACATTGACATTGCGCCAGGGACTAAAAAACCAGGCAGCATAAACATTCTTTTTGATCACATCTGCATCATAGTAATGGGTATGGACAAACACCGTGTCCGCATGCAGAGAAATCAAATGCAATAACTTCAGGGGCTCGGCTTGATGATACAGCACGCCGCTGGCCCAAATGATGTCAAATTTGCCGTCGAGCTGCTCCAGATAGGGAATAAAATCGCCATAGAGAAACCTGGCCTTTAGCCCCATCATCTCTTTGACCAACAAACACTTGAGAAAATTCACGTTGTTGGACTCGACCGCAATCACCGATTTGGCTCCCAATTGCTCAAGTTGCCAGGTGTTATAAGCCTCAAAAGGCCCCAACTCGAGAATAGAGAGGCCATCCAGGCCGTTTGGCAAAACCTCGCTCGTTCGCTTGACGCGAATCTCTACGGTCATATCGAAATGCTTGATGTGACCGGCCTGGATGTGATATTCTGGCGGAAATTCGGAGGCCCAGGCCCCCTTAAAAATATCTATCAGCGCCTGGTTGCCGGGCGCATGCCAACAAAACGAAGGCTCGATGTCAGCCAAATCTACAGGTAACGGCGCTAATCTCTTGAGCAGCCACCGGTACAAGCTAAAGCCCATCGGCACACACCTCCCCAACTGCAAAGACCCATACGTATGCTAAACACGCCATATATGCCTGCGCTTTTACATCTCACCCCAGCCGGCCAATTTGCCACCGGATATACGCGAGCATTTCCCTGCCTAAACCGCCGAGGCCGCGCCCGCGCAGCAGGCCAAAGGCCTTGCCGGGCAGTTTCCAGACGGGCGTAGGTTTCGGTGTGACCACCACCCCCGGCGCAGGCAACTCTGCGGAGGCCAGGTCGGCGGCGCGGTGAGGATGGCGGCAAAATTCGATCAATGGCTCGGCCACCCGCTCCCACCTGAATTGTTGGGACACACGATCAAATGCAGGCGCAAGCTGCGCCTTCAGGTCGGGCGTTTGCAGCAGGGCGATCAGCGCCTCGGCCACGCCATCCACGTCCTGCCAAGCCGCCACCCGCCCGATCCTCTCGCGTTCAATCAGCTCACCCAGCGCGTCGCCGCCCGAAACCACCATCGGCAGACCGGCCCAGATGTAATCGAGCAGGCGGGTGCGAAAGGCAAAGCGCGTCTCCAGGTGATCGAGGTGCAGGCTGACACCGACATCGGCCTCTAGCAAATAGCCCTCGCGTTCGGCATAGGGCGTCCACTGGTTGAAAAACACACAGCGATCCAGCAGCCCCATCTCGCGGCTCAGCGCAACGGCCTGGGCGGCCATGCGGCTGGGCAGAAATTCGGGATTGGGATGACGAATGCCCATAAAAAACAATCTGGCCTTGGGACAGGCCGCCGTCACCTGGGGCATGGCGCGGATGACGGTGAGCGGGTCCAGCCATTCCCACACGCCGCCGCCCCACAAGATCACCTGATCGTCGGCGGCAATGCCCGGAAAAACACCTTTGAGTTTGCGACCGCCCGACTGCGGAGGACAGGCGCGCAGGCCAAACGGCACCAGGTCAATCAAGCGACGCAAAGCCGGGTCGGCATCCCAGGTGTGCGGATTGACCCGCTGATTGGCCATCAACAAACCGATGCAATAATCGCGCTGTTTTTCGCTGGCGCAGACGAAAAAATCGCCGATCTGAAGCTGATCGTTCAGCACGGCCAGGTCGTTGCGGTGAATGAGCGCACGGTCAGGCAGCGGCTTGTCGGCATGAAAGTGCAGGTTTTCGATGATGAACGGGTCATACAGATCCACAATCAGCGGTTTGGCGGTCTTTTTCAGCGCGGGCAGCTTGTGCAAGACATAGCCGGAAACCAGGATGGCATCCATATCGGCAGCCAGAGCCAGCAAAGGGGCAGCCTTGCCGACCTGATAGCCGACCACTTGAAATTCCTCGCTGGTCACCCCGCACTCGCCCGGCACAGCCAGGGTCACCTCAAATTCCTGTGCCAGCACGCGAGCCAGTTCCCAATAACGAATGCCCGGCCCGGCCATGTTGGCATCCACCACATCGGGGCTGATCACCAGTACACGGCGATAAACAATATGGGGCGAAACGCGCAGATACTGCTGGACAATGTTTTCCAGGGTCAAGATCGGCGCGCTGCCGTCGAGGACAGGCACAGGCACAGACTGCGCCGGCGCATAAAGGCGTTTGTCGGTTGCCCCCTTGACACGCAAACGTTGCGTTTGAGCGCGCTGCCGCAGCAGATCGGGCCAGGAACGCACAAAATCGCCCCAGGCCTGCCGGTATGCCAGCACCAGGGCTTTGTTCCCCTGCGCCGACGCTTGATTCAGTTGTTTGATGTCCTGGATCACATAGCCGACACAAAAGCGCAAGGCGCGACCAGCCTGCAAGTTTTTGGCTGCAAAGCGCAGACGGTTGCGAACTGCTATGCGCAGCTTGGCCGGCGACATTTCTTGCTTCATGGTCGCGCTAAACTTGTGATAGACCACCGCCCGCGGCGCCGAAAGAATTCTGTAACCGGCCAGGCGGGCGCGATAGCTCCAATCGGAATCGTCGTAATAAATGGGATGATAGCCGGTGTCCATCAAACCGATCTCGTCTAGCACCGAACGACGCAGCAGCGCAGCGCCAAAACAGGCCGAGAAAATCTCATGGCTCTCTTGAAACTGCCCCACATCCAGATGGCCGATAAACCCATCATAGCCCCAGTTTAGCGGCGGCACCACATTGCCGATACCGTTCAACACACCGCGCAAATAGAACAATTTGAGCATAGGCGATACGGCAGCAATTCGGTCATCGGTCTCCATCACCCGCACCAGCTCGGCGACACAATCCGACTCTAACTCGACATCGTTATTGACCACAAAAACATATTTGCCCTGCGCCGCCTTGAACCCCTCGTTGTTGCCGCCGGCAAAACCCAGATTTTCACCCAACACCAGCACCCGCACCCAGGGGAAATTTTTTTGCGTCCAGGCCACCGACTCGTCTTGCGAGCCATTGTCCACCATGATCGTTTCAATCGGGCGATAGGTCTGCGCCTGGATGGAACGCAAGCACACATTCAGGTGCTCCAGGCCGTTCATATTCAACACTACAGCCGAGACCAGAGGTCCCTCTATAACCGGATACGGTATGGAGGGCAGCGTCGGGGCGTCGGTACGCACCAGCCTGGCCTGCACCAACACGTCCAATACAGCCCGGAACAGCCGCCGCCCCAATGTACGGGCAACCGGCAATTGAGCGACCAACTCGTCCCAGGTCCGGCCGTGCAAGGCGCTCCAAATCTCGTACAAGGCCTGGTCAACACGCAGACAATCGCCGCTGACCAGATGACGCAAATAGTACCTGTCACCTTGCTGAAGACATGTCAAAGATTCCTGACGATAAAAACGATCCACCGGCTCACCTTGTATACTAACCTGGACATCTATGTTCATCTATTCTCAGTGTTCTCAGCGACTCGGCATAACGCACCGCATCATCGAGGAAAAGGCGCGGATGGGAACCTTCCATTTGCGGCGGCGGGAGATGCCTAGTCGGCGCAAAAATCTGCCGGTCAGACACCCCTTTTTTGCGCATCTGCTGCACATGGGCACGTTGGGCCAGCACATCGGGCAGCGAGCGACCAAACTCGCCCCATCCTTGCAGATAGGCGCGCACAACGGCCCAATCGGCAGACCAGACCGCTGCCAGGATATGATAGGCGTCGTCAACCAGATGACCCGCACCAAAGCAAGCCAGCGTTCTCCATTGCAGATTCTTGAGAGCAAATCGCAGCCGATTGCGCACCACCAGCTTGAGCTTGAATGTACGAGCAAGAGTGTTCATAGTCGCGCTGAACTTGTGATAGACCACGGCCTGTGATGCAGCGACAATCTTGTATCCGGCCATTCTGGCCCGAAAGCACCAATCGCTGTCTTCGTAATAACCGATGCCAAAACCGGCATCGAGCAAACCGATCTCGTCAAGGACGGAACGGCGCAACAGAGCTGCCCCAAAGCAGGCCGAAAACACCTCGAACGTCCGCTCAAACTGCCCTGCATCCAGGTGCCCGATGTAGGCGTCGCTTCCCCAACCGATCGGCCCAACAGCCCCGCCGATACTGTTCACAAAACCCCGTAGATAAAACATTTTCATCATAGCCGCCACCGCAGCGATGCGGGCGTCGCTTGCGGCTATGCTGACCAGTTCGGCCACGCATGCGGGGGCCAGTTCGGTGTCATTGTTCAAAATCAGCACATACTCGCCCCTGGCTATGTCTATTCCGGCATTGTTGCCGGCCGCAAAACCCAAATTGTCTTGTAATGCCACAATCTGGACTGCGGGAAAATGCTCTCGCACCCAAGACACAGAATCGTCTTGCGAGCCATTGTCAACTAGAATGACTTCGATGGGGGTATAAGCCTGGGACAGGACGGATGAAAGGCAATCTTGCAGATGAGGGCGTCCGTTCAGATTGACAATGATCACCGAAACCAACGGACCCTCTTGAGGGGAATCGGGCGTAGAGCGAATCGGTTCATCACCATCGGTATGGGCCAGTCCGGCCCGCACCAGCACATCCAACACAGCCTGGAGCAGCGGCTGCCTCAATGTGCGAGCGGCAGGCAATTGGGCCAGCAACTCATCGAAAGTCTGACCGCTCAGGGCGTTCCATATCTCGTATAAAGGCCGGTCAATCCGCAAGCAATTACCACTTTGGCGGTGCCGGAGATAGTACCTGTCACCCTGCTGAAAACTCTCCAGTGATTCCTGGCGATAAAAATGCTTCACTTGACAACCTTGCCCAACCTGCTTAACTGGCCCGATACAACGACTCGAGTTCCATAATCTCTTCGTACGTACCCAGGTCGGCATACGAGGCACCGTCGACGCGCACACTGCGGAATTTCATCCCCTCGCCAATCGCCATGTTCATAATCAGGGCAAAGTCGGTCATACCGCGCTCGTGAATACAAATATGAAGATGCTCGGTAAAACGCGGCCGCCAGACAATGCACCCCCACATACATTCCAAATGCGTCTGCCGGGGTTTATCAATAATCTCGATCACCCGGTTGTTCGCATCACAGTTGACCATTCCCCCCTTGTAGGGACGATCAGTCGGAAACAATCCGAGCAGTATGTCATCGTCGGGCGCAGCGGCAGCCCAAATGTGTACAAAGACATCTTGGGGTGTTATAATTGTATCGGCCATACCAAAGCACACCGTCTTGCCCCGCACCAGATGATAGGCCGAGTCCAAGGCATGTGCCAGGCCAGGTGAAGTTGAACCCCGTTCATCGTCGTCGGACTCTTGCACCACATAGCTGATCTGGCAGCCAAACCGCTTTCCACTGCCAAAAAAGCCGATCAACTGATGCTTGGTCTCATTGATCACAAAAACAATGTGCCGAACCCCCGAGGCGGTGAGATTTTCCAACACAAACTGTGACACCGGCTTGTAGCGGTTATCTCGAATGATAGGGTAAAGCTCTTTGGGATAAGGCAAACCCAGCCGGAGACCTTTGCCCGCAGCAGGGATCAATCCAATCAACTCCTCAGACATTGCCCAACCCTCCATATCAGCGGTGAGCGCGCTCACTGCGCACGCTCACTGCGCACGCTTTCTGCGTCTGAATCGCCGCTGTATCTGATGCAACCAACGCATCAAGCGCATAAACCTTCCCTGCTCATAGCCGGCAATGATGCCACGTAGCCGGGCCAACTCTCGATCTTGGGTGATGAGATACTCCATACTGACCTGAGCCTGCTGTTTTTGCCGTAGCAATTGCTTGTCTGGAGCCCGGCGAGGATTCTGGCAAAAGCGCAGCAAGGGCTGCGCGTTTTGCTCCCAGGTCAACATGCGCTGCACTCGCTCAAATTGAGGTTGAAAAGCAGCTCGGGGCATCTCCATCAGGCGCAAAACAGCATCTGCCACGCCGTCCACATCCTGATAATCAACCACAAACCCCAGATCATACTGCTGCACCCATTCACTTATCGAATCGCCGCGGGTGGCGATCATGGGCAGACCAGCCCACATATAATCCAGGATGCGAGTGCGAAAGGCCAGGTATGACTCGACTGTATCATAGTGCAACGAGCAACCCACATCGGCTTCCAACAAATAATTTTGCCGTTCAGCATAAGGCACCCAATCGCCCACAAAGACGTGCGTCTGCCAGATGCCCAAATCCTGGCTCAACTGTGCCACCCTTTGGTGCATTTCCATATCTGGCACATACTGCTGATAGGGATGCCTTGCGCCTGGAAAATACAACCGGATGTGCGGGCGAGTTTCGACCACTCGCGCCACCGCCCGGATCAAGGTGAGCGGGTCCAGCCAGTTCCAAATGCCGCCGCCCCACACCAGCACAAAATCTTGCATCCCAATGCCAGGAATGACCCCGCGAACCAATGAGCGGGTACGATGCGGCGGTTCGGTTGGCAGACCGGTAGGCACCAGGTCAATCAACTGCCGCAGACTGGCATCTTGATCATAGGTCAACGGATTGATCCGCCCGGCCGCCTCCAGCCAGCCCAGCCAGTACAAACGCTGCCGTTCGCTGGCACAGATGAAAAAATCGCCCACCATACATTGAAGCTGCATAATGCGCAATTGATCATCGTAATGGCTGATCCTGTGCTCCAACGGTTTGGCCTGATTCCAGGCCAAACTCTCCAGCGTGTGCGGGTCATAACCATCCATCACCACGCACCGATCTGTATCCAGGATGAACGGAAATTCGGTCAACACATCGCCGGCGATAACCAGCACATCGGCCAACTCGACCAGTTGACGGATCGGATCGGCTATGCTGCGTTGATATTCAACCCATCGGATGTCGGAGCAGCCTTCCGGTCGGGTAGACCCTTCCGGTGCAGCCAGAGTCACCGGGCATCGAGTTGCCAAAACCTGAGCCAGCTCCCAATAGCGCATACCCGGCCCGGCCATCTTGGGGCCGATCAAATCATGGCTGATGAAGAGCACTCGATTGTCCGTCGGCATCAAATTCTCTTTCTCCTGGGCCCTATCTGCGATACAACTTGATGCAGCCACCGGGTAAAGCGCATAAACCGACCGCGTTCGTATGCCGCCACCAGATTTTCCAGTTGGGCAATTCGCGCCTCTTGATCTCGAATCACCTGAATCAAAGCCGCCTGCTGAGGATTTTGCTCGCTATAGATCTGATAAACCCACTCGGAGAGCGGCCATTGGGGCATCGGGTCATTTTGAAAACGATACAAGTCATTGCATTGGGCACACATTGAAAATAATCGGCCTCCTGCCATGATACGTCTCTTTTTTTCCAACACATCCTCAATCGAAACAACGGTCAAATCGCCCAGGTCGCCCAGAGCCTCCAGGTCGTGACAACAGGCCAGAGCATGCCCATCCCAGGCCACAAACAACGTGCCGCTAAAAATGTCACAACGAGAAAGGCCTGCCAGCGGCAAAGGAGTCTGGCAAATAGACAGGTCTTGCAAATAACCGCCCCGGCTGTGACACAGCGAAAAAAACATGTCCTGCACACCCAAATCGTGCAAAAAAGCCCGAATCTCGGCCAGATGAGCCTGCGTTTGCCGGGTCACACTGACATTGGCCACCAGCGGCACACCAAGAGCGACCAGATTTTTCACCTGCGCCACTGCCTCATCCAGAGAATGTCCGCCGCTCATTTGCGCATACAATTCGGGCGTGTGCCCGCTCAGGCTAAAAATAACCTGCTCCAGACCGGCCTGGATCAGTCGTTCAATTTTGTCTGGATTCAGAGTCAAAAGATTGGTAGTAATCCGCGCAGGGATGTGCTGAGAGGTCAAATAAGCGATGAACTGGGGTAAATGAGGATTCAAGGTTGGCTCGCCCATGCCCGAAAAATTGACCATATCAAAGCGGCCAGATGAAACAACTTGCGAGGCAACGGCTTGAAAAGTTTCCCACGACATAGTTCCCAGCGGACGCTTGATCGCCTGACGAGGGCAATGCAAACAAGCTGCATTACATCGGTTGGTAGCTTCGATCTCTACGACTTGCACGCAGCCTCCGACATCGTATGCCCCCACCGACACGGAATATACACCATCCCCAACGTCTCTTTGATCTGCTCGCTCGGTCGCACCTGAATCACAAAGGCCTTGTCCAGATGATCATAAGCCTGAGGCATATCGCCGTTAAAATCATAGGCCACCGCCGAAAACAAATAGCTACCCTCCAACAACGGCAGGCTATCCAGATGATAAGACACCTCGCCCGGCCCCTCTACCCATTCGATGGCATAATCCGAAGTGCGTGTATTTGAGCCGTTGATCCAGGTGCCATCGCTGGCATAAAACGCCATACCAAACACCGGCGACTTGACTCGTTTGTGCGCATCATAGTGCAGGTGCATCTCGAACGGCTCACCGGTCACAAAGCAGGTGCGCGGTTGTCCATCTGCGCCCACAAAGCACACATCCACAATCTCGACTTCACCGCTGCCCCAGCGCTGCCCGCGCGCAATTTTCCGATCATTTTTCGCATCCTGGACATCGCGATCCGAAAACCCGCGCAAATACTGCCCCACCACATGCTCCGGTGCGCCCTCGGCCAACACTCCGCCACCATCCAGCCAGATCACCCGGTCGCACAACTCACGAACAGCATCCATATCGTGCGACACAAAAATGACAGACGTACCTTGATGCTTGAGTTCATCCACCCGGCGCAGACATTTGACCTGAAACGCATAATCGCCGACGGCCAGCACTTCATCCACCAGCAAAATATCGGGGTTGGAGTGGATGGCCGTCGAAAACCCCAGCCGCATATACATCCCCGACGAGTAATGGCGCACCGGCACATCAATAAAAGAAGCCATGTCGGCAAACTGCACAATGTCGTCAAACCTGAGCCGAATTTCCTTGCGACTGAGGCCCAGAATCGAGCCGTTCAAATAAACGTTCTCCCGCCCGGTCAGATCGGGATGAAAGCCGGCGCCCAATTCCAGCAGCGCCGAAACCCGCCCATTGACCGCAATCTGCCCCGACGTCGGCTCGATGATCCGCGAGATCAACTTGAGCATAGTGCTTTTGCCCGAGCCGTTCACGCCGATCACGCCCAACATCTCGCCCGGCCTCAACTCAAAATTCACATCGCGCAGTGCCCAATACTTTTGGCGGGGTGGAAGCAGCCGAAAATGCAGTATATTTTGCATCAACGCCTGAAAAGAGCGCGCCCTCTCGTGCCGCACCCCAAAACATTTGGACACATTGATACACTGAACTTTGTACAATTGCACTCCCGCAGCCACAACAGATTCCAGACAGCAAGGGCAGATTATACCACACAATACAGGGTCAGAAAAATTGGCGCCGCCGAACTGGACCTGGCATTGGTTTCAACAGGGTTTCGACCGGCTCACCCCATCGGCTCAACCAACAGTCAGAAAATCGGCGCCGCCGCCTCACTCATCCGGCCAATGGTCAATCCGCCGCTCCAGGTACAACTCGATCCCATCCTCCGGATCGATATGTGAGCCGATCTCGGTAAACCCCATCGAACGCGCCAGGGCCAGCGATGCGGCATTGTCAGGAGCAATCGAGAGGATAAAACATCGCTGCCCGTGCGTCTCAAGCGCCCATTTCATCAACGCCAACGCCGCCTCGCGGGCCAAACCCTGCCTGCGCCAGGATGGGGCAATCGCATAACCCATTTCTACCCCATCTGCGGCCACATCCCGCAGATCGGGGGGGCCAGGCCTGGAGTGAAAACCGATGCGGCCGCACATCATCTGCGATTCTCTCACAACGACGGCGCGAAGCAGCCAGGGCTGCAAGCCCGGATCGGCAGACAACTGCCGCAGCCTCATTTGCAGCGTTCGTCCGGCGATCACCAGATCATCGGCTATGTCAAAACCGCCCACCTGCATCGCACGGTGCCGGTCGCCCTCCAGCAACGCTTCCAGCAGGGCCGGCCCCATCGAGATCAAATCGAGGCGGGATGATCGGATAACATCCATCGTATCATTTTCTCCGTAATCAGGACATCCTGAATGATCGTTATCTGGCCTGCCGGTTCAAGTGATCATCCAACGGCTGCCCGGCCGTCGTTTGGAGCGACGCCAGCCAATCTACCAACGGCTGCCGCCAATCTATGCCGGTGTGATATGCGTCCGGGTCATACTCCTTGAGGCGATAGCCATCGCCACCGCCATACATAAAGTCGTTGACCAGCACCCGATAAGTGGCCTGTGGATCGATTTCGGCCCGCGAGATGCCGGCGATGGCCGGGTTGCAGCAATCCATGTTGTCAATCAACTGCTTGCCACTCAACTGCACCTCGACCAGCACATTGTCAAAAGGCAGCATCCCGATAATCGTTTCGCGGGTGATCGGCCCGGCCGGAATACTCTGCCGAAAACTGCCCCGGTTGCACAGGGCCACATCGGCAGGGTAGGCGGCCAACCACGAATCGAGCAACATGTTGAGCATCTCTGGACTGCGCTGAGCAATCTCGTTTTGCACATAGCCGATGGGCTGCGACAGGGCGGCATCAGCCTGCCGGCGCCAGTTTTGCACAATACCGGCCACCGTCTCATCCGCCGCACCGCCGACATTGCCGTGCGTCGAGGCGCGCACATCCATCACCCGGCCAGCCGCGTCCAACACTATTTCGGCGCGAGCATAGACCTCCAGATTGCTGCTGGCCTCGATCAGGGCGACACCATTCACCACCTGCCCCATGCGGGCATGACAGTGTCCTCCGCCGATCACGGCAATGCCCAGCTCTGCGGCCGCCGGGGCCAGGGCGCGCATCTCATCCGGGCAAAGGTGGCTGACCACCACCAACACCTGGGCGCCGGCCTCCCTCACCTGCGGCACCACCCGACGCAAAACCGCCTCGTAAGGCTGAAATTCCAGGCCGGCCACATAGCGAGGCTGTGTCACCAACGGTGTGTCGGTCAGAGCCAGGCCGATCAGCCCTACCTGCACGTCGTTCATCTCAACCAACTGATACGGACGGACCCAATCGGGCGGTTGCCCGGTATCTCGCTCGATCAGGTTGGCCGCCAGCAGCGGAAAATTCATTTGGGCGGCGCGCACCCGCAGCACATCCAGGCCGAAATCAAACTCGTGATTGCCCACCGCCGCCCCGACATAGCCCATCGCGTTCATGGCCTCGACCATCGGCTCGCCCTTGAACCAGGTAGAAATGGCCGGGCCGGTCCACATATCGCCGCCAGAGAGAATCAGGCAATCTCCGCCGGGCACGCAGCCCTCTTTATCTCGCCAGATGCCGGCCAATCCGGCCGCGCCGCCAGAGGATTTGGTGGCCTCCATCCAGCCATGCTCGTCGCTGGTATACAGAACGATCAGCCGGCGCGGCGATGGTTCAGCCATCGCCGATGGTTCAGCCATCGCCGATGACGCAGGCAAGGCCGGGGTCGCTGCCCGACATGCGCTCAAAACCCAAAACAGGCCCGCCATCAACCCCCAGATGCGCCTCATTGCCCATCACCCCACTGCTTGAGCATGCCCAGATCGTCGTCGGTAAAACCCTGGGCGCGATAAAACGCTTGCGCTTCGGTATTGTCCAGACCAGTGAGCAGCATCAACTCGCCGGCGCCGCTCTGCCGCGCCATCTCTTCGGCGCAGGCCAGCAGCGCCCGGCCCACGCCCCGCCGCCGATAAGCCGGTCGCACAAACAACTCGGTCAATTCGGCGTGCGGTTGGGCATAGAACACACACGGCGTCACCCGCAGCGCCGCAAACCCCACCACCTGCCCATCTATTTCGGCCAACAGCGGTGTCTCCACACGACGCGGGTCGGCCAGGCGGGCGGCAATTGTCTGCGGCTGGTCGTCTACCCCATTAAACTCGGTGTTCAGGCGGGCCAACTCAGCTGCATCATCTACCCCAGCCGGGCGCACTCCAATCGCTCCGTTCATTCCCCCTCCATCAATTGTCCCAGTCTTTTGATCATTTCCATACAGGCTCGACTGTTATGATACGGACATTTCCAAAAACTCACCTTGAGCGGATCGGTCAGTCGGACGCCCTCGCGAGTGACGGCACGAAACCATTCGCCGTGCTGCCGGTCCACCAAATGCCGCTCGATAAAATCCCAGCTTTGCAAGGCCGCCGTCAAAAAATGCGCCTGCCCCGAAATTTGATAGGCGTTGAGAAACCCTACTGCCGCCTCGGCCTGCGGCCACCATTCTTTGTTGGAATCCACCACCCCCTGCGGCGCAGCCTCGTAGAACAGACCGCCGTCGGCGTCGCGTCCTTCGTCATAGACAGCCTGCGCCATCTGCACGGCCAGCCGACGCGCCTCGGCAATCAATGACTCGTCACCATCCACCTCGGCTGCTTCGACCAACAGCCAGCTTGCCTCAATGTCGTGGCCAAAAGAGATGTGATCGGAGCGCGGCTGCCAGTCCCGATCAAAGAAAAGAATGGTATGATGCGTTTCGGAATGGACAATCCGCCGCATCAAAATCTCGATCAACTCGCGGTGCCGGACGATCACCTGATCGTTGGGCAACACCCGCCGCAGGTTGGTATAGGCCTCCATCACATGCAAGTGGGTATTCATAGACTTGGGCGTGTTCATGTCCACGTCGCTCAAACGCAGGTCATCCAACCAACGCCAATCACGGTCAAAAGCCTCCAGGTAGCCGCCATCCTGAGGATCGTAAGCATGCCGCTCAATCGTCCGAAACAACGCTTTGAGCCAATCTTGTAATGCCGGATCCCCGGTCACAGCCGAAAACTCGGCCAGCGCATACAAACCAAAAGCCTGCCCATAGATTTGCTTGCGCATGTTGAGGGGCCTGCCGTCGGCAGCGATGAGCCAGAACATCCCACCATACTGGTTGTCCATAAAGTTTTCGCCCAAATCGAGGGCAGCATGCGTAGCCATATCCAGATACTCTTGCCGTGGATCACGCTGATAGGCCGCCGCATAGGTCCACAAAATGCGCAAACTGAGCAACGCGCCGCGCGGCGCATCTCGATCTACCACCAGATCGTTGGTGATGCTGCCGTAAAAGCCACCCCGCTCCCGATCCACAACATGGCGCATCCAAAAAGGCAAAATGTTGTCGGTCAGTTCGGCTTTGATCCGTTGAATGTATGATTGTAAAACATCTTTATTTACCACCAAGCTCTCCTTTATGATGAGGCTGATACAGCCCGGCCGGGTTGACCACCAGCATGCCCGCCCGGTAGGTGATCTCGTCCACCGGCGACAGGCGGGCAGCCACTGTCTCACTCAGCAATGGGATGGCCTTGAGGGTATACAGCCGCTTTTCCACCGCGTCGGCGCCGGCGTCGCTCCACATCCAGCCCAGCCGATCCAGAGCCGCCAGATTGAACGGGCGGGTATACCCGCGCAGCGTCTTGAGGCCGTCTATGTTAAAATAAGACTCGAAATACGACATGGACAGCTCGCGCAGGTTGCAATAAACCGGCTCGCGAAAGCGCAAACCGACAAAGTTGGACTTGGCCACCGCGCCCCAACGCCCCTCACATTGAAAAACAGCCAGCACATGATCGTCGTCGGTGCCGGGCGCAGGCAGCAAATCAACGACCAGCGGCGGATAGCCCAATCGCCGCAGCGCGGCCACGGCAAACAAAGCCCCATCCAGGCAGTGCGCCACCCCATCGCGCAGCACGCTGAGCGGACAGCGATTGACATTTTCTGCTCCATACACCGTACTGTCCAAAAACGCCTGCACCCTGAGCGGACTATCCAGGCCGTCCATCACTGCCCGCTGCGCATCGCTCAAAAAATGCTCAAAAAATGATACCGGATTGCCCAAATTTTCACCGCTCATCTATTGACCTCGTGTATGACAAATGTATTGTGCCTCTTGGTGCATTGGTTTCGACAGGGTGCAGCGGAACCTGCTCTCTCGGCCCGATGCTTGAGCATCGGGCAACAGCAGGCTCAAGCCCTACGCTGGCTTCGACCGACTCAACCACCGCCAATTCCGATGACGCCCCGCATGTTACCACAATTCCCGTTTTATGTCACTTGCTTGCCATTGCACCAGAGGCGGGGTATAATTTCCAGAGATACAATCTATGACTCCTCTGAAAGGAAAACTATGTCTACCCGACCGCCACGCCCCAATGTGATCTGGATTTTTGGCGATCAACACCGCGCCCAGGCTACCGGCTATATGGGCGACCCCAACGTGTACACCCCCAACCTGGATCGCCTGGCCGCCGAAGGGCTGAATTTCACCCGCGCCGTGTCGGGTTTTCCGCTATGCTGCCCCTATCGCGGCTCGCTGATCACCGGCCGCTACCCACACCTGTGCGTGCCGGGCCACGAATATCCACTGCCCGAAGATCAGCCGACTATTGCACACGTTCTCCAAGAAAACGGCTATTTTACTTCTTATATCGGGAAATGGCATTTAGGCGGCTTTGAGGAGCGCAACGGTCGCGCCGCCATGTACATTGTGCCGCCGGCGCGACGCGGCGGATTTGACGAGTGGATCGGCTATGACAACAACAACAGCCAATGGGATTGTTGGGTGCATGGTGGCGAGGGCGACAGTGCCTTTCACCATCGCCTGCCCGGCTATGAGACCGACGCCCTGACCGACCTGGTGATCGAGCACATCGGTCGCTGGGGCCGGGCGCAGGTTGCCGGCGAAGAACAGCCCTTTTTCTGCGCCCTCTCGGTGCAGCCGCCGCACGACCCCTATGTGGCCCCCGAAGAATGGATGCGCCGCCACACCCCTGCAGCCATAGCCCTGCGTCCCAACGTACCGGCGGTGCCGCGCGTGGTCGAGCAGGCACGCCGCGAGTTGGCCGGCTATTATGCCATGATCGAAAACCTGGACTGGAACGTCGGCCGCATCCGCCAGGCCCTGGCCGAGGCCGGCATTGCCCATCGCACCCATCTGATGTTCTTTTCCGATCACGGCGACCTGCACGGCTCACACGGGCAGTTTCGCAAGACGGCCCCCTGGGAAGAGGCCATCCGCGTCCCTTTGATCGTCGGCGGGCACGTGCCACGCTATGAAAACCAGGGCGGACAAAACCTGGCCCCGCTCAATCACATAGACATTGCGCCGACCACGCTGGGGCTGTGCGACATTGACGCACCCGACTGGATGCAGGGGTTTGACTATTCGGGCTGCCGAACGCCGGGGCGTTCAATGCAAAACGCACCAGACTCGGCCTACCTGCAACTGGTGGTGCCAACGATGCACGGCGACAGCGTGGATCGGCCCTGGCGCGGCGTGACCACCACCGACGGCTGGAAGTATGTCATCCTGGAGGGGCAGCCCTGGCTGATGTTCAACCTGAACGAGGACCCCTACGAGCAGGTCAATCTGGCCCACAATACGATGTTCAAGCACGAAAGAAAGAAATTACAGGATCGTCTGGCCGCATGGATCGCCGATACGGGCGACTCGTTTGCGTTGCCAGAATGATGACTCCACTGAAAAAACTCAACAAGGTGCCCGTCACCTGAATTCGACTGAATATGGTTATGCTTTAGAAGTGTCGAATTTTCGTAAAAATTCACCAAGTGACGGGCACCTGAGCTGCAACGACTTTTTTCAGGAAAGCCAATGATGAGAAAAGGAGAGCATGATGAAATACCGCGCTTTGGGGCGAACCGGCTTTCAAGTTAGCGAGGTTGGCTTTGGCGGCTGGGGCATTGGCGGATGGGGGCCACGCGATGATGACGAGGCGCGGCGATCCCTGGCCCGCGCTCTGGAACTGGGCGTCAATTTTTTCGACACCGCTCTAGGCTATGGTGGCGGTCACAGCGAACACCTGATCGGTCAGGCAGTCAAGAGTAAACGGGAGCAGGTCTTTATCACTAGCAAAATCCCCACCAAGACCTTTCGCTGGCCGGCTCTGCCGCACGAGCTGTGCAGTGAGGTCTTTCCGGCCGACTGGGTGATCGAATGTACCGAAAAGAGCCTGCGCCAACTCGACACCGATTACCTGGACGTGCAACTGCTGCACGCCTGGACACCGCCCTGGTTGAATCAATTGGAGCATTGGTATGAAGGCTTTCGCAAATTAAAGGAACAGGGCAAGGTGCGCGCCATCGGCGTCTCGGCCAACGACTGGGACCCCTATGGCCCGGTCGAACTGATCAAATCGGGGCTGATTGACGCCGTTGAAGTGATTTACAACATTTTTGAGCAGCGCCCGGCCGAGCAGCTTTTGCCAGCCGCGCTGGAACACGGCGTCGGCATCATTGTGCGCGTGCCGTTTGAAGAAGGGCTGCTCACCGGCAAGATGGGACCGGGCTATCAGTTTCCAGAGGGTGACTGGCGCGCCGGTTGGGCCACGCCGGAACGTCTGGTCGAGGCGGCCCGGCGAGTAGATGCCCTCAGGCCATTCCTGGATGCCAACACGCCCGACCTGCCCGCGCTGGCCCTCAAATTCTGTCTTGGACACGCCGCCGTCTCGACGGTGATCCCCGGCATGCGCCGCGTTGCCCACGTTGAGGCCAACTGCGCCGTATCAGACAGCCCGTCGTTGTCGGCCGAAACACTCGCCGCCCTCCAGACACACCGCTTTATTCACGGCTGGAGCTATCCATGGAGCCAGGCATAAGGAGGCCACGATGTCTCAACTCCAATCGCCACGTTTCCGCCCCTTGCCGCCGGGCCGGGTTCGCCCGACCGGCTGGTTGGCCCGTCAACTGCGCATCCAGGCCGACGGCATCAGCGGGCACCTGGATGAATTTTGGCCCGATGTGCAGCACAGCCGCTGGTTTGGCGGCGATGCCGAGGCCTGGGAACGCGCTCCCTATTGGCTGGACGGCCTTGTGCCGCTGGCCTTTACGCTCGACGATGAAATTCTCAAGCACAAAGCGATGCGTTACATGGATTACATCACCGCCCATCAAGACGACGACGGCTGGTTGGGGCCGCGCACCATGATCGCCGCCGCCGGCCACCCCGAAATCCCTCATTATGACGTGTGGGCGCAGTTTTTGATGGACAAGGTGTTGGCCCAATACCACCAGGCCACCGGCGATGAGCGCGCCCTCGACGCGCTGGAGAAAAACCTGCACATGCTCGACCGGCACATTGACCGCGCCCCGCTGTTCAACTGGGCACAGTTTCGCTGGTTCGAGGCCTTGATCGGCCTGGATTATCTCTATGAACGCCGCCCGGCGCCCTGGTTGCTCGATCTGGCGGTCAAGCTGCACGCTCAGGGATTCGACTGGCGGGCCTTTTTTGCCCGCTGGCCGCTCATCGAACCCACCCCCCAGGGTCGCTGGAATTATATGGGGCATGTGGTCAACAATGCTATGGCCATCAAGGCGCACGGCCTGTGGTGGCGGCACAGCGCCGACATGGGCGACCGTGCCGCCGTGTCGGACATGATCGCCAAACTCGACCGGTATCACAGCTGCGTCACCGGCGTGTTCAGTGGCGACGAGTGCCTGGCCGGGCGCAGCCCCACCCGGGGCACCGAACTGTGCGCCGTGGTGGAGTATGCCTATTCGCTGGAAATTCTCCTGTCGCTGTGGGGCGAGCCAGCCTGGGGCGACCGGCTGGAGCAAATCGTGTTTAATGCGCTGCCGGCCACTTTTTCGCCGGACATGTGGGCGCACCAATACGATCAGCAGGTCAACCAGATCGAGTGCAGCGCCCTGGAAAACCGCACCTGGAACACCAACGGCCCCGCTTCAAACCTGTTTGGTGTGGAACCCAATTACGGCTGCTGCACGGCCAACCTCAGCCAGGGCTGGCCCAAATTTGCCGCCCACCTGTGGATGGAAACCGCCGACCGGCCCGGCCTGGCCGCGCTGGCCTATGCGCCATCGGTTGCTCACCTGGACATCGGCAGCGCGCCGGTCACGGCCGCCCTGGAAACCGATTACCCGTTTCGAGACCGGCTGCATTTCACCGTCACCGTCGAACGTCCGACGACCTTTCCGCTGTACCTGCGCATCCCGGCTTGGGCCCGCGCCGCCGAGATTCGCCTCGCCGGTGAAATCATCCACCCGCAGGCCGGCACACTCCATCGCCTCGACCGTCAATGGGCCGGGCGCACCGAGATCGAGTTGACCCTGCCCATGTCACCCGAACTGCGACGCGGCTATCGCGATGCCATCTCCATCCAACGCGGCCCATTGGTTTATAGCCTGCCCATCGGCCAGGAATGGCGGCGCATCCAAACCGGGGCCGACTATGGGGCGTGGAATGGCATCGAGCCGGGGCCGGCCGACTGGGAGGTCTACCCCACCACCCCCTGGAACTATGCCCTCCAGGTCTCGGCCGACACGCTGGAGCAGGACATCGCCTGGCGCGAGCATCCCATCGACGATACGCCGTTCTCAGCGGCCGGCGCACCCGTCTCGGCGATGGTGTATGGCCGCCGCCTGCCCGAATGGGCGGCAGTCAACGGCTCGGCCGCCGACGTGCCGCCGGGTCCGGTCACATCGGTCGAGCCGCCAGAAGCCCTGACCCTGATCCCTTTTGGCTGTGCGCACCTGCGCATCACCGAATTTCCGCAGTTGGCCGGCAGCGCATAGCAGGTTATGCTTGCAGCGTGACACCTTGCCACCAAAAACGCAACGATTGAAAAAGGTTGAATATGCATCACTTGATCGCTTTTGCTTCGCCCGATCACTTTGCCGGCTGGCCGGCCAACAACGGCCTGTGGGCCTGGGACAACGAACTGCTGGTCGGCTGCTCGGTGGGCGATTTTCAGGCACAGGCCGGCCATGACATTGCCGGTGACATTCACAACGTCTTGCTGCGCAGCCTGGACGGCGGCGAATCGTGGGCGATACAGTCACCGCAAGGCTATTCGCCGCCGCCCCCTGCCGTAAACAGCCCGACACGGCCGGTGAATTTTTGTGCCGATGGTCTGGCCATTCGGGTCATCGGCAGTGGCTATCACGGCATAGACGAACCGCGCGGCGGCTGGCTGGTTTCTGAGGATCGCGGCCACACCTGGCACGGCCCCTACCGGTTCAATGGGCTGGAAGCCTGCGAGTCACTGCGCGGCCTGGACATGACTCCACGCACCGATTACCTGATCAATGGTGCCCATGAGGCCTTGTTTTTCCTGTCGGCGCGCAACCCGCAGGTGTGGGGATCAGACCGAGCTTTGGTGACCGAAACGACGGATGGCGGCCTGACCTGGCGTTTTGTCAGTTGGATGGTGCCGCCATCCGACCCTTTTCGCGCCGTGATGCCCTGCACGGTGCGCGGCAGCGGCCAATGCCTGATTTCGGCCGTGCGGCGGCGCGATATGCCGACTCGGCAATGTTGGATTGATGTCTTTGGCTCGCAAGACAACGGCGCCAGTTGGGCCATCTTGAGCCGCATCGGCGATACCGGCGCATGGAACGGCAACCCGCCGGCCCTGACCCGCCTGAGCGATGGGCGGCTGTGCTGCGTCTATGGGCAGCGAGATCGGCGGTGCATGCTGGCACAATTCAGCGCAGACGATGGGGCAACGTGGCAGGAACCCATCGTGCTACGCCACGATTTTGCATCGGTAGACGACGAACCCGATTTCGGCTACCCGCGCCTGGTTCAACGACCCGACGGCTGCCTGATCGCCGTTTACTATTGGGCTACGGCAACGCATCCTCAGCAACACATTGCCGCCACCATCTGGCAGCCGACCCAAGATGGATTCTAAAAATGAACATCGAAGACAAATTACGTCATTATGCAGTGCGCCTGACACTGCTCAACACGCTCGGCCAGCACATTGCCGCCGAACTCGACATGGATCGGGTCATGTCGCAGGCCGTCTATCTGGTGCAAGAGAGCTTTGGCTATGATCTGGCTGCCCTGTGGATCCTCGACGCAGCGCACGACCAACTGGTGCTGCAGGCCGTGGCTGGCTCTTGGGCCACATTGTTTCCACCCGAACGCCAGATTGCAGTGGGCCAGGGGCTCATCGGTCAGGTGGCCGAACACGGACAACAGCAACTGGTCATTTCATCCGAGCCGCACCAGGCCGCCCATGCCGAGCTGGTGATGCCAATCCACATCGGAAACGAGTTAGCGGGGGTGCTAGACCTGCAAAGCCGCGACCCCGACGCTTTTGATGAGGCCGACATTCTGGCTATCGAAACCCTGTCGGACCAGATTGCCATCGCCATCAAAAATGCCCGCCTCTACGCCGCACTGACCCAAGAACGGGCCGGCCTGGCTCAGCGGGTTCAAGAACGCACCGCCGAACTCAGCCTGGCCAACGCCCACCTGGCTCGCGCCGCCCGCCTCAAAGACGAGTTCCTGACCAACATGAGCCACGAACTGCGCACGCCGCTCAATGCCATTCTGGGCCTATCAGAGGCGATTTTGGAGGGGGCATACGGGCCGCCGACCCAGGAGCAGGTCGAGCCGCTGCGCAACATCGGCCAGGCCGGGCGACACTTGCTGGCTCTGGTCAATGACACCCTGGACATTGCCAGAGCCGAGGCCGGCAAGATTGACTTGCAGATCGAGCCATTCCCGGTAGGCACGCTGTGCCAGGCCAGCCTGGGCCTGGTGCAGCAGATGGCCCGGCAAAAAAACATCCAGATTGCGCTACACATAGACGATACGGTGGAGGTCATTCAAGGGGACGAACGTCGGCTGAGGCAGGTATTGGTCAACCTGCTCAGCAATGCCATCAAATTTACGCCGATGGGTGGGCAGGTAGGGCTAGAGGTGACAGGCGACCGCGCCGGAGAAACGGTCTATTTGACGGTGTGGGACAGCGGAATTGGCATCGCTCAAGAGGATATGGGGCAGTTGTTTCAACCTTTTGTCCAGCTCAACGGGGGATTATCGAAACAATACGCCGGCAGCGGGCTGGGGCTGGCCCTGGTGCGCCGTCTGGTCGAGTTGCATTGCGGCAGCGTGACGGTACAGAGCCAGGTAGGCCAGGGTAGTCGGTTCATCGTGTCGCTGCCCTGGCGCGACACAGCAGAGGCTTCCAAGACGCCCTTGCCACCCGACCGGGAAAGAGCATCTCTAGCCACCGCGACCCAAGGCCTGATCTTGCTGGCCGAAGACAATCCCATCCACATCACCACCATCCGTCACGGCCTGCTGAGCCAGGGCTATCAGGTCAGCGTGGCCTGCAACGGCCTGGAGGCAATCAGGCTGGCCCGCGAACAGACGCCCGATTTGATCTTGATGGACCTGCAAATGCCCGAAATGGACGGCCTGACGGCCATCCGCCGCCTGCGCGAGCATCCAGAATTCGCCAATGTACCGATCATTGCCATCACCGCATTGAGCATGCCCGACGACCAGGAGCAATGCCTGGAGGCCGGCGCCGACGAGTATATCAGCAAACCGGTGGGGATGGGGCAGTTGCAGCGGATCGTTCAGGCACATTTGGGGCCGAGGTGATAAGGCGAGGCGACTCACTGGCCGCGCAGCACCAGCGGCAGGTAGACCTGATGCAGCATTGGCGCATTGAATGTCTCTTGATAAAGGGGCGACAGCCGACCGGCCGAATCAACCGCCTGGACACTGACCACGTGGACACCCGGCTGCATGGCGGCAACATAGGTAAACGCCTCTAGCGCAGCGTCGAACGAGCCATCCATCGCCGCCGACGATTCCCAGACCGCATCGTCCAGACGCACCTGCACATTCACAATCACACCTTGCAAAGCTGCGGCCAGGCCACCGCAGACCAGCCGGCGGTCGGCCGACAGAACACACTGCACCTTTTGGAATGGAGCTGTGCGGTCAGATGCAACAATCAGGGCCGTGTCGGCGGCCAGGATCACATGCTCCTGCCCCGACCGGGTGCGCACCAGCACATCGAGCAAGTAAAGGCCATCGGGCAAAACGGGCAGCGTCCACCCAAACTCTTCCACAACGCTGTCAAACGCGCCATCCTGGGGTTGCGCCGGCATCCATTCGCCGCCGTCCAGCCGATATTGCACATCGGCGATCCGGTCAATTGTCACCGCCTGCCGCCGGGGCGAAGGAAAAGGAACATCGGCCGCCCATCCTCTGTACACCGGCCGACCCTCATCCAGAACCGGCAGGCGCGCCAGGTCGAGATAAATAGAGGTGTCCAGCGGATCGAGGATGCCATCCTGATCGCTGTCCCACCAACCCAACTGCCCGCGCGCATAAAAATCAACCTGGCCTTGCGCAAAAGTCTGCCCCAAACTGCGCATAATGCTGGGCTGATCGGACAGACAGCGTCCGGCCTGGCTGTTTTGGTTCTCCACACCCAAATAGCCGGCCGACAGAGTGCAGGAAAGGCCGGCAGCGGCATACTGGTCAACGGCCATAAAGATGTGGCCGATTTCGTGAGCGGCCACTTGCTCCATCCGCTCGACGCCATACCCGCTGTTATCCAGGGTCAGCACCAAAAACGGCCCACCGATATAAGCATAGGCAGAGCGGCCATCGGCCAAGGCGCCATCCGCATCGTTCGAGCTATCTATTACAAAGATGGCAAAAGCCCAGTCGGTCTGATAGAACGCCCGCAAATCGTTGACGTATGCGCGCACCTGGCTGAAATAAGAATCGCCTGTATAGCCCAGACGGGCCATCACCTCGCCGATCCACAATTTTTGGTCAGCATAGGGACGAGAAATCGGCTCATAGCGGGTAGGCTGCGGCGAGGTCAACCGCTCATCAAACACCCAGCTCAGATGCGCCGCCGGCTCACGGGCCGTCCACCATTGGGTAGCCGAAACAATCTGAGCGCGTACCTGGGCGATTTCCTGCTCGCTCCAGTCTTCGCTGGAAGGGTCGCCACTGCCGTCGCTCTCAACCAGAAACACGCCCACCGCCACCCGACCGATCATGTATTCGCTGGTTTGATAAAAACCCGCCGCCGCGCTGGCCTGAGCTGAGGTCAACAGCGCAGTTTGGGGTAGATCGGGGGCGATCAGGGCATCGCCGATCAGGGCATCGCCGATCAGGGCATCGCCGATCAGGGCCTCATCGCCGGTTGGGGTTGGCGCATCGGCATAAACCGGAACCAGGGCCGTCGCCATCAGCACAATCCAGGCGGCGCAGCAGGCCAGCGCAACGCGCATGTTTTGCTGCTTGCCGGAAATGTTCAGTTGCTTTTGATTGACCGTACCCCTGTTCACCTTGACCTCCAGATCAAACGCTGTTGTACCATCTATATGGTATCAAATCGGCGCGTTGGAATCTATGCGGCCAGGTGCGAGTTGTATGCGAGTTTTGTTGGAAAAATATCAAGAGGAGCCAAATGGACACACCACCGCGAGTTTTGATCGTAGACGATGATGCGATGGTGCGGGAAACACTACGCACATGCCTGGGGCGCGAAGGCTATACGCTGGAATTTGCCACCAACGGCCTGGATGCGCTGACACAGGCGACAGCCACCCTACCCGATCTGATCATTCTGGATGTGATGATGCCACAAATGGACGGCTTTCAAGTGTGCCGGCACCTGCGCGCCGACCCGCTGCTGGCGCAGGTGCCGATCATTTTGCTCACCGGTTTGGATGATCACGATTCGCGCATCGAGGGTGCCCAGGCCGGGGCCGACGATTTTATCTCCAAGCCGTATGACCGCACCGAACTGCGCGCCCGCGTGCGCACGATCACCCGTCTCAACCGCTATCGCAGGCTGCTCGAAGAGCGCGAGCGGCGGCAGGGCGCCGAGCAAGAGGTGCACCGACTGTACCAGGAACTCCAGCGATACGCCCAATCGCTCGAAACCACCGTCTCCGAACGCACTCAAGAACTGCAAGAAGCGCGAGATCGTATGCAGGCCATCCTGGAATCGCTTGGCGAAGCCGTCATTGTCACCGATGCGCAGCAGATCATCCGCTATGTCAATCCGACTTTTACGGCACTGACTGGCTATGCGCAGCAAGAGGCCGAAGGACAGATGGTGAGCTGGTGGCGCAACATCCATCACTCGACCGAGACTATTGATCAATTGCTAGAGGCAGTGTATCGGGGACAGGCGCGCACCGCCGAGGTGATGGGACGGCGCGCCGACGGGGCGTTGTACGATGCGCTGCTCACCGTGACACCTCTGCTCAGGTCAGACCAAACGATGGGGATTGGTTTCGTGGGGGTGTCACGTGACATTACTTTGCTTCAAGAAGCCAACCGCATCAAAGATCGTTTTGTGTCCAATGTGTCGCACGAATTGCGCACGCCACTTTCGGTGATGACCATGACCGCCGGCAACCTGGACGTATTTTATGAGCGATTGGACGATCGGCAACGTCGCGACATGATCCGCGACTTGCGCGCTCAGACGCGGCTTTTGAACGACCTGATCGGCGATATTTTGGAAATCTCGCGCCTGGACAGCCAGCGCGGCGAGCCGGAGCGGACCCGGCTGGATATGAGGCTGGTTATTGAGGGAGAAGCCAATAAACAACGCCCCATCGCCGAAAGCAAAGGGTTGACCTGGCAGGTTGTTGGCACAGAGCCGCTGATGGTGCGGGGCAACGAACGACAGTTGGGGCAAATTGTGCGCAATTTGCTGGACAATGCCATCAAATACACTCCCGCTGGCGGGCGAATCACTTGCGAGTACCGCCTGCTGGCCCCCACCGAGGATCCGACCGCCCGGTCTGAGCAGTGGCCCGGCTGCGATCTGCTTCAGAACGGTATCTGGGCAGCCTGCCGCGTGTGCGACACTGGCATCGGCATCGCCGCCGAGCACCTGCCGCACATCTTTGAGAGATTTTATCGCGTCAAGGCACAAAGCAACATCCCCGGCACCGGGCTGGGGTTGTCCATCGTCAAAGGCCTGGTCGAGCAGCATGGTGGTCACGTCGGCGTGACCTCGGCACCCGATCGAGGTAGCATTTTTGCCTTTTATCTGCCTATAGATTTCAGGAGTTGAAACGTATGTCAGACCCCCAGACCATTCTTGTCGTAGACGATCAACCTGCACTGTTAGCCAACATCCAGTTTACCTTGCAAGCGGCCGGCTATCGGGTGTTGACTGCTGCGGATGGCGTCGAGGCGATAGACCTCTTGCGCACACAACAGATAGACCTGGTTTTGGCCGACATTGCCATGCCGCGTTTGAACGGCTATCAATTGTTTGAGCAAATGCAGCAAGAACAGGCGTGGGCTTTTATCCCCTTTATCCTGCTCACAGCGCGGGCCATGGATAGCGACATTCGCTACGGCAAACAACTCGGCGTGGATGACTATTTGACCAAACCGGTCGAGCCTGAGGACCTGCTGGCCACCGTGCAGGGCAAGCTGCGCCGTGCCGATCACTTGGCCGCGCTGGAGCGTCCTCAAATGGCTGCGCCGGCTGGCCATGAGACATTGACCGCCGGCAACCTGCGCGTGGACACCCGTCAACATCGCGTCTGGCTGAGCGAACACGAGATCAGCCTCTCGGCGCGCGAATTTGCACTGCTGGCGCATCTGGCCCGCCACCCTAACCGGCTTTTTTCCGGCCAAGAGTTGGTGCGCATCACCCACGACCTGGAAACCGACGAAATGGATGCGGGATCACTGATCCGCCCGTTGATCCTGTCGCTGCGGCGCAAGATCGGCCAGGCGGCCCGGATCGAAAATGTGCGCGGGGTAGGCTATCGCCTGATTCAAGTTGAGGCAGATTGAGGG
Source organism: uncultured Anaerolineae bacterium (assembly GCA_964449465.1). Taxonomy (GTDB): domain Bacteria; phylum Chloroflexota; class Anaerolineae; order JAFGEY01; family JAFGEY01; genus CAYRXM01. The sequence goes on from CAYVBK010000031.1 coordinate 48,574, forward strand.
GATGCTCTCAATATCCTGGGGGGGGACGCCAGCAAGATGCTGGCGTCCCCCCTTGGAGCGTGCTGAAAAACCCCCTTACCACCAAGACACAATCGGTGTCCTTTGTGGTAAAAATAGGCTTTTTCAGCGGCCTCCTTGAAGCATAGGAGTCGCTCAAAAGACAATTTTCCAGCTTGTGCCGGCAGTGCGATCCAACTCTAGCCGGCCGCGCAGCTTGTGTACCTGAGACCAGACGATGCTCATGCCCAGCGAGTTGTTGCCCGGCTGCTCCAGTCCCTCCGACAGCCCCCCCCCATCGTCGCTCACCTGAAGGGCATATCGGCCGTTTTCCCGGCTCATCGAAACCGACAGCCGTCCCTGCTCGCGACCTGTAAAAGCGTGCTTGAGGGCATTGCAGATCAATTCGTTCAGCAACAGCCCACAGGCCAAAGCCTGGTCCGCTTCGAGAAACGTCTCTGGCACATCAATCACCAGTTCGATAGAAATCGAATGGGTGCGATAGACCTCAAACAGGTCTACGATCAACCGGTGCAGATAAGAGGCCATGTTGACTTGCTGCAAGTCGGGCGATTGGTAAAGCTGTTCGTGAATCAGCAGCATGGCCTGAATGCGCGATTGGCTGGCCTGGAATGCTTCTTGCAGCCGGTCATCTTGAATCTCGCTGGCCTGCATGTCGAGCAAGGCCTGAATCACCATCAGGTTGTTTTTGACGCGATGATATGAATCGCGCACCAGCCATTCGCGTTGCGCCACCAATTCTTTCAACTGCTCCTGGGCGCGATTGCGCTCGGTGACATCATGGATGATGGAATAGAGCAGAGAGCGTGATTGCAGGCTGATCGGCCCGCTGAACACCTCGACATCTCGGATCGAGCCATCGGCCAGACGGTGCTGAAAATTGAAATGGCGGCGCTGTTCGCTGCGGGCCAGGGCCATTTCGGCCTGCACCTGCGCCGGCGGCAGGGTATTGATCTCATGGATGTTTTTTTGGAGCAATTCACCTCGCGCCCAGCCGTAATATCGGCAGGCGGCCGGATTGGCATCTATGATGCGACCATCCTGTGGGTCTATGATCAACATTGCGGCATGATTGTTGGCAAACAAATTGCGATACCGCTCTTCGCCCTCGCGCAGAGCGGCCTCGACCTGCTGCCGCTGCTCCAAATCGGCCTGTGCCTGCGCAGTGCACCGCTGATTGACCATCAAAAGCAGACCCAGGCTCAGAACCAGAGACAGCGTCTGATAGCTCAGCATCACCCCCACATCCCAAGGATCAGATCCGTGCCTCAAATCACCACCCGACATCGCAAAGCATACGATCAGCCCATGCCCCACACTGACCACGGCCAGGCCGGTAAAAAGCCACCCCAACCCGCGTGTCCATGAGCGCACCGCCGTATCCACCCGCCACAGCATCAGCCCGGCACATTGGGCGCAAATCAAGAGCATGCTCAATGAGAAATTGATGCTGCGCACTGCCCGATTGGGCCACACCAGAGTGAAACAGGCCTGAACGAGGACAAAAACAAGCAGCAAGACCCCGTTGTGAATCTGAGAACGTCGCTGCTGCACAAAGTGCTCCAAACCAATGTACAGCAGAATGGCGCCGCCCACCGCCATGGCGCTGCCGATCACCGCCAGCCAACTCGGAGCAATGTCACGCCAGGCCAACAGCGCCGCAGCCGCAAACTGCAGGGCGAAACCGGCCGGCCAAAATCCTATGCCGGCAAAGCGATGACGATATTGTCGCCACAATACAACCATCACCCCAACGCAGCAGGCCCCACCGATCACACCACCCCAAACAATCGTGCGCATGTCCAGGTTCATCTCTTGATCATCCTATTCCGACTAAATCGGAACTGAGCAGGGACAGACACTACCTTGACAGCCCGTTCTGGTCAGAGCCGCCGATCAACAAGGTACGAAACAGCGGCGCCAGGTGATGCATATAAATCGGCTTGACCAGATAAGCCGCCGGCCCGAACACCATGGCCTGGTCGCGCGTATTTGCGTCCGAATAGCCGGTCATAAAGATGATCGGCGCCGACGAAAAGGAGCGGATCTGCTGCGCCGCTTCGATGCCGTTCAGCGGCCCGGCCAGGCGAATGTCCATCAGGATCAAATCGGGCTGCTCTTGGGCCGCGCTCCGAACCGCCTGCTCTGCGCTGGCTGCCGGTCGGCACACCACATGGCCAGCATGCTCCAGGTTGCGACACAGTGCCATTGCCAAAATCCCTTCATCTTCAACCACCAAAATTTTGGCCATACTCATACCCTCCGTGTGTACAAACTGTCCTTTAGACGAACACGGCACGTCAGACCGGCCTCAGCCTGAAATTCCACCTGACCCTGTAACTGGTGTTCGACAGCCGAGAAAATGATTTGCATTCCCAGCGTGTCACTGCTCTGCACATCCAGGCCGGGCGGCAATCCTACCCCATTGTCGGCCACGCACAGTTCCAACTCGTCTTGCCCCACCCGCCGCACAGAAACCTCAACCCGACCGTCTCGCCCGCCCGGAAAGGCATGTTCCAGGGCATTGGTCAGCAGTTCGTTCAGGGCCAGGCCGCAAGGAATGGCCGTATCAAACAACACCGGAATCGGCTGCACATCCAGGATCAACTGGATGTGCCTGCCCGCAAAAGGATGCTCGTGCCATATCGTCCGGGCCAGACGAGCGACATACTGCCCCAGGTCTATGCTCGACAGATCGGGAGCATCATACAACATATCATACACCATGGCCATTGCCCGGATACGTTTTTGCGCGGCCTGCCACATGCCGGCAAATTGCAGCCCTGGCACCAGAGCCGCCTGGAGTTCCAGCAACGTGAGGACAACCTGCATATTGTTGCGGGTGCGATGATGCAACTCGCGCAGCAGGGCCTCTTTTTCGGCCAGAGCCTGCCGGATCTGGGCCTCGGCCTGCTTGCGCCGGGTAATATCCAGCGATGTGCCCCAAATCCTGAGCAAGCGGCCGTTTTCCACAATGCCCACATCGTTGCTCAAAAAGAAACGCCGTTCGCCTTGAGGGGTGATTTCTTGGGTCTCGCAGTCCTGACTGCGATAGCCCGCCTGGATAAACTGACGAAAGGTAGCGCGGTTGACCGGATTGTCGCTGCCGCCATGAAAATCAACCATCCGCCGATCGATCAAGTCTTCTCTGGCCGCCAACCCATAAATAGCCGCCATGGCCTGATTGCACTCTCCCATATAAGCATTTCGATAGATTTCGTCTATTTGCTCTTCTATCGGGAGGGTGGTATCAATGGGCTGATCGAATTCGGTGCAATAGATGGCCTCGTGGCTCTGGCTGATAAAAGAATAATAGCTTTCCTGGCTCTTGCGCAGGGCAGCTTCCAGTTGTTTGTGTTCGGTGATGTCATGATGAACGCTCAGGCCGTAAACCTGACCGCCCAATTCGATTCGCGATCCGCGCGACTCGACGGTCACAGTCGATCTGTCGGGCCGACTATATGTAAATTCCTGGATGTTACTCTGTGCCCGGCCATCGCGCAACTTTTGAATCTCGGCCAGGGCCAAAGTGCGCGACGCCGGGGTCATAAAATCCAGCAAACTGCGGCCAATCAGTTCGCGAACGTCGCTCAACCCCAGCAGATTCGCCATCTGCTGATTTGCCTCGACCACGATCCCGCGGCAGGTCAGCGCCACACCATCTTGAAGCTCTTCAAACAAGGCGCGAAACTTGGCCTCGCTCTGACGCAACGCCGCATCGACCTGCTTGCGGGCGGTCACATCTTGAATCACACCGGTCACGCGCAGCGGCCGTCCCTCGGCGTCTCTTTCCAGGTCGGCCAGCGACACAATGGTGCGTCGCTCATGGGTGTCTTGGGTGATAATGTCAAACTCGATATTGTATTCGGCGTCTCGCTCAAGCAAATCCACCAATGCCTGATGCACCCACTCTCGTTCGGGAATACAACGCTCGACCTCTTCGGTGGTAAAATGTTCGGTATCCGGATCAAAGCCATAAATGCGTTTGGCCTCTTCTGAGCCCCAGAATTCGGTGGTTTGAGGGTTGTATTCCCAGTTGCCGACATGGCCCAGCCTTTGCGCCCGTTGATACCGCGCCATATTCTGGCGCAGCAGTTCCTCCACACGTCGGCGCGCCGACTCGGCCTGCTGCCGCGCCTGTTCTGTCGCTTCCAACTCGGCCACGCGCCGGCGCAACCGTTCCAACTCGGCCAGAAGAGAGATCGCAGCCTCTTGATCACAGGTCATCTTGCACCTCTACATTCTACATGGTCAGAAGGGCGATGGGAAAAAAGTCGTCTTTACCGCAGAGGCGCAGAGAACAGAGAGCGACAAGTATTGACAATGATCAACGAAATTTTAAGGCTCTTTGTATTCTCTGTGTCTCGGCGGTAAAACACTTGTTTTTCAGTGGACTCTTGCTTGAATTGTACATCAGGCTATGGCGTATGTCAATGAAAAAATTCTGCCGAATCGCGCCATTCTACTCTTTAGGTTTGACATCCGGCGAATTATGGCTATATTTAGGCGCGGAGGCAAAGATGGATTGGAGTGCATTGTTTTCAACATTAGGATTGATTTTTGTGGCCGAGTTGGGCGACAAGACGCAACTGGCCGTAGTCACCCAAACATGCAAATTTCGCCGCCCCTGGTCGGTGTTTCTGGGGGCCAGCCTGGCCCTGACCCTGGTCACGCTGATCGGTGCGCTGGGCGGGCAGTTGCTCAATCAGATCATCCCGACCATCTGGCTGAGCCGCGTCGCCGCCCTGGCTTTTGTGGTGATGGGGCTGCTGATCGGACGTGAGGCATTTCGGGCCGGCCAGAATCGGGCTTCGGCCAGCTGTGCGCCCGACGAGGCCGCCTGCTTGCCGCAAGGCGGCTGGGACTGGAAGGCCTTTAGCTCGACACTGGGCCTATTGTTCGTGGCCGAGTTGGGCGACAAGACTCAACTGGCCGTGTTGAGTATGGCCGGCAAGTGGGGGGCGCCCTGGGCCGTCTTTGCCGGCGGCGCGTTGGCGCTCATCCTGGTCACGGGCATCGGGGTGGTGGGTGGGCAAGGGCTGTGCAAGATCATCCCAGAACGAATTTTGCTGTGGATTTCGGCGGTAGCTTTTGTAGTGATGGGCATTTTGATGGGATTGAACGTGCTATAGGCCAGGAGGAAACGGCGATGAGCCAGGAACAGCTTGGGCAGATCACCGAGTCGGCGCGACGGTTGCTGCAAACCATACCGCCGGATGTGATCGTGGTGGCGGCGGCCAAGTCGCGCACCGCCGGGCAGGTCGCTGCCGTCGTCCGAGCCGGCATCCGCCACATCGGACACAATTACGTCCAAGAGGCGCAGGCCATGCGCGCCGCGTTCCGGTCGCCGGATGGCGAACCTGTCTTATGGCACATGATCGGCCACCTTCAGCGCAACAAGGCCGCCCAGGCCGCCGACCTGTTTGACATGGTCGAAACGGTAGACTCGCTACGGCTGGCCACAGCGTTGGATCGCTGCTGCGCCGAACACCAAAAGGTGATGCCTGTCCTGATCGAGGTCAACAGCGGCGGCGAAGCCAATAAAAGTGGCGTCTTGCCGCACGAGGTGGAAACGCTGGCACGGCAGATCGCTGCTTTGGAGCATGTGCAGGTGCAAGGGCTGATGACGATGGGGCCGGCAGTAGACGATCCGCAAGACCTGTGCCCCTGTTTTCGCCTGACCAAAACCATTTTTGACCGCCTGAGCCAGGTGGAGGGGATGACGATGCGCTATCTTTCGATGGGCATGAGCGACAGCTACCTGATCGCCATTGAAGAAGGGGCCAACCTGGTGCGCATCGGCACACGGTTGTTTGGCCCCAGATAAGCTCTTTTAGCCCGACGCTCAAGCGTCGGGCTAAAAGAGCCGGGTTTGGACAGGCCCGGTTTCGACGGTGTTCTACCGAACGCACTCAATCCACCGGATCAGCTACCGCTCTTTCAGCGCGAGGCTTGAGCCCCGCCTGTTACCCAAACCCAAACAAAAAGCCAGGTTTGAATCGGCCGACGCAAGTGTCAGGCTGACTCAAACCTGGCTTTCTCAAGCCATCCTGGGGACTTGAACCCCAAACCGGGCGCTTACGAAGCGTCTGCTCTGCCGATTGAGCTAGGATGGCGATGAGGCTAGAACGGGCTTATTATACTTGAACAAACGAATTTTGCAAATCAAAAGGACCGAGTGTGAGCCAGATCCAGGAAACGCCGGCGCGCAAGCAGTATTTGCAGATCAAGGCCCAGTATCCCGACACCATTGTCTTGTTTCGGCTGGGCGATTTTTACGAGACTTTTGACGAGGACGCCCAGATCGTGGCGCAAACATGCGACATTGTGCTGACTTCGCGGCCGGTGGGGCAAGGGCAGCGCGTGCCGCTGGCCGGCGTGCCGTATCACGCCGTAGACGGCTATGTAGCCAAGCTGCTGCACGCCGGCTACAAAGTGGCCGTGGTAGACCAGTTGGGCAGTACACCGATCAACGGCCTGGTGCCGCGCCAGGTCAGCCGTGTGGTCACACCCGGCACCGTCATCGAGCCGACCCTGCTGGACGAAAAGCGCAACAATTACCTGGTCGCTTTGGTGCTGGACGCCGACGCACATCGCGCCGGCATGGCCTATGTAGACATTACCACCGGCGAGTTTGCCGCCACCGAACTGACCGGCGAGACTGTCGAGCGGTCGGTGCGCGAAGAGTTGATGCGCTTGCAGCCGGCCGAGGTGCTGATCGCCGCCGCGATCAAGCCATTTTTGGACGAACAACAGCCCACCCTCGCCGCCCACCTCACCGTCTATGCCGACTGGCATTTCGAGCTGGAGAACACCCGCCAGGTCTTGAGCGAGCAATTTGAGGTGGCTTCGCTGGCCGGCTTTGGCTGCGAGCGCAAACCATCGGCCATCTGCGCCGCCGGGGCAGTCATTTACTATTTGCGCGACACACACCCGGCCGCATTGGAGCAAATTGCATCGCTAACCACCTATTCCTCGTCTGAATTTATGAACCTCGACCCGGCCACCCGACGCAACCTGGAATTGACTCAAACCATCCGCGAGGGGCAGACGCGCGGTTCGCTGTTGGGCGTGCTGGATATCACGGCTACAGCGATGGGCGGGCGGCTGCTACGCCAGTGGCTCAATCAGCCCTTGCTCAATCTGGAACAACTTGACGCCCGCCTGGATGCCGTAGAGGCGTTGGTCGGCCATACCGTCGCCCGCGCCGAAATCCGCGCCCGCATCAAAGGGCTGCCCGACCTGGAGCGGCTTTTGGGGCGGGTGGTGCAGCGCGTGGCCGGCCCGCGCGATCTGGTGGGCATTGGCAAAGCCTTGCAGGCCGCGCCCGACCTGCAAAAATCGCTCCAATCGCTGGCTCCGATGGCCGCCATCGCCGCCGAACTCAACCCTTGCTCTGACACAGTCGCCCTGATCGCCGAGGCCATTCTGCCCGATGCCCCGGCCACGCTGAGCAGCGGCGACGTGATCCGCCCCGGCTTTTCTGCCGAACTGGACAATTTGCTGCTGGCCTCGCGCGACGCCAAAACCTGGATCGCCAACCTAGAAAAGACCGAACGCGACCGCACTGGCATCAAAAATCTCAAAGTCGGATTCAACAAGGTGTTTGGCTATTACATCGAAGTCTCCAAATCGAACCTCGACGCCGTACCCTCGGCCTACATCCGCAAACAAACGCTGGTCAACGGCGAACGGTTCATCACCCCCGAACTCAAAGAGTACGAGACGCTGGTGCTGAACGCCCAGGAGCGTCAACAAGAGATCGAGGCGCGGCTGTTCCGCGAGGTCTGCGACCGGGTGATGGCGGCAGCGGCACAAATCGGCAATACGGCACGGGCGATGGCGAAACTGGACGTGCTGGCCGCGCTGGCCGAGGTGGCCGTGCAAAACCGCTATGTGCGCCCCCGCCTGACCACCGACGACGACCTGCACATCGTGGCCGGGCGGCACCCGGTGGTCGAGTTGACCATGCGCCGCGAGCCGTTCATCCCCAACGACCTACACATGTCCGACCAGGAAACCATCCAGATCATCACCGGCCCCAACATGAGCGGCAAATCTACTTTTATCCGCCAGGTGGCCCTGATCGTGCTGATGGCCCAGGTCGGCTCATTCGTGCCGGCCGACGAGGCCGCCATCGGCCTGGTAGACCGCATTTTCACCCGCATCGGCGCCCAAGACGAGATCAGCGCCGGGCAAAGCACCTTTATGGTTGAGATGGTCGAGGCGGCCTATATCCTCAATCACGCCACCCGCCGCAGCCTGATCGTGCTGGACGAGATCGGGCGCGGCACCAGCACCTATGACGGCATTTCCATCGCCTGGGCCATTGTCGAATACCTGCACAACCATCCCCGCCTGGGAGCCAAGACCCTTTTTGCCACCCACTATCACGAGCTGGTAGACCTGGAGCGGATTTTGCCGCGCGTGCGCAATTACAACGTGGCCGTAGCCGAGCAGGGCGACAAAGTGGCGTTTTTGCACCACATTGTGCGCGGCGGCGCCGACAAGAGCTATGGCATCCACGTGGCCCAACTGGCCGGCATGCCTCGCCCGGTGATCCGCCGCGCCGAAGAAATTTTGCAACAGTTGGAACGCGAAACCTCGCGCTCGCCGGGCAAGCCCCGCCGCAAGGCCGAGGTGCTGCAATTGCCCCTGTTTGGCGGCAGCCCGCACCCGGCGGTCGAAGCACTGCTCAAGCTGGATGTCAACGCCCTGTCGCCCATCGAGGCCTTGACCCGATTGTACGAACTGCAAAAAATGGCGAGCGAAACATGAGCGGCGAGGTTTCCACCATCCATGTGTCCATCGGCACGGCGGCGGTGTTGGGGCTGGCGCAGACGCCCATGCAGGTGGCGCCCACCACCGCTTATTTGATGTTGGGTGGTCGCTGCGCCATGAACTGCCTCTTTTGCACCCAGGCGCGCGGCAGTTTGGCCGCCGACACGGCCCTGTCGCGCATTACCTGGCCGGAATTTCCGCTGCCAGAGGTGTGTGCTCGCCTGAGCCAGGCCGAACGAGATGGCTCACTCAAACGCTGCTGCATCCAGGTAACGGCCGGCCATGCCGCCTATGAGCAGACTCTTTTTGTCGTGCAGGCCATCTGCCAGGCCGTTGCCCTGCCCCTCGACACGGCCATCTTGCCGGCGCACGTCGGCCAGGTGCAGGCCTTGATCGCTGCCGGCGTGGATCACATCGGTTTTGGGCTGGATGCCGCCTGTGAACGTGTGTTCGCCCAGGTCAAAAGTGGCACATGGGCCGGCGCGCTGGATATGATCACCCAAACGGCGACCCGGTTTCCCTGCCGTGCCGCCGTTCACCTCATCGTCGGCCTGGGCGAAACCGAGCGCGAAATGGTCGAGCGAATCATCTGGGCGCACGAACGCGGCATCGTGGCAGGACTGTTTGCCTTTACCCCTCTGCGCGGCACCCCCCTGGCCGATCATCCGCCGCCCCCTCTGGATGTGTATCGGCGCATGCAGGCCGCCCGCTGGTTGATTACGCATCGCGAGGCCACCCAAGCCAGCTTTATCTTTGACCAGGCCGGCCGCCTGTGCCGCCTTGAACATCCCGATTGGGCGGCATGGCTGCAAGACGGCAAAGCCTTTCGCACCTCGGGCTGCCCCGACTGTAATCGCCCGTTTTACAATGAGCGGCCCGGCGGCGTGATGTACAATTATGCCGGCCCGCTCACCGCCGCCGAAGCAGAACAGGCGATCCGCGAAACCCGGCTATCACATTAACCCCGAACAAACCATAACAGGATTGACCCATGACAAACACCGATTTGCCTTCCTCCGAGGCCGACCTTTCACCGGCCACCTGGCGGTTGCTCTATACCGGCCATCAAGATGGAGCCACCAACATGGCCATAGATGAAGCCATCTTGCTGGGAATCGCCGAAGGAAATGCCCCGCCGACGCTGCGTTTTTATGGCTGGCAACCGCCCTGCGTGTCCATCGGATACGCTCAATCGCTGCTGGCCGAGGTCGATCTGCAAGCCTGCCAGGAGCGCGGCTATACCTGGGTGCGGCGGCCTACCGGCGGGCGGGCCGTGCTGCACATTGACGAGTTGACCTATAGCATAGCCGCGCCGCAAAGCGAACCGCGCGTCGCCGGCGACATTCTCACCTCGTATCGACGGCTCAGCCAGGGGTTGGTGGCCGGGCTGCGGCGGTTGGGCTGTGCGGCTGTCGAGGCCGAGGCTCACCCCGACAGCCAGGGCAGCTCGGCGGCCTGCTTTGACGCCCCGGCCCATTACGAGGTCACGGCGGCCGGGCGCAAGCTGATCGGCAGCGCGCAAGTGCGGCGACGCGGTGTGGTCTTGCAGCACGGTGCCTTGCCGCTGCACGGCGATGTGTCGCGCCTGGCCGACGTGTTGCGCCTGGCCGAGCCGGCCCGTGCGCGGCTGCGCGCCCGCTTGTCCGGCCGCGCCATCGCCCTTGACGAGGCCGTTGGGCAGATGGTGTCATTTGAACAGGCCATGACCGCTCTGGTCGTAGGCCTGGCCCAGGCATTGAACCTGCAATGGCAACCAGGCGAATTGTCTGAGGAGGAGCAGCAAGCGGCGGCCCGGCTGCGCCTGAAATACGGCAGCGAGGAATGGATGCAGAGCCATCAGGCCGATGGGTGATCGCCTGGAGGTCTGAATCGTGGTGATCCCCAGGCTCATTTGGATAAGGCAGCCAATGCGCCGGCTTCGACAGGCTCAACCGGCGGCAATCGGCCAAGCCGGGCACGCTCAACACCCAAACGCCACACAAACGACGTCCAAACAAACTTGACAAAGGTATGAGGGGGGGGGGTATAATAAGGGTATGGAAAGTGAAATTTTTGGCACATTGAAAGGAAATGGCTCATGAAAAAAACAGATACAGTAATTATGCTGCTTTGTCTCATACTCGTTACATCGAACGCCTGTACAGGAGCCTCAACGGTCAACCGCCTGTCGTGGAAAAAGATCGGTGAAGGCGAGGGGTTCAACTTTGACCTGAAAGGCGAGTGGAAAGGAGGGCCGCTGAGCGATTTTGTGTACGTCGGGCACGAGCCGCGGCTGATCGTCATCACCGACGAGGTCGCGGTTCCTTCGCTTCAGGGCCGGATGCTGCCCGCGCACTTGAAGCGCGTCGCCGGCACGAATTTCTCTTCTTATTGGGTGGCAGTTGTCTACCAGGGCAAGAACAACAGACCGTACAAGCCGATCCAGATTGATGGCGTCAGGCTTGAGGACAAAGTGGTCATCATTGATGCTCAATTCCAGGAGCCTGATCGCAGCCAGTGGGTGGCTTGGCCGCTCAATTCACCTTACTATGTGCTGAAAATCACAAAGCCTGCAGGAATAAAAGAAGACGAGATCGCGTTCGTCCTCCATGCGGGCGATCAAGTTATCCCTCAAATGTGTGCGATCCAGGGCGAAAGCCTGGCCTGGGAAGGAGTGATCACAGATCCTGATACAGATAGCCGCTATCAGCAAAGTTCTCCTAAATTGACCTTTATCGCCAATCAGGATGGCCTCTCTGCGGTTCAAGATGAGCTGCCGCCTATTCATCTGAAACTGATCTCTGCCGTCGATCTCTCGGCTTATTTCCTTATCGTGGCCTATCAAGGCGAAAAATCAACGACCGGATATTCTATAGAAGTCATTGACATAAGGCGCCAGGATGACACCATCCTGGTTTGTGCACAATTCCACGAACCCTGTTGTGGCGGGGGGGGAGCGATGACATCCCCTTACTATGTTGCACAAGTCGAGAAAAGCGACGCATTGAAGGGCGAGTTCACATTTGTACTGATGAATAACACCGAAGAAGCGGCACGTCAAACAGCGACAGTTCAATAAACTCGGTTCAGACACA